>JAJDEW010000135.1 GCA_029259595.1 Planctomycetota bacterium | reverse complement strand
CACCAGGCTGCCAACCGGCATCCAGCACAAGAGCGCGCGACCCTTCGGCCAACCGGCTGGCTGTGCGCGACCGTCGAGCCAGAATCCCGCCAGAGACCGCAACCCGCGCCGGCAGGAACGGTCCAAGGGCCATGGAGTCAGCCTGCACACCTTCCGTCGCCGTGACCCCCGGGGGCGTGCGACGCGTCGTCTCGCGCCTGGCCGAGGTCGTGGCCGAGGCCGGCACGCTCGAAGCGGAGTTCGGAGGCGCCGTCTTCGGGCGCCAGGCGGCGGGCGCCGAGCGCGTCGCCGCCTTTCTCGATCCGCTGCTCGCGCACGAGGCCTGCGAGGTGTTCCTCTCGCTGCTCGTGGACGGGCGCCACCGCGTGTTCGCACTGGCCGAAGTGTCGCGCGGGACGCTGACCAGCTCGCTGGTCCATCCGCGCGAAGTCTTCGGTCCCGCTCTGCGCCACGGGGCCTGCGCCGTCCTCGTGGCCCACAACCATCCGAGCGGCGAGCCCGAACCCTCGCGCGAGGACCTGGACGTCACGCGACGCCTGCTCGACGCCGGAACACTCCTGGGCGTGCCGCTGCTCGACCACCTGATCCTCGGCGCGAACGGTGCCTACGTCAGCCTGCGCACGCGGCTGCCCTTCGGTTGAGCTCGCCGGGCGGCAAGCTCAACCGGAAGGCCTGACAGGCCTGCGCTTCGCCGAAGCCAACAGACGCGCCCGCGTCTTCGCGCACCGGCCAGGCTGTCTGGCCCAACGCCGAGGCGCGTCGTCAGCGGGCGGCTACCGGACCGAACGAAGGATCTCGAGCCCGTGCGTCGCGCGATCGCGGATCGCGGCGTGCTCGTTGCCCGGATAGACCTCGAGCAGGTTGTGGTAGGTGAACTCGGCGGCGTCGAAGCAGCCGCGCTGGACGGCTTCGTCGGCGAAGGCGAAGGCCAACGTGGCGTGCTGGTGCCTCGTTTCGCGTTCGGCTTCGGGAAAGGCCTCGAGCGCCCGCAGTTGCTCGAGCTCGTGCTCGAGCGCCGTGAGCTTGGCCAGGATCTCGGCCGCCGGCGCGTTGTCGCAGCCGCGCGTGTTGCGGAAGCGCTCCAGCGCGGCGCGGCCCTCGACGTAGACGTGTTGGCTCGGGCTCCCGGCCGCGCTCGTCAGCGTGCCGGGCGCGCTGATCTGGCGCGAGGCCTCCGAGGATCGGCAGGCGGGGGTGAGGACGAGGGCGAGCAGGAGCGTGAAGCGAGCGGCGGTGTGATTCGCGGTGTGATTCATGGTGTTCGTCGGGCGGAGCGGACCGGGCTCGACCGCTTCCCCGCGGTCGAGATCCCGGACACGCTCGGCAGCCCGAGCGCGCTCACCTGAACCGGAGCGGGATTTGTTGGCGCGGACGGCCGGGATCGAGCGGAAGGAAAGGCCGCCACCCGCCTGGCCGTCCCTTGCGGGCCCTCCCGGGAAGCCCGTTCGGACCCGGTGCGTACGAACCGCGCCGACCTGCTGCAGGTCGCGCGCAACCCGGCCGCACGGGCGCGAAGCAGCGCGCCGGTCGGGTGCATGGGAAGGGCCCGCGCTCGTCGTGCCGCGCTTCGCAAGCACCTGATCCGTGGGACGGGGCGAATGTCGAGCCAGGCTTCGTCCCCGACGTTCGCGCGCTCGGCAATCGCCAAGGTCGGCGATCTCCGGGTCAGGGACGCTCGAGACGGACCTCGACCGATGCCCCCGGCGCGAGCTCGACCTCCGCGACCGCTCCATCGTCCGAGCGATGGCCCCGTGCACTGAGCCGGTACCTGCCCGGCACGAGCCCGCGCCACGCGAAACGTCCGTCGGTGGTCAGGACGGCGTAGGCGCGCGCGTCGGGAGTCGGTTGTCCCGCGGCGTCGATCCGCTCGGCGCGGACGAGCGCGAAGGTCTCGCCCGCGTCCACGGGGACGCTGCCTGCGAGCTGCGTGTCGCCGTCGAAGGCCAGGTCGAAGGCCGGCGCGTCGTCCTCGACGACGATCGTTCGCGCCAGGAGCGGGATGTAGGCCGAGCCGCGCTGTTCGGCCCAGGTCAGTCGATAGGTGCCGGCCGGGACGTGCTCGAGGCGGAAGCGGCCCTCGGCGTCGGTCGTCGTGCGCCGGCCGCGCGCGCCGTGGTGGCTTTCGGACTCCGCTTCGATCCGGATCGAAGCGCCGGCGGCGGCTCGGCCGTCGGGATCCGTCGCGCGGCCGGTGAGCGGGGCGGGCCGTCGGACCGCGATGTGGCGTTCGAGCGTGGCTCCGGCCGGCACGTTGAAGGGTCCGTCCTGGGCCAGGGTGCCGAACTCGTCGCCGAGCGCGAGCTGCAGCGGTCCGGGAGCGACGTCGTGCAGCGTGAAGCGGCCGTCGGAATCGGTCAGGACGGGAGGCTCGACGTCGCGCGTGGGGTCCAGGGAAGGTGCCGCTTCTCCCGCGCGCGTCGAGACGTGCACGAAGGCAGGAGCGAGCGGGTCCGGGCCGGCGCGTGTGACGCGCAGGCCCGCCAGCGGTCGGCCGTCGTCCGCGTCGCGCACGGTGCCGCGGACGGTCGCGGCGGGGAACAGCGTCAGGACGAAGGCGGCCGGATCGGGCGCGAGCTCGGCGCGGCGGGTCGTTTGGTGCGTGCCGTAGCCGGGCGCGCTGACCTCGACGGTCAGCGTCGTCCCCGGGCGCAGATCCATGCCCTGCACACGGAAGGTCCCGTTCGGATCCACGAACGGGAGGCCCGGGGACGACCAGCGTTGGGCGACCGTGTCCATGACGTCGGCGATCGTCGGAACCGCGATCCGGGCGCGCAGCGTGAAGGCCGGAAGGGGGCTGCCCGTGGTGCCGTCGAGCACCGTGCCCGCGAGGCTGGCCGCGGACTGAACCCGCAAGACGCGTTCGGTTCCGTCGAGCGACTCGATGCGGGTTTCGAGGCGCGTGGTGCCGCTGCCGAAGAGGGTGAGGCTGAAGGGCGGGTCCGGGAGATCCTCGAAGCCGAAGCGCCCGTTCGCATCCGTCCGGACCGGATCGACCCACTGGGAAGCGTCCTGGAAGGGGCCGAGCAAGACGAACAGCCCGGCGACGGGCTCGTCCGCTTCGTCGAGCACCCTTCCGGTCAGCGCGGGCCCGCGTGCGAAGGCGAGCTCGAGGCCCGCGAGCCGTCCGCCTTCCGGCGGAACGACGATCGCAGCGCGCGCGACGTTGGCGCCCGGACGCAAGGCCCAGAGGGTGCGTGGACCGGGTGGAACGTGCTCGAGCGTGAAGGCTCCCTGCGCGTCGGTCCAGGTCACCGTGCGAGGTTCGACCCGCGGGCCGTCGGCTGCGACGACCTCGATCGCGGCCGCGGGCGAGCCATCCGGCGCGCGCACGGTTCCGCTCACGCTCGAACCCCTCGACAGCGTGACCTGCAGGTCCTCGAAGCTTCCATCCGCCCGTTGCACGACCTCCTCCCGGGCGCGCGCGTAGCCCGCTTGCTCGAAGCAGACCTGAACGGGTTCGCCAAAGGACGGGTTGGCGCGGGACGGGTTGGAACGGAGACCGTCGAGCTCGAAGTGGCCCGCGTCGTCGGTGAACGCTTCGGAGCGCGAGCTTGCGTGCCCGGGAACGGCCCAGGTGCTCCCGACGCGCACTCCGGCGAGGGGCGCGCCTGCAAGGTCGACCACGCGGCCGGACAGCGTGCGCGCGGGGGTGAGGGTCAGCGTACCGGCGTCGATCGTGCCGGCGCGCGGCGGCAGCCAGAAGGGTTCGTCCTCGAAGCCGTTTGCGAGCACGGTGCCGTGGAGCAACAGGACGTGCGAGCTCGCGGGAACGCGGAAGCTGCCGTCCTGTGCGGTGTGGCCCTCTTGGTGGAACGTGGCGATGCGTGCGCCGGCGACCGGAGTCCCGCGCTCGTCGACGACCCGCCCCACGAGCCAGGCGTCGATGGGGAAGGCGAGCGGTTCGAGCGACGTCGGTGCCGCGCTGGACGGATCGACGCGCACTCGAGCGGGCACGACGAAGAGCTCCACGCCCGTCGGGGTCGCGACGACGATGGAGGCTCGCGTCGGCCGGGGCAGCTTGCAGGAAAAGCGTCCGTTCGCGTCGCTGGTCGTGCGGGCGACGGCCAGCCGCTCTCCGCCGAGTCCGTCCGCGGAAGTCGCCAGCAACTCGACCTGGACCGGTGCAGCGGGGAAGGCCTCGCACAACCCGAGCGTGAGGCGCCCACCGACGATCCACGTCGCTTCCGCGGCCGCGTTGCGCAGCGCGGAGCGTTGCGTCGCGGTCGCAGCGTCGCCCGCGTTCGTGAGCGAGGCCGTGTCGAGCGCGCGCTCGTCCGTGTCGAACGCGAGCGGAGGCGTGCCCTCGTTTCCCGAGGAGGGGGGCAGCGACGGTCGTTCGCGCAGGACGAAGTGCGCGACCAGCGCGAGCGAGACGGCGACGAAGGCAACGGCGCCGGCGGTCTTCGCGGAGCTCGCGAACAGCCCGCTCCAGGGCGGAAGCGGCGCGCTGCGCGTGGAGGCGGACGCGAGCGGCAGCAAGCCCGCCAGGAAGCGCGCGCGGTCCTGCTCGCCGTCGGCGCCGGCGCAAGGGTCCCCACCCGGATCGAGGACGATCCGCAGCCGCGCCAGGCCGCGTCGTACGCGCGACCGCACCGTCTCGAGGGGCACGCCTTCGCGACGAGCGATCTCCCCCGGCCCGAGGTCGTCGAAGAAGCGCAGCAAGAGCGTCCGTCGGTAGGGCTCGTCCAGGGCCTGCACCGCCTCGACCAGCTTGCGCAGGACTTCGAGTCGCTCCGCGCCGTCCGTCACGTCCGCCTGGACTTCGCTCCGCGCGACGCTCTGTTCGAGCCGGCGTCGACGTCCTGCGGCCCGGTTCAGGCCGCGGGCGGTACGGCGCACGCAACCCGCGAGCCAGGCGCCGAGCGCGACGCCGCGCGGCGGCGCTTGCCGCGTGACGGTGAGCCAGGCTTCTTGAACGACGTCGTCCGCGCTCGCCCGATCGAACAGGAGTCCGTGCGCCAGGCGGCGGAGCGCGGCGGTCGATCGGAGGTCGTCGGGCGCATCGAAGGCGGGAGTCGTCATGGCGAAGTCGTTTGGTCGCGCGGTCCCGAAACGGTGCGTCGAACTCCGACTTTCTCACCCGGTTTGCGGAAGGGGGGACTCCGAGTCCGTTGCGGCTCGCTGCGCGGCGGATGCGAGCGTAGCTCGCTTCGCCCGCTGACTTCCCCGCGACGACGAGCTTCCCCTCCAGGAGGCGCACGGTCGCCTCACGAACGACCTGCCCTCGCAGCCTGATGAAAAAGTCATCCGGCGCGCTGCACGCGTCCGGAAAGCCCGGCCGGCACACGAAAGCCTCGCCGAATCGACCGATTCGCCTGCGTTCTCGCGCACCCGCCGGGCCTCCCGGTCCCATGCATCGCATCCGAAGCACTTTTCCATCAGGCTGCTAGCACCCGTCCCGGCTGGCCCCAGGAGAGCCCCCCACCCCAGCGCGGGCGCCGAATCGGTATCGCGACCGTCAAATGCCCCGGTTTCCCCGTAATTCCAGCCTCTGTGATGACAAAGAAACGTGGAAGTCCCCGAGAATGGTCCACGAGGTAGCCCCATGCCGCTCGAGAAGAAGTCCCGTGAGTTGGTCGGACGCGACGCGTTCCTGAACCTCGTGCGCGCGCACGAGGCCCTGGTCCTGGAGTTCGAGACCCTGTTCCGCGCCCACGACCTGACGTTCACCCAGTACAACGTGCTGCGCATCGTGCTCGGCGCCGGTCCCGAGGGGGCGTCGTGCCAGCACCTGGCCACGAACCTCCTGAACCGCGTGCCCGACGTGACGCGCCTGATCGACCGGATGGTCGGGGCGGGGCTCGTCAAGCGTTCGCGCAGTCTGTCGGACCGCCGCGTCGTGTTGACCAAGGCGACGGCGCGCGGCAAGAAGCTCTGCGACGACCTCTTCGACGCGGTGATGCAGATCCACAAGAACCAGTTCGCGCACCTGCCCTTCCACGAGCTCAAGGGTCTGCACGACACGCTCGAGGATCTCGTCGCGCGTCAGGAGACGCGCATGACCCAGGGCGCCGAGTGGTGAGACCCACGCGGCGCCAGTTCTGTGCCGCAGGCGCCGCCGGCGTCGCTTCGACCTGGTTGAACGCAATGCAGAAACCGAGTGAAGGGACCGTTCCGCGAACGCCGTCGGTCGCGTTCGTCTCCCACGCGGATCCGATGTTGGCGCTCGACGAGGAGCGCGGTCGTTCGTTTCGCACGTGGACCGCGAACTGGACGGTGCCGAAGGCGATCCTGGCGGTGTCGGCCCACTGGGAGCGGACGCCCGCGCGCCTCGGGACGACGGAGACGCGGCCCCTGCTGTACGACTTCCGCGGGTTTCCCGACGAGCTCTCGTGCGTGGTCTACGCCGCACCCGGTGCACCGGAGCTCGCCGCGCGCGTGCGCGCGCTCTTGCCCGGCGTACAGGACGAGGCCACGCGGCCCTGGGATCACGGCGTCTGGGTGCCGCTCGTTCACATGTTTCCTCGCGCCGACGTGCCGGTGCTGCAGCTCTCGCTGCCTTCGACGTCCGCGCCGCGCGAGATCTTCGCGCTCGGGCGCAAGCTCGCGCCGCTGGCGGACGAGGGCGTCGTGATCCTGGCGAGCGGGGGCATGGTCCACAACCTGCGGAGCCTCGCCTGGGAAGGGTCGTCCACGGCGCCGACCTGGGCGACCGACTTCGAAGCCTGGATGCGCGCGGCGCTGAGTGCTCGCGACGTCGACCTGGTCCTGGACTGCGAGGACAAGGCGCCGGCCATCGAGCAGGCTCATCCGACCCGCGAGCACCTGCAGCCGCTCTTCTTCGCCCTGGGAGCCGCGGCCGAGGCGACGAGCTCCGTGACCTACCCGATCGAAGGCTTCGACCTCGGCAGCCTGAGCCGACTCTGCGTCGAACTCGCCTAGCGAGCTCGCGATAGGAGCGCGCTTGCTCCGTCGAGCTCGCTCAGGGAGGCCGTTGAACCAGGAACGGGCACAAGTCTTCCTGGTAACGCGCGCAGGTGTCGACGAGACTGGGCGCTCACCTGCGACGCGCTTCGGATGATCGTGACGAGCGTTCCGCGCTCCCCTCCGGACACGAACCTCCCGCACCCCATGGTCGAGCTTTCCGAGCTTTGGTTGCCGATTCTCCTGTCGGCCGTCGCCGTTTTCTTCCTGAGCTTCTTGATGTGGATGGTGTCGCCGCACCACCGCAGCGATTGGAAGCCGCTCCCGGACGAGGAGGGCGTCATGCGTGTGCTGCGGGACATGGCGGCGAAGGGTGCCCAGTACAGCTTCCCTTATTGTTCGGATCCGTCGCAGCTCAAGGATCCCGTGTGGATGGAGCGCTACAACCGCGGCCCGAAGGGCTTCCTTGTCCTGAAGGCGGAGGGGACCGAGAACATGGGCAAGAACATGGCGGTCTCCTTCGTGTTCAACGGGATCACGGCCTTGCTCGTGGCCTACGTCGCGGCCCTCGGACTCGAGCGCGGCGAGAGCGGGGCCTTCGTCTTCCGCTTCGTGTGGACCGTGGCGTTCCTCGCCAACTCCTTCGGCCTCGTGTGGGGCTCGATCTGGTTCGGACGCACGTGGACGAGCACGCTCAAGGAGATGGCCGACGGGTTGGTCTACGGCGCGGCGACGGCGGCGCTCTTCATGCTGTTCTGGCCGAGCGCCTGACGGCGCCGCGCGTCTTCGCGCGCGTTTCGAAGTCGAACGGTCCAGAGCGGAGAATCGCGTCCGCGATCTGGAATCCGTCGGCGGTGCGTCGGTCGTTCGTGCCGTCGTTGCGCGCTCGAAGGGCTTTGGACCCGCGTTTGCACAGGGGAGGGTTCACTTCGATTTCCCTTTCCCGTCCCCCTTCGAACAGAACAACAGAATGCGACTCTCCATCCTCCTCAGTCTTGTCGCCTGCTCGGCCCTGGCCTCGTCAGCCTCCGCCGACTTCATCACCGGCCGCGTCGTCGACGCGAACGGCGTCGGTGTTCCCGGTGTCGACATCGATGTCGACAACCAAGGTGGGGGCGGCGACCCCGACATCTTCAACGACGGTACGGACGCCAACGGTTTCTTCACGACGACGGTACCGAACGGCATCTACGACGTGATCTTCCACGCACCGCCGCCGCCGGTCACGACGCACCTGGCGCAGGTCGTCGAGAACGTCGTGGTCGTCGGGACGAAGAACATGGGCACGATCGTGCTGCCGGCGGGGGTCGCCGTCTCGGCCCGCTGCGTCCGCGCCAACGGGAATCCGGTCGCCAACATCAACGTCGACGTCGTGAACAAGCTGACGGGCGAAAACCTCCTGCTCAAGAACGACACGACGGACGCTTTCGGCAACTTCAGCGTGGCGGCGCCGCCGAACGAGATCAATCTCGAGCTGGACACGAACGGCGTCCTCGGAGGGCTCTTGGCCCCGACGCGTCTGACGCTGGCTCCGACGGTCGACACGAACCTCGGTGACATCGTGATCCCGGCCGGATTCCACCTCTCGGGGACGGTCCAGAACTCCTCGGCGGTCGGCCTGAGCGCCCTGGACATGGACGTCTTCGACAGTGCGACGGGGGTCCAGCTCTACACGCCCCGGGACAACACGGACGCCTTCGGCAACTTCTCGATCGTGGTCCCGATGGGGGTCTACGACGTCGAGGTGTGCCCGCCCCTGGCCCAGCGGCTCGTGGCGGCCGACGACGAGTCCGTCATCGTCACCGGACCGACGAACGTGGGGATCCTGACCTGTGTCAACGGCTTCGTCGTCTCCGGGATCATCCGCAACGTGTCCGGGACGGCGCTCGCGGGCGTCGACGTGGACGTGGACTTCTCCGGGACCGGTGCTTCGGTCGTGACCTGCGCCGACGACTCGGCCGCGAACGGCTCCTATGCGGTGGTCCTGCCCGCCGGCACCCTCGACATCGGCTTCGCCTACCCGGCGCAGCACGGAACCGCGGCCGAGGACCTGCACCTGAACGTCGTCATCGGTGGCGACACGGTGCTGAACGGGGTCATGCCGCGGCCGATCGCGAACTTCACGCCCTCGGTCGTCTCGGGACCGGCGCCCTTGAACGTGTCGTTCACGGACCTCACGGTCGGGACGGTCAGCTCGCGCATCTGGGACTTCGGGGACTCCGGATCGTCGACCCTGGCGAATCCCTCGCACGTCTACTTCGCGCCCGGGACCTACACCGTGACCCTGTTCGTCTCCGGACCGACCGGCGTCGACACGGAGGTGAAGACCGCCCTGATCACGGTCGACGGCTCCGGGCCGGGCTTCAAGAACCGGCCCAAGATCCTCCATCCTTGAGCCTGCTGCGCGCCGACCCGCGCGCCGGTTCCTCTGCGGCCCGCCGTTCTCACCGAGCGGCGGGCCGCTTGCGTGCGGGCCCTGTCCAGGATCTGGAAGTTGCGCATTCCTAGGACTGGAAGGCCCCTCCGGAGCCCGGGAGGCGCGGACGCGGGCCCCTGGAGGCCCTGGCACGAACTTTGCGCATTCCTGGGGCAAACCCGGATGGCGGCACCGTCCGGCGCTTTCACCTTCCCCCTCCCTCCCTCCCCTAGTTTTGGACCGCGCTCCATGCGTTTTTCGCTACCGCTCCTGCTCTGCTTGCTCGCCGGCCCTGCCTCGGCGGACTTCATCACCGGCCGCGTGGTCGACGCGAACGGGGTCGGTGTGCCCGGCGTCGACATCGACGTCGACAACATCGGCTCGGGGGGTGACCCCGACATCTTCAACGACGGCACCGACGCGAACGGCTTCTTCACCACGACGCTGCCTTCCGGGATCTACGACATCTTCTTCCGGCCGCCCGGGCCGCCGACCACCACGCTGTTGGCCGGTGTGGTCTCCAACGTCGTCGTCGTCGGCACGAAGAACATGGGCAACGTCGTCCTCGAGCTGGGTGTGGCTCTGAACGGGCGCATGCTGAACCAGGGCGGGTTCCCGGTCGCCAACGTGAACCTCGACGTGATCGACGTCGCGACCGGGCTGCCGCTCCTCCTGAAGGACGACAAGTCCGATGCCTTCGGGAACTTCGCGATCGCGATTCCGAAGCGCGCGATCGAGGTCGAGGTCGACACGAATCCGGTCATCGGCCAGACCTTGGTTCCCAAGCTGCTGCCGATGAACCCGACCTCGAACGTGAACCTGGGCGACCTCGTGCTCGAGACGGGCTTCACGGTCACGGGTACGATCCAGCGCGCGACGGGTGGCGTCCTGGCCAACCAGGACGTCGATTTCTTCGACGTGACCACCGGCCTGCAGATGTACACGCCGGCGGACAACTCGAACGGCGCAGGCGTCTTCTCGGTGATCCTGCCGATGGGCAACTACGACCTCGAGATCTGCCCGCCGCTCGCGTCCCGTCTCGTCGCCAGCGAGACGCGCGACATTCCGATCACGGGCAACACCAACCTGGGCAGCTTCCCCATCGCGAGCGGGTTCATCCTGTCCGGAATCGTCCGCGATCCGGCCGGTGCGCCGATCGCGGGGATCGACCTGGATGCGCGCGACGCGACCACGTCGACCGGTATTTTGACCTGCGGTGACGACTCTCTCGCGAACGGCTCCTATGCGGTCGTCGTTCCGACAGGGACGCTCGACGTCGGGTTTGCCTACGCGGGCTTTCACGGAACGGCGGCCGAGGATCTGCACACGGGCCTCGTGATCACCGGCGACACGCAGCTCGACGGCAACCTGCCCGGTGTCACGGCCGGCTTCACGGCGACGCCGGTCACGGGGACCGCGCCGCTCGTGGTCTCGTTCGCGAACACGTCGAGCGGGCTCGTGACGAATCGCGCCTGGAACTTCGGAGACGGGACCGGATCGAACCAGCCCGCTCCGAACCACACGTTCACGGCCGTCGGAACCTACGACGTCCGTCTGTCCGTCCTGGGCCCGAACGGCTCGGACGAGCTGGTTCGCACCGCCTACATCACGGTGACCGACGGCATTCCGGTGGCGAACTTCGACGCGACGCCGACGAGCGGCCTCCGACCGCTCTCGGTGGGTTTCCAGGACCTGTCCAGCGGGACGATCACCGGTTGGTCGTGGAGCTTCGGAGACGGCACGACCTCCGCGCTGCAGAATCCGGCCAAGACCTACGACACGGCGGGCGTCTACTCGGTGAGTCTGACGACGACGGGTCCCGGCGGCAGCGACTCTCTGACGCGGACGAACTACGTCACGGTCGACGAGCTCGCGCCGATCGCGAGCTTCACCGGGGCGCCGACGGCGGGGGCGCGACCCCTGACGGTCAATTTCGCCGATGCGTCGAGCGGTCCGGTCACTTCCTGGGCCTGGAGCTTCGGGGACGGAGCCGCGTCGACGTCGCAGAATCCGGCGCACGTCTACACCGCGGCCGGAACCTACTCGGTCTCGCTGACGGCGACCGGGCCCGGGGGCTCGGATGCCTTCACGCGGACGAACTACGTCACGGTCGACGAGCTCGCGCCGGTCGCGAGCTTCGTCGGGACGCCGACCTCGGGTGCGGCACCGCTCGACGTGGCCTTCACCGACTCCTCGACCGGGGGCGCCGTGACGAGCTGGGCCTGGAGCTTCGGCGACGGCGCGACCTCGACGCTGCAGAACCCCACGCACGTCTACTCTGCCGCGGGGACGTTCACCGTCGGCCTGACGGTCACCGGACCGGGCGGGAGCGACACGAGCACGCAGACGGACTACATCGCCGTGGAGACGGCTCCGCCCGTGCTCGACTTCGCGGCCACGCCCACGACGGGCTCGACGCCGCTGCTGGTGAACTTCACCTCGCTGCTCTCCGGCGGTCCGATCACGGGTCTGCTCTGGATCTTCGGCGACGGTACGACGTCGTCGAACGACCCGAATCCGACGCACCTGTACACGACCGAGGGCATCTACACCGTGACGCTCGCCGCCACGGGGCCGGGTGGGAACGCGGTCAAGACCAAGCGCAACTTCATCGTCGTCGGCAGTCCGGCGCCGGTCGCGGGCCTGAACGCGGCTCCGACCAGCGGATCCGTGCCCTTGACCGTGGCCTTCGGCGATGCATCCACGGGGCCGGTGACGAGCTGGCTGTGGGACTTCGGTGACGGGGCGACGTCGACGGCTCAGGATCCGACGCACGTCTACACCGCGGTCGGAGCGTATACCGTCAGCTTCACGGTGACAGGCGACGGAGGCACGGACACGGTCACGCTCACGGACCTGATCCAGGTCTCCGAGGTGGTGCCGACGGCGAACTTCACGGGCTCGCCGACCATCGGCTTCGCGCCCCTGAACGTCGCCTTCTCCGACACGTCGACGGGACCGATCACGAGCTGGGCCTGGGACTTCGGCGACGGTGCGGCCTCCAACCAAGCGAACCCCGCGCACGTCTACACCACGCCCGGGCTCTACACGGTGAGCCTCACCGCGAATGGTCCGGGCGGCTCGGACACGCGCTCGCGGGTGAACTTCGTGCAGGTCCTCGAGCTGCCTCCGATCGCCGATTTCTCCGGTGATCCGAGAGCGGGGCGGGCCCCGCTCGACGTGCAGTTCGCGGACTTCTCCCTGGGGAACGTCGAGACCTGGTTGTGGAACTTCGGCGACGGCGCGACCTCGTCGAACCCGAACCCCGCGCACGTCTACACGACTCCGGGCACCTACGCCGTCAGCCTCACGGTCACGGGACCGGCCGGCGTCGGAACCGAGAACAAGGTCGGCTACATCACCGTGACGCGCCCACCGGGGCGCCCGCAGATCGACCCGGTCCGCCATCCCTGACCGGCGGTGACATACGGGACGCGGGCGGGTTCGTGCTGAAACGGCGCGGGCTCGCCCGCTCTCGTTGCATGGCGCTGTTCAGACCGTGGCGACCTGCGCCGCCTTCGCGACGAGAGCGGCGAGCTTGCGCGCGTCGGAGTCGAAGCTGCGGATGCCCTGGGCGAGCTTCTCCGTGCCCATCGCGTCGGCGTTCAGCTCCCAGCGGAACTGCGCCTCGTCGAGCGTGAGCTTGTCGTCGCCGCGTTCGCGGGCGGTCTCCGGATCCAGGCGGAGGGGGACGTCGGCGGTGCTCGCACGCAGCTCGCTCAAGAGCTCGGGCGAGATCGTCAAGAGGTCGCAGCCGGCGAGCGCGGTGACCTGCCCGGCCTTGCGGAAGCTGGCGCCCATGACCTGGGTCGTGTAACCGTGCCGGCGGTAGTAGTCGTAGATCCGCGTGACCGAGGCCACGCCGGGATCTTCCTCGACGGGGATGTCGTCGACGCCGCGGTCCTTCTTGTGCCAGTCGTAGATGCGCCCGACGAACGGGCTGATCAACGTGACGTTGGCCTCGGCGCAAGCCACGGCCTGGCAGAACGAGAAGAGCAACGTCAGGTTGCAGTGGATCCCGCGCCGCTCGAGCTCGCGCGCGGCCTGGATGCCCTCCCAGGTCGAGGCGATCTTGATCAACACGCGCTCGCGGTCGATGCCGGCCTGCGCGTACAGCGCGATCAGCCGCTCGGCCTTCTTGATGGTGGCGTCCGTGTCGAAGGACAGGCGCGCGTCGACCTCCGTCGAGACGCGTCCGGGGATCACGTCGAGGATCTTCGTCCCGAAGTCGACGAACAGCTTGTCGATGGTCGCCGCGACGACGTCGTCCTGGCCCTTGCCCTGGCGGCGTCCGAAGGCGACCGCGCCCTGCACGAGCTCGGCGTACTCGTCCATTCCGGCCGCCTTGTAGAGCAGCGAAGGATTGGTCGTCGCGTCCTGCGGCGCGTACTGGGCGATCGAAGCGATGTCGCCGGTGTCGGCGACGACGACGGTGTGGCGCTTGAGCTGATCGAGCTGGTTCATCCCGCACAAAATAGGAGAAGCCCGCGCGGGTTGCGAGCCGCCGTCGTCAGATCCAGGTCCCGTCCTGAATGTCCCAGGCCGGGTCGCGGGGCTCGGATGCGAGCTCGAGGTAGGACGACGGACCGGGCTGCGTGAAGAACGTGAAGATGTCGAGCGCACGCGCTCCCTTCGGCCCGGCGACCAGGCGGTGCAGGTTGTCGCGCGTCGTGGAGAGCGTCGCCACGCGGCCCGGTTGCAAGAGCTGCGTCCCCGTTCGGCGGACACGCATGGTCTCGCCCGAGACGGGCGTCGCTTTCCCGGAGACGGGATCGAAGCTCTCGATCGTGACCTCGCCCTCGAGCCCCAGCAGGTTGCCCGCATACCCGTTGTGGTTGTGGCAAGGGATCACGGCGCCCGGTTCGAGGCGCAGATCGAGGACCGAGATCGGGAGCTCGCGCTTGTGGCGGGCGGTGAGGACGCCTTCGAGCCCCGGAAACGGCGTGTACTCCAGGGCGGGAACGTGCTCGACGCGCGTCAGCCACGACGCGATCTCGAAGAGATAGGCGTCCTCGTTCTCGGGCTCGTCTCGGACGGCACGCGCGGCCCTCTCCGTCAAGCGTCGGAGGAAGGCGTCGAAGTCGAGTCGACGGGGCGTCGCCGGTTCTTCTCCGAGCGCCGTGCAGGCGGACGAGGTTCCGCTCATCCCGGCGCAGGCTCCGAGGCCCAGGCCCAACCTGATGAACGAGCGGCGTTCGACGCGTACGCCCGCTTCGACCTCGTCCCGCAAGGGCTCGGAGACTGCGAGTCGCGTAGACCCGTTCACGATCCCGTTCCAGTCGACCGGAGGAAGGCTCATGCCTTCATTCTAGGCGCCGACGCGGCTGCTCGGGTTGCCCGCGTGTCAGGGTTCGGTCAAGCGTCGTAGTCGATGACGAGCTCCTGCTCCTCGAAACCGTTCAGGGCCTGCCTCACGGTCTTCCCGGGCCAGCGGTACTCCGCCGTGGACGTGCCCGGCTGATAGATCGCCGTGTAGAGCGTGCCGTGCCCCTCGGCGTGATCAGCGGCGTAGACCGGCGGCGCGAGGAAGGCGTCGCAGAAGTCGGCTCCGGTCTTCGACGTGTCCCGAATCTGGTCCTCGATGAAGCGCTCGCGGCGCAGGCTGCGCGCGGCTTGATCGTTCAGCGGCCACTGGAGCACGCGTTGGTGGTTGGTCGCGACCGGGCTGCGCAAGATGCGCGTGGCCTGGTCCGGTCCGAGTTGGGCGACCGCGTGCGCTGCATCCGCGTCGAGAACCGAGACGTTGTAGGCCATGTGAGAGGGGATCCGACGCAGGACATCGAGGGCTTCACGCGTCGACCGGCACGTCTCGAGAACGTACCGCAGGATCAACGGGATTCCGAAGCCGGCGCCCCGCACCATCCGTCCGCCATAGGCGAGGGCGACGCAGAGGCCGTGCTCGTTCATGCCGTCGAGCGCACCCCACAGGCAGTCGCTCGCCGCGATCACGCGCGTGCCGGTCCACGCGCTCGACAGGAAGAGCCCTTCGGTCGAGGCGACGTAGTAGTCGTAGTTGCGGACGAGCAGTGGCGTACCACGGGTCCACACCGCCTGCGAGCAAGCGGCGAGGTAGGTCGGAGGGCACCAGAGGGTCAGGAGCTGTGCGAGCTCTGGATCGTCTCCGACGAGCGCTACGAGCCGTTCCCAAACGGGAACGAGCTCCGGCATGTGACGCTTCAACTGCCGACGACAGGAAGCGAGCGTCGGACGATGCCCGTCGTCGCTCGTGTACCAGCGGCGGTAGGCCGGAAGGGTCGGCTCGACAGCAGCTGCCCACTTGGGACCAGGCTTGTCTTCGCGCAGCCAGCGGTGCTTGATTTGCAAGGCTCAGAGCATCTTGAAGCCGGCGGCTTCAGCGACACGGGTGGCCTCGTCCAAGGACGGTTGAGTGACGTCTTCGGCGGAGTACAACGCTCGCATGCCGCGAATCCAAGCCTTGGCGCGTTCCCTGAGGTGGAAGCCCTTGCCCATGAGGCGGCCGGGTGTGACGAGGATTCCCAGGTCGGCGCCCTCGTAGAACCAGTTGCCCTTGGTCGAGATGCGCAACCAGAAGGCCCGGTCCTCGCGCTGCACGGTCCGGCGATGGGTCTGTTCGCGGATGAAGCGGACGGTGCCGTCCGGTTCCAGTTGATAGACGCCGGAACGCGGCGCAGACGTGATCTGGGCGATCTCCTTGTTCGTGTGCTTGATAACGAGTTGGGACCAGCCATCGATGTTGTCCGCGTTGGACCAGCGCTCGTTCAGCTCGTGAACGTCCAGCTCGAAGGGCACGCCGGAGTACTCGATCAGGTGGAAGAGGAAGAGCGGGGCATCGGCGTGCGCGAAGGCCGCGAGGTTCGTCATCGAGCTGGCGCCCGTGATGCGCGGGTTGATCTCGCCGAGATAGACCTCGCCCGAGTCGAGGTCGGTCAGGAAGTCGACCTCGAAGTAGCCCTTGTACCTGCGCGAGCGCAGGGCTTCGCCGACCTTGAAGGCCGACTCACGCGCCCGGTCGCGGACGTTCTGGGGGATGGCGTTGGCCGAGACCTCGTTTCCGCACCAGCCACCGCGGTAGGGCGTGAGCTCGCTGAAGCCGACCAATTCCGTCATCAACGGCCCGACGATCGTGCCGTGCCGCGTGACGCAAGCTTCCAGTGCGGAGCCACGGCACCGGACGCGCTTCATGACCTTGACCTCGTCCTCGCGCTCGATCTCCTCCGCGTACTCGCGGTACTGCGCTTCGTCGGAGATGAAGAAGGTCGTGTGGCCGGAGTCGCCGTAGGCGGTCTGGACGACGAGCTGCTCTCCGAGCCCGTACTTCTCGGCCACGGCGCGCAGCTCGTTCCAGCTCTTGACCGGCGCCAGCGCGTTGGGAACGCTGGGCACGCCGGCCTCGTTGCCGATCCGCGTCGTCTCCAGCTTGTCGTCGACCCTCTGCCGCAAGCGAGCCGACGGGAAGCAGATGTTGAGGTTCAACTCCTTGCAGATGCGCTCGGTTTCCTCGTCGAAGAAGAGGAAGACCACGTGCCCGGCCGGACCGCGTGCGGGAGCATTGCGGCGAATCAAGTCGACGACTTCCTCGTGCGTGAGCAGGTAGTTGTTGATCTCCTCGATGCTCTGGAAGACGGAGTGGGGCTTCTCCGTGGGAACGACGACGTGCGGATGGGCGCCATCGAAGCAGTCGATGTAGTTGATGAACGTGAAGCGTCGCACCCACTCGTCCATGCCGAGCAAGTTGAACGGAGTCGCACTGACGAAGTAAATCGGCGTGTCGTTCTTGAAGAAGTAGCGGCGAATGTCGGACAGACCTTTGAGCGTCTTCATCGTGCGGGTTGGTCCTCCAGGGACTCGGGGGCAACGGAGCCGGTGATCAGGACCTCTGGGCGGAAGAGCCGGAAGCCATGCACGGGCTCGTAGCCGTGGATCTCTTTCACGTCCACGGCTTGCAGGTAGGCGAGGATGTCCTCGGTGATGATCTGGCCGGGGACCAGGACGGGGAACCCGGGCGGGTAAGGCGTGACGAACGATGCGCTGACGAGTTCGCGACCCGCGCGCAGCGCCTGATCGCAGAGCTTCATCGACAAGTGTTCGCAGGCGTCGACGTCGTAGGCGAGGTAGAAGGCCGTACGCAGGTCGCCCTCCGGGGTGTCGCCGCGCGGATCGGTGACGAAGGCCGAATGGAAGCGGCTGAAGACGGGCAGCGGGGGGAGCGACTCGACCAGCGACCGTACGCGACCGTGTGAAATGGAGCGATCGAGGTCGCTCTGGTCCTCTTCGAGCTGGTCGAGATCCTCGGCGACCTGAAGCAGGACGTCCAAGAGGTAGGTCGCAGAACCCCGCGTCGTCCCGATGTTGAGCATGAACAGGACCGTGTTCCGCGACGTCTTGTTGACTTGGATGTCGAAGCGGTCCATCAGCATGCGCCGGAAGGTGTCGCCGTCCATTCCCGTGGCCCCGACATGCAGCGTGATGCGCGTCGGATCGAGCGCGAACTCGTCCTCGCGCCAATGCTCCTCGATGTGGGTGAAGCCGTCTTCGGGGTCATAGAAGCGCTCCAGCCCCGAGTGCCGGAACTCGGCCGGGATCATCTCCTTGGCGCGTAGAACCTTGAAGTACCTCGAGAGCAACGGATGGTCCGTGATCTGCTTCCGAAGCATCATCGCCAGGCCGACCATGTGGCGTACGAACTCGTAGCCTTCGAGCTCGAGCTGACGGCGCCCGATGTCGAGCGAGGCCAGGATCTGGTAGTTCGGTGAGGTCGACGTGTGCGTCATGTAGGCCTCGTGAAAAGCCTCGCGCGCCTTCTGCTCGAAGTCCTGGTCGTGGACGTGAATCATCGATCCCTGGCGAAGGGATGTGAGCGTCTTGTGCGTCGACTGCGTGGCGTAGACGCGCAGGCGTGCGCCCGGATCGGGCAGCAGCTCGCGGTCGAGCCACGTCGCCTCGTCCTCGGTGTCCAGGTCGTCGAAGGCGGTCTTCCAGGCGTCGTAGCGGGTCCGATACTCCGGTGAGGCGAGCTCGTGCTTCAGGACCTTCGCCGCTTCCATGGCCGTGCGCTGACGGTAGGTCGGCGTCGCGCGCGCGAAGGCGAACCAGGCCTCGTCCCACAGAAAGACCATGTCCGGCTTGATCGCGAGCACCTCACGCATCACCTGCACCGGGTCGTAGACGACGCCGTCGAAGGTGCAGTTTGTCAAGAGGAGCATGCGAGCGCGATCCAGCTTCCCCGCACGCTTCAAGCGGAACAGCTGGCGCTTGATCTCCGCCAGGGGCACGCCACCGAACATGGAGTATTCGTTCAGGGGGTAGGCGTCGAGATAGACAGGTTGAGCGCCCGCGAGAACGAGCGCATAGGGGTGGGACTTGTGGCAGTCGTGCGACAGGAGCACCAGGTCGTTCGGGCGCACCAAGGCCTGCATCACGATCTTGTTGGCTGTCGAGGTTCCGTTCGTGACCAGGAAGCTGTGCCTGCTTCCGAAGGCGCGCGCGACCTTCTCCTGACAGCGCTTGATCGGCCCGGTCGGCTGCAGCAGCGAATCGAGACCGCCGGTGGTCGACGACGTCTCGGCCAGGAAGATGTTGCGTCCGTAGAAGCGGCCCATGTCGCCGATCCAGTGGGACTTCGTGATCGACTTGCCGCGCGAGATCGGAAGAGCGTGGAAGACGCCGGTGGGCTTGTGGCTGTACTCGCGCAGCGCCGTGAAGAAGGGCGTGTCGTAACGCTCGTGAATGCCCTTCAGGATGGACAGGTGCAGCTCGAGGTAGTCCTCCTGCCGGAAGAAGACGCGCCGAAAGTCGCGCGTGCTGCTGGCGGCGACGCTCCCGAAGGTCTCGTCGGTGACCTTGAAGAGGTCGAGCTCGGGGCGCAGGTGCTTCAGCGCCTCGCCGAGGGCGGCGCTGGGGGTTTCCTCGGCGCGCACCCAGCAGTCCTTCCCGATCATCCGGAGGTAGTGTTGCAGCTCGGGGATCGGTGTGCGGGTCTTGATCGGGAACTGGTAGCGCAGGACGCAGCTCTGGACGTTGTGGTTGAAGAGGACCGCGATGACGGCGTCCTCGAAGCTCGGCACGACGACGACGTCGTAGACGAACTCGTCGTCTTCGCCGCGCGTTTCCAGCAGGCTGCGCCTCAGGTCCCGTTCCTCGGCAGTGTTGAGGTCGTCGACGATCAAGACCTCGAAGTACGGACGCTCGTCACGCCGAATGCGCTCGGGCGGAGGTTCTTGCCCTTGAGCCGTCTCATCGGCGATCTCCGCTTCGGACAATCCCGCCAGATCGCGCTTGCGGTAGGCGTCGCTGACCAAGAGCCGCACCACCTCGGCGATGCGGCGCGAGAGCATGCGGTACCAGCCACGGTCGAGGTAGCGCAAGAGCTCCTTGCAGATCGGCTTGCCCGGATAAGCCCAGTAGTGCTCGATGCGCAGGAGCAAGTTGAGCGTCTGTTCGACGGACTTCCGCTTGGGTTCGGTCTCCTTGCCGGCGTCGGCGAGGTTCTGGAGCCGTCCCGCGGCTTGCTTGAGGTCGTTCCAGGTCTCGGAACGAAACTGCGCCGCCGTGTAGTGATCGCGGAAACGGTGGTCGCTCGTGGACGCTCCAGTCGAAGTCTGTTCTTCGGAGATCACGCCGTGCTCCCCTTCGGCTGAAGAATGCCGACCTGCGAGCCGCGATCGGGCTTCTCGAGCGGCCCGAGGCTGTTCAGGTACGGCCAGGCCCGCGCCTGCGTCCCGTAGACCGTGAACTCGACCGAACGATCACGGAAGCTCTTGAGCTGCTGACCCAGGCCGCGCAGGCCGACCTCGCGGCTGCGACGAACGCGGTCGAAGTCGATCTCGAAGGGAACCATCTCCGGCGCGCTCTGGCCTTGGTACAGGATCTCGCCCGCAGGGCCGGTGATGATCGAGCGCCCGTTGCCGCAGTCCCCGAAGCCGTTGATCCCGAAGACGTAGCACTGGTTCTGCGCGGAAGTCGCGCGCACGATCGACAGCTCGACGTCCCGATCGATCGTTCCGGTCAAGGTCGGGTGCAAGATGACCTCGGCACCCAGCGCGGCGAGCGTGCGGGCCGTCTCCGGAAACCACAGGTCATAGCAGATCGAGACGCCGAACCTCCCGACCTCGGGGACGTCGAACACCAGGAACTCCGTGCCGCTCTCGACCCCTTCCTCGTAGGGCCGGAAGGGAAACATCTTGCGGTAGCGTCCGACGATCGCCCCGGTCGGAGCGATGACCGTCGCCGTGTTGTAGATGGTCTCTCCGACCTTCTCGAACATCGTGCCCGGCAGCAGCCAGATCCCGTAGCGCTTGGCCCATTCCTGGAAGACCTGTTCGGTCTCGTTGGGGAACTCGCGCGCGTTATGGGTCAAGGGTCCGTACGCAGCGAGCTCGCTGAACACGACCATTTGCACCCAGGGGTAGACGTTCATCAGGACATCGAGGCGGGCGGCCATGTGGCTGACGTTCTCACGGACGGCGGAGAGGTCGAGCTGCATGCCTGCAATGGCAAAGGGCTTCATGCGTGTGCGATCTTTTTGTCAGAGGCTGCGAGAACGGCGCGCTCGATGACGGCGAGCCCGTGCTCGAGGTCGGCGTCGTCGATGACGAGTGGGCAGAGGATGCGTAGCACGTTGCCACGTGAGCTGGCGGGCAGGACGAGCACGCCGTCCGCACGGCAGGACGAGATCACGGCCTCGACGGCGTCGCGCGCCGGGCGCGCGGGGTCCGCGTCGTGGCAGAGCTCGAGCGCGACCATGGCGCCGAGACCGCGGACGTCGGCGACGAGCCCGGAACGTTGGCGCAGGTTTTCGAAGCGCGCACGCACGACCTCGCCGATGTGGCGCGACCGCCCGTTGAGGTCCAGCTGCTCCATGGTCTCGATCGCAGCCAGCGCGGCGGCGCAGGCGACGGGATTCCCGCCGTAGGTTCCCCCGATCGTGCCGGGTCGGGCCTTGTCCATGATCTCGGCCTTGCCGAGCACGGCCGAGATCGGCAGACCTCCACCCATCGACTTGGCCCAGGTCGAGAGGTCCGGAACGATGCCGGCCTGCTCGTAGGCGGACCAGGCGCCGGTCCGGCAGAAACCGGTCTGCACCTCGTCGCAAATCAGCAGGATGCCGTGACGCGTGCAGAGCTCGCGCAGTCCGCGCAGGTAGGCGGCGGGAGCCGGCACGAAGCCGCCTTCTCCCAGCACGGGCTCGATGATCACGGCCGCGAGGTGTTCGGCCGGCACCCGATCGACGAAGGCTTCTTCGAGCCGGGCGAGCTCGCGTTCGACGAAGGCTTCCAGGGGGAGCCCGCGACTCTCCCGGAAGGCGTTCGGATACGGCACGCGATAGACCTCCGGGGCGAAGGGTCCGCACCCGAGCTTGTAGCTGGTCTTGGACGTGAGCGTCATGCTCATCATCGTGCGTCCGTGAAAGGCGTCGGTGTAGCACAGGATCCCCGAGCGCCCGGTCGCTTGGCGCGCGATCTTGACGGCGTTCTCGACGGCTTCGGCGCCCGTGTTGAAGAGCGCGGCCTTCGTCGCCTTGCCATGCGGCAAGAGCTGAACCAGCTTCTCGCAGAGCCCGACGTAGGACTCATAGGTTGCGACGTGAATGCAGGCGTGAAGCAAGCGGTCCGCTTGCGCCCGGATCGCCGCGACCACGCGTTCGTCGCAATGCCCCACGTTGAGGACGCCGATCCCCCCCGCAAAATCGAGCAGCTTGCGACCGTCGACGTCGATCAAGTGCGCGCCCCTTCCCGAAGCAGCCGTCGTGTCGCCGGCAAATTGCCCGACGCCGGGGGAAACGACAGCACGTCGCCGTGCGATGAGACTTTGGCTGTCCTGCATGGGTTGATTCATTGCCAATGAGGCGCCTTGGTCTCCCGTGCGGCCGCACGGGTCGACCGTGCGTGCGTGACGACTGCCTCGGAATCGTCGCGATGGAGAGCCGGGTTCGTGTAGCCGAGCCCAAAAGGAGACCCGTGACCCGCGCAGGCACTTACGCCGCAACGCAGCAAGCATACGAACAAGAGGTAGGGACTACCAGGAATTCGTAGCGGCGTGCTTCCAGCCTCCCCTTATCTTCAAGGGGAAGCGCGTATCCCAACGAGCAGGAAAGCCATGAAACGAATCAAGTTGCGTATCGGAGCCGAGTTGCGCGCTTCGGCCGAAATCGAAACGGTGACCAACCCGTACGACGGTGAAGCCGTCGCGGAAGTTCATGTCGCCGGACCTTCCGACGTGGACGATGCGATCGAAGCGGCGTCGGTCGCGTTCGATTCGATGCGCCGCATGCCGACGCACCGGCGCGTCGCGATTCTCGAAGGCGTGGTTGCGCGCTTGGGAGAGCGCGCCGAAGAGCTCGCCGTCTTGATGACGCGCGAGAGTGGCAAGCCGCTCCAGTATTCACGCGGAGAGGTCGCGCGTGCGCGCGTGACCTTCGCGCTGGCTGCCAGCGAGGCGCGCAGCTTCGGGGGCGAGGTTCTGCCGATCGACCTGGAGGAGCGCGCGGAGGGCCGGACCTGCCTCTTCACGCGGGTGCCGCGTGGTCCGGTCGCCGCGATCTCGCCCTTCAACTTCCCGCTCAATCTCATCGCACACAAGCTGGCTCCGGCCCTGGCGGTCGGAACCTCCGTCGTCCTCAAGCCGCCGCCGCAGTGCCCGCTGACCGGCTACGTCCTGGCCGAGATCATGGCGGAAGCGGGGCTCCCGCCGGGCGCTCTGAACGTCGTGCACTGCGCTCCGAACGATGCACAGCGCCTGGTCGAAGACCCGCGCTTGAACGTGCTTTCGTTCACCGGTAGCGATCAGGTCGGCTGGAAGCTGAAGAGCCTGGCCGGCAAGAAGCAGGTCTTGCTCGAGCTGGGCGGCAACGCGCCCTGCGTCATCGACGAGGGCGTCGATCTCGATGGCATCCTGCCGTCGATCGTGGCCGGTTCGTGGGCCAACGCGGGCCAGGTCTGCATCAAGGTCCAGCGGATCCTCGTTCACGAATCGAGCTACGCGACTTTCCTCGAGCGCTTCGTCGCGGCGACGCGCGCCCTGAAGGTCGGCGACCCGATGAAGGAGGACACGGTCGTCGGTCCGCTGATCGAGCCCAAACACGTCGAGCGCGTCCTGGCCTGGATCGCCGAGGCGCGCGCGGGTGGTGCCAAGCTCCACTGCGGAGGCGAAGCCGACCGCTCGGTCGTGCAGCCCGCCATCCTGACCGACGTGACGCCCGAGATGAAGGTGTGCCGAGACGAGGTGTTCGGTCCCGTCACCGTCGTGTCGCCGTTCGCCGACTTCGAAGAGGCCATCGCGACCTGCAACGCGAGTCGCTTCGGCTTGCAGGCCGGCATCTTCACCCACGACCTGGGTCGCGCGATGTACGCCTTCCGCGAACTCGACTACGGCGGCGTCTTGATCAACGACGTCCCGACGTTCCGCGTCGACAACTTCCCATACGGCGGTGTCCGCGACTCCGGGTTCGGCCGCGAGGGAGTGCGCTTCGCGATGGAGGAGATGACCGAGCCCAAGCTCCTGATCTTGCGCGACGTTCCGCGCGCGCGCTGAGCACGGCTCACTCGGCCAGGACGACGCGCGCTTCGAAGGTCGCCTGGCCGCGTGCGTTCACGCCACGCACGAAGGCCAGATCGCCTGCCCGCGGGGAACGCGCGAGCTCCTTCTGGGGGTGTTCCGCGCCGGGAACGTGCCAGCCGGTCACGCCGTCGGTCGGAAAGGCCCGCGCCGCGCGGCCCAGGCGTTCGGCGAGCGCGGCATAGCGCGCGCGCGCAAAGGCCGCTTCCCACTTCCACGCACGCGGCAGGGGCTCGAGCGCGGCGCCGTACGTCGCGAGAGCCGCCTCCGGTTCGCCGGCGGCTTCGAGCCGCTGCCCCGCGTAGTAGCTGGCCTCGCACAGGAGCTCGTCGAGCGCCTCGCCCTCCGCCTTGCGCCGTTGTTCCTCCGTGCGCGCGCGCGCGAGAAAGGCCTCCGGCGTGCCTTCACCGAGCACGAAACGCCCGAGGGCCGCGTCCCACTCACCGACCGAGGCCGGAGGGTTCTCGAGGAACGCGCGCAGATCGGCCTCGGCCTCCGGTCGCGCTTCGTCGGTCGCGAGGATCCACAGCCAGAGGCGTGAGTACAGGCCCGGTTCGAGCTCGTGCTCGAGCGACTTCTGCAAGAGCCGCGTCGCCGCGACTCGATCGCCGAGCAAGCCCTCGACGTAGCCCGCCAGGGCGTAGGCCTGCGGATCGGACCTGAACTCCGCACGGGAGAGGATCTCGTGATAGTTCGCCCGCATGGCCGCGAGCTCGCGCGCGCGACCGTTGCACTCGGCCAGCGCGATGTAGAGCGGCCACTCGTTGCTCGAGAACTCGTCGTGGAACGTGCGCAAGGTCTCCCGGGCCTCCCCGAAGCGCCCGGCCCGCATCAGGATCTCCGGCCGCCACTCGAGCGCTTTGAATCGCAACCAGGCATCCGAGCCCTCGTCCCCGGCCGCAGCGATGCGCCGCTCCGCGTTCTCGACCGCAAGGTCGAGGTCGTCGAGCGCCCCCGCCGGATCCCCGAGGTTGGCGTGCACGACCCCCCGTGCGTAGGCGCTCCACGGATCGCTCGCGTCGAGCTCGAGCGAGCGCGTCAAGAACCGCAGGGCCTGGTCGTCGTGCCACCGCGCCGCTTCGGCCTCGCCACGGTTGCGCCTGTCTTCGGCCAGCAGCGTGTGCGCATGCCCCGCACTCCACAACGCCCGCAGATGCTCCGGCTCGAGCGCGAGCGCGGCCTCGAACACGTGCACCCCCGCCCCGACCCGCCGCCGCTCCTGCGCTCGAAGAAACGAGCGCGGAACCCCATCGTAGACGGGCAACAAACGCCACCCCTGATCGACGAGCTCCTGAGCCGTGGGCGCCCCGTCCTGGAGCGTGCGCCCGGAAGCGAAGGACAGAAGGCAAAGCGCGAGCCAAGGGATCGTGAGCATGCCCCGCATTCTAGAGCGACGGCCCGCGGAGAGGCCAATGGGGGGCGGAGGTCCGTCGTGGCGTGGGCCGGTGACGAAGGCCGGTGACGAAGGCCTGTGACGTGGGCCGGTGACGTGGGCCGGTGACGAAGGCCGGTGACGTAGGCCGGTGACGAAGGCCGGTGACGTAGGCCGGTGACGTAGGCCGGTGACGTAGGCCGGTGACGTAGGCCGGTGACGTGGGCCGGTGACGTGGGCCGGTGACGTGGGCCGGTGACGAAGGCTGGTGACGTGGGTCGGTGACGTGGGCTGCGAAGGCCCGCCAAAGGCGGGCCGCAGCCTCGGAGCCGAAGGCTCCGTGCTCGTGCCGTTTCGCGGCGCAGCCGCGAAATCAGGCACAGGCGCACGACGAAGTGTGCGCCGCGTCCTGACGGTTCGGAGCCCGCGACTGCCCGAGCTTCGGCCCTCGGGTTGCTTCCCTCGCAGGAGTGACCGCTTCACCTCGCGAAGCCCGTTCCGGGCGCGAAGCGCGCGCGTCCGTCGGGCGTCGCCTACGCCATCGCCATCGCCAGCGGCAGCGGAAGGGCCCCTGGAGCTCCCCCGGACGCCTCGCTCGCTTCGCTCGCAATCGGCTCGCGCTCTGGACGGGAGGCCGCCACCACGAAACGGTCACGCCCGCGAGAAGCGCAACCCGAGGGCCGAAGCTCTGGCAGTCGCTTGCCCCAACCCGTCAGGACGCGGCGCACACTTCGTCGTGCGCCTGTGCCTGATTGCGCGGCTGCGCCGCGAAACGGCACAAGCACGGAGCCTGCGGCTCCGAGGCTACGGCCCGCCCCTGCGGGCCTCCGCCCGCCTCCGTCCCCTCAGCGGCCGGCGACCCAGTCGTCTTCGATGACTTGGGCGGTGGCCAGCGCGTTGCCGAAGCGGTCGAAGTCGCGGTAGGTCCACACGACGTCCTTGTCGCGGGTGAGCTCGATGAGCTGGGGCTCGTTCGCGCCGGCGTGGCAGTTGCCGATCACGAGGTTGCCGTTCGAGAGGACTTGCACGGTCGTGACCCAGGCCAGACGGATGCCTTCGAGGTCGTCCTGCTCGAGCTTCCAGACGATCTCCTGCGCGGGAGTGACCTCGAGGACGGAGTGTCCGTTGCCGGTCGTGATCAGGGTGTTGCCGTCGTCCAGGCGCAGGGCGGCGAAGACTTGGTTGCCGAAGGCGTCGAAGGAGTAGCCGCTGGCGGGTTTGCGGCCGAAGAGCGGAACCTCGTACTCCCAGACGACCGTGCCGCCGGCGTCGTACTCGCGCACGACGCCGTCCTTCTCGTGGGCGACGAGGTAAGTGCCGGCCTTCGTCTTGCGCGCGAGTCGCGTGTCGTGGTGGGGGTCGGGCTGGTCGACCTTCAGGGGGATCTCGACCTGGATGCGTCCGGCGCGGTCGACTTCGATGATCCGGCGGGCGCCGGACTCGGCGATCATCGTCCGGTCGTCGGGCAGCCGCTGGAAGGCGTGGATCTCGACGCCGTCCTTCGCGTCGTAGGACCACACGACCTCCTCGGTCGTCGGATCGACCTCGAGGATCCGCGTCCACGACTCCTGGAAGAGGATGTTCCCGTTCTCGAGCAGCTGCAGGTCGTGGATGTCGACCACGCGGTGTTGCCAGAGCTGGTCGTAGGCGCCCAGGCCGACCTCGCGCAGGAGCGCGATGCGCCCGGTCGAGGCGTCGGAGGCGAGCACGCGGCGCGGGCCGCCGTCCTCGAAGGGGCGCGCGGGCAGCGCGGCCTGGCCGCTGGCGTCGACGCTCGGATGGGCCTTCCGGAAGCGGGCCAGCTCGTCGGCGGTGACGCCGGTCTCGAAGAGCACCAGGCGTTCGAGGCGGGTGAGTCGGGCCAGCGCGGCGAGCGCTTCACCGGTGACTTCGCTCGAATGCAGGTTCACGTAGCGCGCGTTCGGAGCCACGGCCACGAAGGCCGCGACGCCCCCATCCCCGATGAGCGAGCGCTCTGCATGCAGCCGCTCCAGGGCGGGCAGAGCCGGCAGTCCCCGCAGGAAGTCGTCGTTCACGGGCTTGCCCGCGAACGCGAGCTCGACGATGCGACCCGCGATCGGAGTGAGCGCGCGCGCGGCCTTGGCCGTGGGCGTTGCGTCGGTGAAGGCGAAGTCGACGCGCAAGCCGCCGTCCGCCTCACCGCCGATCGCTTCGATGCTCGCGCCGGTCTTGGTACGCAGCTGCTCCAGCTCGGTCGCACGCTGCGTCTGAATGGCGGCGACCTCGTTCTGTCGGGCCTCGAGCGCGTCCATCGGGGCGCCCGCGTTGATCCAGCGCAGAAGCGCGACCAGCTGGTCCTCGGAGATGCGCTCGCCTTCGGGCGGCATGGCGTCGAGGTCGTCGGCCGGGAGGATGACGCGGCGGAAGATCTCGCTCGTCAGGGCCGCGCCGGGCGTGAGCTCCGACAGGATGCCCTCGGCCTGGTCGAGGCGCAGACCGCCCTTTTGCTTCTCGGGTCCGTGACAGCGCTCGCAACGCCCCGTGAACAGCTCGAGAACGAGCGTCGCGTCGTCATGCGGCACGTCCGCGTTCGCCGTGGCCGGCTCGGACTCGCGGCGAACGGGTGCGAAGGCGGCGCCGCCCTTGTCGAGCTTGTGGACCAGCTCGGCGAACCAGGTCGGTGCGTTCTTCGTGAGCTGTGTGCGCCCGTGCGTCAGGACTCCGCCACGGTGGGCGGTCACGAGCAGGACGACCGCGGCCGCGAAGAGCGCCACCGTGCGACCGATGAAGGTCCGGAACTCGCGCCCGAACAGATCCAGGAGCGCGATGATCAGCACGAGCCCGGCCATCACGACCGCCGGCCAGCGGTGGTTGTCGAGGGCCGTCGCGTCGTAGTCCCCGGATCCGCCGTGGAACCAACCGCTCGTGGTCGTCACCAGCGTCGCGACGGCCGTCGCCGTCCACAGCGCGCGCCGCGCGATCGCGGCGCGGCCATCGGCGCGACCGAGGAAGATCTCGACGAAGAGCGCCGCCACGAACATCCCGATCGGGAGGTGGACGAGGGCGGGGTGGAGATCTCCGGCAAAGCGGAGCCAGTCGACAGGTTCGGGGTTCATGACGTTTCTCAATCGGCTCCCGCTCCACGCACAAGCCTCTATTTCGCGTGGATTCGGGTTCGAGCCTCGTAGGGCGAAGTCAGGCGAGCACGTCGGCGATCGGCTGGACGGGCTCCACGCCGACGAGCCTCTGATCGAGCCCGTTGAAGGGGAAAGAAAGGCCGTTCGGGTCCAATCCCATCAAGTGCAGGATCGTCGCGTGCAGGCGCTTCACGTGGAAGCGGTTCTGGACGGCCTTGGCACCCAGCTCGTCGGTCGAACCCACGCTGATGCCGCCCTTCACGCCGCCGCCCGCCATCCACATCGTGAAGCCCCACGAGTTGTGATCGCGCCCGGTGCCCTCCTCGTATTCGGCGGTGGGCTGGCGCCCGAACTCCCCGCCCCAGACGACGAGCGTCTCGTCGAGCAGGCCGCGTTGCTTCAGGTCTTTCAAGAGCGCTGCGATCGGCCGGTCCGTGCGACCGGCGTGGTAGGTGTGGTTCTTGACGAGGTCGCCGTGCGCGTCCCAGTTGTCGTCGTCGTGTCCGCCGCCCGAGTAGACCTGGATGAAGCGCACGCCGCGTTCGACCAGCCGGCGCGCCATCAGGCACTTGCGTCCGAAGGTGCGGGTCTGCGCGTGGTCGAGCCCGTACATCGCCTTCGTCGCTTCGCTCTCGTTCTCGAGCTCGACGGCTTCGGGCGCCTCGGATTGCATGCGGTAGGCCAGCTCGAACTGCGCGCTGCGCGCCGCGAGCTCGGGGTTGCCCGGACGCTCCTCCGCGTGCAGCGCGTTCTCCTCGGCCAGATGATCGAGCAGGAGTCGTTGGCGCCGGCCGGACAGGTCCTCGGGCGGAGCCAGGTCGAGGATCGGCACGCCTTCCGTTCGCACCTGGACGCCTTGCAGCGAAGCGGGCATGAAGCCGTTCGTCCAGTTCTTCGCGCCGTTGATCGGGCCGCCGGTCTCGTCCAGCATCACGACGTAGCCCGGGAGGTCGTCGTTCGCGGAGCCGAGCCCGTAGTTGATCCACGAGCCGAGGCTCGGATAGCCGCTCAGGAGCCTTCCGCAGTTCATGTTGAGCAGCGCAGATCCGTGGATCGGGCTCTCGGCGTACATCGAGTGCAGGAAGGCGATGTCGTCGACACACGTGCCCAGGTAGGGGAACAGGTCGGAGACCATCTTGCCCGACTGGCCGTAGGGCCGGAAGCGCCACTTGGGACCGACGATGCGTCCGCCCTTGCGCTTGCCCTGGCGCCCGAACGTCGGCACGTCGATCGTCTTGCCGTCGTGCTTGTACAGCTCGGGCTTGTAGTCGAACGTGTCGACCTGACTCGGACCGCCGTACATGAAGAGGAAGATGACGCTCTTCGCCTTGGCCGCACGAGCGAGCTGGTCCGCGGCGAAGCGGTGAGAGGAGGCCTGCGCCCGGTTTGCCAACCAGCTCGAGCCGAACAGGCCGGCCAGCGAGGCCGAGGCGAACCCTCCGGCGGTGTCCCTCAAGAGCTCGCGCCGCGTGCGGCTGCGAAAGTCGGGTGAGTCATGCTGCGTCATCGGATCAGTCCACCCAGAGGAATTCGTTGCGGTTGTAGAGCCCGAGGCAGAAGACGACCACGGCTTCGTCCTCGTCCAGCCAATAATCGTCGTGCAGGGTCTCGATGAACGTGACACCGCGCGTGATCTCGGCCTTGGTCGGCCGGCGCGACAGGACGAGCTCGATCGCACGCTTCACTCGTGAGGCCAGGCCGCCTTCGACCTCGAGGCGGACCCGCTCGGCCAGCCGTTCCGCGGCCGCATCGACGAACGAGCCGTTCATCGTCATCAGAGCTTGCGTGGGGACGTTGGTCGGGAAGCGCTCGGGGCAGGAGATGTCCGGATCGGGCTGGTCCAGGGCCTCGAACAACGGCAGGCGCAGCGAGCGCTTCACGAAGACGTAGATGCTGCGCCGGTTCTGGTCCGCAGCACTGGAGTGGCCCCAGGCCTGGTCGGGGCGCGAGGCGGTGGCGAGGACGGCCGGATCCATCTCGGGATACACGCTCGGTCCGAAGCGCGTCTCGACGAGGGCGCCGCTGGTCGCGAGGACCGCGTCGCGGTACTCCTCGGCCGTCAGCCGGCGCGGATCGAAGCGCCAGAAGAGGTCGTTGCGCGGATCGCGCGCGAGCCCCGCTTCCGTGCCGACGCTGTCCATGACGTAGCTCCGGCTCGTCATGATGTAGCGGTGCATGTCCTTCACGGACCACTTGCGCAGGATGAGCTCGATCGCGAGGTGGTCCAAGAGTTCGGGGTGCGTCGGCAAGAGGCCGAGCTTGCCGAAGTCGCCGGGCGAGCGGCACAGGCCGCGCCCGAAGTGGGACTGCCACAGGCGGTTTGCCATGACGCGCGCGGTGAGAAAGCTGCCCTCCCCGACGAGCCAGCGCGCGAAGGCCAGCCGCCGGCCGGTCGTCGGTGCCGTGGGATCGAGCGGGCGCACGAGCGGTCCGCGCGCGCCGCGTCCGGCGGCCTTGCGGAAGATCTCGGGAACCCCTGGCGCGACGCTTTCGCCGGGCGCGTGCGCGCTGCCGCGCAGGTGAACGAACTGCTCGGGCGGCTCGCCGCCGCGCTCGCTGACGAGCAGCGCCGGATACGGACTCGTGCGCGGCAGGTTGCGGCTCCGCGCGTGCTCGGCCAAGAGCGCACGGACCTCGGCCGCGCTCTCCTCGTCGGGATCCTGAGCCAGGGCTCGGTGCAGCTCGCTCAGCCAATCGCCCGAGTTCGTCCGCGCCAACCCCGTGCGCAGGCCGACGTCGATGAACTGTCCGCCACCGGTCTGCCGGCAGGCCACGGCCAGGAGGTTCTTCCCGACGACGAGCTGCGCGCGCTCTTCGTCGCCCAGCTGAATCTCGGTGTAATCCGTGCGGTAGCCCTGGCGCTCGAAGATCGCGACGCCGTTCAGGAAGACCGCCACGTCCTCGTCGTGGTGGACGGAGAGCACGAGCGTGTCGGGGATCTCCGTCAACGCGAAGCGCGTGCGCAGGCGGATCTCGGGTTCGTCCCAGACCGTCCCGACGCGGGCCCCGGGCGTGCCGTCGGTCCCGAAACCGCCCTGGCCTTCATCCCAGCCGCTGTCGTCGAAGGCCGGGCGCATCCAATCGTCCGGCGCGGGGCTCGTGGTCCAGCGCCAGCGCGTTCCCTTCGGACTCGCGGCGGGTCCACGCGCATCCGACACGAGCGTTCGCGCCTGGCCCAGGTCGCCCGGCGTCGCCACGCCGAACCGGCGCGCCGCGGCGGCGAGTCGCGCTTCGAGGTCGTCCACGACGGCGCGATGCTCGTTCGCGTCCAGCACGCCCGGTCCCGGAGCGTCCAGGAGCTCGCGCGTCATGCCACCGCCGAGGTGCTGCCCGAAGGCATCGCCGCCATAGCCCTTGACGTTGTTGAAGTAGGCCGTCAGCGCGAAGTAGTCGCGCTGCGTGATCGGATCAGCCTTGTGGTCGTGACAACGCGCACAACCGAAGGTCGTTCCCAGGAAGACCTGCGCCGTCGTGTCGACGATGTCGGCCAGCTCGTCGGCGCGCGCCTGCAGCGGATCGGCCGGCTCGTCGTCCCACACGCCCAGCCGGTAGTAGCCCGTCGCCAGGAGCGCTTCCGCCGTCCGCGCGTCGATCTCGTCGCCCGTGAGGCTCTCGGCCACCAATTCGTCGCCCGCGAGCTGCTCGAGCAGGAAGCGGTCGTAGGGCTTGTCGTCGTTCAGCGAGCGGATGACCCAGTCGCGATAGCGCCAGATGTTGGTCTTCGTGCCGTCGCGCTCGTAGCCGTTCGTCTCGGCGTAGCGCACGAGGTCGAGCCAGTGGCGGGCCTGGTGTTCGCCATAGCGCGGACTCGCGAGCAAGCGCTCGATCGCCTCCTTCCAGGCGGCCTCGAAGCCTGCGCGCTCGGTCGTGGCCAGGAAGGCCTCGAACTCGTCCGGCGTCGGCGGCAGGCCGGTCAGGTCGTAGGTCGCACGGCGCAGGAGCACGCCCGCCCGCGCGCGCGGCGCCGGCTCGAGTCCGGCCGTCTCCAGCTTCGAGGCGATGAAGGCGTCGATCGGATGGACGTTCCAGGCCGGTGCCGTGGCCGTCGGGACCTTGGGCGGTTCGAGCCCCTGGTAGGCCCACCAGTCCGCGCCGTCGTCCGGCGCCGCCGCGGGCTCGTGAGCGAAGGCCTCCGGATCGGCCAGGCGCCCGTCGATCCCCTCGGGCCAGCTCGCGCCGGCCTCGATCCAGGCCCTCAGCAGCGCGAGCTCCGCCGCGGGGAGCTGGCCCGTGGGCGGCATCGCGAGCTCGGGGTTCTCGTAGCCGATCGCTGCCAGCATCCGGCTCGAAGCGGGTGCGGCGGCATCGACGACCGGACCCCGATCGCCGCCGGCCCCGAAGGTCCGGGCCGTGGCGAACGACAGGCCGCTCTCGCGCTCGTTCCCGCCGTGGCAGGGGAGGCAAGATGCCTCCAGCACGCGCCGAACCTCGGCCCACTCCGGGGCGAAACGGGCGTCGCCAGCGGCCGCGGGGCCCGGCGAAGACGGAGAGTTCGGAGCGGCCAGGACGAGGCTCGCCACGAGCGAACCTGTCACGAACGTCAGAAGGAGGGTGGAGCGATTCATAGGAGCTGCATCACCAATCGACCGCAGCGGCCCATACCCTGACGGTCGCGTCGGTCATCCTAGCAGCCTGATGTAAAAGTCATCCGGCGCGCTGCACGCGTCCGGAAAGCCCGGCCGGCACACGAGAGCCTCGCCGAATCGACCGATTCGCCTGCGTTCTCGCGCACCCGCCGGGCCTCCCGGTC
>JAJDEW010000134.1 GCA_029259595.1 Planctomycetota bacterium | reverse complement strand
CTGGCGGGCTTGGGGATCGCGGTGCTGACGATCCGGGCCAAGCGCTCGTGGCTGTTCTTCACGTGCGTGCCGTTGTTCGCGAACGGGAGCCTGCTCGGGATGCCCTGGCTCGTCTCGGAGCTCGAGCGGCCGGATTGAGAGCGGGGCGAGCGGGCCCGGGCTCGGCCGTGTCGCCAGCGCTCCGAAGGTCCGCGGGCGTTCGACGGCGCTAAGGATTCGCTGGCAGCGGCTCGGCGGCCAGGATCATCCAGGTGCCGGTGATCGCCGTCACGACGGTCAGGGCCAGCACCAGGAAAGCCACGCGGCGGTGCAGCGGGCGGCGGGTCGCGTTGCGGATCGTCGCGATGCCGGTCGCGATCGGCAGCAGGTAGGAGAGGGTCGCGAGCTTCGCGAAGAAGATGTGGATCGGGTAGATCCGACCGGCGGCCTCCAGGTCGTAGGCGTGCCCGAGCTGTTCCGCGTAGTAGATCGTGAAGCCGAGCGAGGCGACGGCCGACAGGACGATCGGAATGTGACGGCGGCGCTGCGCTCGCAGGCCGGTCGCGACCGCGCCGCCCAGGAGGCCCAGGGTCACGACCAGGAAGGTGACGAAGCCCGTCGTCGCGGTCATCGCGAGAAGAGTCCGTCCATCTCCCCCGCCGGTTCGCGTCGCATCAGCTCGGTCACGGCCACCTTCGGATCCTTGCCGTCGAAGAGCACGGCGTTCACCTGCTCGGCGATCGGCATCGAGATGCCGCGCGCTTCCGACTCGGGACCGAAGAGCGCACGCGTGGTCCAGATGCCCTCGGCGACCATGTTCATCTCGCCCAGGATCGTCTCGAGCGCCTTGCCGCGCCCGATCGCCTCGCCCACGCGGCGGTTGCGCGAGTGGCGCGAGTAGCACGTGGTCGCGAGGTCGCCGATGCCGGCCAGGCCGAAGAACGTATCGGGCTGCGCGCCGTGGGCCTTGCCGAAGCGCGCCATCTCGACGATGCCGCGCGTCACCAGCGCCGCCTTCGCGTTGTCGCCCAACTCGAGTCCGTCGGAGATGCCGGCCGCGATCGCGATGACGTTCTTGAGCGCGCCGCCCAGCTCGGCGCCCTTCGGATCCCCATGCGTGTAGACGCGGAACGAGTCGCCGTTCAGGGTCAGCTGCGCCCGTTGCGCGAAGGCCTCGTCGTGGCTCGCGGCCACCAGCGAAGCGGGCATGCCCAGGGCCACCTCCTCGGCGTGGCTCGGACCGGACAGGACGGCGATCGGCCGGCGCCCCAGCACCTCGCCCAGGATCTCGCTCGGCGTGCGGAAGGTCTCGATCTCGATTCCCTTCGTCGCGCTCAGGACCGGCACATCGCCACCCAGCGCATCCTCGAAGCGTGTCGCCACGCTGCGCAGGTACTGCGTCGGCACGACCGAGAACGCGACCTCGGCGCCCTTGGCCGCGGCGAAGGGGTCGGCCTCGATCCGGATCCCGTCCGGGAGCGGTACGCCCGGGAGAAAGCGCGTGTTCTCGCGCGCCTCGCGCAGGGCCTTGGCCTGTTCGGGGAACGCGCTCCAGAGACAGGTCTCCACGCCGTTTCGAAAGAGGACCAGGGCCAGGGCCGTGCCCCAGCCTCCGTCTCCGATCACCACCGCTTTGCGATACGCTTCCGTCATCCCTCAACCCTCTGGATCGGTGTCGTCACCGCGAGAGTGTCCGCCGATTCGCGGCTCGGTTCCAGCGATGATTCGCGCGATGTTGGCCCGGTGGCGGCGGACGATCAGGATCGCGAGCACCGTGGTCGCGAGAACGGCCTCGAGCCCCGGCCGCCCGGGGCCCTGCCGCACGAAAAAGAGCACCGGAAAGGCCGCCGCCATCAGCATCGAGGAGAGGCTCACCATGCGCGACAGGCCCAAGGTCACGAGCCAGACCGCCCCGCCGAACAAAAAGACCCAGGGGTCGAGCGCGACGATCGCTCCGGCGCTCGTCGCCACGGCCTTGCCCCCGCGAAAGGCGAGATAGACCGGCCAGACGTGCCCCACGACCGCGGCGACGGCGCAGGCGACGGCCGCGACCCCGGGCGTGCCCAGGGCGGAGGCCCAGGGCGCGAACCAGAGCACGGGCACGAGCCCCTTGCCGAAGTCGAGCGCGAAGGCCGCCAGCCCGAAGGGCCGCCCGAGCACGCGCCCGGCGTTGGTCGCGCCGATGTTCTTGCTCCCGGCTTCGCGGATGTCCACGCCGCGCAGGACGCGACCCAGGATCAGGCCGAACGGCAGCGACCCCAAGAGATAGGACGCCACCAGCGCCAGCCCGGCTCCGAGCCCGCTTGCAACCTCCGTGGACAGCCCGAGGGACAGCATCGAGCGCGACAGCGTAGCGACCGCGGGCGACCTTGTCGCATCCAGGAGCCTCGAGGTGGCCCAGGAGCAGGGCACAGCCGCCTCGAGCCGCCTCCGCCCCCGGCGGCGTACCGCAGCTCCCGAGCCGGTTCCGATCGGAGCCGAGGCCCGGACCCGTGCGCGCCCACGCGGGAGGCGACACCACTCGACATGGGCCTATCAGCCTGATGAAGAAGTCATCCGGCGCGCTGCACGCGTCCGAAGCACTCTTCCATCAGGCTGCAAGGGAAGGAGCAGCAGGATCGAGCGACACGCAGGAGTGCGCGGGCCTCGCCGCGACCACGGTCGCGTGTAGCGAGGGTGCGCGCGCCGGGCTCCACGGAACAACCGTGACCGCGCTTCGAGAACCGTGCGCGACGGCCTTGCACAAGTCGAACGGCCTCCTTGCCCCTGGGGAGGGCGACTACACAGCTCATCCATGCTTCGCGCGCCTCGTCCTCCAGTGCCCGCCGGAAGGCACCGATAGGCTGTCCCGTCGCCCGGCGAACGAACGCCAGGGCAGGGGTCATTCTTGACCCGGGGGAGTCGCTCGACGCGGGCGGCGCGACGAGCGGGGCACGCAGCTCCGCTCGCACCGCCCGCCACGTGTCCGGTGCGGATCGAAGTCGGATCCGCCCACGCGCGCCACGCCTCCCCCTTCGAACTCCGGGAGGAGAATGCGATGCAGATCTCACTGCGCCACGCAACGTCCGCCATCCTGTCGATCCTGGGAGCCGGGGCCTGCTTGGCCGGCTGCCGCCACGCGCCGCAGGACGACGGCGCGCCGGCCGTGTTGTCGCTCGCCCGTTCGGAGGCGGTGCTCGCGCGCTATCGCACCTGGCAGAGCCACCGGGCGGCGTCCGCGACCACCACGGTCGCCTTGCACTTCGCGCGCGGCTTTTCCGATGCCCCGACCGACGCCACCGGAGCGGTCGTCGTCGACGTCGCGGCGGGCACGGTCGCGGTCGACATCGCCGGGCTCGACGGCGAGCCCGCCGTCGTGGTCTGGCTCCTCGACAACGTCACGGCTCCGCACGCGAGCACGCTCGTCGACCCGGGCGACCGCCTCGTCCGGGCCGGACGCCTGGACGTGAGCGCCGGCCGCGCGCGCGGCGAACTGGCCTGCGATCCGTCCGAGCTCGTGGACTTCGAGCTGGATCGCGTCCTTGTCGCACGGCCCGGAGCGGGGCCGCGTGGAAGGACGCTCTTGTTCGGCGGCCCGAGCGCCTTCGAGCGGCTCGCGCGGCGCGACAGCGGCTCCGGCTCCGACGGCGAGCGCCGGCTCGCCGCCTTGGTGCGCCGTGGGGCCGAGCTCTTCGAGCGCGAGACCTTCGGTGGCAACGGACGCACGTGCACGACGTGTCACCCCGCCGCCAACAACTTGACGATCGACCCGGCCTTCATCGCGAGCCTGCCGGACGCCGATCCCCTGTTCGTGGCCGAGCGCGAGCCTCGGCTGGCCGAGCTGGAGCATCCGACGCTGTTGCGCGCGCGCGGTCTGATCCTCGAGAACGTGGACGGCTTCGAGCGCGCCGGCGTCCTGCGCTCGGTGCCCCACACCTTTGCACTGACTACGACGGTCGCGGGACCGAACGTGCCCTTCGACAACACGCTGAATCCCGAGCTCGGGATCTTCCCGCCGGCCGAACGCACGGGCTGGGGCGGCGACGGTGCGCCCGGCAGCGGCTCGCTGCGCGACTTCGCGCTCGGCGCCGTCACGCAGCACTTCCCCCTGACGCTCGCGCGTGTGCCCGGCGAGGACTTCCGCATTCCCACGGACGACGAGCTGGATGCGCTCGAGGTCTTCCAACTCGCGCTCGGACGGGCGAGCGATCCCGACCTCGCGACGCTCGCGTTCCAGAGCCCGGTCGTGGCGCGCGGGGCCGAGCTCTTCCTGCGCAACGACACGGCCGGCGGCACGCTCTCCGCGGGCAAGTGCACGCTGTGTCACGACAACGGCGGCGCCAACCTCGACCCGCTCTTCTTCGAGGCGGTGCTGGGCTTCCCTGTGGCCGGCAACGCGAACTTCGGCACCGGCGTGAACGAGCTCCTGGCGCTCTCGAGCGAGCTGTTCGACCCCGACGTGCCGCGCGACGGCGGCTTCGGGCGCGTGCCGCACGACGGGACGCTGTGCACGCCGCCGCTCGGTGGCTTCGGCACCGTCACGCCCGAGGGCGGCGCCTTGCCGCCCGGGCTCTGCGAAGAGGACTTCAACACGCCGCCCCTGGTCGAAGCGGCGGACACGCCGCCCTTCTTCCACAACAACGCGGTCGACTCGCTCGAAGCGGCCGTCGGCTTCTACAACGACCGCGCCTTCAACGAGTCGGTCGGCGGGCGGTTGCTCGCGAACCTGGACTCGGGCGGGATCGGCATCCGGCTCGACGCGAGCGAGGTCACGGCCGTCGCCCAGCTCCTGCGCGTGCTCAATGCGCTCGAGAACCTGCGCTCGGCGACCGACATGACCGAGCGCGCGCGAGCGAGCTCCGTTCCCACCGCGCGCCGGCTCCTGAAGCAGGTCGCCGAGGAAGCGGACGACGCCGCCCGTGTGCTCGACGACGTCGGCCTGCATCCGCCGGCCGTCGCCGCTTTGCGTGAGGCGCGCGAGCTCGCCCTCGGCCTGGTCGGAGCGCGACACGCGAACAAGCGCGTCCTCGAGCGCGTCCTGGCCGCGCTGGCACGCGCGCGCGCCGAGCTCGTGCGCTGAGGGCCTCGAGAGCCCGTCGAGAAGGTCATCCGGCTACATGCCGACGTTCTACGCCGCGGTGCGGCACCCGAAGGCCTCGCCGAATCCATGGATTCGCCTGCGCCTCCAGTCGCCCCACTCGAGCGAATGAGAACGTCGTGGTCTCCGAGACACTTGGTCGACGGGCTCCAGGTCGCAACTCCCCGCGATCGCCGGCACGGGAGGCTTGTCGCGACTCGGTCCGTCCGGGAGACTCTGCGCCCCGCTCGACGGAAGCCGGGGCGCGAGATGGCACGCACGATCGGCATCGACACGGGTGGCACCTTCACCGACCTCGCCGCGGCGCGGGGCGGCAAGGTCACCGTCGTGAAGGTCCCGTCGACGCCGCAGGATCCGGGCGCCGCGATCGTGGCGGGGATCGAGCTCCTGGGCGGGTTGCGGCCCGACGACACGGTGGTGCACGGGACGACGGTCGCGCTCAACGCGCTCTTGACCGGGCGAACGGCGCGCGTCGGGCTCGTCACCGGCGCGGGCTTTCGCGATCTGGTCGAGGTCGGGCGTCAGGAGCGACCCGACATCTACGACCTCGAACCGGTGAAGACCGCGCCGCTGGTCGCGCGCGAGCACCGCTTCGAAGTCCACTCACGACGCTGGCCCGACCCGGACGGCGCGGGCTTCGTCACGGTCGAGGAGCCGACGGAGGCGGAGTTGACGGCGCTGTCCGAGAAACTGCGTCGGGCGCGCGTGGAGAGCGTGGCGGTCTGCCTCCTGCACTCGTGGGCGGACGACGCGGACGAGCGGCGCATCGAAGCGGCGCTCGCCGGGCTCGGGCTGCCGGTGACGCGCTCGGCCGGCATCCTGCCCGCGCACCGCGAGTTCGAACGCTTCTCGACCGCGCTCGTGAATGCCGCGCTCGCGCCGCTGATGCGCGACTACCTGGGCTCGCTCGAGTCCCGACTCGAGAGCAAGCGCCTGTTTCTTCTGCAGTCGAACGGCGGCACGCTCGATGCCGCGCGCGCCGCGACCGAACCGGTGCGCGTCGTCCTCTCCGGTCCCGCGGGCGGCGTCGTCGGCGCGGCCCGCGCCGCACGCCAGGCGGGCTTCGCGCGCTTCGTCGCGCTGGACATGGGCGGCACGAGCACCGACGTCGCCTTCCACGCGACGGATGGCGAGGAAGCGGGGCTCGTCCCCCCCGCCGTCCACGTCGCGGGTCATCCGATCGGCGTGCCCTCGCTCGACATCCACACGATCGGCTGCGGCGGAGGTTCCCTGGTGCGCGTCGACGAGGGCGGGATCCTGCACGTCGGACCGGCCAGCGCCGGGGCCGATCCGGGACCGGTGTGCTACGGACGCAGCCGCGTCCCGACCGTCACCGACGCGCACGTCTTCCTCGGTCACGTCGGCCGTGGACGCTTCCTGGCCGGCGAGCTCGAGCTGGATCTCGACGCCGTCGCGCGCGCCTTCGAGACGCTCGGCCGCAGCCTGGGCGTGCAGCCCGTCGACGCGGCGCGCGGCGTGCTGGACGTCGCGCGCGCGGCGATGCGGCGCGCGATCGGGGTCATGACGATGCAGCGCGGCCACGATCCCGAACGCCTGCCGCTGGTCGCCTTCGGCGGGGCCGGCGGCCTGCAGGCCGCGGCCCTGGCCGCGAGCCTGCGCCTCGAGGGTGCGCTCGTGCCCCTGCATCCGGGCGCGCTCTCCGCCCTGGGCATGACCGCCGCCGAGGCGCTGCGCGAGCACGCGCGCACGGTGCTCGAACCGCTCGCGGGTTGGACACGGACGCGGCGGCGGAAGGTCGCGGAGCAGCTCGCGGCCGCCGGCGCGGCCGAGCTCGAACGCGCCCATCCCGGCGCACCCGGGGTGCGGCACGCGACCTTCCTGGCCCTGCGCTACCGGGGACAGTCGTTCGAGCTGTTGCTCACGGACCACGACCGGCGCGGCTCCGACGTGGCGGCGGACTTCCACCGCACGCACGAAGCGCTGTACGGCCACCGCATGGAGCGCGACATCGAGCTGGTCTCGATCCGTGTGCGCTCGTCTCTCCGCCGCGCCCGGCCGCGCGGCACCAAGCCGCGCCGCCGGGCCCTGCCCGCCGCCGCGCAAACCGGGATGCGGCGCGTGTTCTTCGCCCGCGGCGCGGCGCTCGCGACGCCGCTGCTCGACCGCGACGCCCTGCCCGCGGGCTGCGCCTTCGCGGGCCCCGCGCTGGTCGAGGAGTACTCCGGGACGACGCTGGTTCCGCCGGGCTGGAAGGCGAGCGTCACGGCCGGCGGGCACCTGTGGCTCACGGCGGACGCGGCTCAGAAGTAGCCGGTCCAGCTCACGACCAGGCTACGCCCCGGCCGGTTCGTCCCGGACCCGTGCACGCGGTAGTCCTCGTCCAGGAGGTTCGTCAGCCCGATGCCGAGGCTCGCACACTCGAAGTCGTAGCCGCCGCGCAGATCCAGCACGAAGTAGGACGGCGTTCCCCCCGGCGGGATGCGCGAGGTGTCGCCCGCATCGCGCGTCGAGAGCTTGTCGGCGTCGTCCGCCCAGAGCCCGACGAGCTCGGCCCAGGCGGAGCTCGTCGGATCGTCCCAGCCCAGGCCGGCCTGCAACGTCAGCGGCATCAGGCGATCGATGTACTCGCGCTCGATGACCGGCGCCGAGGTCGGGAAGGTGTCGACCTTGCCGTACTGCCACGTGCCGTTGCCGAAGACCTCGAAGCTCTCGTCGAGCCGCCGAGCGCCCGCGAGCTCGATGCCGTAGACGTAACCGTCCCCCACGTTGTCCTTCGTCACCTCGGCATCGCCCGCGCCGTTCACGTTGCCGGTCGGCACGCGCACGATCTGGTCCTCGATGTCGGTGTAGAAGACGGCGCACTGCGTCCGCGTCGTCCCGGTCTCGCCGCGCACGCCGAGCTCGTAGTTCAGCGTGCGCTCCGGGTCGAGCCCGGGTGCCGCGATCTCGAACTCGTCCGTGCGGGCCGTGTCGAAGCGCGTCAGGTCGGAGAGGTTCGGTGCGCGGAAGCCCTGGGAGATGCCGCCGAAGAGGTTCCAGGCATCCTCCACCAGCTCCACGAGCACGCGCGCGCTGCCGGCGACCGAGCTCCAATCGTCCTCGATCGAAAGGCGCCCCCCTCCGTCGGGATCGTCGACGTCGTTCGCGTCCACGCGCGCGTGGCTGAAGCGCAACCCGAGGGCGAGGTCGACGCGCTCGGACAGTGCGAGCTCGTCCTGCACGTACAGGCCGATGAGGTCGTAGGTCGCGTCGTCGGCCACGGGACCCTGGATCGGGTTCGTGCTCGAGAACGAGGAGACGTCGTCGTGATAGAGGTCGAAGCCGAAGGTCCACGTCCCCCCGGGGCCGGGCCGCGTCCGGCGTCCGATCAAGCCGAGCGTACGCACGTCGAAGCCCTGGAACTCGCGGTTGCCGCTGCCCCGCACACGGTCGCGCGACTCTTCCTGGCGCTGCCACGAGAAGCCGAGCTCGTCGCTGCTGTCACGACCGCCGTCGCGCTCGAGCTTGACGTACGCGAGCGTGCGCTCCTGATCCAGATCGCGCCGCAGGTCCGATCCGACGCTCGAGCCCTCGAACGGCACCGCGGCGACCGTCTGGTGCGTGCGCGGGACGTCGTTCTGCTGGACGTGCTGGGCGGCGACGACCAGGCGCGTCTCGGAATCGAGCCAGTGTTCGACCTTGGCGTCCAGATCGTATTCGTCGTAGCCCGTGTTGTTCTGCCGGCCGATGTCGTGCCCGCCGTGCACGTCTCCGAAGGTCTTGCCGGACACGCCCAGGAGCAGCCCGGTGTCCGCACCGAGCGCCGCGGACGACTGCTGCCGCACGAACCACGACTCCTCGGCCGTCGACAGCCGCGTGAAGAGCTCGCCCGCGTACGCTCCCGCGCTGCCCCCGGCGCGCGGCACCTTCGTGGTCGCCAGCACAGTGCCGCCGATCGCGTCCGAACCCCAGAGCACCGAGGCCGGACCGCGTACGACCTCGACGCTCTCGAGCGACAGCGGATCGACCGTGTTCCAGTACTGGTTCGGCCCCGAGCGAAAGACCGAGTTGTTCAGACGAAAGCCGTCGATCAGGAACAGGTTGCGATACCCCGTGAAGCCACGGATGTAGGGCGAGCCCTGCCCCGGCGAAGTCTCCTGCACGAAGATGCCCGGCAAGCCCGACAGGATCTGCGGTGTCGTGCGGTACGAACGCCGTTCGAGCTCCAGTTCGTCGATCCGATCGACCGTGGCCTTGGCCTCGAAGCGCGGCTCGGGGTGGCGGCTCGCGGTGACGACCGTGTCGGCGAGCGGCACCTGCGCGCGAGCCTGCGGGTCTTGGTTCGGCGCTTGCGTAGCGGAGAGAGAGCAGAAGAGGAGCAGGGTCGGAGTGAGCATGATCGGCGACACAACGCCCGATCGCGACCGCGGTTCAATCCTCCAGGCGGAACACGACGCGATGCTCGAAATGGCTCGGCAACGCCCGGCCGCCCTCACCCGCGGGACGAAAGCTCCACCGCGCGAGCGCGGCCAGGGCGGCTTCATCGAGCCGCGCGTAGCCGCTCGAGCGAACGAGCTCGACCGTGGTCACGCCGCCGTCCGCCCCGATCTCGAGACGACAGACGACGACGCCTTCCTCGCGTCGCTGCACCGAACGCGGGGGATAGGCCGGAGGCGGCGCGCGGAGGAGCACGGGCGCTTCGATCGCACGCGCCGGTGCGGCGGGTTCGAGCCGGGTCGGTTCGTGGACCGCGAGTTCGGGCTCGTGGACGGGCTCGGAGTGCGGGCCGAAGTCGAGGTTCCAGCGACGATCGTCGGGCGCAGGCCAGTCCGAGGCGAAGGCCTCGAAGGGTACGAGCGGCTCGCGGGTCATCTGCGCCACGTCCCCGAATTCAAGGCTCTCGAACGGGCCGACCTCGTCGTCCGCGACGTCGACGTCCCCGTCCTCGCGGACTTCGGGCGCCAGCGCTTCGAGCGGCTCGTCGTCGGGTTCGACGAATTCGGGCTCGGCGCCTCGGGACGGCTCGAGGTGCGCGACGAGCCACGCGGCTCCGTCATCCTCGCCTGGGCCCTCGCGGTCGAGCGCGAGCGCGAGCCACGGTCCGGCGATCGACAGCGCTCCGATCACGGCAGCGTGCATCGCCAACGACCACGCCGTGCTGCGCACGGGCCCCTCCGCGAGCGAGACCAGCTCGCCGACCCTGGCCGGGGCCGCATCACAGGCCTGGGCCGAGCGGGTGAGGAGCGGGCGAGAGCGAGACATGGGCGTGCCTGCAACGCACGCGCCGGCGCCCGGTTCAGGCAGGCCAGCGCCAGACGGCATGGCGCAGCGCGGCGGGCGCCACCGGTCCCGCGCGGCGGGACCGAAGAATGGAGCGGCTGAACGGATTTGAACCGTCGACATCAACCTTGGCAAGGTTGCGCTCTACCACTGAGCTACAGCCGCTTCCGGGCGGAAAAGACTATCAGGCCGCGGGGTGAAGGCAAGTGGAGGGAGCGGGATCCTTGGCGTTTTCGGGCGCGTCCCCCGCCGGCGCTCGAACACCCGGCGCTCCAAGAGCTTACGCGCGCGCCCTCAGGCCTCCGGGACGAGCCGCGCGGCCACGAATTCCCCCGCCGCGGCCGCAGCCTTCGGCAGGGGCGCACCGTGCGCAAGGCCCGCCGCGAGGGCCGTCGCGAAGAGGCAGCCCGAGCCGTGGCGGGCGGCGCCACGCCGGCGCGGGTGCGCGTGCCAGGACGGCTCTGCGCCGCGCTCCCAGACGAGATCCTGGACGGGGTCCTCGCGGCCGTGACCGCCCTTGACGACCACGGCCGCAAGGCCCCGGGCGAGCAGGGCACGGGCCGCTTCGAGGCGCTCGGACAGGTCCTCATCCAACGCCCGCGGCGCGACCTCGAGCAGGCCGGCGAGCTCGGGCAGGTTCGGGGTCAAGACGAGCGGGCGGACGAGCAGCTCGTCGCGCCAGCGCGCCAGCTCGTCCGGCGGTACGAAGAGCTCGCCGCCCGAAGCCGCCAAGACCGGGTCGACGACGACCGGCACGTGTCGCTCGCGTGCATCGACCAGGGTGCCGAAGGCCGCGGCGTGCGCGGCACCCGGCAAGAGCCCCGCCTTGACGGCGTCCGCCTGCGCGAGCAGCGCGCGCGCCTCCGCGAGCCAAAGACAAGGCTCTCGAGCCCCCACCGAACGCACGCGCCCCGCGGCCTGGTCCGTCCAGGCCGTCACGGCCTCGAGCGTCGTGCATTCGAAGGCGCCTGCCGCCTCGCGGTCGGCGAGCAGGCCGGCCGAGCGCCCGCTGCCGTCGCGCTCGCCGCTGGAATCGTGCCCCGCGACGACCAGGAGCGCGGGGCTCACGGCAGGCGCGTGAGCCGGGTCCCGAAGCGCGGATCCGTGCCACGCAGCTCTTCGGGGTCGACCAGCTTCAAGGCGCGCGTCCGCAGCCGGCGTTCGAGGCTGCGCAGCGTGGCTTCGTCGGTGTTCTCGAGCGGGACCTGGCCGCCCGCCACCGAGCCGCGCCCGCCGAACGTCCCCTCGCCCTCGAGGATCTTCTCCATCAAGGGGAAGGCTTCGCCGTGGGCCACCTGCGTGCGCAGCGAGAGGTAGTAGGTGCCCTCGAAGGAGCCGCCCACGAGGGACCAGCGACAGCCCTCCATGCGCATGAAGAAGTCCGCCATCTCGGCCACCGACTCGGGGTTGGCGACGCGACCGAGCAAGCCGAAGACGAGCGGACCGTGGCGCCTCGCGCGCGAGAGCGAGCGGTGCAGCTCGCGGTAGTACGTCGGCGGCAGCGAAGGCAGGCGGATGCGCGCGAGCATCGAGCGATCGGCGTGCAGGAAGGTCTCGAAGAAGGCCTCGCGATCGAGCGGCGTCGCGTGCACGGAGAGGTCGGCCGTGTCGAAGCGCACGCCGCAACAGAGCGCCGTCGCCGTGCGCGAGTCGAGACCCAGCCCGGCGTCGCGGATGTACTCGAAGATGATCGTTGCCGTCGACCCCATGCCGAGTCGTACGTCGTAGTGCGGGATCGATTGATCCTGGCGGCGCTCGGGCGGCGGCGGCTGATGATGATCGAAGACGGCGATCATCGGCACGTCGTCGGGCAGGTCCGTGTGCCCGAAGCTCGGTTGGCTGTCGACCAGCATGGCACCGTGGAAGCGCGAGACGTCCAGCGAGTGGTACTCCTGGTAGGTGAGCCCGAGCTCGCGCACCATGGCCTGGTTCTCGGCGCGGTAGATCTGCCCCACCGTCGCGATCTCGGGTTGGAGATCGAAGGCGTTGCGCAGCAGGAAGTCGACCCCGGTCAAGGCGCCGAGCGCATCGGGGTCGGGGCTGCGGTGGGTCAGGATGAGGATGCGTGGATCCTCACCGACACGCTGGCGGAAGTCCGCCATGACCTTGCGTAGATGTCCGAGGGGGTGAACATCCGGGGGCAGGCCGACCGCGCGGGCGGCCGAGTCTTTGGACTCGTCGATCGAAACGTCTCCGGACATGGTGGCTCTGCCGGTCGGGCCCGCTCGCGCCAGGGATCGGCGGAGGTGGCGGGCGGCAGCATCCTAGTCTCCCGCGTGCCGAGTGCAACGAATGGGGGCCCGCACCGGGTGGCCAGCATGCAACGGGCTCCGGATTCCGGGCGCTCGCGTGCCGTCCGAGAGGGCGTCACCCGGGAAGGCGTCCTTCTGCGCGCTGCGCACGTCTGCGGATCAGCCTGCGGCCAGGCCTTCCGGCCACCCCCAGCGCCCTTCCGCCGGCCCCCAGGGAGACAATGCACCTTGGTAGGCGGCGCCCGCGTGGGAGAAGGGCGAGAGCGCGGGCCCCCGGCGAGCCGGGCTCCTCAGAAGCCGTGGTCGCGCAGGAACTGGACGCTCGAGAGAATCTCGGCCCGACCGTGGCGCGGCGCGATGTCCAACACGCGTTCCGCGGACTTCGGCGTGAACTCGGCGACGAGCTTGAAATCGACCTCGCCGAGGCCGAGCGGCATCTCGGTTTCGTCCTGGGCCGCATCCTGCAGGTGGATGCCGACCATGCGCGACCCGAAGGACTCGAGCCACTTGCCTTGCGGCGGCAGCGACATCTGCTCGCGCATGTGGATGCGACCGACGTCGTGCCAGTACCCGAGCCGTTCGGCAGGCAGGTCATCGAGGACCCAACCGACGGCCTCGTAGCCCAGGAGATCGTCGATGTCGCGCCCCGGCTCGACGGCGAAGAAGACGTCGGCGTCCTCCTTCATGAGCGCGTGCAGCGAACGACAGTATTGTTCGATCTGACGCTGCGAACTGGCCTGTGCACGGTGTACGAAGTCTTGAACGTCGTCAGCGAGCTCGGGCCAGTTGTCCTCGCTGCACGTCAACGTGCGCGCTTCGATCATCTTGGCCTCGGCCCGCAGCGCGAGGTCCTCGATCTTGCTGCCGCGCACGACGACGGTGCGGCAGCCCCACGTGCGCGCGAGCCGGACGTGGCGCCGCACCGAGTTCAGCGCACGGTCGCACTCGTCTTCATCGAGGCTGCCCAGACGCTCGACCGCCATCTTTCCGTTCAGCGGGTCGCGACACCCCGCCACCAGCGAAGGAATCGTGACGCCGGTCTCGCGACACGAGTCGTCGAGGCCGTCCATCGACGGCGGCGTCTCGGTCAAGCCGAGCTCGAGACGACGAAATCCCATACCGACAGCCGCGAAGATCTGGTCTTGGATGCTCGCGAGTCGGTTGCCGAAACAGGTCGTCGACAGGGTGTACTCGTTCGGAATGCCAGGAGTGGCCACGACCGGGGGACCTCGATACGGAGAACGATGCGGAGAGCGGGGCGGCTCCGTCGTTGCAGGAGGGAAGAGGGAAGAGCGGGGTCGCAGTCGACCACCGAGAGGAAACATACCCCATCGGGAAGGGGGAACGCACGTCCAACCGAAACGACGAATTCGACGGCCGCGCGCCTGACCGATGATCGACCCGCAGCCCCCCCGGACCGAAGTCCGAAGTCGGAAAGGTCTTCATGGTCGGTCCGCGCTCCGAAGTCCGTCGAAACAGTCCTTCCCCTTCATGACGACCTCCTCCACTGCGCGGCGTGGCCGATGGCCGCGCCGCATCCACGGATTCGTCGACGCTTCCCGTGGCCTCACCCCAGCGGATGCCGACGCCCTGGCAACGGAGCACGGATCCTGGGGCGCGCGGGGCCACCGCAGGCGCGCGAGCGGGTTCGCACGGCTCAGACGCGGACGTCGCCTGTCGCGGCCTGCAGCCCGGAATGACGCGCGAGCAGCGGGTCGACCTCCTCCGCCAGAAACTCGCTCACCTGCTCGGGGGCGCGTCCCACGAAGCGCGCCGGATCGAGGATCTCGTCCCAGCGCGAAGCGAGCGGCGCGAAGAGCTCGTCCTCGGCCAAGAGCGCCCGCAGGGGGTTCGGCAGGCCTGCATGGATCGTCTCCGAGGCCTGGCGTGACAAGAGCCGAATCCGTTCGTGCGCGTCCTGGCGGTCCGCCCCGGCCTGGACCGCCTCCAGCATCAACGTCTCGGAAGCGAGAAAGGGCAGCTCTTCCTCGAGGTGACGGCGCACGACGGGCGCGTGCACGACGATGCCCTTCGAGACGTTGAGATAGAGCTGCAGGATCGCGTCCGTAGCGAGAAACATCTCGGCCACGGCCAAGCGGCGATTGGCGGAGTCGTCGAGCGTGCGCTCGAACCACTGGTTCGCCGCGGTGTGCGCCGTGTTGTCGAGCGCCACGATCACGTGCCGCGCGAGCGCTCCGATCCGTTCGCAACGCATGGGGTTGCGCTTCCATGGCATGGCCGATGAACCGATCTGCTTGTCTTCGAAGGGTTCCTCGAGCTCACGCCGTCCGGCGCTGAGCCGCAGGTCGACGGCGAACTTGGCGGCCGACTGCGCGATGCCCGAGAGCACCTGGCACACGCGGAAGTCGAGCTGGCGTGGATACGTCTGGCCGGTGACGGCGAAGGAGCGCTCGAACTCCATGCGCTCCGTCACGCGCCGGTCGAGCTCGCGGACCTTTCCGTGGTCGCCGCCGAACAGTCCCAGGAACGACGTCTGGCTGCCCGTCGTCCCCTTCACGCCGCGGAAGCGTATCTGCTCCTCGGCGTGATCGAGGTCGACCAGGTTGAAGACCAGATCCTGCAGCCACAAGCAGGCGCGCTTGCCGAGGGTCGTGGCCTGCGCCGGCTGATAGTGCGTCAAACCCAGGACCGGCAGCGAACGCCAGGTCTCGGCGAAGTCCCGCAGGTTGCGGATGACGCTGACCACTTGACGACGCACGAGGCGCAACGCATCGCGCATCACGATCAGCTCGCTGTTGTCCGTCACGTAGCACGAGGTCGCGCCGAGATGCAGGATGCCGCGCGCCTCGGGGCATTGATCGCCGTAGGCGTGCACGTGCGCCATGACGTCGTGACGGAGCTCGCGCTCGTAGGCAGCCGCCACGTTCAGGTCGACGTCCTCGACGTGTGCCTCGAGTTCGGCCAGCTGAGCGTCGGTGATCGCGAGTCCCAGTTCCTGCTCGCTTCGCGCGAGCGCCACCCACAGGCGCCTCCAGGTCCGGAACTTCTTCTCGGGCGAGAAAAGGTAGCGCATCTCGGCGCTCGAGTAGCGGGTGGAGAGCGGGGACGTGTAGTTGTCGTCGGAAGAGGTCACGGAGCGCGGGGGTCGAAGGACTCGGAACGGGCGGGGCCCGATTCTAGCCCGCTTCCAGCTCGAGATCGCGGGACCGTTCGGTCCAACTCGGGTCGAGACCTGGCTCCGCACGCCCCCCCGGGCGTCCGCTCAGCCCGGCTTGACGGCGAGCAGATCCAATTCCTCGATCACGGGCGCCTCACGAAAGAGCTCCGGCGCCTTCTGCATCAAGGCGTCCGCGACCGCGCCGGTCAGGTGCGCCTGGCGACCCTTCTCGTCGGCGAAGGTGTCGAAGATCCCGAAGGTCGCTTCATCGAAGCGCAGGGCATACCAACTGCGCGTGCCGGTTTCCGCGCGCACGAGCTCGAGCGCTCCGCTCAAGAAGCTCGCGACCTCGTCCTCCTTGCCGGGCTTGGCGTGGAGGCGGACGAACAGGGCGAGGCGGGGTTCGGACATGGGAGCTCCTCGTGAAGGCGGGAAACGGGACGCAAGCGGGCACCGGTCGACCGGCACCCCAGCCTAGCAGCCTGATGAAGAAGTCATCCGGCGCGCTGCATGCGTCCGGAAAGCCCGGCCGGCACACGAGATCCTCGCCGAATCTACCGATTCGCCTGCGTTCTCGCGCACCTGCCGGGCCTCCCGGTCACATGCATCGCATCCGAAGCACTTCTTCATCAGGCTGCTAGCCACGGGGATACGGCATGTGACCCGGCCCGTCGAGCCGTCTTCGCGGTCAGCCCACGCCGATGCCGGCCGCGAGCGCCGCCAGGAAGCACAGCAAGGCCCCGCCGACGAGCCGCCGCAGGAGGCCGGTTTCGCTGGCCGCCGTGCCGGCGACATAGCACGCGATCCAGATCACACAACCCGCCCCCACCGCGTCGGTCACGACGTCACCGAGCGAACTGTCGCGCCCGGGCGTACGCCCTTGATGCCACTCGTCCACACAGCCGTACACCACCGCGACGAGCCAGGCGAGTCCGGCCTGCGAGGGCGCGATCGGCGGTAGACCGCTGCCGGCGTCCGTGCGGGGCCGGCGGGACACGAGTCCGGCCAAGACGAGCAGCGCGAGCAGCCCGAAGAGCGGAGCGTGCGCGAGGTTCGCGACCGTGATGACGAGGAAGTTCGAGCCTCCCGGCGTGAACGGCCGCGAGCTCATGCGCCAGATGAAGCCGATCCAAAGCAGCGCGCCGCCCCATGGAGCGAGACGCGGAGCACTCGCGAGGCGCGCACCGAGCGAGCGCACGAAGCCCAGTGGGGTCTTGGAGCTCAAACGCTGAAGGCTTTCTCGGCCGTGATCTCGAGCCCGAGCCCGTCCGCGCTGCGGCACACGGCCATCCGGTCGACCATCTCGCGCATCATGAAGAAGCCCCGCCCGCGCTCGTCCTCGAGATCGGGCAGTCCGGTGTCCTCGAGGAACTTGCGCACGTCCTCGGGGTCCCCGCCGCCACGGTCCACGACGGAGACGCTCCAGACTTCCGAGCGAATCGTGAAGGTCAGGCGCATGCGCACGTCGTCCTCGAGCTCGGACTCCTCCATCGCCGCGCCCCCACCGCCGTGATCGATCGTGTTGGCCAGGAGCTCCGACACGACCAGGACGACGGAGTCGACGTCGACGTCCTTCATTCCCCACAGTCGCGCGAAGTGGCGGATCACGTTGCGTGCCACGCGCACGCCGCGATGCACGGCGGGCAGGTCGAGCGCGACCTCGTAGTGCGGGTCGAAGGCCGGGCTCACGCGAGCCGCTCCACCGCGAACGCGAGGTCGAGGGCCGGCGCCGAATGCGTCAGCGCGCCCACGCTGATCCGATCCACCCCGCTCGCCGCGAAGGCCGCGACCGACTCCAGCGTGATGCCACCGGAGGCCTCGAGCACGACCGTTCGACCGGCGGTCTGCGCGCGCCGGCGCAGGACGGGGCCGAGCTCGCCGAGCCGTTCCGGGCTCATGTTGTCGAGCAGCACGACGTCCGCCCCTCCGTCGATCGCGGCCTCCGCCTCCGCCTCGTCACGCGCCTCCGCCGTGATCACGAAGTCCGGCCCCTGCGCGGCGCGCAGGTCGGCGATCACGTCTGCCAGCGAACGTCCGGTCAGGTCGACGTGGTTGTTCTTGAGCATGGCCTGATCGAACAAGCCAAAGCGGTGGTTCACGCCGCCGCCGCAGCGTACCGCGTACTTCTCGAGCCGTCGCAGGCCGGGTGTTGTCTTGCGCGTGTCGAGGATTTGCACCGGAGCGGCGCGTCGCACGTACGCGTTCGTCAACGTCGCGATTCCGGACAAGCGCTGAACGAGGTTCAGGGCGGTGCGTTCGCCGGTGACGAGCGCGCGCGCCGACGCTTCGACGACGAGCAGCGTGTCGCCTGACTCGAAGGCGTCACCGTCCACGCTCGAGGACGTGACCCGGGCCGCGGGATCGAGCAGCGAGAAGACGCGCGCGAAGAGGGTCAGCCCGCTCGCGACCCCGGCCGCCTTGGCATGCAGTCGCCCGCGCGCGACGAGCGTCGCGGGCAAGCTCGCCGTCGACGTCACGTCCCCGCTGCCGACGTCCTCGGCCAACGCGGCTCCGAGCAACGCATCCAGCTCGGCATCGAGCGCCAGCTCGAGTCGGGAGCGCGCCTCGGCACCCGGGTGTGGACCGCCGCCACGGGAGCGGCTGCCCCGCCGGCCTTCCTGCGATGCGCTCTCGCGTTCGTCGGGTTCCTGTTCCCGCGCCGTGGTCGTTCCGTCGATCGATTGCATCCCGGTCGCCGAAGTGTACGTCCGAACCTGCGTCCCGTCACGGAGGCCGACCCGTCAGGGGGTCCGCGCCGCCCGTGTCCCGCTCCCAGGCCCGGATGGAACGCGCCGTCGTCGCGCCGATTCCCGGCAGGTCCTCCCAGACGAAGTTCGCGTCCGCAGCGCGCGCCCCGCGCCGGTTCCGAACGATCGAGCGCGCCCGACCGATGCCCACACCGGGGATGCGTCGCAGCTCGCACGCGCTCATCCGACGAGGATCCGCTTCGGGCGTGTAGCGCTCCAAGAGCCCCGGCGGGACGCGGGCGACGTCCCGCCGCATCCGCAGCATGTCGAGCATGGTGCTGCCGAGCAGGAAGACGAGCAGGGTCTGCACCCAGCCGGGCACCCCCACGCGCCGGACAGCGCGCTCGTCGGGGCGCTCGCCGTCGTCGCGCGACTCGTTCGTCCCTTCGGTCGGCTTCATGCGCAAGGAGTCTCGTTCAGGCGCCGGATGACTTGTTCATCGGGCTCCTGGAGACCGTCTCAGGCGCGCCGTGGTTACCGATCGCGTCGCGACGAGTTTTCGCTCGCGAACGCGAGCTCTTTCGAGAGCATGCGGCCGACTCCGGTCGGTTCTTGCAGGCGCAGCTCGTCCAGGACCGCCGCGGCCACGCGCCGCAGCGCGAACGAGAACGGCGCATGCGGCTCGAGCTCGACCACGGGACCCCGCCGGTTCGAACACTGCGTCACGACCGGATCTTCCGGCACCCAGCCGATCATGCGCGGCGCGCGGTCCAGGAAGCGCTCGGAGACCCGCGCGATGCGCTGGCTGACCTCGAAGGCCTCGTCCTCGCCGGACGCGCGGTTCACGAGCAAGAGCGGTCGTACACCCGGACGCCGTGTCACGAGCACCTTCAGGAAGGCATAGGCGTCCGTCATCGCCGTCAGGTCCGGTGTCGTCACGATGAGCACACAGTCGGCCACCTGCGCGAAGGCGATCGTCTGACGCGAGATGCCCGCGGCCGAGTCGATCACGACGTAGGCATAGGACGAGTCGATCCGCTCGAGACCGGCGGCGATCAGGTGCAGCTCGTAGCCGGAGAGGTCCGCCATGCGCGGGACGCCGGAGCCGGCGGCCAGGAGGTCGAGCTCGTCGGTGCACGCACAGACCACCTCCTGCACGCTCTTGCGGCCTTCGATGACGTCGACGAAGGTCGTCGAGGGCGCCACGTCCTGGAGGATGTGCGCATTCCCGACCCCGAGGTCCGCGTCGACGATCAGGGTGCGTCCGCGGAGCGAGCAGAGCTTCGCGAGCGAGGCGGTGACGACCGACTTGCCCGTGCCACCCTTGCCGCTGCCGACGCAGAGCGAGACGCCGGGCTTCTCGTCGGGGAGCAGAAAGGACGCTCGCTCGCTTCCCGCTGGGACGAGTCCTCCCCCGGTCCCGGTCCGCTCGTCTCCGAGCAACGGCCGAGATCCCTTCGCCAGCTGCAGCAGCTTTCTGCGCGCCTCGATCCAGTCCATATGCGGCTCGTTTCGAGAGGAGAAGTCCTGTCGAGATCCGCCGCGTAGCCGGATCGTGCGAAGGACTTCGCCGCACCTGGGGGGCACTAAGAACTTCAGATTGCACTTCGGTCCGCGCGATGCAAGCCGCAATTGCCCGACCGCGGGGCCCGCCCCGCATCTTCCCGAGCTCTTCCCGGGCTCTTCCCGGACCCGCGACCGACCCCAGCGCCCTCGAAGCGGGGCGGAGCGCCCTCAGTCCCGGAAGGCCTCGATCTCTTCCTGGCTGAGCAGCTCCTCGGGCTCGTCGCCCGGGAGCTCGACCGGATCGCGGGCTCCGGCCACCTCGCGCAGGCCGAACAGCTGCACGAGCCGCCCCATGGCCGACTCGAGCACGGCCTCGAGGTCTCCTTCCCCGCGCAGCTCGACCGGCTCGAGCGTGGGGGCGACCCGGGCCACGAGCGCTTCGCGGCGGGCTTCCACGCGCGCGAGCTCGTCGCCATGGAAGACCCAGGAGAGCGCGCTGGGCGAGGCCGCGAGCACGAGCTCGTCGTCGAGCCGGCCCATGCGCAACGCGAGCTCGCGCCCCAATTCGCTCAAGGGCGGCGGCAAGGCCGCGAGGAACTCTTCGGGGTTCGCACGCGACACGCCACCACGCGGGGGAGCCGAGGCGGACATCGGAACGAGGTACGAGCGCTCGCCCTGACTGCTCTTCAAGGAGCGCACACCGAAGAGCTCGACCCCACGTTCGAGCAGGGGCGCCAAGCGGTGCACGAGTCGTTCGTCTCCGGCCGCACTGATGACGACGACGCGCGGTTCCAGCCCCGGATCGAGGCGACGCGCGGCGAGATGGCGCACGAAGATCTGGACGTTGCGCCACGCGAACGACAAGGCGTCCAACGCTTCCAACGTCGCTCGGTCCGCGTCCTCGTCCGCGAGCAGGACCAACACGAGCCGCCCCGTTCCGTCGACCGCCGCAAGATCCGCACGTCCGCCTTCGTCGAATTCGAGGTCGCGGTCGACGATCTCGAGACCGGGCAGCACTTCCTCGAGCCCGACTCCGAGTGCGGCGAGCACGCCGGAGCGTTCGCGTCCCGCTTCGCCCTTCTGTGCGGGCGGTTTCGTGATCCCGTCACTTCTCCCGCGGGCCGTCATGACGGACGCGCCTTCGCAACGGCCCGCACGAACGGACTGCGCGCGCGCAGGAGACAGGCGAGGGCCAAAGCCAACGCATCGGTCGCATCGTCGGCCACGTCGAGATCTTGCAGGCCGAGTTGGGCCTCGACCATCGCGTGGACCTGTTCCTTGCTGGCGGCTCCGTTGCCGCACACGGACTTCTTGGCCACGGCCGGCGGAATCTCGACGATCTCCGAGGTCCAGCGTGCCGCGCTCGCAAGGGCCACGCCGCGCGACTCGCCGATGCGCAGGGCACTGCGCACGTTGCGTGCGGTGAAGGCGCTCTCGATCGCGACCATGGTCGGTCGCAGATCGGCCAGGATCTCGTCCAGCTCGCGCGCGAGCTGCGCCAAACGGACGCCGATCGAGGCCTTCGCCGGCATGCGAATGACACCGCAGGAGTGCAGCCGGATCCGATCGGGCGCAGCGACCAAGGCTCCGAATCCCGCCACGCGCGTACCGGGGTCGATCCCCAGCACGATCGGCCAGGAAGGTCGTGCGGAAGGAGTCATGGCGGAACGAATCTAGCGCTCCCGGCGCCACAGATCCCGTTGGAAGTTCCTCGGAATGGAGCACGCGGCCTCGATATGGCAACAATAGGGCGATGTCCAGCGGATCGAATCGGACCCCCTCGTGCGCTCCTTCGAGTCCGGCAGCAGCCATCCTGCTCGCCGCCGGCAACTCGAGCCGCCTGTTCGCGAGCGACCCCGAGCTGCGCGCGCGCAAGCCCCTGCTCGAGCTCGGGGGCGAGCCGCTGTTCCTGCACGCCTACCGGGCCCTGCGTGCCACCCGCTCGATCGTCGAGCTGGTGGTCGTCGTGCACGCCGACGACCGCGCCCAGATCGTCGAGCTCCTGCCCGAAGAGACCCCCCACATCGCCTGCACGGTGGTCGAGGGCGGTGAGGAGCGCACCGATTCGGTTCGCGCCGGGGTCCGGGCGACGTCCTCTGCCGTCGCGCTGGTCGCGATTCACGATGCGGCCCGGCCGCTCGTCTCCCCCGCCGCGATCGAGCGCTGCCTCCTGGCCGCCGAGGCCTCGGGAGCCGCTCTGCTGGCGCTCCCCGTCGAGGATTCCCTGAAGCGCGTCGACGCCGCAGGACACGTCAGCGCCCATGTTCCACGCGAAGGCCTCTGGCGGGCGCAGACGCCCCAATGCTTCCGGCGGGAGCCCTTCCTCGCCGTTCTGGCGGCTGCCGAGCGCGCCGGTGACCGGCCGACGGACGACGCGGCGCTGTGGGAGCGCTACCAAGGCCCGGTGACGGTGGTCGCAGGCGAGGAGCAAGGCTTCAAGATCACGACCCGCGCCGATCTCGAGCTCGCCCGGGCGCTCTGGCACTGGCGCGGACGGCCCGAAGTGGCCCAAAACTCGTCATGCCGGAGCACGTCATGAGGGTTCGCATCGGTCTCGGCTCCGACCTGCACGAGCTCGTGCCCGGGCGGCCCTGCATCCTGGGTGGGGTCACCCTGCCCTACGAACGCGGCCCGCGCGGCCATTCCGACGGCGACGCCGTCCTGCACGCCCTGACCGACGCCTTGCTCGGGGCGGCCGGACTCGACGACCTCGGGACCCGCTTTCCCGACGACGACGCGCGCTGGGCGGGCGCCGACAGCCGCCGGCTCCTGGCCGCCGCCTGGGACGACGTGCGCGCCGCCGGCTGGGAGCTCGCCAACGCCGACGTGGTGATCCAGACCGAAGGTCCGCGCATCGCGCCTTTCCGCGCGGCCATGGCAGAAGCGATCGCGGCCGTCCTCGGGGTCGAGGTCACGCGCATCAACCTGAAGGGCAAGAGCTTCGAGGGCCTCGGCGCGCTGGCCGGGGGTCGCGCCGTGCTCGTGCAGGCGGTCGTTCTGCTCACGGCCGATTGAAGGGGGCCCGGAGGTGCGGGCGAAGGGCAGGGGAGACACCTGCCTCCATCCCTTCCATAGAAGAAGGGCGCCCCCGGAACCCAGATTCCGAAGGGCGCCCCTTCCTAGCGAGAGAGGAGGTCTCCCCGGCGAAACGGACGGGGGAGAGCAGGTCCCCCAGGAAACCCCGTGCCAAGCGACCGCAAATCGGACTGATCCGCTTCGCTGAGGCAGCCGGGAGCCGAAGTCGCGCCCGGAGCGCCACCTCGGGGGCCTGGAAACCTCCCGGGGGCCCCGTCCTCGAAGACCGCGCTCCCGAGCGGCGGTTGCGACCTTTGTGGGCACTTTCTTGGGGACTTTCGCGCGGGCGCGTCCCCACCCAAGAGGACCAGTTCCGTCGGGGACGGGGGGGGTGTCCGCGGCCGCGGCTACGACCCACCGGATCGCCGCCGAGCCCGCCGCCCGGGTCCCGCTTCCAGGACCCGGACCCCGGTCCGATTCATGGACCTGGTTCGGGGCGGTCGGGGTAGACCGGGGGAGCCCGGACGAGCTCAGGCCCGGCGCGCCAGGAACGCGCGCCAAGGGCGATAGACGAGCGCGCCGACCAGGAGGATCGCGAGACCGGTCCACTTGACGTCCGAGTCGTCGAGCAGGGTCGTGCCGACGATCGCGACGGCGGTCACGAGGTAGACGAGCGGCGCGAGCGGATAGGCGAGGCTGCGGAACGGTCGCGGGAGTTCGGGCCGCAGGCGGCGCAGGCGCACGAGACCCCAGGCGACGAGGCCGTGGAAGATCCACTCGACGAAGACCGCTGACTCGACGAGGTACTCGAGGTCGCTCGCGAAGACGTAGACCAGGATCAGGAGCGCTTGCACGGAGAGCGCTCGTAGCGGCGCTCCGGTCGTCGGGTGCAGGCGCGCGAAGCCGCGGAAGAACAGGCCCTCGTTCGCCATCGCGACGTAGAGCCAGGGCGTCGTGATGATGTTGACGGCCAGGATCCCGATGGCCGAGATCGCCATGCCGAGCGACAGGATTCGCGCGCCGGTCGCGCCCAGCGTCACGGCCGCGAGCCGGCTGGCGAAGCCTGAGTCGGCCGCGATGCCCTCGAGCCCCAGGACGTGGAGAAAGGCCGCGTTGGCGACGAGGTAGACGACCACGACGCCGAGGACGCCGAAAAGGATCGCGCGCGGCACGCTGCGCACGGGGTCGTCGACCTCGGAGGCGACGTAGCAGATCATCTGCCAGCCGCCGTAGGTGAAGAACACGGGCAGCAGCGCGGCGAACATGCCGCGCCAGAGTGGCGGGCGTTCGAGCGTCGCACGTGCGGCGTCGGCCGCACCGCCAGGACTGACGAAGGCCGCCGCGTCCTCGGCCGAGAAGAACAGATAGCCCGCCACGATGAGCCCGAAGAGCACGACGAGCTTCAGGATCATGCTCGCGTTCTGGAGCAGGGCCGCGCGCTTGACGCCGCACATCGTGATCCCGGTGAGGACGAGAACCACGAGGACCGCCGGCAGCCGACTTCCTTCCGGCACGAGCTCGGGCAAGGCTTCGTGCAGCATCCCGTTGCAGAAGGTCATCACCGCCGCCATCGAGCCCGACGAGATGACGAACAGGACGACCCAGGCGAACAGGAAGGCCGGGAACGGACCGAAGCTCTCGCGCAGGAACACGAACCACCCGCCGGACTCGGGGAACGTGCCCGCGAGCTCGGCAAAGGTGAAGGCCGCGCAGAGCGCGATCGCACCGCCCAGGGCCCACATCGTGAGGAAGGCCCACGGCTCGAAGGCATGGCGCGCGATCAGGCTCGGCGTGAAGAAGATCCCGACCCCGATGATCCCGCCCATCACGAGCAGAGTCGCGTCGAAGGCGGACAGCGATTTCTTGGCGGGCTCCTGCGCGGGCACCTTCAAGCGAGAGAGGCTAGCAAGCGCGTGCGTCCTGAGCCCGTTCAGAATCGTCCGGTGATTCCGACGTGCAGCCCGAGGTCCGGCGCCGTCTCGTTCTCGCGCAGGTTCTCCATCAGCGCGAACTCGAGGTTCCAGCCGCGCGGCGGACCGATCTGACAGCCGAGCGTCAGCTCGTGCGACTTGTTCTTGAAGATGCGCCGCGTCTCGGACACGCCCTCGCTAACGAGATACTGGACGTTCAGGGACCAGCTCCGGAAGGCCCACTCGAGCCCGACCAAGCCTGCCGTTTGCGACGAGCGCAGCGGAAAGGCACCGAGCCTCCGCTCACCGAAGGTCGTGTACCCGAGCTGCACGGTCGCGAAGACGCGCCTCGTCAGTCCACGCCACACACCGGCCGCGAGGCCGAGATCGAGCGGTACCTCGCCTTCGAGTTCGTCGACCTTGTTCAGGCTCAGGCGCGTCGTCACGTCGAGGCTCGTCAAGAGGTCCAGCGAATCGACGACCGTCGCCTTGCCGAGTGAAACGATGAGGTCGCGCGCGAGCACGTGGCCGTCGCCCAGATCGACGCCCGGCTCGTCGCCCACCGTCTCGAAGCGAAAGGCGTTGCGACCCTTCTTCACGTTGTCGCGCTTGTTCGGGTTCAGGTCGAAGGCCTCGTGAAACGTCCGAATGAACTGGTCTAGCATCCCGCCGCCGCGGTAGCGGTCCTGGAACTCGATGCGCAGCGTCGCCCCGTCGCCGAGACCGAAGCCCAGGGACGCGCGGGTCTGCAGCATCTCGTAGTCGAGCTCGTGGTCGTTCCCGTCGATCGTGAGGACGTTCGCGAGCGACTCGCTGATCCGCCACTCGCGCTCGCCGCGTGCCAGGATCGGAGCCGGGCGTGGCAGCTGGGTCAACCGAAAGACCGCCAGCGTGCCCTGGCCGGAGAGGTCGATCGGGCCACGCGCCACGTAGCGCCCGAACGGCTCGTGCTCGGGGCGTCCGCGCGCCCGGCAGCCCGCGACGAGAATCAGAGCGAGGACGAAAACACCTGACTCGATTCCCCTCCGCATGTCGTTCGAACGCGAACCCGTGAGCGCTGATTCAGGACCGCCAGGAGTCCGTCGAGGAAAGGCTGCGGATGCCAGGGCGACGCGACTTCGTGGAGACGCGGAGGAGCTGCAACGTAGCCACGGACGGAAGGACGCCAAACACATGTCGGGATGATCGAGTCACTCCGCTAGCAGCCCGCTTCCGCTCCGGTCTCCCGCGTCGCTTCGGTGGTGGCACCGAGGTTCTGCAGGTCGTAGAGCCGCGCGTACACCCCGCCCAGCGCGACGAGCTCGTCGTGACGGCCGAGCTCGACCAGACGTCCATCGTCGAGCACGGCGATACGGTCGGCATCGCGCACGGTCGCGAGGCGGTGGGCGATGACGATCACGGTGCGATCCTCCATCAGACGCTCGAGCGCCCGCTGGACTTCCGCCTCCGATTCGCTGTCGAGCGCGCTCGTAGCCTCGTCGAGCAAGAGCAGCGGGGCGCCCTTCAGGAGCGCGCGCGCGATCGTGATGCGCTGGCGCTGTCCGCCGGAGAGTCGCGCGCCCATGTCGGCGACATCCGTGTCGTAGCCGTTCGGCAGCGTACGGATGAACTCGTCGATGTTGGCCGCGCGCGCGGCTTCCTCGACCTCCGCGCGGGTCGCGCCAGGCCGGCCGTAACGGATGTTCTCCTCGATCGAAGCGTGAAAGAGAAACGGCACCTGCCCGACCATCGCGTAGAGCGACGTCCAGCCGGACAACGAGAGCTCGGCGAGCGGCTTGCCGTCGACCAGGATGCGGCCACCGGTGGGATCGATGAAGCGCGCGACGAGGTCCATCAGCGTGCTCTTGCCCGCGCCCGAGGCGCCGACCAGGGCCAGCGTCTGTCCGGGTTGCACGTCGAGCTGCACGCTCTGCAGGGCATCCACGTCGCTCTCCGGATACCGGAAGGTGACGTCCTCGAACACGACCCCCGCTCCGAGGCCCGCGATCGGGAGCGGCTGCGCGACCTCGCGCACGTCGACCTGCTCTTCGAGCAGTTCCTGGATCCGGACCGAGGATCCGATCGACTCTTCGAGCTTCGTGAGTCCCTTGGCGAAGATCTTGATGTGGTTGTTGAGCCGTGCGATCGCCAGGAAGAAGGCGATCATGTCGCCGCCGCCCTGGAAGAGCGGATAGCGGATGTTCAGGTAGCCCATGCCGCCGGCCAGCACGGCCACACCCAGGATGCTGTAGAGCGCCGTCCAGGCGTGGGTCAGCGCCACGGCCCGCACCATCTTCATCGAGGTCTTCAGGTAGGTCTTGTTGATGTCGCGGTAGCGGTCGAGCTCGCGCTCCTCCCCACCGAAGGCCTTCACGATGCGGATGCCCTGAAACATCTGGGACAGGGCCTGAACCGACTCCCCCAGGCTGGTCATGCTCTTGCGCGAGCCGCGCCGCACGCGCCGGGTCAGACGCGAGATCGGCAGGGCCGCGATCGGGAGCAACAGGACCATGCCCAGAGTCGGCAGGGGCGCCGCCGTCGCCGCGATGACCAGCGTCGCCAACGCCATCAGCGGTTCCTGCAGCATGTTCTTGAGCCCGATGTTGATCGCCGACAGCGTCGTCGTCACGTCCGAGCTGACGCGCGACAGGAGATCGCCGAACCGACGCTGGCTGTGGTAGCGGACGGAGAGCCCCATCAAGTGCCGCGCGAGCCGCACGCGCAGGTCGACGATCAGCCCGAAGGAGAGCCGGCGCGAAACCCAGGTGAAGCCGTACTGCGAGGCTCCCGCGATCAAACCCATCACGACGGCGATCGCGATCAAGAGGGCCAGGACCGCCAGGCGCTCGTCTTCGAACCAACCCCGCTCGAGCGCCATGCCCGAGAAGGCGTCGAAGCGCCCGACCATCCAGGTCGTGAAGGACGAACTGGCCTCGGTCGCCCCGGCCGCGTCCAAGATCGCCGCCCCGTCGACCGCGGCGGTATCCGTCGCGGGGACGACTTCCTTCGCCGGGAAGAGGACCTCGTTCCAGATCGGAATGAAGAGCAGCAGCACGCCGGCCTGGGCGAAGGCCGTGATCGTTCCGAACAGGATCGAAAGGCCGAGTTGGCCGATCCGCGGGCGAACGTGGGGTGCGAGCAGCTCCCAGGAGCGTTTGAGGTCGGAGTTCAAGGCGACGATCTTCCCGGCCCCGGCACGCCCTGTAAAGCGCGAGGGCCCGCCGAAACTCGGCGGGCCCTCGTGGATCGTCCCGTCAACGGGCTGCTAGAGCTCGAGGCCCTGGATCTCGCTCTCGTCGCGCAGCTCCCACACGAAGCGGTTCAACCGGCTCGTGACGAGATCCTGCTCGAGCAGCGTGCGATGGTTGTCGTCCTCGATGTTCACCGTCTCCTTGTGGAGCACGCGCTTGTGCACCTTCGGGATGTAGTACCCGTAGGGGCCTTCGAGCGGATTGTGGGTCGAGCCCATCTCCTGCTCGAAGAAGATGAAGTCGGCCACCGACGAGCTCGTGAGGAAGGTCTGGTAATCGCTTTCCTGGAGCCGGTTCACGAAGTCGTTGCGCGAAACCTGGAGGAAGCGCCCCTTGTTGTTGCGCGGGACCTCTTGTCCGCTCTCCTTGGCCGATTCCGGAATCGGAGCGTCGTAGAAGTCGGAGTACTGCTCGACGGCGTCCTCCCAGGTCAGACCCTCGGCGAGCTTCTGGATGACATCGACCGCGCGCTCTTCGGCCTTTTCCCAGCCGCCTTCGATCCATTCGCGGTTCTTGAAGTCGTAGGCCGAGAGCAGGATCACGTCGGCGTCGACCTTGCCCGCGATCAGGAGGTTGATCCGGTCGATGCGGGTCTTCAGGGCGTCGGTCGTCAGCTCGTCCGCGATCATCCGCTTGTAGGACTGAGTCAGGCGGTAGTGCGTGCGGTAGGCGCTGATCGAGGGGAACTTGCGGAAGTTGAGGGCCACGCGCTCGAGGCTGAAGGGAGAGTCCTTATAAGGATCATGCTCCTCACGATAGACGCGGTCGAACTCGTCGTCGTCCAGCCAGAAGCCGGCGTCCTTGACAGCCTGCTTGGCGAGCGTCGTGTTCACGAACCACTGCTTGGCCTGGTAGACGTCCATCGGCGTCACCTGGTCCTTGATCTTCTCCCAGATGGCGTCCGTCTCGATCCCGGTGCCGTTGATCTGCATCGCCAGGTGGTCGGGGATCTGGTCACCGGGCAGACGGATGTCGGCCGAGGCGTAGACGTGGTCCTGGACCATCGAGCGCAGGAAGGTCTTCAGGAAGCTGTAGCCCTTGTCGGCCTCGGGATCGATGCCCTCCGCCTGCTGGTTGTCCCAGGTCTGGCGCAGGTTCTCGAGCAGCGTCTCGTCGCCGTTCGCGGCGGCCTTCAGCGCGGACTCGGTGATCGGTCCGAATTCGTAGGGGTTCGCCGGAAGGAAGACCTTGTCGAACTCCAGCGTCTGGCGCAGCCCCGCGTGGAACAACTCCATGTCCTTGACCGGGGAGACCTCGGACAGGCTGACGTCGCCCAGCGGAAACTGCTTCTTGACCTCCTTGTCCGCATCGAGGAGCGCGGCCTGGAATTCCTCTTCGCTGACGGCCAGCCCCGAGACGTCCTGACCCGCCGCCTTGCGCGCCTCGATCTCCTCCTTGATGAGGATCTGCATCTTCTCGTACTCGAGGTAGGGCTGTCCGTATCCGTTGACGAGGAAGCTGCGCAGCTGCTGCTTCGAGATCTCCTTGCCGTCCACGATCAGCGGATAGCCGAAGACGGGATCGCGCGGGCCGCGGTTCTCGGTCGCCTTGGCGGACGTGGAACTCTTGGTCGAGGAACTCGAGCCCGCGCCTTCGCCGTCTCCGCTTCCACATCCACCCAGGAGGGCGACGAGGGGCAGGGTCAGGAGCAGGGACGAGGTCGTCGTGCGATCGTGGCGAGACATGGCAAGTCTTCCGAGAAGAGGGTCTTGAGCGTTCGAGGGCTTGAGTCCGGTCCGTGAGCTACGGGCCGGTAAGCGCAGTGTGAGTCGGGATCCGAGATCTTCGGGCCCCCGCCCACCCGGAGGCTCGGCGAGCCCCGCACGGTGAACCGATCCTCGCCCGAGGCCCTTCAGGGCCACGCTCGACGAATCGGCGCGAAAGTCTACCTGATGACGGCGGGGGAGGAGACAGGCTCCGGCCGGGATCGCACGGGGCTTCCCGCTGCCCCCGCGGGCCCCTGGCCGGGGACTGGCGTAGGATGGAGCGTCCGCCGTCGACCCGCCCACGCCCCATGACCTACGCCCCCCGCACGATCGCCTTTCTGTGCGAGCTCCCCCATCCCCCGATCCCCGTCGATCCGGCCCCGATCCAGAAGCTCCACAACCGGATGTTCGAGTCCGGTGCCCCGACCTACGGGAGCTTCCAGGTGGCCGCGGAGGGGGCCACGCTCTCGAATCCCGCTGCCCGGCCCGGAGCCGTCTCCTCGGTCGCCTTCCTGGCGGACCGCATCATCTTCCGCGAGGAGCTGACCGGGCTCACGGTCGACGACTTCTCGAAGCGGGTCCTCGAGGTGACCACCAACGTCACCAGCCTCCGCAACCTCCAGATCTTCGTGGGCCAGGTCGTCACGGTCCGCACCCTGATCAACCCGCGCAACTTCCGGGACTCGCGCACGTTCCTCAAGGAAGGGACGTTCGGCTTCGACGACGAGGTCGACGAGTTCCGGCGCGAGCCGCAGCTGTACGGCTTCCGGATGGTGTTCCCCCCGACGCGCGAGGAGCCGAACGCCTACACGCTGCGGGTCGAGTCCTTCGCGAGCGACGCGCGCTCGCTCTTTCTCGAGAACCAGGGCACCTTCGGTCCGACCGTGGTCGCGAACGGGCTCGAGCCCCTGGCCCACAACGTGGCGACGACCTACGCCTTCGTCACCGAACGCGCGCTTCCGTTCCTGGCCCACTTCGACGTCCGCCAAGAGGCTTGAGGCGATGGGCGGCGGCGAACTCGCGCGCATGGTCGGGGGCCCGCTGTGCGCGACCCTTCTCGCGGTCGCCTGCGGCGGAGGAGACGGAGGGCACGCGGACACGTCCGAGCGGGCGGCCGACGTCGCGCCCCCGACTTACCCCGCCGGCACCGTCCTGGCGTTGGACCACGTCCCGATCCTCGGCCTCGATGTCGACCGCGTCGCGGACGTGATCGAAGAGCTCTACCCCGAATACACCCGCCCCCACCTCCGTCGACTCGCGCTCACGAACGTCTTCCTGCCGCGCGCCGCCGTGAGCGCGCGCTTCGACGTAGCGCGTGCAGCCATGCAGGCTCGGGTCGAGTCCGCGCGCGAAGGCTCGGCGCAACGCGACGAAGCGGACTGGGAAGCGCTCGGCGCCTTCCTCGACGACCGACGCGGCGGGCACGCGAGCCTGCGCCTCCCGGTCTGGGTGTGCGTCAAGGACCTCGAACTCGGTGCCTGGCACGGCCCCTTCGAAGACGTCGGCGGCTACTTCTTCGCACGCGTGCTCGAAGTGCTCGAGGTCGGCCGAGACGGCACGAAGGACCGCTTCGGCCCGGGCCTGCACGTGCGCCTGGCCGTTTTTCCGTACCTGGACGAACTGGACCGAACTAGGGTCATCGACGAAGCGCTCGAAGCGGTCGAGCTCCACGTCGTCGATCCGGCTTGGGGCGCTCTCGTCCCCGAAGCGTGGAAGTACAAGCTGCGAGGAAACGGTTGATGCTCGAGCTCCTCATCGCGTTGGCGCCGCTGACGGTCGCCCTGGAACCGCCCCGCGCCAGCGTCGCGCGGGTCGACGAGCCCGTGCGGCTCGCGGAATGGCCCGAGCTCGACTCAGCGGCACGACGCGGCCTGAAAACCGAGATCGCCAAGCTGCGCAAGGCCCGCACCGAAGAGATGGAGGCCGACGCGCGCGTGGCCTTGGCTGCGATCGGTCCCGGCGCGGCCCCCGACCTCCTGGCAGCGCTGGGCAAGGCCAAGGCAGACGACGAGGCCGAACGCATCGAGACGGTGCTGACCGAGCTCGTCGGCGCGGCCCACACGCGACTGCTCGCGCGCGAGTTCGCCGACAAGGCCGAACGCGTGCGCGTCTACTGTCTTCGCACGGCCGCGCTCCATCCCGACGCGGGCATCGCGGCGGAGAGCGTGGCGGCGCTCGCGGCCGCGCGCCAGGCCGGCGCGAAGGCCGAGCGCCCGCCCGCCGAGGACGAAGAGCTCTTCGCCGCAGCGCTCGCCGCCACGTCGTCCGGCAGCCTGGATGCGCTGGACGTGCTCTTGGCGCGCGCCCGCTCGTCGTGGAAGCGCGATGGGCTCGCACTGCGCACGGCCCTGGTCGCGGTACGCGGCAAGGAGGCCACGCTAGCCCTCTTACCGAAGCTGCGCGAAGGCGACGACGATGCGAAGGAGGCCGTCCTGAACGTCCTCTCGGCCTGCGGAGACCGCGACGAAGCCGTCCCCTACCTGCGCCCGTTCCTCGACAGCGAAACGAACTCGCTGCGCATCGCCACGATCAACGCACTGCGCGCGATCGTCGACGGGGCCGAACCGCTCGAGAACATCTCGGTCTTCGACGCGATCGAGCGGGCTCGCAAATGGAAGGGTCGGCTGTGACGCAGGCGCTCCTCTGGCTTCTGGCGACGCTCGCCCTCGTACCGGCAACGGTCGAGGACGACCGCGTGAACGCACAGGCCAATTGCCCCTACTGCGGCGGAGACCCCGAACGCATGGCCGCCGCCGGGATCGCTTCCCACGGCGGCTTCGAGTTCGGCACCTCGAAGACGGAGGGCGTCGATCAGCTCCTGATCACGAGCGACATCCGCTGGATCGAATCGGCGCACTACGAGATCGGGATCGCGCTCGGCCCCTACCGCCCGTCCCAGGACGAGCGCAAGCCGCTCCGGGCCGAGCTCGAGCGCTTGGCGCTCACCCTGCCCGAGGTGAATCCGAAGGCCAAGGTGATCGACCCTTGGCTGCGCGTCCACCTCTACGCCCAGCGCCTGGAGGAAACGTGGCAGCGCTTCCTCGAGATCATGCAGGTCGAAGAGAAGGACTTTCCCGACGGCAAGCGCAACTGGATCATCGGCACGAAGTACATGGGCGAGGGTCCTTACCTCGGCCAGAAGGGCAAGTACGAGATCCTGATCGTCCCCTCGGAGGCGGTCCACGTCAGCTTCCTGCGCGACCAGTTCGGGCTCTCGATCAAGAAGACCCAGCGTTGGAACGTGGTCGAGCGCGACACGATGACGGTCACGATCCACACGCAGGAAGACACGCTGCGTCGAGACGCCGGTCTGCACGCACACACGGTCTTCAACGTCGCGCAGAACATGCTCGACGGCTACAAGCACTACTCCTACGACACCCCGCGCTGGATCAGCGAGGGCCTGTCGCATTTCATGGAACGCGAGGTCAATCCGCGCTTCAACAGCTTCGACTCGTCGGAGGGTGCCGTCGCCGAGACGACGCGCAAGTCCGAGTGGACGTCCGAGGTCCGCAAGCTGATCCAGGGCGACGACGCGCCGCGGATGGCCGAGCTGATCAACCTGCGCACCTTCGCGGAGTTCGAGCTCGAGCACCACTTCGCCACCTGGTCGATCACGAAATTCCTGATCGAAGAGCACCCGGACTGGTACGCCTGCCTCAACGACCGCCTGCACGGAGTCAAGAACGGCCAGGGCTACCCCGACGGCAGCGACATGAACGGCAAGCACCGCGATGCCTTCAAGGAATGCATGGGCATGGGCTACCCGCAGTTCGACGACGCCTGGCGCGCGTGGGCCCTCGCGCAGGAGTAGCCGCGTTCGAGACGCGTGAGCGCGAACTCTTTTCGGTCTCCGCTTCCCTCGTTCGCGGGTAGATTGGAGTCGGTGGACACTCTGAATCCGAACCCGCGCTTTCTCACCCTCCGCCGCCTTCGATGCGGGGTTCTCCTCGTCCTGCTCTCGACGAGCGCGGCCTGCCTCGCCCCCCCGCCCCCCATCGTCGTCGACACGCCCTATGGCGCCGTCCACGCCGAATCGAAGGCCAAGGCCACCGAGATCGCCGGCCTCTTGAAGCAGCTCGCCCCGCAGGTGCGCGATCTGCTCCCCGGCAGCCAGGAGAAGGCGATCGACATCTGGGTCCAGAACCGCCTCCAGGTCTACCGCTTCAACACGCGCCCCGAGAGCGTGCGCGGCTTCACCCTGCTCTCGGACGAATTCCACGCCAAGCGCATCCACCTCCAGGACAGCGGGCAGTCGCCCTGGTACCTCTCGCACGAGCTCGTCCACGCCCTGATCGGACCGAGCTGGAGGCCCCTGCCCGGGATCCTCGAGGAAGGCCTCGGCGACGTCGTGGCCGAAATCCTGAACCCCGAGTACGCCAACCACATCCGCGGCCACCGCCTCCTGAACGCGAGCGCCTTCACGGACGGCTTCTTCCTGCGGCTCTCCTACCGCGAACCGGACTCCGGCAAGAACAGCCGCGAGTGGAACCGCATCGTCCAGACCCAACGCATGCGCACCGCCGAGCCGATCGAGCGCGCGACCCTGAAGCGCCTGTTCGAAACCTCGCGCACCCGCCTCCACGACGACTGGGACGAGATCCCCGAGTCGTTCTACGGCATCTCCTGGCTCGTGACCTCGCGCATCGTCGAACGCCGCGGCTTCCGCGGCATGCACGAGCTGTGCCTGCGCGCCACCCGCGAAGGCCACGCCGTGGTCCCGCTGGACTGGCTCCTGGAAGCCGCCGAAATGGACTTCGACGAGCTCACGGCCGACTTCCTCACCGCCTGCTTCGGCCCCGGCGAAATCCGCGCCGCCGCGAGCCTCCAATCCGAGCTCGTGAGCCGCTTCGCGATCCGCTCCATGAAGCCCTACCGCGACGCCTTCCGCACCCGACGGTCGATGTTCTGGATGATGCGCCCCACCCTGGTCCTGACCGATGGCAGCGAAGTCCGCTTGCGCAGCCTCCCGCACCTGATGAACGAAATCTGGCGCCACTGGAACGCGACGGCGGCACCGGCTTCGACGGATTGACGGGAGCGCGGCGCTTGGCGAACGCTTCGAACGCTTCGATTGCTTCGACTCGCTTCGATTGCTTCGACTCGCTTCGATTGCTTCGACTCGCTTCGATTGCTTCGACTCGCTTCGATTGCTTCGACTCGCTTCGATTGCTTCGACTCGCTTCGATTGCTTCGACTCGC
>JAJDEW010000133.1 GCA_029259595.1 Planctomycetota bacterium | reverse complement strand
TCGACGCCCCGATCAGTTCTCGTTCCACCCTGCGCCCAAGTACCTGAACAGTTCGCTATCCGTCGACAGCAGCAGGGTCGTGCGTTCGTCGAGGATGTCGCGGTAGGTGCGCATGGTTTCGAGGAAGGAGTAGAGCTCGCGGGCTTCGGGGGTTTGGCCGTAGGCGCGGGCGTAGATGTCGGTGGCGGTGGCGTCGGCGGCGCCGCGGATCTCTTGGACGGAGCGGTAGGAGACCGAGGCGATCTCGCTCAGGTCGCGTTCCTTGGCGCCGAGGATCTTGGCGGCTTCGCCTTCGCCTTCGGAGCGGAAGCGGCTGGCGATCTGCTGGCGCTCGGAGATCATGCGCTCGTAGATCTTCTCGACGACGCTCGGGTTGTAGTTGATGCGCTTGAAGCGGATGTCCAAGAGCTCGATGCCGAACTCGGCCAGCTTGACCTTGGCGGCCTCGAGGATCTCTTCCTCGATCTTCTTGCGGCCCTTGACGATCGTGTGCAGGACGCCGATCTGGCCGGCGCCTTCGCGGATCTCCTCCAGGGTTTCGTCCAGCACGGGTTGCCGGTCCTTGCTGGTGCGGATCAGCTCGATCAGGTCGTGCTTCGCGATCGCGTTGCGGGTCTCGCTCCCCAGGATGTCCTCGAGGCGCGACTGGGCGCTGCGCTCGTCGCGCAGGCGGCGGAAGTACTCGAGCGGCTCGGTGATCCGCCAGCGGCCGAAGGTGTCGACGGAGATGTACAGCTTGTCCTTGGTCGGCATCTCGGTGCGCTGACCGTCCCACTCGAGAATGCGCTTGTCGATGCGGTTGACGGCCTGCACGAAGGGCAGCTTGAAGTGCAGGCCGGCCTCCTTGACGGGCTCGCCCACCGGTTTGCCGAACTGGGTCAGGATGACCTGTTGGGTCTCGTGCACGGCATAGGTCGAGCCGAACAGGACGACCATGAGGAGCAGGGCGATCAGGATTCCGGCGGTGGTCTGGATGGCACGCATCATTTCTTCCCTCCGAGCATCTCGCCCAGGTCGAACAGCGGGACGACGCCACCGGTGGCCGAACCGTCCACGACGACCTTGTTGCGCACGCGGGGCAGGACCTCGGACATGGTCTCGAGGAACAGCCGTTGGCGGGTCACGTCGGGCGCCTTGATGTACTCGGCCAGGATCGCGTTGAACGCCGCCACGTCGCCCTGCGCCTCGTTGACCCGCTTCTTGGCGTAGCCCTCCGCCGAGCTGATGGCCTGATCGGCCTCGCCCCGCGCGCGCGGCACGGCCTTGTTGTATTCCCCGTTGGCGACGTTGATCGAGCTCTCGCGTTCCTGTTGGGCCTGGTTGACCTCGTTGAAGGAGGCTTGCACGCGCTCGGGCGGATTCACGTTCTTGAGCTGAACCTGGTCGATCTTCAGGCCCATGCCGTAGCTCTTCGCCAGCTCTTGCAGCTTCAAGAGCGCTTCGATCTCGATCTCCTGGCGCCCGATCGTGATGACCTCGTCGACCGTGCGGTCCCCCACGACTTCACGCATCACGCTCTCCGAAGCGTCGCGCAGGGTGGCGGCCGCGTCGCGCACGCGGAAGAGGTACTTGTCGGGCTCGACGATGCGGTACTGCACGACCCACTCGACCAGGGCCGCGTTGAGGTCGCCGGTCACCATCGCCTTCTCATCGGGCCACTCGCGCGACGGCGTCGACTGCGAGGCATTCAAGGCCCCCGACGATCCGAAGCCGAACTCCTGCTTCAGCTGGCGCTTGACCGGCACGATCTCGACCTGGTCGATGCCGAGCGGCAGGCGGAAGTGCAGGCCGGACGGCACGGTTTGGACGAAGCCGCCGAAGCGCAGAACGACGCCTTCGGATTCGGCCGGTACGGTGTAGAAGGAGCTCCAGCCCGTCACCAGCAGGAGCACCAGGGCGAACATGGCGAGAACGAGCTTGGGGGAAGGCGCTTGTTGTCGCTGGAAGGCAGAAAAGTCGATCGCGGGTCGGTCCATGCTCCAAGAGCTACCAAACGCGGGATGCGATGAGGAGGATCGTCGCGGAAGTGGGCGCGAACGCCCGCGGACGAGACCGCGCGGGATCGGCCGGCTGCACCTCGCAAGCACGCGCCCGCGGGCCTTGACGAAGGGACCGGGATCCGTGCAAGGTTCCGCCCACGAGCGCGCTCGCACGAGCTCCGGCCGATGCGCCAGCATGCTTGTGCCACCGACCCGCTCTCGCCCAGGCCCCGGTCCCGAGTCGAATGAAAGCGATCGTCTACGCAACCTACGGCAGCCCCGACGTCCTCGAGCTGCGCGAGGTCGAGCCGCCCGTCTGCGGAAAGAACGACGTCCTGGTCCGCGTCCACGCCGCCTCCGTCGGCGCGGGCGACTGGCATCTGTTGACGGCGACGTGGTTCGCGGTGCGTTTGTATCAAGGGCTCGTGCGTCCCAAGCGCCCGATCCTCGGGCACGACGTCTCCGGCACGGTCGAGGCCGTCGGCTCCGCGGTCACGCGCTTCGCGGTCGGCGACCAGGTCTTCGGCGCGAGCGAGAATGCCGGCTGCTTCGCCGAGCTCGTCCGCGTGCCCGCTACCGGGCTCGTCCACAAGCCCGACAACGTGACGCACGAGCAGGCCGCCGCCGTCCCCGCCTCGGCCCTGGCCGCACTGCACGGGCTACGCGACAAGGGACGGATCCGCGCCGGGCACAAGGTCCTGATCAACGGCGCCTCCGGCGGCGTGGGCACCTTCGCCGTGCAGCTTGCCAAGTTCTACGGCGCCGAGGTCACCGGCGTCTGCAGCACCTCCAAGCTCGACCTCGTGCTCTCGATCGGTGCCGACCACGTCATCGACTATCGCCACGAGGACTTCACGCAACGGGACGAACGCTACGACCTCGTGCTCGACAACGTGGGCAACCGACCGCTGGCGGATTGCCGCCGCACGCTGACGCCCGACGGCATCTACGTCGCCGTCTCGGGCGCACCGACGCGAGCCCTGTGGATCGCGCTGTTCGGAGGCCAGCGCGCGGTCTCCTTCATCTCGCAGTCGAAGCCCGAAGACCTGGAAGACCTGCGCGAACTCCTGGAGGCGGGCCAGTTGACCCCCGTCATCGAGCGCACGTATCCCCTGGCGGAAGTCGCCGACGCGCTGCGGCGGCTCGGAGCAGGCCAGGCCCGCGGCAAGCTCGTGATTCGGGTTTGAGCAGGCACGGCTGCCGGGCCTCGGCCTCCTGCAAGATCCCGGCTGACTCTCCTGGCTCCTGGCTCGAGGCGAAGGAGGCCTTGTCCCGCCCAACACGGGCCAGCAGGGAGCTTGCGCTGGTCTTCGTCCGCGATTCTGTGATACAGGAAGACTTCGATCAGGCTTGAACTTTCGAGCCTCTCACGAGCTTTCACTTCTTGTTTTGAAGCCAAGTTAGCGCACAGGAAAAAACCTCATGAATCACTTCATGCTTGTAGCCTTCTTCCTTTCCCTTTCCGGCGTGTTGCAAGACAACATTACCGTCCCAACAGGTGCGATTGGGTTCCGCAATCCGGTTCCCGGCCTGGGCGTCTTTCTCACCGACGAACTCTCACCAACGACCAAGAGCTGGGTCTGCAAGAGGTCCGATGCCGAAGCAATCGACGCTTCTTGGAGCACCACCGGAGGCTCGACGCTCAACACCCAGCTCGTCCTTGATGCCAGCAAGCAAGTACAGTCGAGGATCTGCTACAACAACTTCCAGCTGAGCATCCAGTCCCTGTTCGGAGATGGGGGGATCTCTTCTGCATCTCGAATGGCCAACAGGAGTGAGGTGGTCGGATCCACGCTCTACTTTCTCGGGTCTTCGATCGAACGGGAAGATGCACTCGACAGCTACTCGAATCTGTCCCCCGAGTTCGAGCAGAGCGTCGCGGCGTGGAATGAGCTCGACGACGGAGACATGATTCGCCAGCTAGTCGCTGAGAAATACGGAACCCACTTTGTGACGCACGTGGTCCAAGGAATGAGGCTCTCCGTTGCCTGCAGATCAACATCGGTGGAAAGCAAGTCAGAACAAGCTGACGAGTTCGCGGCAGACTTTTCGGCTAGTTTTGGAGTCTTCGGAAGCGCCGAGGCCAGCGTCGAGAGTGTGAAGAAGGCGATCCAATCTCTGTCCAAGTACGCCCTCGAGATCCGTGCTGACCTTCAAAGCGGCGGAATCGTCAAGCACATCAAGGAGGGGAACGAAACGAGAATCGTTGTGGAAGTTGGCGCGATAACGATGACCAACCTGTACGAGGTTCATGAGCTGCTACAAGGGCTGAGAGGGGGGAAAGTCCAAATCAAACCTGCGGCCACATCTGCTGTCCTGGCCCCCATCGCGACTGCGGTGCCGGCGAAGTACGAAGTGGTTCGGAAGGCTCTCGGGGTCGGTCGAATCCCCACGATCACCGAGGCGTTGAACAGCATGAAGAGCCGTATCGAGGTGGCGGAAGAGGACGCGGACAGGCTTGCTCGTGCCCTGCAAGCGCTCAGCCTGAAGAGGGTTCGGACGGGCACCGTGAACGTGGGGACAGGCCCGGGTGGTGATCAACCCAAAGTCGTGACGATCAACTTCTCACCGCCCTTTTCAGGGGTGCCGAAGATCGTTGCGACACCCAAGTCCGTCCAAGCGTCCGACATCTTCTCGGCGACCGTGCGCCACATCTCCAATTCGAGCTGCACATTCCACGTAGGCCGAATCGGGACCGGGGACAACATTGGCCATTGGGGACAGAGCCCGAGGCTCAACTGGATTGCCTGGGAGTGACGTCCAGGGCTCGCCGACGAACAGGCAACTTGCGTTGCTCCGAGTCAGTGCCCGACTTGGGCTTGGCTCGGAGCGCTTGCCTGTCGCGGCGCGAAGCTTCGGTCAGCTGGTCGCCCCTTTCGCTTCGCACCAGACCTTGACCGCGTCCATGTCCTTTTCCAAGGCCTTCTGGACCATGCCCTTGATCAGCGGATTGAAGAGCTTGGCCAGGAGGCGGTAGGCGTTCGCGTCCATGGTCAAGGTCAGCTCGACCTCGTTCGGGCTCAGGGCGCGGGTCGTGAAGACCGAGTCCCAGATCGTTCCGCCTTGGTCGGAGACGAGGCGGATGCGTTCGTTGGGAACGTACTCGGTGACCTCGAGGGTGGTGCTGGCCTCGCGTTTGCCCATGCGGCGTGTTTCGCGGAAGCGGGCTCCGACGCCGAGCTTCGTCTCGCTCAGGAACTCGACCTTCAGGATGTCGGGGACGACCTGGCGGAAGTTCTCGATGTTGGCGACGGTGTCGAAGACGAGGTCGAGCGGGGCCTGGATCGTGCGGGTAGCGGTGGTGCGGGACATAGGGCGAGCGGGGATCAGGGGGAAGGCGAAAGAGCGCGGCGAGCGGTCAGCCTAAGGCAAGGGCTCGACGCCGTTCAACGCCGCGACGCTCCGCCCTGATTCGGCGCGGCTTCGGCGCCGCAACGGAGCACGGCCTCGTGGGTCGCGCGAGTTCGTCGAGGGCAACCCTTGCGTTCGACGCGCAGCCGCCCCGCGGGCCTCGGGGACGCCGGCGCTTTCGAGAATTCGCCGCGCGCGCTAGGCTCTGACGCGGTGAACGTCTTCGCTGGTGCAAGCTCGCAACGGCGCCGCTCGCACCCGGAACCTGACCCATGCCGATCCGCTGCGTCCCGCTCGTCCTGCTCCTCGCGACTCTGCCGTGTGGCGCGGGCTGCGCCAGCGTGGTCGCGGACGTGCCGAGGTGGACGTCCCAGGACGCGGCCTTGCCCCCGGTCCTGCGCAACGGCCCCGACCGGGACTACGAGCCGGACTTCCGCACGAAGCGGGGCCTCCTGGTCCAGGTGCGCAGGCACGGGATGTGGCTCGGGGGGGACTTCGACGGGCGCACGTCGTTGACCGGGCCCGATGTCATCACGCTCTCCGACACGGACGCGGGCCAGGGGTACGAACTGGGGTTGGGTGCTGTCGCGAAAGGGGACCAGTTCCTGCTCACCTACCGTCAGCTCGACTTCGACGGAACGATCGGAGCCTTGGATGCGGACGTGAACTACCGCGCCTTCGCGCTGCAGGTCGCGCGGAGCTTCCGCGCCAACGAACCCGTGCAGCCCTACGTGCTGCTCGAGTTCCTGTACGCCCTGGCGGATCTCGACGACGCCTCGACCAGCGGAATGAGCGTGGGAGACGCCAAGCTGCGCGACGGATTCGGCCTGGGGTTGGGCGCCGGCGTGGCCTGGTGGTTCCGCGACGACCTGGCGCTCGACCTGCGCGCGCACGTCGACCACATCGGGTTCTCGAGCGCCGAGGGCGTGTCCGGGAACGAAGGCGACATCGACGACGACGTCAACGTCTCGAGCTACGGCCTGAGCCTCGGCCTGAGTTGGGTTCCATGATGGCGCTCGTTCGACGACTCGTGTGCTTCGGCACGCTGCTGGCGCCGCTCATGTCGTGCGCCGCGCACAACTCGCATCGCGTGCGCTTCGCGCCCGACGAACAGCTCGGACCGCTGTTCGAACAAGCCCTGGGCCGGACCGTCGAGCACCTGGGCGGGCCGCTTCCGCCGGTCGCCCTCGACGTCTGGATCGAGCCCGCCTTGGTGCGCTGGGTCCTGCCGAACGATCCGGACGGGCTGGCACCGATCGCGACGGACGAGCTCGCGACGCACGTGCTCGAGATCGCCGCGCGTCACGTCGAGCTCGCCTCTGAACCCGGGCCGTGGACCCTGCTCGTCGACCTCGAGCTGGACCTGCACAGCCCCAATCGCCTCGGACTGCGCCTCATCACGACGCTGCTGGAAGTCGGTGACGGCGGGCCCGCGCTCCGAGCCATCGGCGGTGCGGATCCGCTGCGTCTGCCGCGCCTGTTCTGCCACGGCTGTCGCGAAGCCTGGAGCGGTCATGGCACGCGCATCTACGGGCCCGACGCCGGGCACTCGGTCGCGTTCGACGGCTTCTACGACGGCGGCACTTTCGGCGGAAACGACGCGGCGACCTACATCAAG
>JAJDEW010000132.1 GCA_029259595.1 Planctomycetota bacterium | reverse complement strand
CCTCTGCCGGCCGCCCCAAACCCCCACCTCCCCCCGCCCCCCCTCGGCGGGCCGCCCCCCCCCCCGCGCCCGGTGTGCAGCACGGGAAGCTCAGTCGACGTCGAGGTCGTCCACGTCCGCGGGCGGTTCGGTGGCGTCCTCGTCGCCACCACCGGAGCCGACTCCGCCGTATTCCTCACGCAGGCGCTTGGCCTCTTCGGGCTCCTTTTCGTCGAGCTTCGCCATCTTGATGAAGTACTCGATGCCTTGGTCGACGACCTTGTCCCACTGGCCGGCCCAGTAGGTCACGACCTTCTTGTTGAAGAGCACGTCGGCCGGGTCCTCGTAGTTGTACTTCCAGCCGAAGTTGATGCCGTGGCAGATCCGCTCGAGCGCCTTCTGGCACATGTCGCCGGCGCGGTGCCCGGCTTCGGTCCCGAAGTCGAGCGTCTTCATGTGGTTCAGGATCACGGGGAAGGCGAAGTGCCCTTCGTCCTGGAGCTTGTTGCCCGCGCGCATGCCCTTGGCACCCGCGTCGAGGTCCATGTAGAGCGACATCAGCTCGGTCAGCTCCGCGAACTTCTCGTCACTGCAGCCCGGACCGGGGCCGTAGTCCGGCAGGGTCGAGAGATCGACGCTGCTCGGGTCCGCCACCTTGGGCTTCTTCTCCTCGAAGGGCGACGCCTCCTTCTCCGGTTCCGGATCGGCGGGGGCCTCTTCGGTCGCCGCGTCCTCGTTCCCTTCGGTCATGTCGTCGAGCGGTGCCTCGTCGGTCTCCGCGGCCGTGTCCGTCTGCTGTGCGCTCTCCTCGGCCTGGACGCCGTCCGTCCCGCTTCCGAAGAGCGAATCCTTGAAGGCGAACACCCCGCCGCCGATCGCGACCAGGAGCACGACCGAGAGCAGGGCCGGGAGCATGTTCTTCTTCTCCTTCTCGGCACCGGCGCCGCGCCGTGAGCGCCGCGCCGAGCCGCCCTCCGAGGAGCGCGCGCCCGCGCCGCGGGCCGCACCGGAGGCCTTGGCTCCCGTCCGTCCGCGCGCCGCGCCCGTCGGCTTGGAGGCCGCTGCGGCGACCGGCCGGGCCGGCTTCTTGCTCGGTTGGGCCTTGGGAGCGGGACGCGCGGCCTGCGCCGGTCGCGTCGGCTTGGCCGCGGCGGCAGCCTGTTCGCGCTGGGCCTTGAGTCGCGCCAGCGTGTCGCCCTTCTTCTTCTCCCGGGTCACCTCGACGACGTCGCTGTCCGCGCCTTCGGGACGCTTGGCGCCCTTGGGCGCGACCTTGCGCGCGGGGATCTCCTTGCCGGCCGCGGGCGCCGAAGGAGCCGGGCCGCCGGGGGGCCCGAGGTGAACGACGCCGCGGCACTCCTTGCAGCGCGCGACGTCGTGGGCAAACGACGCGGGGACCTTGAATTCAGCCCCGCAGTCGGAGCACTTGCCAATCCGGTATTCCATCGAGTTCCGATTCCTGTGTTCGAGCCGCCCGTGGCTTCGAGGCAGGGGCGGCGGCTCGCTCGCGATTGCTATTTGTCTTCGTTGCGCTCCAGCCAGGCCTTGTCCTTCTCACTGAGCTGGATCTTGCCTTCGAGCGCGTCCTGGACGTCCTTGACTTCGAACTTGTTCTGATTCTTGTACCACCAGGCGAACCACTGCTTGATCGCGCTCGCGCGACGTTCTTCGGTGGTGCCCACTCCGGATCCGACCGCGACCTGGGGCTTGAAGCCCATGTACTGGCCGGTGATCGAGCGGAGGCTCTGGACGATCATGTTCACCTGGATGGCGTCGTCCTCGGTCGCGAGCGGCTCCTCGTAGAGCCCGGTCAGCAGGACCGGAATGGCCGGTCGACCGATCTCGACCAGGCGGGCCTGGGCCCTCGAAGCCTCCTTCGTGAGGTCGAGGTCGATCATGGTCGCGAACAGTCGATCGATCTCGTCGCGCAGCTCCTGGGGCGTGTCGGCGAGGTGCTCGAGGGGCTCGGGCTCGCGCTCGAGCACGACCGAACCGTCGCTCAGCGTCGTGACCTCGTAGCCGCGATCGCGCTTGCGCATCGAGGCCTTCTCGGCGTCGGTCAGGAAGCGCTCCCAGCTCCATGCGCGCCAGCGTCCGTCGACCTTGGTGAGCTTCCAATCGACGGTGCGCTTCTCGACGCCTTCGTCGCGCGGGCTGACGTCCAGACGCACGACGGCCTTCGTGTCGTCGAGCGAGAGGGCGCGCCCGTCGTAGGGACGCCAGTCGCCCACGAGCTCCTTGCCGGAGCCGTGCACGAGCTCGTTCACGTAGCCGGTCAGCAGCTCGGCTTGTTCGCCAGCCTCGAGCAGGAGGTACTCGTCGCGCTTCTCCTCGAGCAGCGCGTGGGTCCGGTTCTCGTCCGCACGCAGGTCCTCGTCCAGGGCCAGGACCGCCGCGCGGGCGTGGACCAGCGCGCCGTGCAGGAGATTCTGGATGCGATCGGTGTTCAGCTCGTAGGCGGCCTGGTGGATCGAGACCGCGGCCTGGACGGCCGGCGATTCCCAGCCGAAGTCGTCGACCATCTCGCCGACCTCGGGCTCGGGCTCCTTCGCGATCGTCGTCTGGACCGGCTTCGAGGGCGAGCTGCGCGCGTAAATGAACAGCAGGATGATCAGCGCCAGACCGCCGACCCCGATCCCGAGGTAGAGCCCGGTGTTGGTCTGGGTGCGCTGGCCGCGCTGCGCCCCGCCGACGCCGGCCGGATGGGCGACGTAGACGCGGCCGCACTCGCCGCAGCGGACCTTGGCCCCTTCCTTGCTCTCGGGGAGCTTGGCACGGGCATGGCAGGACGGGCATTCGATGAGCATGGACGGGCTCCTGGGAGGTCCGATGGGGCTCCGGAGCGCTCCGCCACGGGGCCGGGCAGCCCAGGGACGAAGGGCGGAGCCCGATCGGCAAGATAAGGTGGGTCAAGGAGGGGCGCAAGCCGCGGGGGTCCGCTCCGGGCCCCGCGCCGTCCCTGGGTTCGCTTGACGGACCGCCGGGGATGGAACACCGTTCTACCCCGCCCTGCCCCGGGGTTTCCTCCATGAACAGGCTTCCGACCGCGATGGACGCATCGACCCGCGAGCGCTTCGAGCTCACCTGCCCCTTCGAGCCGACCGGGGATCAGCCCCGTGCCATCGACGATCTGGCCGGGTGGATCGACGCGTCGAATCGCTACCAGACGCTCCTGGGGATCACCGGTTCGGGCAAGACGTTCACGATGGCGGCGGTCATCGAGCGCCTGAATCGACCCACGCTGGTCCTCTCGCCGAACAAGACGCTCGCGGCCCAGCTCTATGCCGAGTTCCGCGAGCTGTTCCCGAACAACGCGGTCGAGTACTTCGTCAGCTACTACGACTACTACCAGCCGGAAGCCTACGTCCCCTCGTCCGACACGTTCATCGAGAAGGACGCCAGCCGCAACGAGAACATCGAACGCATGCGCAACAGCGCGACGCGTTCCCTGCTCGAGCGGCGCGACGTCCTGATCGTCGCCTCGGTGTCCTGCATCTACGGCCTGGGTTCGCCGTCGAACTACGAGAGCATGTCCATCTCGATCGAGAAGGGGCAGACGATCGAGCGCGACGACCTCCTGCGGCGGCTGACGCAGATGCAGTACTCGCGCAACAACCTCGACTTCCGCCGCGGAACCTTCCGCGCGCGCGGAGACGTCGTCGAGGTCTTTCCGGCTTACGAAGAGGATCGCGTGATCCGCTTCGAGCTGTTCGGCGACGAGATCGACGCGATCCTCGAGGTCGATCCCCTGCGGGGCGAGATCCTGGCCGAGAAGTCGAAGGCGACGATCTATCCCTCCGGCCACTACGTGACGCCGCGCGAGCGCGTCGAGCGGGCGATCGAGGGCATCGAGGCCGAGCTGGAAGGACGCTTGGCCGAGTTCCAGCGCGACGGCCGCCTGCTCGAGGCCCAGCGACTCGAGCAGCGCACGCGCTACGACCTCGAGCTGTTGCGCGCGACCGGGGTCTGCAACGGGATCGAGAACTACTCGCGCTGGATGGACGGACGCGAACCCGGCCAGGCGCCCTTCACCTTGCTGAACTACTTCCCGGAAGACTTCCTGGTCTTCGTCGACGAGAGCCACGTGTCGGTGCCGCAGGTGGGCGGCATGTTCAAGGGTGACCGCTCGCGCAAGCAGACCTTGGTCGACTTCGGCTTCCGCCTGCCGAGCGCCCTCGACAACCGCCCGCTGCGCTTCGAGGAATGGGAGCAGCTGGTCAAGCAGATCGTCTTCGTATCGGCCACGCCGTCCGCCTATGAGCTCGAGAACTCGGGTGCGCGCAAGGCCGAGCAGATCGTACGCCCCACGGGGCTCCTGGATCCGCGCATCGAGGTGCGGCCGGCGCGGACCCAGGTCGACGACCTCCTGCACGAGGTCAAGCTGACGACGAAGGCCGGCTGGCGCACGCTGGTCACGACCCTGACCAAGCGCTCGGCCGAGGAGCTGACGACCTACCTGTCCGAGCTGGGTGTGCGCGTGCGCTACATGCACTCGGAGATCGACACCATCGAACGCGCGCAGATCCTGCGCGACCTGCGTCTGGGCGAGTTCGACGTCCTGATCGGGATCAACCTCCTGCGCGAAGGGCTGGACTTGCCGGAGGTCGCGCTCGTGTGTGTGCTGGACGCGGACAAGGAGGGCTTCCTGCGTTCGACGACGTCGCTCGTGCAGATCTGCGGCCGTGCCGCGCGCAACGCGGAGGGCCGCGTCATCTTCTACGCCGACAAGGAGACCGGTTCGATCCGGGCGACCGTCGACGAGGTCGTTCGCCGTCGAGAGCGTCAAGAGCTCTACAACACCGAACACGGCATCGTCCCCAAGACGATCATCAAGCCCGTGCGCGCCTCGATCGAGGCCCTTTACGACATGGACTACTCGGGGCCGTCGTTGCCGGAGACCAGCCGCGTGGCCGAAGCCGGTGAGGACCCGGCACGGTCCATGAGCCGCGACGAGCTGCGGGGTGAGATCGCGCGGCTCTCCGACGACATGCGGCTTGCAGCCCAGGAGCTGCGCTTCGAGGAGGCGGGCCGCCTGCGCGATCGCGTGCGCGAGCTGGAGGCCCTGGAGCTCGCCCGCTAGGGCGGCGATCGACGGATGAGCGACTTCGTCTGGTCGCGCGCGCTGGACATGGGCACCGTGCCCGATCGTCCGGGCGTGTACCTCTTCCGCAGCGCCGGGGGCAAGGTCTTGTACGTGGGCAAGGCCCGCAAGCTGCGCGCGCGGCTCACGACCTACCGCACGCCGGGTGGCGACGGGCGCCTGGGCATTCGTTTCCTCGAGCGCGAGGCCGAAGCGGTCGAGACGATCGTGACGCGCACCGAGCAGGAGGCGCTCTTGCTCGAGGACACGCTGATCAAGCGCTTCAAGCCGCCGTACAACGTGCGGCTGAAGGACGACAAGTCGTTCTTGATGCTGCGGCTCGATCTCGACGAACGCTTCCCGCGGCTGAAATTCGTGCGCGCGCATCGACCGCAGGAAGGCAAGAAGAAGGGCCGCTCGCGGTTCTTCGGACCCTTCGCGTCGGCGCGCTCCGTGCGACAGACCCTGTCCGACCTCCACCGCGTCGTCCCGCTGCGCGACTGCACCGATTCCGTGTTGAACCACCGCTCGCGGCCCTGCCTGAAGCACCAGATCGGGCTGTGCGCGGCGCCCTGCGTGGGGCTCGTCGACGAGACGGAGTACGGCGAGCTGGTCGAGCGCGCCCAGCGCATCCTGGCCGGCGACATCGTCGAGCTCGAGACCGACCTGGACGAGCGCATGCGGACGGCGGCCGACAAGCTCGACTTCGAGCTGGCGGCCGTGTGGCGCGACCGTCTCAAGGCGCTGCGACGCACCGTCGAGCGCCAGGGCGTGCAGGCCGGTCAGAAGATCGACCGCGACGTGCTCGGACTCGCGCGCGTCGGCGACCGCGCGCTCGTGCATCGGCTGGCCTTTCGCGACGGCCGGTTGAGCGAGAGCCGCACGCATGCCTTCCGCTCGGATCTGCCCGACGAGGAGCTCCTGCACAACGTCGTCACGGCGCTCTACGGCGGCGGGCGGCGCGAGGTGCCGAAAGAGCTGGTCCTGCCCTGCTCGCCGGCCGAAGGCGAGCTGTTCGAACACGCGCTGGGCAAGGACGTCCAGCTCGTCGTGCCGCGCGCGGGCGAACGCAAGCGCATGCTGGATCTCGCCGGCGAGAACGCGCGCAGCGAGCTGGCCCGGCGCGAGGCAGCGCGCGGCGAGGACGAAGTGGTCATGGAGAGCGTGGCCAAGCTCGTCGACCTGCCCTCGCCGGCGGAGCGCGAGGCGCCGCTGGTCGTCGACTGTTTCGACGTCTCGAACATGCAGGGCGCACACGTCGTCGCGAGCCGCGTTCGTTTCCGCGCCGGCATCTCCGACCGCGCCGGCTACCGCCGCTTCCGCGTGCGCACCGTCGACGGCCAGGACGACTTCGCCTCGATGCACGAGGTCGTCTTGCGCAGCTTGCGCCGCGGCCTGGCCGAGGACGATCTGCCCGACCTCGTCGTGATCGACGGCGGCGCGGCCCAGCTCCAGAAGGCCTGGCAGGCGCGCGAGGACGCCGGTGCCTGGGATGTCGTCATCGTGTCACTCGCCAAGGCCCGCTCCGAGCGGCGTGTGAAGGGCCAGCGCAAGGAGGCCAGCGAGGAGCGCGTCTATCTGAGCCCCGATGGCGCGCCGCTCGAGCTCCCGCGCCACAGCGCCGTGCGTCACTTCTTCGAGCGCGTCCGCGATGAGGCCCATCGCTTCGCGATCACCTACCACCGCAAGGAACGCGGCCGCATCCAGTCGCGGCTCGACGCGATCCCCGGCGTCGGTCCCGCCAAGCGCCGCGCGCTCCTCACGCGCTTCGGCAGCGTCGTCGGCGTCGGCGCTGCCAGCGTCGAGGAGCTCGTCCGCATCCCCGGCATCTCGCCGGAGCTGGCGCGCACGATCGCCGAACACCTGCGCAAGCCCGAGGTGTAGCGACCGGGCGCCGGCGATGCGCGGCAGCGCGGCCAAGGACGTCGAACTGCGCCGGCTGACGCCCCGAGCGGGCCGCGTTCAGCGCTCGCCGTCCTCGCCCTGCTCCTCAGGGGCCGTCAGCACGGGGGGCTGCGGTAAGGGCCCGAGCGTCATTTCAGCGATCTCCCCCGGAGCCAGGTCGTACGCGCTGCTCTGACCGCGATACGTCAGTTGCCCGCTGCCGGCGGGGACGCGCACGCGCTGGTGCGTCTCCGTCCCCCGGATGCGCGTTTGCACGACGCGTCCGTCTTCCTTCACCGTCGCATGGACGTCGCCTTTGCGTGGGCGCCAGTCCGTGAGCTCGAGCGTCGCCGTAACGACGTCCAGTTCGACCCACTCCTGGCGCTCGCCCACGAGCACATTCGTCGTGACGTCGAAGCCGTCGACGTGGACGTGCAAGTCGTAGGTCCCGCCCAGGGCCAGAGCGAGGTCGAAGTGACCGCCGTCGAGCGGGGACTCGAAGCGCGGGCGGTCGCGACCCGCGGAAAGCGTCACGCGGCCCGCGCGCGCGGGCTGTCCGTCCAGGTAGACGCGACCGTGCAGGCGAAACGGTCGACCGAACCGCTCGTCCCAGTCGATCCGGGTGGTTTCTCCCGCGCGGATCTCGACCCGGCGCCCCGTGCTGCGGACCGTCCGGCGGGAGGGGCCGACCCGCTCCTGACGACGGAAGGCGGCTCCGCTCCGAAGCTCGCGGACTTGCCACGTCCCGGGGGGCAGGCCCTCGAAGGCAAAGCGCCCGTCGGCTCCGACGTGACGCGCGAGGATGACGCCCGTGCCGTTCGAGATGCCGATGGCTCGCCCGGGCCCCGGCACCGGAGTCCGCCCCTCGAGCCTGCCGGATTCCGGGAGTTCGAGCTCGAGGGGTTCCAGGGGCGTGTCGCCGAACCGGAAGGTCGGGCTCAGCCACGGGCCGTGCCCCGGCGCCTCGACCAGGACGGCCTGAAGCGGTTGCCGCACCATCGGCGTCAGGGCGAAGCTCCCGTCCTCCCGCGTCCACGTCTCGAGCGCGTCGAGGTTGCGCACGACGTGCTGGAACGGCTCGTCGTTGAGCACGCCGCCCATCGAGGTCGCGGTGAACCCTTCCCGCAACGGTTGGACCAGGGTGATCCGCGTGCGGCGCGCGGGCCTCCCCTGGATCGTCACACGCCCGACGAGAGCCGCGCGCGCCTCGCCGTCGATCCGGAGCTCGAGCAAGGGGCCGACGTCCTCCATCCGGAACGGTCCGAACCCGCCGTCGTGCGTTCCCTTGACCTGCACGTGAAACTCGCCCTCCGGAGGGTTGAAGCTGGCGCGACCGTGTTCGTCCGAGTTTCGGACGGGTCCCCGGTTCGCCCGCTTGCTCAGGACGCGGACGAGCAGGCCCGGAACGGGGCCGGCGGGGCCCAGGACGAGGAGCTCGAGCCGCGGCCGGGGCGCGAGCGTGATCGTGCTGGCCTCCCCGGCGGAGAGCGCGACGCGGGTTCCGCTCCAGGCCCGCGTCAGGGCACCGAGAGGTCGGAAGTCGAACGTGGCGGCGCTCGCGCCGTGACTCGCTTCGAAGGCGAAGCGCCCTTCGGAGTCCGTCCGCGCCAGTTCGACGGAGTCGGCGATCAGCACGTTCTCCAACCCGCGTCCGTCGGGCGCCTCGACCCGTCCGTGGAACAGGACCGGGCTCGGAATCGGCTCGAGCTCGAAGGCGTAGGGTCGGCCGCCGTGCTCCGTCGGTCGGATCCGGCGCGGACGGTAGCCGGGGGCCCAGGCCTCGACGTAGGGAATCACCCGTGGGAGTCCGTGCACCTGAAAGCTGCCGTTCTCGGCGACGCGCACGCACCGAAAGCGCTCGGGCTCGACGTCCTCGATCGGGACCCGCAGGTGTTTGCGGCCCAAGATGGGAATCCGGACGATCGCGTCGGGCGGAACCGTGCCCGCGAGCGTTCGCACCGTGCCCGCCTGGGTACGACCCGTGGTGAGGACGACCTCCGCGGCCCAGGTCGTCTCGTCACGCTGGAAGTGGAGCTTCACGTCGGCCCGCGCGTAGCCCGCGAGCTCGGTCTGGACGCGTCGCTGCGTCCGCCCACGACACGGCACCGTGAGGGTGGCGCGTCCGTCCTGATCCGACCGAGCCAAGACCTCGGGGCGGCTCGGCTCGAGCGCGGCAGCAAGCGGGGGGAGGACGTGGGGCGCCGTCGCGAGCTCGACCGCGGAAACGAGCGCGACACCCGCGAGCAAGCGATCGTCTTCGTCCACGAACGTGACGTGGGCCGTGGAGCTGGGTGCGGGCGGCGGGCCCTGCGCCGCGGGCGAGCGCCGCGCGGGGCTCGTCGCCAGGCGCCCGAGCTCGGTCCGACGCTCCCCGCCCGAATTCCTGACCTCCGGAGCCGCGACCGGTTCCGCGCGCCGCGCGGAGGCCTCGGACGAGCGCGCGCGCCGCTGGAAGGTCTCCGGCGAGTCCGCCGTCCAGGCGAACCAGGCCAGGACCGCGAGTCCGATCGACGCGAGCCCGGCGAGCAGCCCGGCCACGATGCGTTCGTTGCGTTGCAAGATCTCCTCCTCCTCAACCGCCGCTTCCCAACCGCCGATCTCGCACGTGGTTCCGGGGTGCGGGCGAAAAGGCTTCCCGAGCCTACGCGGATCGTGTTCGAGTCGTGCGAAAAGCCACCTTCGCTTGGAGAGCGGAGCGGGTGCGACCCGATGGGTGGGGGCAGCGGGCGCCCCGGCTCGCACTCCTCCGGACCTCACACCCTGTTCAGCACCCCCATGGAGAAGTGGTCGACGCCCGTTGTGGCGGCGCTCGCCGTCCTCGCGTTCTTCCTCGCCGATCTGTTCCGCGCCGAGTACGCGGGCCTGCCGTCCACGGACGGGCGCCCCGTCCCGGATTTCGCGCGGACGGACCGCGAGGGACCGGATTCCGGTCCCTACGTGCCGCTCGTGTTCGTCGCGAACGCCGGCCAGCTCGAGATCGCTACGCGCTTCCAAGCCCGTATCCCCGGTCTGCGCGCGAACTTCCGCAGCGATGGCTTCCAGCTGGTCTTCGACGGCCCGCCCGCGGCCTCGGACGAGAGCGAGGGCGCCGCGGTGTCGATCGCGTTCGAGGGCACCTCGCGCAGGACGCGCATCGAGGGGGGAACGCCCAGCCGCGCGCGGGTGAACTACCTGCACGGCGCGCGCGACACCTGGCTGGTGGACGTCCCGACCTACGAGGGAATCGCCTATCGCGACCTCTATCCGGGCATCGAGCTGGCGGTCTACGAGCGCCACGGCCTGCTGGAGTACGACCTCGTGCTCGAGGCCGGCGCGGACCTCGAGCAGGTCGTCCTCAGCGCGCCCGGTGCCGAGCTCGACGCAGTCGGTGATCTCGTGTGGTCGACGGCGCAGGGCAACCTGCGGCAGAGTGCTCCGACGACCTTCCAGGTGCATCGGGACGGGACGCAAGAAGAGCTCGCGAGTCGCTACGAGCGCCTCGCGGACGGGCGCTTCGGCTTCCGCATCGACGGGCGTTCGCCCGAGCTCGCCTGCGTGATCGACCCCGTGCTCTCCTACAGCACCTACGTCGGAGGCAGCAACGTCGACGAGGCCCACAGCGTCGCGCTGGACGGCAGCGGTGCCATGTACGTGACGGGCTGGAGCCGTTCGGGGGACTTCCCGGTGGAGGCCTCCGCCGTCGACCGACGCGCCGACAGCGACGAAGCGGTCGTGTTCAAGCTCGATCCCGGCGGGCGCGGCCTCGAGTACGCGACCTTCATCGGTGGCGGTCGCAGTGACAAGGGTCAGGGCATCGCCGTGAACGAAGCGGGCGAGGCCTATGTCTGTGGACTGACGAAGAGCACCGACTTCCCGGTCACGGCCGGGGCCTTCCGCGACGTCAAGAACCTGGGGATGGACGCCTTCGTCCTCAAGCTGGCGGCCGACGGGCGTTCGCTGCTCTGGTCGACGTTCCTCGGCGGGGGAGGCGAAGACGTCGCGAACGACATCGCGCTCGACGAAGCCGGCTGCGTCTACCTCTGTGGAACGACGCGCTCGCGCGACTATCCGATCACCTGGAACGCCTTTCAGTGGGAGGCGGGAGGGGAGCGCGACGCCTTCGTCACGAAGTTCGAGCCGGACGGTTCGGCGCTGGTCTGGTCGTCCTATCTCGGCGGACGTCGCCACGACGAGGCCTTCGCTCTCGCGGTCGATCGAACCGGATGTGCCTACGTGACGGGGGAGACGCACTCGGTCGACTTTCCGACCACGGCGGGCGCGCTGGACGACTCGAAGAACGACTTCGACGCCTTCGTGACCAAGGTGCACTCCACGGGCCGCAGCCTCGTGTTCTCCACGTACCTCGGAGGCCGGGGCCGCGAGTCCGGCAAGGGCATCGCGGTGAACAAGAAGCGCGAGGTCTTCGTCTGCGGCTTCACGACCTCGGACGACTTCCCGGCGACCCCGGGCGCCTTCCAGGAGGTCGGCGCGCCCGGGATGGACGGCTTCGTGGCCAAGCTCGCGAAGAGTGGCGAGGCGCTGGTCTATGCGACGTACGTCTCGGGTTCCGAGCAAGACGGTTGCACGGACCTCGGACTCGACGCCTGGGAGCTGCCGTGGGTGTCGGGCATCACGCTGTCCGACGACCTGCCGGTGACCGAGGACGCGCTCGAGCCGAAGCGCAACGGGATGAAGGACGGCTTCGTCGTGTCGTTCGACGAGACGGGCTCCGAGCTCGCGTTCGGCACCTTCCTGGGCGGAAGCGGCGACGATCACGCCACGGCGATCTGCGTCGAGCCCTCGACCGGCTTCTCCGGCGTCGTCGGCTTCGCGCGCGACGGGCTCGCGACCGACGAGTCCAGCTTTGCGCCGCGCAACTCCGGCTTGGCGGACGGCTTCGTGATTCGGCTCGACCACGGCATCTGCCCGACCCCGGCCGTCGTTCGCCCGCTTTCGTCGGGCTGCGGTGCCGAGCTGGTCGTGAGCGAGCCGCGCATCGGGCGCGTGGCTTCGATCGGAATCAACGGGGCCTCACCGCTCGCGCCGGGCTTCTTGTTCCTGTCCCCGCCCGGACGTCGGCCCCCGCACGTCATCGCGTCGGGCTGCCTGCTCTTCATCGATCCCGGCGGCATGCGTCTCTTCCGCGGCTTCCAGACCGACGGCGAAGGCTCGTACGAAGAGCGCTTTCCGATCCAGGGCGATCCCTCCGCGTGTGGGCTCGAGCTGATCCTTCAAGGCGCCGTCTTCGACCCCCAGGCGGGTCCGCTCTCGTTCGGGCAATTGACAGGTGCCCTGCACCTGACCCTCGGCAGCTGACGCAGAGCGACCGCGGTCTCAGCCGCGCGGGTGATAGAGACGGTGCAGGCTGCGGACGTGGTCGGCGTCGAGATGGGTGTAGATCTCGGTCGTCCGGATGGAGGCGTGGCCGAGCATCTCCTGCACGCTGCGGAGGTCGGCGCCGCCCTCCAGGAGATGGGAGGCGAACGAGTGCCGTAGCGTGTGCGGCGAGATCGCGGGTGAGAGACCGGCCGAGAGCGCCGCGGCCTTCACGCGCCGCCAGGCGTTCTGGCGGTCGAGCGGTCGGCCGGTCTTGGTCAGGAAGACCTCGGGCCGGCGGCGGGCGTCCGGCAGACGCGCCCGTCCGTTCTCGAGCCAGCGGGTGAGCGAACGCCGGGCGGGCTCCCCGATCGGGACCAGCCGCTCTTTCTTGCCCTTGCCGAACAAGCGCAGGATGCGCAGCGACGGCTCGAGTCCGTCGGTGCGCAGCGAGATCGACTCGGATACGCGCGCTCCCGAGGCGTACAAGACCGACAGGAGCGCGTGATCGCGCTGGCCGCGCCAGCCCGGTTCGCCGCCCTCCCCGGCAGCCCCGTCGCGCAACGGCGCGTCCAAGAGCCGCGCGACGTCGTCCACGGAGAGCGTCTTGGGCAGTGAGCGGCGCAGGACCGGCGCGGAGATCAGCGCCGCCGGGTCCCGCTTCAGACGGCCCTCCGCCACGAGATGCCGCAGGAGCATGCGCAGGGCGGCGAGGTGGCGCGCGACGCTGGCCTCGGCCAGGCCACGGTCGCGCAGGTCCGCGAGCCAATCGACGACGTGCTCGGGCTGGACGCGCGCCGGCGCGTCGGCCCCCGCGGCGTCGGCCCAGGCGATGAAATCGACGAGGTCGCGGCGGTAGGCGACGAGCGTGTTGCGCGCGAGCCCGGCCTCGACGCGCAGGGCCTCGAGGAAGTCCTCGAGGGCCGCGGTGTAGGCCAGCGGGAGCGCGGCGGTCGTCGGTGGACGTGCGGCCATGGACAGAGGGTCGCGACCCGGAGCGTGCGGGGCAAGGACCCCGCCTCCGGATGGCGCGGTAGCGGTTCGCGAACACGCTTCAGCTGCTTGAGAGGGCCGCGCGCCGTGCCTATACTCCCGGCCCCTCGGGGCTCGGCAGGAGCCCCGAGACGGATGCCCGGTGCCTCCTTCCCTCACCGCACTCCCCTCTGAACCCGACGGTTCCCGCCGACCGGACGGTTCCGGAACGGTCTTCATGCCCAGAAAGCTCACTCCCGCGGACCTCGAAAGGTACAAGGCTCTGCTCTTGCACCTGCGGATGGAGCTGTCCGGGGACATCTCGGACCTCGAGAACGACGCCTTCGTGACGGATGGCGAGCGCGCTCCGGTCGACAGCCCGGCGGACGTGGGCTCCGACAGCTTCGCCCAGGAGTTCAGCCTCGAGCTCCTGGCGCGCGACGAAGCGACGCTGAACGACGTCGTCGAGGCCCTCGACCGGATCCGAGCCGGCACCTACGGCCTCTGCGAAGAGTGCGGCGAACCGATCCCGAGGCCGCGCCTCTCCGCCGTTCCCCACGCGCGCAACTGCATCGATTGCCAGCGCCGCCTCGAAGAGGCCAGCTAGGAGCCCGTTGAAAGTGTCCATCGGCGCCAGGACGACGTTCTCTCCGGCGGTGCGGCTCCCGAGGAGCACGCCGCAGCCGGCCGTCCGCCTGCAGCTCTGGGCCCCTCGCCCCAGCGGATGCCGACGCTCCGGCATCCGAAGCCCTTTCACGACGGGCTCCTAGTCCATGCAAACCTCGTCGACCGGACAGGGCCTGCCCTGGGTCCGGTTCCTGGTCGTCCTGTTGCTCGTGGGGGCAGACCAGTGGACGAAGTTCGCCGTCTTCGACTTCATGGAGGTCAGCCCGCCGCCGGCGGACGTCATCCGGGATCACCACGGGCACCTGCGCTATCCGATCTTCGGGGACTGGTTCGGCTTCATGCTGTCCTACAACCCCGGCGCGGCCTTCGGCCGCCTCGCCGACTGGCCGCACGCGCTCGTGATCGGGCGCGGCCTCGCGGTCACGGCGCTCTGCGTGCTGGTCTTCCGGGCCGTCAGGAAGGAGCCCGTGGTTCTCTCGGCGATGGTGCTGGTCCTGTCCGGTGCCGTCGGCAACCTCTTGGACAACCTCTGGTTCGGAGGCGTCGAGGCGGGCCATCCCTACTTGACGGTGCGGGATTTCATCGACGTCTGGTTCCTCTCGGACGCCTTCGGTTGGGACTGGCACTTCCACACCTTCAATGTGGCCGACTCGTGCATCTCGGTCGGAGCCGTGCTGTGGGTGCTCTCGGGCTTCTTCGCGCCGAAGGCGGGCGCGGAACCGGCCCCGGACGACGAGCCGGAGGCCGAGGCGCTCGCCGCGGCAGGGGACGAAGGCCCGGTGGCGCCGCGCGCTCTGCCTGGCGAGGCGGAGCAGGGCGACACGACCGAGGCCCGTGCGTCCTCCTGAAGTCGGTCGGCCCGCGTTGCCGACCCAAGTTCCGGGGGCTATGGTGGCGGCATGGTCGATCTGAGCGTCGAGCTCGGTCCTCTCGTCCTCAGGAATCCGGTCCTCTCGGCCTCGGGCACCTATGGACACGGGCTCGAGATGTGTCACTTCACGCCGCCGGAGGAGATCGGCGGGCTCGTGAGCAAGACCGTGACGCTGTTGCCCCGCGCTGGCAACGAAGCTCCGCGCATCGCCGAGACCGAAGTGGGGTTGCTCAACTCGATCGGGCTCGAGAACAAGGGCATCGACCACTACGTGGCCGACGTCTTGCCGGACATGGCGCGGGCCGACACGATCGTGGTCACGAACATCGGCGGGGAGTCGCCCGACGACTTTCGCGAGATGGCCGCCCGGCTGGACGGTGAGGCGGCGATCGACGCCTTCGAGGTCAACCTGTCCTGTCCGAACGTGCAGGGCGGACGGTTGCCGTTCGCCACGGATCCGAAGACGGCGCGCGAGGTGATCGCCGGGGTTCGCGCGGCGACCTCGAAGCCGATCTTCGCCAAACTCTCCCCGAACGTCGCGCGGATCAGCGACCTGGCCCTGGCGGTCGAGGACGGCGGGGCGGACGCGATCACGGCGGTGAACACGGTGCTCGGGATGGCGCTCGATTGGCGCAGCGCCCGCCCCGGCATCGCGACCGTGCAGGGCGGGTATTCGGGGCCGGCGATCAAGCCGATCGCCCTGCGGTGCGCGTGGGATTGCGCGCGCTCGGTCTCGATTCCCGTCATCGGCTGCGGCGGGATCGCGACGGCGGACGACGTGCTCGAGTTTCTCGTGGCGGGTTGCACGGCGATCCAGCTCGGCACGGCCTGCTTCGCCGATCCGGCCTTGCCCGGACGGCTCGTGCGCGAGCTCGCGGCGCTGCTTGCCGAAGCCGGGATCGCGGACGTGAAGACGATCATCGGAACGGTGCGCGATGGGCGCGAGATCCTGGCGTCGTCCGGAGCGGGGTCCCCCGCGCGCGCTCGTGAGACGTCGAACGAAGAGGGACTCGGAGCGCGCTGAGGCGCCTACGAAGCATGCGGCTCGAACACATGACCCCGACGCACGTTCGCCGCGCGCTTCGGATCTATCTCGAGCATGCCTGGCCGGAGGGCTGCGGCGTCCGACCGAAGGCGCGCATCGAGGACTACGAGAACATCGATCGGCTCGAGGCCTTCTTCGAGCGCTTCGAACGCGTGGCGGGAGGCGGCGGCGGACTCAAGCGCTACACGCTACGCCTCGGCAACAGTCGCTATCCGTTCATGAAGCTCGTCGTCCAGGAGCACCTCGTGAACGGGGAGTACTTCTTCTCGATCGACACGCACGACAACCTCGAGATCCGGCCGGACTCCCCCGACTACGAGGAGTGGGAGGAGCTGAAGGGCTACAACCGGGAACTGAAGGCCGAGATCGAGACCGCCTGGGACGTGGCGAGCCTTCCGACCAACACGGACCTGCGGGCCCTGATGGAGGAGCTGGCGCGCGTCGAGCGCGCGGGCAAGAAGCGTTGGAGCCTGCTCGTCGTGGACGACGACTGCGACGTGGCGATGGGGCTTTGTGCCCTGCTGCGGGCGCGCGGCTACGGGGTCGAGCACGCGCGCGACGGCCGCGAGGCGCTCGACCGCCTGGCCTGCGATCCGATCCCGGACCTGGTGCTGCTCGACTACGAGATGCCCCAGCTCGACGGCGAGGAGGTCCTGCGCCGACTCCGGCGCGACCCGCGGACGGCCCACCTGCCCGTGCTCTTCGCGACGGCTTCTACGATCGATCTCTCGCGGATGCGCAAGGTCTCGGGCCTCCTGCGCAAGCCCTACCCGCGGCACGTGCTCTTCGCCATGATCGAGCGGCTGCTCGCCGCCAGGGAAGCTCCGACGCCCGGCGCCGAGTGACCGGTTCGTCCGGGCAGGGCGCGCGCCGCGGGCCGGCCCGTGCCGCCCGGAGCCGGCGTTCGCCCACGGAATCGCCCCTGGAGCCCAACAGGAAGCCGTTGGAAGTTGCCCCCGAGCCCCGGGCTGGCGTTTAATGACGCGTTCGATTCCCGCCGGCTGACTCGCGCGGCTGGAAACTCAACGAAATGGCGGGGGGAGGCCCCCCGAACAGGATCGAGCGCGGATGGTGGATTGGTCGGAACTCAGCGACAAGCTGTCGGACGTGGGCGAGCGCTTCGGGCGCGGGTTGAAGAACCTCTTCGGCTCGCGGAACGAGCGCATGGTCCGCGAAGTCGGGCCGATCGTTCGGGAGGTGGCGGCGCTCGAACCGTGGGCCCAGGGCCTGTCCGACGACGACTTCAAGGCGCAGACGCAGGAGTGGAAGCGTGCCCTGGCCGCCGAGGAGACCACCCTCGAGGAGATCATGCCGAAGGCCTTCGCGCTCGTTCGCGAGGCCTCGGTGCGAACGCTCGGGCTGCGCCATTACGACGTTCAGATCGTCGGGGGCGTCGTCCTGCACCAGGGCGCCATCGCCGAGATGATGACGGGGGAGGGCAAGACGCTCGTCGCGACGCTGCCGCTCTACCTCAATTCGCTCGTCGGCAAACCCGTCTACCTCATCACGGTCAACGACTACCTCGCTCGCCGTGACGCGGAGTGGATGGGGCCGATCTACGACTACCTCGGCGTCACCTGGGGGTCGATCCAGAGCGACATGCACCCGAGCCTGCGGCTACCGGTGTATCGCTCGGACATCGTCTACGGGACGAACAACGAGTTCGGTTTCGACTACCTGCGCGACAACATGAAGATGACCGTGGAGGAGCAGGTCCAGCACTACCTGCACTACGCGATCATCGACGAGATCGACTCCATCCTGATCGACGAGGCGCGGACGCCGCTGATCATCTCGGGCCCCGCGGAGTACATGCCCGACAAGTACCAGGCCGCCGACAAAGTCGCGCGGACGCTGGAGGCGGAGGAGCACTACGAGGTCAAGGAGAAGGAACGTCAGGTCTCCCTGCTCGAAGACGGCATCGTCGCGGCCCAGGAGATCCTGGGGATCGAGTCGTTCTACACCGAGGGCAACACCGACTGGCCGCACTACATCGAGAACGCCATCCGGGCCCACGAGCTGTACGCGCGCGACAAGGAATACGTCGTCGAGAACGAAGAGGTCGTGATCGTCGACGAGTTCACCGGGCGGAAGATGACCGGCCGACGCTGGTCGGACGGCCTGCACCAGGCGGTGGAGACCAAGGAAGGGATCCAGATCAAGCCGGAGAACCAGACCCTGGCGACGATCACCTTCCAGAACTACTTCCGGCTGTACGAGAAGCTGGCCGGGATGACCGGCACCGCGATCACCGAGGCGAACGAGTTCCACAAGATCTACGGCCTCGACGTCGTTTCGATCCCGACGAACGTTCCGGTCGAGCGCGAAGACCGTGTCGACGTCGTCTACCGGACCGAACCGGAGAAGTGGACGGCGATCGCCGAGGAGATCGAGCGCCTCCAGGAAAAAGGGCAGCCGGTCCTGGTCGGCACCACCAGCGTCGACAACTCCGAAAAGCTGTCCGCGATCCTGAAGACGCGCGGCATCCGCCACGAGGTCCTCAACGCCAAGAAGGGGCAGATCGAGCGTGAGGCCGACATCGTCGCCCTAGCCGGCGAACGCGGCGCGGTCACGGTGTCGACGAACATGGCCGGTCGCGGTACCGACATCAAGCTCGGAGGCAACTTCGAGTACCTCCTGAAGCGGGCGCTCACCGCCGCCGGTCTGGTCCAGGGCGACATGGACCACAAGGAGCAGATCGACCGCATCCGCGAGGAAGTGCGCGCGAAGTGCGATGCCGACGAGGCGGACGTGCTCGAGCGCGGCGGGCTCTACGTGCTGGGTACCGAGCGCCACGAGTCGCGCCGGGTCGACAACCAGCTGCGCGGTCGCTCGGGCCGCCAAGGGGACGCCGGGGAGACGCGCTTCTTCCTGTCGCTGCAGGACCCTCTGATGCGCCGCTTCTACAAGGAGTGGATCACGAACGCCATGGAGAAGCTCGGCATGAGCGAAGGCGTTCCGATCGAGTCCCCGATGGTGACGCGCGCCATCGAGAAGGCCCAGCGCAAGGTCGAGGACTACTACTTCGAGATCCGCAAGAACCTCCTCGAGTACGACGAGGTGATGGACGAGCAGCGCAAGACCGTCTACGGCGTGCGCCAGGAAGTGCTCGAGGACAAGGGCCTGAAGGAGAAGGTCCTCGCGATGTTCGAGAACGTGATCCCGCGCATGGCGGACGCGTTCCGGGAGGACCCCGAGGGCTTTCAAGGCTGGTTCCACCGCAGCTTCGGGTTCGACCTCGACGACGACAGCGCCAAGCTCGCGACGGCGACCGAGGACGTCGACTTCGAGCCGACGTTCGAGGCCGTCACGAAACGCTACGGCGAGCGCGAGGATGAGCTCGGCGAAGAGCTCATGCGGCGCGTCGACCGCTACCTCCTGCTGCACGCGCTCGACACGAAGTGGATGGATCACCTGCGGGCGATCACCGCCCTGCGCCAGGGCATCGGCCTGCGCGGTTACGCCCAGAAGGATCCGAAGAACGAGTACAAGGCCGAGGGCTACGCGCTCTTCGAGAAGTTGATGGCCGTCATCGAGGACGACGTCTCGTCCAAGATCCTGCGCGTGCAGGTGCGGCGCCCCGAGGACGACGGCGAACAGGCCTCCGAGCAACGTGCGGCGGCCTTCACGCGTCCCAAGAACCCCTACGCCGGCGGGCAGCCCGTGCCGACCGGTCAAGCGGCCGAGGCCGCCCGGGCGCTCGCGGTCGCGCGCATGCGCCAGCAGGCCGCCCGCGCTCCGGCCTCCGCGCGCTTCGACCGCAAGCGTCGGGAGGATGCCATCCGCGCAGCCCAGCCCGCACCCGCTCGGCCGCAGGAGCCCGCAACGGACTACACCGGTGTCGGACGCAACGATTCTTGCCCGTGCGGCAGCGGCAAGAAATTCAAGAAGTGCCACGGGAAGTAGACCCCCAGACCGACGGCGCGCGTGGGGCTCACTCCGCGTCGACCGGAGGGACGGACGCGTCGGGGGGAGCCGCGCCCGCGGCCGAAGTGCCCGAGCCGGTCGAGCCGCTTGACCTCGGGGGCCTGCGGGCCGTCGCGATCCGTTCCGATCGCTTCGCGGGCCCGGTGCGCACCGTCTTGCACGCGGGCTACGACGCCGCCTGGCTGTTTGCCGGCATCGTGGGCCTGCCCTGGTTTCTCTGGAAGAGCCGGCGTGTGCCCGGGCTCTTCCGCATGCTGCGCGACCAGCTCGGCCGCGGATTGCCGAGGCTCGGTCCGAAGTCGGGGCCGCGCATCCTCGTCCATGGCGTTTCGGTCGGTGAGGTCAAGGGAGCGCAGTCGCTCGTGCGCGCCATCGAGGCGGCCTGTCCCGGCGCTGAGGTCGTCATCAGCGCGACGACGAACACCGGCATCCAGGTGGCCGGCTCGCTGTTTCCCGGCAATGCCATCGTGCGCTACCCCGCCGACCTGTCCTGGGTCACGCGCGGCTTCCTGCGCCGGGTACGACCCGACTGGGTCGTCCTGGTCGAGCTCGAGATCTGGCCCAACTTCCTGCGCGAGTGCAACATCGGCGGCGTGCCCGTCGCGGTGATCAACGGACGGATCACCGAACGCAGCCACAAGCGCTACCTCGTCTTCCGCCGCCTGCTGCCGCAGTTCAACCGCATCTCGCTGTTCTGCGTGCAATCGGCGGAATACGCCGAGCGCTTCGCGGACCTGGGGGTCTCGCCCGAGCGCATCCTGATTACCGGCAACGTGAAGGTCGACGGGCTGCGGCTCGGCGCGGTCGAGCCCGGTGAGGAGCTCGGTCGCCTGCTGGGTTCGAGCGAGCGCCTGGTCGTCGTCGCCGGCAGCACCCACGCGCCCGAGGAGGTGCAGCTGGCCCAGGCCTGGCGCCGCGCCATCCCCGGCACCCGCCTGATCCTCGTGCCCCGCCACCCGCAGCGCTGCGAGGAGATCGAGCGCCGGCTCGAGGACGAAGGCTTCGCGGCCCAGCGCCTGTCGGCCCTGCGGCGGGGGGCCGAGCCCGACCCCGCGCGACCGGCCCTGGTCGACACGATCGGCGAGCTGGAGCGCATCTATGCCCTGGCCGACCTCGTGTTCGTCGGCGGCAGCCTGGTCGAGCACGGCGGCCAGAACGTGCTCGAGCCCGCGGCCCAGGGCAAGGCCACCCTGTTCGGCCCCTCGGTCACGAACTTCGCCCAGGAGGCGGCGCTGCTTCTGTCCTGTGGCGGTGCGCGCCAGGTGTGCGACGTCGACGGGCTCGTGGCGGCCTGGCGCGAGCTGGTCCTGGCCGACGACGCGGCCGAGCGGCGCCGGGCGATGGGCGCCGCCGCGCTGGCGGCGGTCGCCTCCCAGGGGGGTGCCACCGGGCTGACGCTCGAGGCCCTGCAAGCGGTCGGACTCTTCGACCCCGGCGTTGGAGAGTCCCGCGCGCCCTGCTAGAGTACCGGGTCATCCTCATACGTTGATCCGTTCCCCGACCAGCTGATCCCTGCCGGAGCAGGCCGCTCCGGCACCGGACCCCCCCGTCCACATCCATGGCACGACAACTCTTCACGTCCGAATCCGTCTCGATGGGCCACCCCGACAAGGTGGCGGACCAGGTCTCCGACTCGATCCTGGACGCTCTGCTCGAGCAGGACCCTGATTCGCGCGTCGCCTGCGAGACCCTCGTCACGACCGGGCTGTGCGTGATCTCCGGCGAGATCACGACCAAGGCGCGCATCGACTACCAGACGGTCGTGCGCGAGACGATCAAGCGCATCGGCTACACGAACGACGCCTTCGGGATCAACGGGGACACCTGCGCCGTGATGGTGACGCTCGATCGGCAGTCGCCCGACATCAGCCAGGGCGTGACCGCCGGCGAAGGGCTCTACGAAGAGCAGGGCGCGGGCGACCAGGGACTCATGTTCGGCTACGCCTGCGACGAGACCGACACGCTCATGCCGGCGCCGATCCACTACTCGCACCGTCTCGTCGAGCGGCTGGCAGAGGCGCGCCAGACGGGCCAGCTCCCTTGGCTGCGCCCCGACTCGAAGAGCCAGGTGACGGTCGAGTACGACGGCGAAAAGCCGCTGCGCGTGCACACCGTCGTGATCTCGACCCAGCACGATCCGGACGTCGAGCACGCCACGATCCAAAGAGAGGTCATCGAGAAGATCGTCAAGGCGGTCATCCCGGCCGAGCTGCTCGACGCCAACACGATCTACCACATCAACCCGACCGGTCGCTTCGTGATCGGTGGACCCCACGGCGACTGCGGCCTGACCGGTCGCAAGATCATCGTCGACACCTACGGGGGAATGGGTCGTCACGGTGGGGGTGCCTTCTCCGGCAAGGACCCGAGCAAGGTCGACCGCTCGGCGGCCTATGCGGCACGCTGGGTCGCCAAGAACCTCGTGGCGGCCAAGCTGGCCTCGCGCTGCGAAGTCCAGGTCGCCTACGCGATCGGCGTGGCGAAGCCGCTGTCGATCCGCGTCGACACCTTCGGGACTGGCACGGTGCCCGACGACATCCTGGTCCAAGCGGTCGAGGCGGTCTTCGACCTGCGTCCGGCGGCGATCGTCGACACCCTGAAGCTCAAGCGCCCGATCTACACGCAGACGTCCTACCACGGGCACTTCGGACGCTCCGGGTTCAGCTGGGAGGAGACCAACATGGCCGCCGCCCTCGTCAAGGCGACGGCCGAGCTCGGGGCGCGCGCCTGAGCGGGGTCGAGCGGCCCACGCGCTGCCGGACCCCGGCCGCAAGGCCCAGGGGGGCGACGCCCCGCCCGGGCCCGTTTCCGCCCTTCACGTCAGCCCGCGGGTGACTCCCCGGACAGAGTGGGGTAGAACGGGGCCGACCCGCTCCTACCCTTCCTGGCTCCCATGCGACCGATTCATCTCGTCCTCCGCGGTACCCGCGCGACCGCCCGGCGCGCCTTCACGCTGATCGAGCTCCTGGCCGTGATCCTCATCATCGGGATCCTGGCCGCGGCCCTGCTCCCGATGGTCACCGACTCGATCGAGGCCTCGAAGGTGACCGCCTGCTCCCAGAACCTGAAGGCGATTCACTCCGGGATCACGCTGTACCAGACCAAGTACAAGACCCTGCCCAACGAGAGCGGCGTGCGCTTCTTCGCCCAGCTCTACAGCCGCGAGGCCGTCGAGCAGACGAAGACCAACGCCGAGCGTCTCACGTGCCCGGCGGTCGACAAGGGCGCCCTCGACATCGGTCAGCTCGACTGGCAGGACTGGTGGAAGGATCTGGAACTGGTCGAAGGCAGCTACTCGGCCTACGCCGGGCGCGACACGAAGAATTACCCGCTGCGCAAGCTCTCGGGCAAGGAGCCGCTCGTCGCCGACGACAACGACGGTGGCATGAACCATCCCACGACGACCAACGTCCTGTACGGCGACGGCTCCATCCAGACCTTCGAGGTCGTTCTGCTGCGCGAAAGGGGAGAGATCGATCCCGAGGAAGATCTGCTCCAGGTGGGGCCGGACTCGCCGGTCGAAGACCTGCAGAAGCTCTCGCTCGACTGAGCGTGCGCTCGGACAGGACGTGCACGTGAAGGGCAAGACCTGGCGGGCCGGGTTCGGAGCGGTCCTCCTGGCCGCCCTCTCGGCCTGCGGCGAGCCCCAGGGCCTGCCCGCGGCGCTGACGACCGGTGCGGCCCGGGGCTTCCACGTGGTGCTCGTGACCCTCGACACGACGCGCGCGGACCGGCTCGGGTGCTACGGTTACGCGCAAGCGCGCACGCCGATCATCGACGGACTCGCTGCGCGCGGCGTGCGCTTCGCCGATGCCGTCAGCGCCGCACCGATGACGCTGCCGTCGCACGCCACGATCCTGACCGGCCTCCTCCCGCCCAATCACGGCGTGCGCGAGAACGGCGAGTTCGTCCTGGGAGCCGAGCAAGCGACCCTGGCCGAGGTGCTCTCGTCCGAGGGGTATGCCACGGCGGCCTTCGTGTCCGCCTTCGTCCTCGACGCGCGCTTCGGGCTCGACCAGGGCTTCGAGCGCTACGACGACGCGCTGGCCGGCGGCGCGGCTTACGGCGACTTCAACGAGCGCTCGGCGGCGGACGTGACCGACGCGGCGACGACCTGGCTGCGTGCGCGTTCGAGCGAACAACCGTTCCTCCTCTGGGTGCACTACTTCGACCCGCACTTTCCCTACGAGCCACCGGCCGCCGTGGCCGCCGGCGAGCCGTACGACGGCGAGATCGCCTCCGTCGATCGCGAGCTCGGACGGCTCGTCACGACGCTCGAGGACGCCGACCTGCTCGACCGTACGGTCTTTCTGCTCGTCGCCGATCACGGCGAGAGCCTGGGCGAGCACGGCGAGTCCACGCACGGCATGTTGCTCTACGACGCGGTCATGCGCGTGCCCTTGATCCTCTCGGTGCCCGGCCTGCTCGACGGTGGGACCGTCGTCGCCGACGGCGTCGCGGCCACGATGGACATCGTCCCGACCCTGTGTGATCTGCTCGGCGTGCGCGACACGACGGCGCGCGACGGGACGAGCCTCTTGCAGCCCGGCTGGAAGCAAGGGCGCAGCGTCTACATGGAGGCCTTGGCGCCCTACTTCGAGAGCGGCTGGTCGCCGCTCTACGGCCTGCGTCGGCACGAGGACAAGTTCGTGCTCGCCCCGTCGAGCGAGTACTACGATCTGGCCAAGGATCCGGACGAGCGCAACAACCTCTACGGCGCCTCCGACCGGCGCCCCGAATGGAGCGCCCTCGAGACGCGCCTCGACGGACTGCTCGGGGACTGGCCGACGATCCAGGCCGTCGCGGCCTCGTCCGTGCCCCTGGATCCTGCGGCCACGGCCCGGCTCGAGGCGCTCGGCTACGTCGACGGCGTCGCGCCGGAGGACCGTGAGGGGCTCGCGGATCCCAAGCGCATGCTGTCGGTCCTGTCCGACGTGGGGCGCTCGGAGACCCTGATCGAGCAAGGCAAGCTCGCGGAAGCGTTGACCCTGATCGAAGCGATCGAGACGAAGTCTCCGCGCCACCGTCGCGTTCTGATCAACAAGGCGACGGTCCTCGCGCTGCTCGGTCGCACGGACGAGGCCAAGACGACGCTCTACCTCCACAACGCGATCCGTCCGAGCGCCGATTCCGAGCTGCTCCTCGCCCAGCTCCTGATCCAGGAGGGCGCGCATGCCGAAGCGGCCCGCGTCCTCGACCGCGCCGAAGCCATCGACCCCTACCACGGCGGCATCCAGATCGCCCGCGGTGACAGCCTGGCCGCCACAGGCCGCCTGCAGGAAGCCCTGGCCGCCTTCGCCCGTGCGATCGAGGTCGATCCGTACCGCGTGCGCGCTGCGGCGGAGAAGCGCATCGAACGCGCCCGCGCACGACTGCGCTGACGCGCTCGCCCGATGCTGCGGCCGCTGGCCCCTCTCGTCCCCCGACCATGAACGTTCCCGTCCTCGTACGCGCGCTCCGCATCCGCCAGTGGTCGAAGAACGTCTTCGTGCTGGCGCCGCTCTTGTTTCTCGGCGGGGAGAAGGGGCGGGCGAGCGCGATCGTCGAGGCGGACATCTGGCACGTCGCCCTGGCCTTCCTGTCCTTCTGCCTGGTCTCGAGCTCGGTCTACCTCTTCAACGGTGTGCAGGACGCGGAGAGCGACCGCGCGCACCCGGAGAAGCGCAAGCGCCCGATCGCGAGCGGTGAGCTGTCGAGCAACGCGGCCCTGGTCGCGTCGCTCGTCCTGGCGCTCGGGGCGCTCTTGCTGGGGGGCGTGGCGACGCCGGACGGATCCTGGTCGGTCAGCGCGATGTTGGCGGTCTATCTGGTCGTCAACGTGGCCTACACCCTGAAGCTGAAGCAGTTCGTCCTGCTGGACGCCTTTTGCATCGCGTCGGGCTTTCTCTTGCGCGTGCTGGTCGGCGGGGCCGCGGCGCAGGCCGAAGTGTCGCACTGGTTGATCCTGTGCACGCTCTTCCTGGCGCTCTTCCTGGCGCTGAACAAGCGGCGCGCCGAGCTCACGTTGCTGGGCGAGGAGGGACGTGCGCACCGACGCAACCTGAGCGAGTACACGATCGAGTTCCTGGACCAGATGGTGTCCGTGCTCGCGGCCTGCACGATCGTCTGCTACACGATGTACACGGTCGATGCGGGGACGGTGCTGAAGTTCGGCGACGATCTCTTCTGGACGGTGCCCTTCGTGGCCTTCGGGATCGGGCGCTACATGCTGATCGTCCAGAACGGCCTCGGCGGGGGGAATCCGGCACGGATCTTCCTCGGCGGCGACGTCCTGTTCCTGGTGAACACGCTCTCCTGGGCCGCGACCGTCGCCTGGGTCTTGTACGGCTGAGGCTGCCCGCACCCATCCCGAGCTCGCGGGGTGAGGCACCTGGAACCGCAGGCGAAGCGGTGGATTCGGCGCGGCTTTCGGGTCTTCAACGAGCTTCTCTTTTCTGCGGCGCGCACGGCGTGGGTTGACCGTTTCCCGCGCGGAGACGTAGGCTCTGCGTCCGCTCTCCCCTCGAGAACCCCTTCAGGATCCGGATGCAACTCGCGAAACGAATGTCCCGTTTGGGCACGGAGTCCGCCTTCGAGATCCTCGCGCGCGCCAAGGCGCTCGAGGCTCGCGGCAAGGACATCATCAACCTCGGAATCGGTGCCCCGGACTTCCACACGCCAGCGAACATCGTCGAGGCCGGCCGCAAGGCCTTGAAGGACGGCTACCACTTCTACACGCCGGCCAAGGGGCTGCCCGAGCTGCGGCATGCCGTCGTCGAGGACGTGCAGCGCTTCCGTGGAGTCACGATCGATCCCGAGCGCGTGATGATCGTCCCAGGCGGCAAGCCGACGATGACCTTCGCGATCCAGATGTTCGGCGAGGCCGGAGCCGAGATCCTGTATCCGAACCCGGGCTTTCCGATCTATCAGTCGATGATCGAGTTCTCGGGTGCGAAGGCCGTTCCGATCGAGCTGCGAGAGGACAAGGGCTTCCAGTTCGACCCGGACGCCGTGCTCGCGAAGATCACGCCGAACACGCGACTCTTGATCGTGAACACGCCCGCGAACCCGACCGGGGGCGTCATCGAGAAGGCGGCGCTCGATCGTCTGGTCGCTGGGCTCGAGGCGCACCCGCACGTCGTCGTGCTGGCCGACGAGATCTACTCGCGCATGGTCTACGGGGATGCGCGGCATCACTCGCTGCTCGGCTACGAGTCGATCCGCGATCGGCTGATCGTGCTCGATGGGTGGAGCAAGACCTTCTCGATGACCGGTTGGCGGCTCGGCTGGGGCTACTGGCCGAAGGAGCTCATCGCCCAGGCCGAGCGCTTGCAGATCAACAACAACTCGTGCCCGAGCGCGCCGGTCCAGGTCGCCGGCATCGAAGCCCTGCGTGGTCCGCAGGACGAAGTCGATCGCATGCTGGCCGCCTTCGACGAGCGGCGTGTCGCGATCGTCGACGAGCTCAACGCGATCCCGGGCTTCTCGTGCGTGATGCCGAAGGGCGCCTTCTACGCCTTTCCCAACATCACTGGCACCGGGTTCTCGTCGCGCGAGCTGCAGGACCGCCTGCTCGAGGACGTCGGCGTCGCGACCGTCGCCGGGACCGCCTTCGGCGCGCTGGGGGAGGGCTACCTGCGCTTCAGCTACGCCAGCAGCCTCGCCTCGATCCGGACGGCGCTGGAGCGCGTCCGGGCCGCGCTCCAACCGGCCTGAACGGCGAGCGGAGGGCCGGGGGGGCCGTTTCCGGGGGACTCGGACGGGAGGGAGCGCTATCCTCTGCGCACGCCCGTTCACCCCGGACCAAGACCTCTCTCTTCATGTCGATTTTCAAGGCCTACGACATTCGTGGGATCGTTCCCACCGAGCTCGATGCGGACATGGCCCGCAAAATCGGGAACGCTTTCGCGCGCTTCTTGGGCGCGAAGCGGCTGGTCGTCGGCCAGGACATGCGCACGCACTCTCCGGAGCTCGCCGACGCCGTTTCGGAAGGCATGCGCGACGCCGGCTGCGACGTGATTCGGCTCGGGTTGGCCTCGACGCCGATGACCTACTTCGCGATCGGATCGTTGGATTGCGACGGCGGACTGTGCGTGACCGCGAGCCACAACCCGGGCCAGTACAACGGGATGAAGCTCTGTCGTGAGGGCGCCAAGCCGGTCTCGATGGCGACGGGGATCGCGGACATCCAGAAGACCTGCGAGGGACCGTATCCGGCGCCGGTGGCGCAGCGCGGCAAGGAAGAGACGGTCGACCTCCTGGCGGATTACGCCGGTCACGTCGCGAAGTTCGCCGACCTGGGGCAGCCCATGGTCGTGGCGATGGACGCCGCCAACGGAATGGCCGCCTACACGCTGCCGCCGATCCTCGAGCGCGTGCCGAACATCCGTGCCGCCTCGCTCTACATGGAGCTGGACGGCACCTTTCCCAACCACGAAGCGAACCCGCTCAAGGAAGAGAACCTGCACGACGTGCAGAAGCTCGTGCGCGAGAAGAAGGCCGCGCTCGGCGTGGCCTTCGATGGCGACGCGGACCGCTGCTGCTTCGTCGACGAGACGGGGCGGACGGTCAGCGCCGACCTCATGACCGCGCTGCTCGCGCCGCGTTTTCTCGCCGAACAGCCCGGCGCCGGGATCATCTACGACCTGCGTTCTTCCTGGGTCGTGAAGGAGGAGATCCGACGCGCCGGTGGCGAGCCCATCCGCGAACGCGTGGGGCATTCGTTCATCAAGGCCACGATGCGCAAGCGCGGTGCGATCTTCGGCGGCGAGCTGTCCGGCCACTTCTACTTCGCGAAGAACTTCTCCACCGACTCGGGCGTGATCGCGATGATGAGCGCGCTCACCTTCCTGTCCAGCGCCGAGAACCGCGGCAAGACTCTGAGCCAGCTCGTGTCCGGTCTGCGCCGCTACCATTCCACCGGCGAGATCAACTTCCGCGTGCCGGACAAGGACGCCGCCATCGCGCGCCTGCGCTCGGACTACGCGGACGGCAAGCAGGACGAGCTCGATGGCATCACCGTCGAGTTCGGCGACCTGGACGCCCCCGAGTGGTGGTGGTTCAACGTGCGCGCCTCGAACACCGAACCCCTTCTCCGCCTCAACCTCGAGGCCTCCCACGCTGCGCTGCGGGACGAGAAGCGGGATCAACTGACCCGACTCCTGGGAGATCCTGTATGAAGCACCTCGCCATCCTCCGGCTGCGCTCCGGCGCCCGGCCGAGCCCGGCGACCCCGCGTCCGGCCAGCGCGGGCGCACCCCTTGGCCTGCTATTGGCCACACTCCTGCCGCTCGCCTGCGGCACCGTCGTCGACGGGGGGGAGAAGGGCGAGCATGCGCCCGTCCTGGCCGAGAAGAACGCCCACGGGCCCGCGCGCATCCTCGGTACCGCGATCGACGCGGCCTCGCGCAAGCCCCTGGCCGGGGTCCTGGTCGAGGGACCGAACGGCGTCCTGGTCCGCACGAACGCCGAGGGCCGTTTCGAGCTCACGGGGCTCGTGCCGGGCACCGTCGGCACGATCGAGGCCACAACCGAGACGGGGCTGGCCGGTTCCGTGAAGCTGCGACCCCTCTCCTCGGGCGTCCTGGAGATCGTCCTGCACATGCGCAAGTGAGCGGGGCCGCTTCGGTCGCCGCCTCGGTCCCCGCACGGCCGGGGGGATCCTGAGCCCGCGGCGGTCGATCTTTCCGTGCTTTCGGCCGATAGGTCCCTCGATGCACCCGCCGCTCCTCGTTCTGCTGCTCGCCCTCGCCGGTGGGCCCGCCGTGGCTCCGCAGGAGCCCGCCGACGGCGTCCAGGACGTCTTCGGGGCGACCGTCGAGAAGCGGCGCGCCAAGCCGGACTGGATCCAGAGCCACTTCGAGGCCCCGACGCGTGCCGACAAGCTGGCGCGCGATGCGCGCATCTCCTTCTCGACGAGTTCGGCCGACCGCGCCAGGCTCGTGTTGCGCAGCGGGGAAAACGACGCCCTGGGGCTCCTGTCCGCCGTCCTGGCGCTCGGCTGCGCGGGCGGCCCGGGCGACGTGTTCGAGCTGCGAGCGATCGGCAAGATCGACGACCTGAACGTCCGACGGGCCTCGATTCTGGCCATGGGCGAGCTGGGAACGCCGGGCTTCAAGACCCTGCGCACGATGGTCGACGAGCTCGGACCCGGGCTCGGAGTCCACGCCGCGATCGCACTGGTACGCACGGGCGACGAGGGCCGCCGCTTCGTGATCGAGAGCGCCCGCGGGTCCCGTTCGAACTTCCAGGAAGGCGCCTACGTGTGCCTGCCCTGGGCGGAGGGTGGCGAACCGCCCAGGCCGTCGCCGGCCTTCGACATGCTGCTCGATCTGCGCTGGGAGGCGGCGCGTCGCTATGGCTTCGTCGACGGTCAACGCTGGCGTAGCGTGCTGGTCGAGGAGGTCCTGAAGCGCCGCGACTTCCTGGATCGGACCGTGATGTCGGCCTCGGTCGATCCGAACTCGGCCTCGGTGCGGGATCACTTCTTCGAGATCCTTCTGAACGACGACAATCCGGCACGCCTGCGTGCGGTCGTCGCGACGATGCCGACCGATCTGCACAAGCTGATCGCCGATGGGATCTGGGCGCCGGCTTCGAACGAGGAATGGCGCATCCTGCTCGAGGAGATCGCCGACCGCCGCATCGAACGCAAGGCGGTCGATCTCCTGAAGCTGGCCGGGGAGATCCCCGAGCTGCAATCGCTGGCGGGAGTGCTCCTGTTGCGTGCAGGCGAACTCCTGGACCACGAGTGGCTCCTGCGCGAGCTGACGTCAGGTTCTCCGGCGAGCCAGGTGCGCGTGCTCGAGGCCTTCGGCGAAGGGCGCGAAGCCGCGCGGATCGAGGACATCCGCCTCTTCATGACCCGCACGCGGGCGCCGGCCGTGACGGGCGCGGCCCTGGTGGCGCTCTTTCGGCTCGGCGCGGACGGTTCCGAGGAAGAGCTGCGCGAGCTGATCGACGAGGGCCAGGGCAAGGTGCGCGACGCCGCCTTGCGCGCGATGGGGCGGGCCACGAAGGACAGCCGCCTTTACTCGTTCATCATCACCGGGCTGGTGCTCGCCGACCTGCCCGATGACGTGCGGCTCGAGCTCGAGCTGGGGCTCGGCGAGCTCGGACGACTGCGGACGCGCGACAGCCTGCGCGGGTGGCTCGCGCGCGACATCCCGTCCGAGACGCGCCTGCGGCTCGTGCGCGTTCTCTCGGAAGGCGCCAACGAACAGGACCTCGCGCTGATGCGCGGGATGTTTCCGGCCGAGGATGACATCGAGCTCTCGGTCGAGGTGGCCCTCGTCATGATCCGGTACCGGGATCCCGTCGCGCTCAAGATCCTGCGGGCGGTCCTCTGGAATTCGGAGTTCAACGTCAGTGTGCTGGCGGGACGGCTGCTGTTCTTGACCGGGGGACTGCACGTCCTGATCGACGAGCTCTCGTCGGTTCCGGCGCACGCGACCGAAGCGGACATCCGTCGCGTCGGCTTCGCGATCGGCGAATGGGGGGGGCTGGCGGCGGTCGAGACGCTCGCGCGCCGGCGCGGTGCGGAGGACGCGGCCTTGCAGGGTGCGTACCTCGGTGCGCTCTCCACGCGCACGCACTGAAGTGTTGCGCTTCCATGGTGACGCCATGACCTCCACCTTCCAATCCAACGGCCTCGTCACGTTGTTGACGGACTTCGGCACGCGCGATCCCTACGTCGGGATCGTGAAGGGCGTCCTGTGGAGCGAAGCGGGCCCGAACCTGCGCGCGATCATCGATCTGTCGCACGAGGTTCCGCCCCAGGACCTCGTCGCGGCGGCCTTCTTTCTCGAGCACACCTGGCGACGCTTTCCGCCCGGAACCGTGCACGTCTGCGTCGTCGACCCCGGCGTAGGGAGCGAGCGCGACATCCTGTTGGCCGAGTGCGACGGGCACGCCTTCCTGGCGCCGGACAACGGCGTCCTGGGCCCCGTCCTGGCGGACGCGGGCGCGCGCTTGCGGCGGGTCGACGTTTCCGGACTCGGTCTCGCAGGCGGCTCGAACACGTTCCATGGCCGCGATCGCTTCGCCCCCCTGGCGGCCTGGTTGGTCGCGGGCCGAGTGCCGACCGAGCTCGGGACCGAGCTCGCGGCGCCGCGGGCGGCCGGCGTCCTGGCGCCCCGCCCTGCGCCCGGGCCCGGCGGGCTCCTGCGGACGCGCGTCCTTTGGATCGATCGCTTCGGCAATGCGTTGACCGACGCGCCGGGCGCTGGCGGGCCCTACACGCTCGTCCTGCGCGAGCGGACCCTGCGGCAGGTGGGGACCTATGCCGAGGCGCGGCCGGGCGAGGCGGTTCTGCTCGTGAATTCCTACGGATTGATCGAAATCGCCGTGCGCGACGGCGATGCTCGCACGACCTTCGGTGACGCGCTGGAGCGCGGGACCGAGCTCTCTCTCGACCCAGGCGGAGACCCCCGATGATTGCGAAGCCCGTTCACCTGCTCGGCGTGCCCATGGACCTCGGCGGAGGCTTGCGCGGCGTCGACATGGGGCCGAGCGCCATCCGCATCGCCGGTCTCGGCGCGGCCGTCGCGAAGCTCGGCCTCGAGTTCGAGGATCGTGGCAACCTGCTCGTCCAGCGACCGGATCCGAAGGCCCCGGTCGATCCGAACGCACGCTACCTGAAGGAGATCGCAGCCTGCTGTCGGAACCTGGCCGAGGAGGTGCGCGAGGTCCTGAGTGCGGGTGGTCTGCCGTTGGTCGTCGGTGGCGACCACTCGATCGCTTGCGGCACGGTGGCCGGGATCAGCGGGCACTATCACTCCCAGGGCCAGAAGATCGGCCTGATCTGGTTCGACGCCCACGCCGACATGAACACGCCCGGCACGTCGCCCAGCGGGAACGTGCATGGCATGCCCCTGGCCGCCTGCTTGGGGCGCGGCCCGCAGGAGCTGGTTGCGATCGCCGAGACAACGCCCTACGTCGACGTGAAGAACGCCGTCTTGATCGGCATCCGTGATGTCGACAAGCAAGAGCGCGAACTGGTGCACGAGAGTGGCATCAAGGCCTTCACGATGCGTGACATCGACATCCTCGGCATGAACCGCGTCATGCAGGAAGCGCTCGAGATCGCGGGCGACGGCACCGCGGGCTTCCACCTGTCGTTCGATCTCGACGGCTGCGATCCCGACGTCGCTCCGGGCGTCGGCACCCCCGTCCACGGCGGCATCACCCAGCGCGAATCGCACCTCGTCATGGAGCACGCGGCCGAGTCCAAGAAGCTCCTCGGCCTCGAGATCACCGAGCTCAACCCGATCGTCGACGAAGCCAACCGCACGGGCCGCTTGGCCGTCGAACTGATCCTCTCGGCCCTGGGCAAGCGGATCCTCTGAGAGGTCAGGCGCTGCGCGAGCGCAAGCGCTTCGCGCCAGCGGCCGCCAGTGCGCCCGCCAGCAGGAAGAGGCCCCAGGGCGGGAGCGTCGGAACGCCGGCCGGTCCGGCGGCGTAGCCGACGAACATGCCGCTGCCCCATTCGACCTGGTCGTCGTTCGCGGGGGTCAGGGAGGCATTGAAGGCGAGGTCGCCGCTCGCGTTGATCGCCAGGGCGCCGCCGAAGGTGACCGAGCTGTCGTGCTGGTCGATACGGCCGAGGCCCAGATCGGTGGAGACGAGGTCGTGCTCGCCGATCACGCGGACGAGCTCGGTACCGTTGCCGACGAACACGGCGTCGAGGCCTGCGGCGTCGGTGCCACGGAAGGCGACCAGGCCGCCGGAGTTGGCGGCGGGAGCGAAGAAGGAGATGTCGCTGACGTCGGCGCTCGTGTTCTCGGTCGCGATCGTGATGACGTTCGTGCCGTCGGTCAGGAAGACGCCCCGGTCGCCGCCGGTCGTGCCCGCGATGAAGGCCACGCGCCCGTCGTCCGTGAGAGCGACGGAGTTGTCGAAGGACGCGAAGGGCGAGCCCGCGTCCGCATCGGCGTCGGAGGCGACGAGCGTGAACGAGCCGAATCCGTCGTAGCGACGCAGCTCGTCGGGGGCGCTGCCGGCGGTGCTGCCGAGTCGCACCTTGCCGGCGATCTGGCCGGAAGCGTTGGTCGCCGGCGTGAAGAGGAAGGCGACGCCACCGCCTTCGGCGACAAAGGTCGTGTTCACCCCGCCGTCGGCGAGCACCCACGAGCGCGGGCCGCCCAGCCCGCTCGCGCGGAAGCCGAGCGCACCGCTCGGCGTGAGTTCGGTGCCGGTGACCGTCGCGAAGCCTGCCGGTGGCACGACGAGGCCGGTCGTGCCGGTCCCCGCGTCGTAGACGAAGATTCCGTCCGAGAGAACGTCGAACTGGTCGAAGGCGACGTTGCCGGCCGGGTCGATGGAAGGGTCGCTCAGGAAGCGATCCATCGGCGCGGAGTACACGACCGAGCCCGTTCCGCCGGAGCCGACGAAGAGCCCGGCGTCGCCTGCACCGACGGTGATCAACACGAAGGCGAGCGTGCCCGCGTCGTTCAGGGCCGGCGTCTTGCTGTTGAACGAGGACAGGGCCGGCAGGTTGAAGCCGTCGACGATGTTCGAGCGCGCCTGGAGCTCGAACTGCAGGTAGCTCGGAACGGGCTGCTGGGCGCTCGCCAGGCCCGAAAGGGCGGCGAGGGCGGCGAGGGCGGAGTACAGGGGCGGACGTCGGTGCATGGCGGTTGGCTCGGTGGTCGCGGCGGACCGACAGAGCTAACCGCAAAGGCCCCGGGCCGACAACCCGCGCCGTCCCCGTTCACGCTCAGACCGGCCAGAAGACCGGCAGGAGCAAGGTTGCGATGATCAGGAGCAGGATCGAGAGCGGCGTCCCCACGCGCAGGAAGTCGCGATAGCGGTAGTCACCGGGCCCCATGACCATGGCGTTGGCCTGGTGCGCCACGGGGGACATGAAGGCGAATTCGGCGCCGACGATGACCGCCATCAGGAAGGCGCGGTCGCTCATGCCGAGCTGGAGAGCGATCTCCATGGCCACCGGCGTCATGATGACGGCGGCGGTGATGTGGTTGATGACCTGCGTCAAGAGCATGGTCGTCAGCATCAAGAGCCCGAGCACGAAGGTCGGCGAGTCCATCACGCCGCCGATCCCGCGCATCCAATCGGCCACCACCCGCGAAAGACCGTGCTCGTCGAAGGCCTTGCCCAGCGCCAACATCCCGCCGATCAGGATCAGGACGGACCAATCGATGCCTTGTCGGACGTGGTCGGGTCGGATGCAGCGCGTCAGGACGAGCGCGAGCGCACCGCCGAGGGCCGCGACCGAGATCGGGATCGCGGTCAGGGCCGCGCACAGGAGCACGCCGCCCAGGATCGCGATCGCGGTCATGGCCTTGCGCCCGAAGTCCGGCACGTCGTGCTCGACCAGGACGATGAGCTCGCGCGACTCGGCGACGCGGTGGATGTCGCGGGCGTGTCCCTGCAGGAGCAACGAGTCCCCGACCTCCAGCTGCGTGTCGCTGATCTTGGACGGATGCGTCTCGCCGTGCTTCGAGATCGCGAGGACGTTCAGGTGTGTCGTGTCGCGGAACGAGGCCTCGGACAGCGAGCGGCCGACCAGCGACGACGCCGCAGGCACGACGGCCTCGACCAACTGGACGTCGTCGGCCACCAGGAGGGCCTCGCCGACGTTGACCGAACGTCGTTCCTTGAGGCGCAACTCCTCGCGGAAGCGCAGGATCGCCTCGGACTCGCCCTGCAGCATGAGGACGTCGTTCTGGCGGATACGGTTGTAGGGCCCGGGCGCGAGCAGGGTCGGCTCGCGCTCGCTCCGGATGATGCCCAGCAGCGTGATCCCGAAGCGCTCGACGAGTCCCGTCTCGCCGACCGTACGGTTGATGAGGTCGCTGGACGGCTCGACCAGGACTTCGGTCACGAACTTCGGTACGTGGAAGTGCTCGGTCAGGGTCTCGCGCTGGCGCGGCTTGGGCAGGAGCTTGCGTCCCGGGCCGAGGAAGAAGAGCGCACCGATCAACAGAAGGCAGAAGCCGTAGATCGTGAAGTCGAACAGCGCGAAGGGTACGCCGCCCTTGTGTTCGATGACGCCGTTGACGGCGATGTTCTTCGACGTGCCGATGACCGTGAGCAGACCGCCGAGGAGGCTGCCGAACGAGAGCGGAATCAACAGGCGCGAGACCGGGATCTTGGCTCGGCGCGCCACCGTCCCCAGCACCGGGATCAGCGTCGCCACGACCGCGGCGTTCGAGAGCACGGACGAGAGTAGGCCCGACACCAGCACGACGCGGAAGGCCAACCGCGCTTCACTCGGTCGCTCACCGCCCAGGATCTTCTGACCGATGATCTCGGTGACGCCCGTTCGTCCGATGGCGGCGGCGAAGGCGTACATCGCGGCGACCAGAACGACGGCCGGACTCGCGAAGCCGGAGAAGGCGTCTTCGGCCGAGAGCACGCCGGTCCCCGCCAGAATCAGGACGACCAGGATCGCGACCGCGTCGTAGCGCAGGGCATCCGTCACGAACAACAGGAAGCTCCCCGCCAGCGTGATGAGAACGATGGTCGAGGGGTCGAGGCTTCCCATGCTGCGGGGTGGGGACGGGGGCTGCCCGGCCTCCCGAGGTCGCACCCGGCGCCGGACCGGGCGAGATCGGGCGCGCGCAGGATGGCAGGGCTTCTCCGGGCCTGCAAGCAAGCCCGAGAAGCTCTGCTATCGGCTCGGGGCGGGTCAGGGCCGGAGCCATTCGCGGTCGAAGCCCGTCCGCGGGCGGCCGGGAGCCGTCACCCGCGTCCCCCGACCGGTCGCGAGCGGGTGGATCCGCGCCCGTCTCGGGCTAAGATCCGGCTTCGTGAGCCGCCCACCCCTCGAACCCCGCCGCTTCGCCGACCGGATCGGGTCCTGGCTGCAGGACTCGGGTCCGGACGAGGACGTCGTCGTCTCCTGCCGGGCGCGCCTGGCCCGCAACGTCGAAGGCTACCCCTTCGTCCAGCGCCTCGAGGACGACCGGGCCGGCGAGCTGTGCGAGACCCTGAATCGTCTCCTGGTCGGCCACAAGATCGACGGCGAGACGATCTGGGTCGAAATGAACGACTCGAGCTCGCTCCTGCGCCTGCTCCTGCGCGAGCGCCATCTGGTCAGCCGCGACCTCGCGCCGGCGGACGGCGCGCGGCTCACCCGCCCCGGTCGCGCCGTCGCCTTCGGCGAGCTGGAGACGACCTCGATCATGATCAACGAGGAGGATCACCTGCGCTTGCAGGGGATGGCCTCCGGCTTCGGGCTCCAGCAGGCCTGGGAGCGCGTGCACGCGATCGAGCGGATGCTCGAGGGCGAAGTCGGCTTCGCGCACTCGTCGCGGCTGGGCTACCTGACGGGCTGTCCGACGAACGTGGGAACGGGCCTGCGCGCCTCCGTGATGCTGCACCTGCCGGCGCTCGGCATCGTGCGCAACGAACTGGAGAAGGTCTTCACGGCCGCCGCACGCACCGGGCTCGCCGTGCGCGGCATGTATGGCGAGGGCAGTCGCGCAGCCGGCGACTTCTACCAGATCTCGAACCAGATCACCCTGGGTTGCACCGAGGCGCAACTGATCGAGGACCTGAACGCCCTCGTGCCGTGCATCGTCGACTTCGAGCGGCGCGTTCGCAAAGTCCTGTTCGAGAACCAGCGCTCGGCGCTCGAGGACCGCGTGCGGCGCTCCTACGGAATGCTGCGCACCGCGCGCTCGCTGCCCACCGAAGTGGCCCTGCTGCACCTCTCCAACATTCGACTGGGCGCTTGTCTGGGTCTGCTCGAGAAGATCCGGCCGGTGGCGCTCAACCAGATCGCCGTGCAGGTCCAGAAGGGCCACGTCCAGGCCTTGGTCGGCGAAGCCGGTTCCGAGTTGCCCGATCCGAGCGAGCGCGATCGGATGCGGGCGGCCTACCTGCGCCGCCGCTTCGCCGAATTCGCCAACTGAGCCGCACGCGGCTCCCCCCGGCGCTTCGGAAAGCGCTTCCGGGCGGGCTCGAGCGAGCGGCGGCGAGCCCTGCGGGGTCGCGTGCAGGACTTTCGATCCAGGACACTAGGCCGGGTTCGGCGTCAGTCGTTCCGTCTGCCGATCCGATAGCCAGCGCATGTTGGCCCTCGCCTCACTCGCTCTGGCCGCCTGGGCGGCCCCCGACCTGGACTTGACCGAGCCCCCGGGTGTCGCGCTCCTCCTGGTCGAGCGCGGCCTGGTCGCCGTTCGCACCGGGACCGAGCTCGAGCAGCGCGGGAGCTGGGACCAGCCCCTGGAGCTCGCGCCCGAAATCAGCCTCGAGGTGGGCCCCGGTGGCTCGTGCAGGATCCGCTTCCCTTCGCGCGGCAGCATCCGTGTGCTCGGGCCGGCGCGCCTGAAGCTGGACCGCCGGGACGCGTCCCGGCCCCGGCTGCGGGTGGATCGCCTGCGGACCCTCGATTGCGAGATGCGCCGCGGGACGCTCCTCGCGAGCCTGCCTGGGGACTGGAAGCTCGAGTTGACCGGTGGGGCCTTGGGGCTCGCAGCCGGCCGCGGCCAGGAGGTGCTCCTGAGCCATCACGGCGGCGCGTGCGTCGAGCTCGTCCACAAGGGCATCGAGGGCTTCGAGAAGCCCGTGGCGGTGCCTCCGGGCGCGCGGTTGCGCCTGCGGCCGCCCGTTCGCCGCCGCTGAACCTCAGCTCCGCGGGGGCGGGGGCAGCGCGTCTTCCGGTCCGGGAGGTTCGTTCTCGCCCTGGATGTAGGCCGTCAGCGCCTGGACCTCGTGGCGCTTCGCGTCGATGTGCTCGCGCAGGATGTCCCGCAGCGAAAGCATCGCGACCAGCTTGCCCCCGTCGACGACCGGCAGGTGACGGATGTGACGGGCCTGCATCTCGCGTCCGACCTCGTTGACGCGCTGCTGCGGATGGACCGTGTACAGGTCCGTGGTCATGACGTCCGCGAGTCGGACGTCGGCCGGGTTCTTGCCTGCGACGATGACCCGGGTCAGAAGGTCGCGTTCCGTGAAGCAACCCAGCAACTTGTCCGTGCTTTCGGCAACGATGACGGCCCCGACATGCTCTTTGTGCATCGTCTTGGCCGCGTCCAGGACCGTCGCCTCCGGCGATAGCATCACGAGGGGACGACCCGTGATGAGTTCTCCGACCAATTTCATGAAAAGGCTCCGATTGCGACTACCTTGGCGCACCCCGAGGGGGCGAGATGCCCGTGGCAGTCTACGACGTGCCGAGAACGGATGCCATCCGTCCGGCGTGTCAGTGCAGCAGGGCGCCTTCGTTCTCGAGGAGCGTCAGGAGAACCTCGGACAGGTCGTCGCCCCAGAATTCCGGCTCGACGTGAAAGACCCGATCGGACAGGCCCAGCCCCGTTCGCACGCCGGCCATCCGCAGACCGGCGCGCCAGCCGGAAACGAGTTCCACCGTGCTGTCGCCGATGACCCAGCTCTTCGGGAGTCGGATGCCGTCGGTATGAGCGGCATGATAGAAGGAACCCGTGTTCGGCAAGTGGTACACCGAATCCCCGACGTGACCCTCGATGCCCTCGGGGTGCTCGAGGCACACGTAGGTCCGCGTCACGACGATCCCGGCACCATCGAGATCGGTCAGGATCCGAGCCTCGATTTCCTTCCAGGCAGGCAGAGAGACTTTCCCGGTCCAGACCGCTTCTTCGTTCCCGATGAGATAGATGTTCCAGCCATAACGGCTGGCACGAAAGAGCGACTTCAACACTCCTTCGTGATAGCGCAGTTCATCGGGGCTCGTCACATATCCGCGCTCGGGCTGCTCGAGGAGGGTTCCCCAGAGATCCAGGAAAAGACCACGCGGTGTGGGCTTGGTTCCGGGGAGGGGCGCCAGCGGGTTCGGATGATGATGGTGCATGTAGATCTGGTTGATTCGCTTCGGGATCGACCCGGTCGTGTTCGCAAAACCGTGGCCAGGCGTTTTCGTTGGGGACTCCGCCATGGAGCACGAAGCCTCGAAGGGCGGGCGTTCGTGCCCTATGGTCTCGGAGTGACTTTCCCGGACTTGAGCGGAAGAAGCGTGGTTCTGCAGGTCGAAGAAGGTCTTGAAGAAACTTCCCCGCCAGCCGCGCGGTTTCCCTGCGGCTCGAACTGAACAACGTGTCCGATCCACTACGAGTCGCGCTCCTCCTCGACCCATTGTCGATGTACCTGGAGGAACCTCTGAACCTCCGGGTGAAGTGGGGCGACCACGCCAAGAAACTCGCGCGTGAGCTTCTCGGTCGTGGGTATTCCGTTCGTGGTTTTGGTGCTCCGCCCGGCTTGATCCCGCGCTCGGGAGAGGACGCACAGCCGGAGCCCGGTTCGAAACGCGAGCACCGCGCGTACTTCGGAAAGCTCGCGCGTTTCGACCCCGATGTTCTCATCGCCTACGACGCGCTGTCACCGGCGGCCATGCGCGGCGCGCGCATGGCACGCAAGCTCGGCGCGAGTCTCGTCTTGGTCGAGGCCGCCTTGCCCTGGGGCGGCAATCCTTTCGAGCGTGCCTTGTGGCGCGTCGGAGAGGCTCTGTGGGGACGCTACGTGCGACGCACCGCGAGCGCGGTCGTGGCGTTGGATCCCTTCGCGCGCGAGTCGGCTCTGCGCGAAGGCTTCGCGCCCGAGATCGTGCGTGTCATTCCGCAGGGAGTCGACACGTCCCACTTCCGTCCGGGCCTGACGAGCACGCTGGTCTCACGCCACAGGATCCGCGGGCGGATCCTGCTCTATGTCGGGCGACTGGCGCCGAATCGCGGCCTCGAAGTCCTGATCAAGGCCTTTGCCCGCACGGTGGGGCAGCGTACGGACTGGAGCCTCGTGCTGGCCGGCGAAGGCAGCGCGCGCTCGAGCCTGCGCGCCCTGGCCGAACGGCTGGGTGTGGCCGGCCGCGTGCACTGGCTGGCGCGACCGCGCGTCGAGGAATTGCCGGGGCTCATGGGAGCGAGCACCCTGCTCGCCGTGCCGGCGCGCGACGCTTCCGTGCTCGGCAAGCAGATCGGCCGTGCGATGGCGAGCGGTCTGCCGGTCATCGCCTCGGACTTGCAGCGCTTCCGCGGACTCGTCGACTCGCCGCAAACGGGCCTTCTGGTCGAGCCCGGAGACCTCGAGGCCTGGACCGAAGCGATTCGCTGGGCCGCGGGCTCGCCGATGGCCCGCCGTCGCTGGGCGGACAGCGCCCGCCGCGTCGCGCTCGAAGAGCTCGATTGGTCGACGATCACCGCACGCTTCGAGGAGATCTTCGCGCTCGCTCGCGCGCGCGTCGACGCGAAGCTCGAGAACAAGGGCGACGCGCCCGCGGATCTCTCCCCGGGCAAGGCCAGCTGAACGGACGCCGCGCGTTCGGTCAGTTGCCGGTGGCCTGGCGCAGCTCTTTCTTCAGGAAGGCCAGATCGCGCGCGTACTGGCTCACGGCCTGCCGCGTCTCGTCGTCGATCTCCGTGAAGGTCGCCGCCAACTTCACGCCGTCGGCGCGCTCTTCCAGCTCGCTGACGGTCACGACGGCCTCGCAGTGACCCTTCTGCAGCAGGGGCAACCGGAACTTGACGTCGAGGTCGGTGCCGAGCGAAAGCATCTGGCCCATCTCGAAGGGCGTCATGCCGGTGTTGCCACCGTTCCAGATGAAGCGCAGACCGTCGGCATCCAGGGCCGACATCCGTCCGACGCCGCGCCAGCCCGAGCTGTGCCCGTGGAGCGGGTTCTTGCCGAGCGAGCCGCGCTTGTCATCGGGGATGAAGTGATCGACGCGCGCCGGGTCGGTCGGGCTGAAGAGGATCGTCGTCTCGTCGTCGAGGACCGAGTCGTCGCTGACGCCCTTCTTGCCCTCGAGGTTGTCCGCCAGGGCGGTCACGGCTTCCTCGTCGGAGCCGAAGGTCGGCACGACGCGGTCGAGTCCGACCTTCTCGATGATGTCCCGACAAAAGGCCGAGGGGCGGGCGATGACGAGCTTGCCGCCGGCCTTGCCGAGCACCTTCGAGGCCTTGATGATCGCGCCGAGGGCCGTCGAGTTGATGAACTTGACGAGCCGCAGATTCAGGATCACGTGGTGGACCCCCGCCGAGATGAGCTCGTCGATCTCCTTCTGGAGGATGGGGCAGTAGAAGGTGTCGAACTCTCCGCGCAGGTGGAGAATCGTATGGTGCTCGCCGGGCTCGGCCGTGATTTGCATGGAGTCCTCTCCGAATTCGGGACCCGCCATGATGGTTGCAGGGCCCGGCAGCGGCAAGGATTTTCCCGCCCCGCGAGGGGGGGGCCAGAGCCAGGGGATACACTGCGCGACGTATGTTCTGGAAGAAGAAGAAGGACCGCGCGGGCGACCGCGCGCAAGCCAAGGGCGCTTCGAGCCCGCGGCGCGACGGGGCCGGGGACGCGAGCGGCGACGGCGCCGGACTCACGACCCCCGGGCCGGCCACGACGCAGTTTCTGACCGGCGAGGCCACCAAGGACCGCCGCAACGTCCAGGTTCTCCTGGAGGCCATCGCACGGGTCTCGGAAGCCCGCGACCTGGATTCGCTCCTGGTCGACATCGTCGATCGCTCGATCGAGATCACCGGAGCCGAGCGCGGGCTCCTGCTCATGCGCTCGGCTGGCGACGGTGTGCTGGCGGTCCGCGTCGCCCGCTTGCGAGGAGGCGAGGCGCTCGACGAGGACGTGCGCTTTTCGACCTCGATCGCGAACAAGGTCCTGAAAGAGGTCCAAGCCCTGCGGGCCACGGTCCACTCGGAGTCGGAGGCGCTCGAGCTCGGGCGCTCCGTCTATGACCTCAAACTGCGGGCGGTGATGTGCGTGCCGCTCGCGGCCGGCGACCCCGGTGAGGAGGTGGCCAAGCCGCCCGCCGGCGTCCTGTACGTCGACTCGCGCGCGGCGACCCGCAACTTCAGTCAGGGCGAGCTGGCGCTCTTCGCCGCGCTGGCCCAGCACATCTACATCGCGATGGAGAACGCGCGCTTGCACTTCGACTCGATCGAAAAGCTGCGCCTCGAACAATCGCTCGAGCTCGCGAGCGCGATCCAGCGCGACCTGATGCCGAGCGTTCCGACCAATCTCGACGGTTGGGATCTCCACGGTTGGTACGGCCCCGCCGATCAGACCGCGGGCGACTTCTACGACTTCTGCAAGATGAAGGACGGCCGCCTTGCCATCGCGGTCGGCGACGTGACGGGGCACGGCATCGGACCGGCGCTCATCACGGCCGCGGCCCAGGCCAGCATGCGCTCGTACTTGCGCATGATCTCCGACCCCGGCGAGGTCGTGACGCTCTTGAACCAGGACGTGTGCGAGCGTGTCGAGGACGGGCGCTTCTTGACCTTGTTTCTCGCGGTGTTGTCGGCGGACGGGACCGTCGACGCCCTCAACGGTGGGCACGCCCTTCCGTTCCTCTACCGCAGCGCCACGGGAGAGATCGAGACGATCGGACGCGGCGGGCCGGCGCTCGGGATGATCCCGGACGAGACGTACACGGCCCACGAGCCCATCCACCTGGAGAAGGGCGACGTGTTGGTCATCTACACGGACGGTCTGACCGAGGCCCGCAGCCCCGACGATCACGACCTGATGCTCGGGGAGGAAGGCGTGAAGGACATCCTGACCGAGATCGCGAAGACGGGCGCGGATTCGAAGACGATCTGCCTGCGTCTGGTCGAAGACGCGATGAAGCTCTCCGGTGGTCTGCGCGAGGACGACATCACCGTCGTGGTCGCGCGTCGCACCTGAACCTCCTGGGTCATTCGGCGCCATGACGACGTCCTCCACTGCGGTGCGGCACCCGATTCCTCCGAGTCTCCAGCTGCAGCACGAGAGCGGATGCCGACGCCCCGGCATCCGAAGCACCTGTCCAACGGGCTCTTGACGATGAATCCGGACGACCTGACGCCGGCTCCGTTCTTTCCGCACCCCGGTGGCGGCAACCTGCTCGTCCAGAACGCGCGGACCTATCCGCCCGGACCCGGCGCCGAGCGGATCGACGTCCGCATCCAGGACGGGCGCATCGTCGAGCTCGGTACCGAGCTCACGGCGCGCGGGGAGGGCGTCGTGGACGCCCGCAAGCGGACGCTCATCCCGGGGCTCGTCGACGTGCACGTGCACTTCCGGGACCCGGGGCTCGCGCGCAAGGAGGGCTGGGAATTCGGCTCGCTCGGCGCCTTGCACGGCGGCGTCACCTCGGTCGTCGAGGTGCAGAACAACCCGCCGCTGTCGGTCTCGGAGGCGGCCCTGGACGCTCGCATCGAGCACGTGCGCGCGCGTTCGCGCGTCGACTTCGGCTGCCTCGCGAACCTGCTGCCCGACTCCGTGCCCGCCCTGCCCGCCATGGCGCGCAAGACGCCGGCCTTCAAGCTCTTTCTGGGCGGCTCGACCGGGCTCGGCGGCCAGACCGACCGCGGCACGCTCGCGGACCTGTTCCGCGCCGCGGCCGGGACCGGACGCATGATCGTCGCGCACTGCGAAGACGAGCTGCTCCTGCGCGAGGGCCGCAAGGCCTGGCCCGACGCCAGCGCGCGCGAGCACCATCTCGTGCGCTCGACCGAGGCCGAGGTCTCTTCGATCCGGCTCGCGATCGAGCTGTGCGAAGAGACGGGCGCTTCGCTGCACGTGTTCCACATCTCGACGGCCGCGGGTGTCGACCTCGTGCGCAGCGCGCGCGCCCGCGGGCTCGGCATCGGAGCCAGCACGGCTCCTCATTACGTGCTGTTGAGCTGCGACGATGCGGAGCAGCTGGGCAATCACATGAAGGTCAACCCTTCGATCAAGACCAAGGCCGACGCCGAGGGCATCCTGGCCGGCCTCGCCGATGGCACGGTCGAGGCGATCGGCACCGACCATGCCCCGCACCCGCTCGACGAGAAGAACCGGCCCTACGCCAAGGCGCCGTCGGGCATGCCGTCGGTCGATCTCCTGTGGCCGTTGACCTTCGAGCTGGTGCGTCGCGGTCTGCTCGATGCGCAGAGTGCCCTCGACTCGGTCACCGGACGCGCGGCGCGCTCGCTGGGCCTCGTGGGCAAGGGCGAGCTCGCGCCCGGCTACGACGGCGACCTGGTCCTGTTTCCGGCCGAGGTCGAGCACCGCGTCCACGGCGCCGATCTGCCTTCGCGTTCGAAGTGGTCGGCCTACGAGGGACTCGCGTTGGCCGGCTTCCCCGAGATCGTCGTGCGACGCGGTGTGCCGGCCTTCGTCTGCGGCGCGCCGCCGGAGGCGGCGGGGGAAGCAGGCGGAGCTCCGCTGCGCTTCGAGCCGCCGCGCGTGCCCGCCTCCGAATCGGCCGCCGGAGGCGCGCGCTGAGCGGCCGCCGCGCGGAGCGGGGGCTCTTGCCCTCGCCACGCGTGCGCTTCGAGGGCGACTTCCTCGCGCGGCTGGGCGCCTTCGCACGCCGGCTCAGCGCCGCGCGCGAGCGTCGCGAGGGCGCCGGCTCGAGCGGCCTGTTCGGCGTCGGCGCGGAGTTCGTCGGCTACCGGCCCTACCGCCCCGGCGAAGACCTGCGGCTCTTCGACTGGAACCTGTTCGCACGCCACAAGCGTCCCTTCGTCCGCGTTTCGCGGCGCGAGGCGAGCGAGCACTGGGCCGTTTTGCTCGACACGTCCGCTTCGATGGGGGTCGGGGTCGGGCGCGGCAAGCTCCAGGCCGCGGCCGAGCTCGCGACCGCGATCGCCGCGCTCGGCTCGTTGATCGGGGCCGACGTGCAGCTGTGGACCTCGGGCGCGTTGCGCGGCTTCCGACTGCGACGCTGGGCCGAGCTCACCGGTTGGATGCGCTTCCTCGAGGACGAAGAGGCCGCCGGGGAGCGGGGCCTGGCGGCGCTCGTCGGCGAGGGCGCGCGCTTTCGCAAAGCCGGCCGGCTGTTCCTGGTTGGCGACTTCTTCGATCTCGAGCCGCGCGACGTGGGCCGCCTCGCGCGGCGCGGGCGCGAGCTCTTCGCGCTGCGAGTCGTGGCCCACGAGGAACTGGTCGCGCACGGGCTCGACGGCGCCGAGCTGGTCGATCCCGAGACGGGTGAGCGCCTCGTCGTCCACGTCGATGCGGACGCGGAGAGCGCCTACGACCGCCGGCTCGAAGCGCTGTTCGGACGCTGGCGCACGACGGCCGCGCGCCAGCGCATCCGGTACGGCGTCGCCAGCGCGCGCACGCCCTTCGAGGACGTCTTGCGCGAGGTCGTCACGTCATGAGTCGTCCGACTCCGTGCGGATGCCGACGCCCACGCATCCGAAGCACTTGTTCAACGGTCTCCCGGTGGGGTGACGCAGTCCTTCGCGGCGTGTCTCTGGCGTCCTCCCGCCCCCACTAGCGCACGATGGAAGCGTTCGGCTGGACCTTGGCTCGCCCGTTGGGGCTCGCGGCGCTCGCGCTGCCGCTCGCGTTGTGGATCCTCGCCCGCGTGCAGCGCGATCCGCAGCGGATCGCGATCGGAACGCTCGCGCTCTGGCGGCGCATCCCGAGCGCGTCCCAGCGGGCGACCGGTGCGCGCCGCAGCTTGCCCTGGTCCGTGCGGCTCGTCCTGCTCGCGCTCCTCGTCGGCACCGGGGCCCTGGTGGGTCCGCGGCGCCTGCACCGCACGCCGCCGCGGACGTGGACGATCGTGTGCGACTTGCGCCCTTCGCTGAGCTTGCCGGCACCCGGCTTCAGCCCGGGAGCCGACGGAGAACGCAGCCGGGCCGACGTGCTCTTCGAGGCCGCGCAGGACTGGCTCGCTGCGAACGTCTCCGCCACCGACCGCGTCGTGTGGCGCTCGCCCGGTCGTCGCGACGACGAGGGTCACACGCCGCCGCCCTCGGATTGGCGCGAGCCGCTCGCGGGTGCACCGTCACCGGATCCCGAGGCGAACGATCGGCCGGGTGTCCTGCTGCTCCTGGACCTCGCGCCGCGCCCCGAGCCCGAGCACGCCGGATGGATCGCCTGCGGTGCCGAGCCCGTGCCGGGCCCGGTCGGCATCGTCGCGGGCGAACACTGGACCTGGGACGGGAGTGCGCTGCTCTCCGCCGGGGAAGCCGCGCCGCGGCGCGTGTGGATCGATCCCGCCAGCCCCGAGGCCTTGGTGCGGGTCTTCGAAGCCTGGCGCGCAGGCCGCGCGCACGCGGCCGTCGACGGATTCGAGGCGGCGACCGATCTCGCGGTCCTCGCCGACGGCGTCGCGGTCGACGCGACGGGGCTCGTCGGGCGCGACGGCTGGTGGTCGGAGGCCGGCTACTCGCTCGCGCCCGCGTTCCGCGACAGCGCCGACGCGCCCTGGGCCTGGCTCTGGGTGGAGAGCGCACGTGACGACGACGAGGGGGAAGGGCAACCCGTCTTGGTCCGTCACGGCCCCGGCCGCATCCGCCACCGGCTCGTCACGCTGTCCGAGCCCTCCGGCGACCCGGCCGCCTTCGCGGTCTCCTGGTCCGAACTCTTCGACCGCGCCTTGCGCCCCGCACCCGGCGCGGTGTCCGTCACCGAGCGGGCCCGGGCGGGACCGGCAGCACGGCGCGATCCCGAGCCGCCGAACGCAGCGCCGGCGCGCGCCGCCGCCGGAGCCACGGCGCTCGAACCCTGGCTCGTGCTCGCGACGATCGCGCTGGCGTTGCTCGCGAGCTTCTTGCGTCGAGCACCGACGAGCCGCTCGAGCCGGATGGGGTGAGAGGCCCGGTCTCCTGGAGGGAAGTCGTGCGTGACCGCACGGCTGCGGCCTGGTCCTGGCGGCGCAGCCGACTCACTCGTCATCCCCGACGTAGCCCAGGCGGCGCAGCTCCTCGAGCTCCTTCTCGGTCACCTCGCGCGGTGGGATCTTGCCGGGCGTGCCGCGCACCCTCAGGGTGGAGTGGAAGTCGTTGACCTCGCGGACGAGCTGGCGGGCCTCGGCGCGTTGCGTGGCGAAGAGATCGTGCGCCTCGTTCGGGTCGCCCTCCGTGCGGTAGAAGGACTTCGTCTGCGAGTCGCGGTCGATGATCAGGTGGCGGTCGGGCCCCATCCAGGAATCGACGTGGTTCTTCTTCTCGAGCTCGGAGAGACGCATCGTGGGCCAACCGGTCTTGTCCCCGTCGAACAGGGGAACGAGCGAGCGGCCGTCGAGTGCGCCCGCGAGTTCGAGCCCCGTCAACTCCGCGATCGTCGGGACGATGTCGATCAAACCGACGGGGGCGTCGATGCGGCCGCCCGGCCGCCCGGGGACGTGGACGATCAGCGGGATCGACAGCACCTCGCGGTGCAGCGTCGTGCCGTGACCGACGTTGCCGTGCTCGAAGAACTCTTCGCCGTGGTCGGACGTGACGATCACGATCGTGTTCGCGAGCGCACCGGAGGCCTCCAGGCGGGCGAGGAAGGCCGCGAAGGCGTCGTCCATCTGGCGGATCGAGCCGTCGTACATGTCGACGATGTGCAGCCGCTCTCCGAGCGAGAGCTCGACCATGGTGTAGTGCGGGTTGCCACAGCGGTTGGTCGTGTCGAACGGCTGCGCATCGGGATGGCGGAACAGGCTCGCCCAGGGCTCGGCGGGTGTGTAGGGACAGTGCACCTCGAATGTGTGCAAGAACCCGAAGAAGGGCGCCGCGGGGTCGCCGTCGATGTACTCGTTCACGCGTGGGAGGCTCTCCGCGAAGCCCTTCTCGCGCCGGAAGGTGTCGAAGCCCGGTCCGAAGCGCTTGTCGGACATCCAGCCGCTGCCCGTCATCGCGAAGGTGGCGTAGCCGGCCGCTTTCATGAGCGGCGCGAGCAGCGTCACCTCGTCCGAAGGCAGGAGGTGCGCGGCCTGGACGCCGTGGGAGGCCGGTAGCAAACCCGTCAGCATCGAGAAATGGCTCGGCAGCGTCCACGAGGATTCGGAGTAGGCCTGCTCGAACACGTAGGCGTTCGCGGCGAAGCGATCGAGCGCGGGGCTGGTCTCGCGCTCGTAGCCATAGCACGACAGGTGATCCGCGCGCAGCGTGTCGATCGAGAGCAGGAGGACGTTGAAGGGCCGGTCCGGTGCAGCAGCCGCGCGTTCGGAGGCGCCGCCTCCGGACGAATCGGACTGTCCGGACCCACAGGCGACCGCCAGCAGGACGAGAGAGAGCGAAAGGAGCGTGCGCATGGAGAGCTCGAGGACGCGCGGACGTGGCGCGTCAAGCCGCCTCGGACTTGCGCCCGAACAAGAACAAGACGCCGAGCAAGAGGGCCGAGCCGAGAAGCAGCGCCAACCAGGGCGACAGGCCGGCGTAGGCGCAGGGCAGGTAACCCGTCAGGATCGCCGCGAGCATGGTGACGATCGCGTAGGGCGCCTGGGTCCGGACGTGGTCGATGTGATCGGAGGCCGAGGCGATCGACGACATCACGGTCGTGTCGGAGATCGGCGAACAGTGGTCGCCGAAGATGGCCCCCGACAAGACGGCCGCGATGCTCATCACCATCAGGAGCTGCCCGCTCTCCGCCCCGGTCGCGGCCAGGTCGGTGCCCGAGCCCAACGTGTAGGCCAGGCCGACGACGAGCGGCAGGAGGATGCTCATCGTGCTCCAGGAGGAGCCGGTGGCGAAGGCCACGAGGCCCGCGAGCACGAACAACAGCGTCGGCAACAGGAGCGGATCGACGGCGTCCGACAGCAGGCTCGTGAGGTAGGGCGCCGTCCCCAGCTCGCCGCAGACCGACCCGATCATCCAGGCCAGGTAGAGGATCGCGAAGGCGACCCCCATCGACCGCAGCGTCTTCCACGAGGCGTCGAACACCTGGAGGAAGAGACCCGCGCTGAAGGCACCCACGGCCGCCACCAGGAAGCCCGCCAGCGAGCCGATCAAAAGCGGTCGACTGCCGCTGCCGTTGTACAGGACGGCCGTGATGCCCTCGATCGAGAAGAGCTGCGCGTCCGCCGCGAAGGCGCCGCCCGCACGGAAGATCTCGAACAGCGTCACGCCCAGGAACGTCGCGAGCGGCGCGAGCGCGCGCCAGGCGGCCGGTGTGACGCCCTCCTCGGCCTCCATGTGCGTCGCTTCGTCGGAGACCATCGGCGTCGAGCCGTCGTTCAGCAGCTTGCCCGTCGAACGCGCGCGGCGCTCGGCGCTCAACATCGGTCCGAAGTCACGCCCGGTCCAGGCGATGAGTCCCACGAACACCAGCGTCAGGATGCAGTAGAAGCTGTAGGGGATCGTGCGCAGGAAGACGGCGTAGCCGTCCGATGGCAAGAGTCCTGCGGCCGGCAGATGCGCGTTGAAGGTCGAGACCTCGAAGGCGATCCAGGTACTGAAGACCGACAGCCCGGCGACCGGTGCGGCCGTACTGTCGACGATGTAGGCCAGCTTCTCGCGCGCCACCCTGAAGCGATCCGACAGCGGGCGCATGGTCGAGCCCACCAGGATCGTGTTGGCATAGTCGTCGAAGAAGATCGCGAGCCCCATGAGATAGGTCGCGATCTGCGTCCGACGCGCGTCGCGCGCGAGCCCGGCAACGAGGTCCATCAAGCCGCGGATCCCGCCCGAGCGCGTCATGACGCCGACCATCGCCAGCATGAAGACGACGAAGCCGATGATCATCAAGCGTTCGAGGCTCTCGAACTCGTCGAAGAAGAGGTTCGTCGCCACCCGCGGAGCGCCGAGCAGGTCATCGATCACGGCCGCTCCCGTGCCGCGCCGGATCAAGTACGACCCCGAGAGCACGCCGACGAAGAGCGCCAAGAGCGGCCGGCGCAGGAAGACGGCGAGCGCGACCGCGACGAGCGGCGGCAAGAGCGAGAGGTTGGAAGGAGGCGCCCAGTCCTTCTCGACACGCACGTCGAGGACCTCGGTGTCGACGTCGTCGACCGTGTACTGGAACAGAAGGGACGAGGGCCCGACCTCGAGGTAGAAGTTGGCACCGCCCTTTTCGGGAGCGAGCTCCCCGACCAGCTCGAACTCGTGTCCTGCGTTCGCGGCGGTCGCGCGCAAGCCCCGGACGATGCTGCGCCGCAGCTCGAGGTTGTCCCCGAGATCGGCCTGGGCGTCGGCCCAGAGGCGCACGCCATAGAGCTCGAGCTGCAAGGTCCCGTCGACCGTGCGTGCCGCCGGCCCCGCGAGGACCAGCTCGCCCAGGGTCGTCTCGCTGCCGTCGGCAGCGAGAACGGGCTCCCCGAAGAGCTCATGGGCTTCGAGCGCCGCCAGCCGAGCGCGGTTTCCGGTGGGCAGGAGAAAGGCGCCGGCCAGGAGGGCGAGGGCCAGGAGTCCGGTGACGAGACGAGCCATGGTGGCGCTCACTTTAGAGCCGGACCCCGCCCCGGGCCACCGTCCATGGCCCCCAGCCACCTTCCGGCCCACCTCGAGCGAGCGAGCCCCAGCGCGATCGATCCGACGCCCCCGCCCCCAAGCCCCGGTGCGGTCCCTGACGAAGGCCTGAGGCGAAGGCCCGTGGCAAGGGACCGAGGAGGGTGGCGAAGGCGTGGGAAGGCCCGCCACCGCGGTCGCGTGGGGCCCGTCCTTGGCGTATTCTCTCCCTCGCCATGCCTTTTCTCGAAGACACCACCGCCGGGTTGGCCGCGGAGGCTCCCGGATGGGTTCCCGAAGCGCTCTTCTGGGTCGCGATCGGTGGCCTGTTCGTCGCCATTCTGGCCGCCGTGGGGGTGTGGACCCTCGTGGCGCGCTCGGGCGAGCTGAAGCGCATCGGCGTGCGGCTCGACACGCTGGCCGTCTTGCGGCAGAAGCTCGAGGTGATCGCATCGTCGCGCGAGGACCTGGACCTGCGGCGGCTCGAGCACGTCCTGATCGACGTGCGCGACACGCAGCAACGGCTCGAGGAGTCCTTGATCCGCGTGATCGAGTCGCGCGGCGAGCGGGAGGGGAGCGAGGGCCTCCTGATGCCCATGCCGTCCGCCAACGGCGTGGCCGAACGCGTGCTGAATCGCCTGCTCGCGCTCGGCTACGATCAGATCCACCTCGTGACGGGCGCGGACGAACTGGCCGAGCTGGCGGCGCGCGACGGTGAGGTCTTGATCGAGGCCAAGAAGGACGGGGTTCTGCACAAGGGACGCGTCCTGGTGCGTTCCGGTCGGCTGGCGAACGTCGAGCTGAATCCGGCCTACTCGATCTTTCCCTGAACACCCATCCCCCCGAGTCCACGCACGCGCGGGCTCCCTGCCCGCCCCCCCTTCGTCATGACCGTTTCACCCGGGACTTCGACTCCTCCCGTCGCCACCATCGATCGCCTGGCCGATTTCGCCGGGCGCACGGTCACGTTGCGTGGCTGGCTCTACAACAAGAGCTCGAAGGGCAAGCTGCACTTCGTCCAGCTGCGCGACGGTTCGGGCATGGTGCAGTGCGTCCTGTTCAAGAAGAACGTCCCCGAGGAGCTCTTCGACGCGGTCGGCGCCTGCGGACAGGAATCGAGCCTGATCCTCGAGGGTGAGGTCGTGGCGGACGAGCGCGCGCCGAGCGGCTTCGAGCTGCAGGTCTCCGGTGGGCACGTCGTGCAGAACGCCGAGGGATATCCGATCACGCCCAAGGAACACGGCAGCGACTTCCTGCTGTCGCGCCGCCACCTCTGGCTGCGCAGCAAGCGCCAGTGGGCGATCATGCGCGTGCGCGACGCGGTCATCACGGGCCTGCGGCGCTTCTTCGACGAGCAGGGCTTCGTCTGCATCGATTCGCCGATGTTCACGCCGAACGCCTGTGAAGGCACGTCGACCCTGTTCGAGGTCGGCTACTTCGATCGCTCGGCCTTCCTGACGCAGTCGGGACAGCTGTACGCCGAAGCCTCGGCCATGGCGATGGGCAAGGTCTACTGCTTCGGTCCGACCTTTCGCGCCGAGAAGTCGAAGACGCGCCGGCACCTGACCGAGTTCTGGATGCTCGAGCCCGAGGTCGCCTTCGCGAACCTGGCCGACGTCATGGTCCTGGCCGAGGACATGGTCACGTACGTCGTCAAGCAGGTGCTCGAGCGGCGCCGGCCCGAGCTCGAGGTGCTCGAACGCGACCTCGCGAAGCTCGAGGCGATCCAGACGCCCTTCCCGCGCCTGACGTACGCCGAAGCGGCCGACATCCTGGAAGCCGACCCCGATTCGGAGTTCGTGCGCGGCGACGACTTCGGTGCGCCCGACGAGACGATCCTGTCGAACCGCTACGACCGTCCGTTGATGGTCACGAACTATCCGGCCGAGGTGAAGTCGTTCTACATGAAGCGCGACCCCGAGGCGCCGGACACCTGCCTGTGCGTCGACATGCTGGGCACCGAGGGCGTGGGGGAGATCATCGGCGGCAGCCAACGCGAGGACGACCTCGACCTCCTGCTCGCGCGCATCCGCGAGCACGAATTGCCGCAGGAGGCCTTCGAGTGGTACCTGGATCTGCGCCGCTACGGCTCCGTGCCGCACTCGGGTTTCGGCCTGGGTCTCGAGCGCCTGGTCGGTTGGATCGCGGGCGTCGAGCACGTGCGCGAGTGCATCCCGTTCCCGCGCACGATCTACCGCATGGAGCCCTGAGTCCGTGCCGCGGACGCAAGCGCACTGCCCGCTCTGCGGAGCCGACACCGCGGAGCACGTCGTCAAGGGCTACGATCGCTTCGTGCCGCGTCCGGAGGACTGGGACTACGTGCGCTGCGCCGGCTGCGGGCTCGTTCACCAGGAGCCCTTGCCCGCGCCGGATGCGATCGCGGGCTTCTATCCCGCCGGCTACCACGCCCACGGAGAGGGTCGCAAGCGGCGTGAGCGCTGGCTCAACCGCATGGCGAAGCGCTACTACTACGCGACCGACAGCGTCGGACGCTCGCCGGCCCTGCGCGGGCTCTTTCGCCTGCTCTCGGGTCGCATCCTGGCCGGCCTGCGACCGCCCCACGGGCAGAACCGTCTGCTCGACGTCGGCTGCGCGTCGGGCAACCAGATGCTGCGCTACCGCGAGCTGGGTTGGGACGTCACGGGCATCGAGGTCGGTCACGACGCCTGCGAGCTGGCGCGTGCGCGTGGTCTGACCGTCCACGAGGGCACCGTCTTCGACGCGCCCTTCGACGGCTCCGCCTTCGATCTCGTCATCCTGAGCCACGTCATCGAGCACGTGCTCGAGCCCGAACGCGTGCTCGCCGCCTGCGCCGGCTTCCTCGCGCCCGGCGGTGTCCTGACGCTCTCGACTCCCAATGCGGACAGCCTGGGTCTCGCGCGCTACGGCTCGTGCTGGTACTCGCTCGACGCTCCGCGCCACCTGATGCTCTTCAACCCGCGCACGCTGCGAATCCTGGGCGAGCGCGCCGGTCTCACGGTCCGAAAGATCGTGACGAAGCCCGAGACGCGCCTCTTGTGCGAGAGCCGCCACTACCTCGAAACCCAGGGGCGCGAGCTTCCTGCGTCGCTCGCGGAGCGCCGCCGGATCGTCGAGGACTCGTCGCGCGCGAAGAAGAGCTACAAGGGCTACAAGAAGCTCGTCCAGCCGCTGGCGGCCGTGAACGCCTGGCGCCAACGCGGCGAGGTGCTCGAGGCCGAGCTGGTGCGCGCGTAGCGTCCGGTCGACCCCAGGCGTTCGTCGCACGGCCCGCGAAGTGCACGACCGAGCCCGCGCTCGTCAGGTGCGACGCGCCGGGTCCGCCTGGGCCGACGACTCGTACGACTTCGTCCCGCGCAGCGAGTCGAGCCAGGAGCCGGAGCCGATCACGCGCAGGCCCAGCGTCGCGGCGTCGATGCGTTCGCTCTCGACGATCCAGGCGATCGAAGCGGCCTCGGGGAACGCTCGGCCGGCCAGGGCGTCGCCGAACAGCCGCTTCAAGGAACTGGAGTCCTGCATGCCGTCCGCCAACAGGCGCACGACGAAGGACTCGTGCAGCGGTTCCGCGAGGATGCTCTGCGCATCCGGGTCGAGCGACCGAACCTCGAGCCGCACGTCGACGGCGTCGGGCTGCGGGACGACGCTTGGAAAGGCTTGGTGGAGCAGGCTTGCGGCGTAGAAGAAGCGTTCGTGCAACGGCATGTCCGCGTATTCCTCCCACAGCTTTTCGTCGAGCATCTCGAGCGAGATGTTCTGGATCTGCCCCTTGTTGAGGGCGTCTCCGAGACGGTCTTCGAGCAGGAGCGCGGCGGCGGCCCGGGGCTCCCGGTCCTGCAGGCTCAAGACGCACATCTCGCGCAGGTCGCTCGAGGACAGGCCGGCGGTGTCGTCGATCTCCATGCGTCCGAGGAGGCGCGAGAAGTCCGAAGCGGTCCACGAGCCCGCGATCTCTTCCAGCTGGGTGAACTCGAGGACACGGACGCTGAAGCGGGTCATCTGCGAGGGGGCTCCGGTCGGGAGGGGGGGACGCGTCGTCCCGGACGGGGTGGGTCGTAGCGGTGGGCCGAGAAGGGTCGGTCGTCTGCGGTGCGTTGGCCGCGCGGGGCCGCTGCGCGGAGAGCTTGCCACAGTCGGAGCGTTCCGCTCGCACGTTCTGTCGGGCCGAGTCGCGTCCGGCGGCTCACGGGCAGGAGCGAGCGCGCGGATTCGTCGACCGGCCGCCTGCCGTGGACGGGTAGGCTGCGAGCGGACGTGTTCCTGTCCGAACCGGGTCCGGAGGCTCGAGTGCAATGCTCGCGAGAATGTTCGAACACAACACCTGGGCGAATCTCGAGCTGCTCGGGTTCCTGGCGGGGCTCGCGGAGGAAAGGCTCGACGCGACGCCCCTGTCCGACAGCCCGTGGAGCCTGCGGCAGGCCGCGACGCATCTCGTGGAGTCCCAGCGCGGCTACCTGTTGCTCCTGACCGTGCCGCCCGCGGCCCGGCGACGTCCGCCGCTACCCTTCGCCGCGCTCCTCGCGTCCGTTCGCTCGAGCGGCGACGAGCTCCTGGCCCTGGCCCGCGCCGCCGCCGACGGCCAACACGCGGAGCGGCTCGTGACGACCGACGGCTACCTCGTCGAGCCCTGGGTCGTGCTGGTCCAGGTCATCCAACACGCGAACGACCACCGTCGCCAGATCGCCGGCATGCTGCGGGCCATGGGCGTGACGCCCCCGGTCCTCGACGCCTGGGCCTTCGGGAGCTCGCAGAAGGCGCTCGTGCCGTCGAACCCAACCTGACGCGCGCTAGCAGCCTGATGGAAAAATCATCCGGCGCGCTGCACGCGTCCGGAAAGCCCGGCCGGCACACGAAAGCCTCGCCGAATCGACCGATTCGCCTGCGTTCTCGCGCACCCGCCGGGCCTCCCGGTCACATGCATCGCATCCGAAGCACTTTTCCATCAGGC
>JAJDEW010000131.1 GCA_029259595.1 Planctomycetota bacterium | reverse complement strand
TAGGAACCCGATCTCGATGTCTTGTCCCATCTGCGTCGTCGGCTCGATCAGCATGGATTTCTTCGTCCGTGTTCCGCGCTTCGTCCGTCCGGGGGAAACCCTCGTCGGGCAGGACTTCGAGACCTTTCCGGGAGGAAAAGGCGCAAACCAGGCCGTGGCCGCCAGTCGCCTCGGTGCACAGGTCACGCTCGTCGGGTGCGTCGGGGACGACGACCGCGGCTCGAGCATGCGCGGCGCGCTCACGTCCGAGGGCATCGACTTGCACAACGTCGTGACAACGGACAAGGCCCCGACCGGCGTGGCGATCATCACGGTCGCGCCGGATGGTGAGAACGCCATCGTCTACGTGCCCGGCGCGAACGCGCAGCTGACCGTGGAGAACATCGACGAAGCTTCGCGCGCCATCACGAGCGCCAGGGTCCTCCTGCTCCAGGGCGAGGTACCGAACGAAGCCAACCTGCGTGCCATCGAGATCGCCTCGCGGCCGGACACGCTCATCGTCCTGAATGCCGCGCCGGCGCAGGACATCGCTTCGGAAGTGCTCGAGGGCGTGGACGTCCTGGTCTTGAATCGCAGTGAGGCGAGCGCGCTCGTCGGCGACACGAAGGGCGAGGTCTCGCCCGCCGGCCTCGCACGCCGGCTGGCGTGCCGGGGGCCGGATCGGGTGATCGTGACGCTGGGAGCCGATGGAGCGGTGCACTTCGACGGGACCGAAGTGCGCACCTTCGACGCCTTTCCGATCGAAGCGGTCGACTCGACCGGCGCCGGTGACGCCTTCGTCGCTTCGCTGGCCGTCTCACGCGGTGAAGGCGCGCGCTTGCACGACGCGGTCCGGCACGCCTCGGCGGCCGGTGCGCTGGCCGCGCAGCGCCGCGGCGGGATCCCCTCGCTGCCGACGCGCGAAGAGGTCGAAGCGCTGTTGGCTTCCTCCGGCAAGCCCGACTGAGGAACTCGGGGCTCGGGAGTCTGCTGGACACGTCATCCGGCGCGTCCGTGGCACGTCTTCGACTCGGCCCTCAACGCTCGTTCGGGACGCCCGTCCGAACGGCCGCTCGCAGGCGTCGCTCGAGGGAGAGCGCACCCGGATCGGTTCCGTCGAGCTCCAGGGCCCGGGCCAGCTTCGCGTCCGCCGCGAGCCACTCGCCCTGCACCCCGAGGGCGTTCGCCCACCCGCGCCAGGCGGGCAGGAGTCCCGGCGCCAGCTCGGCTGCGCGGGCGTAGGCCAAGGCGGCTTCGTGCGGGCGCTCGAGACGCAGGAGCGTCGCGCCGAGGTTGCAGAAGGCGATCGGATTCCTGCCCGCGGCGGCGGCTCTGCGGAACGAGCGCTCGGCGTCCTCCAGATCGCCACCCTCGAGCGCGAGCCGTCCCAGGTTCGACCACACGCGGCCGTAGCTCGGATCCAGTCGGCTGGCCCGGGACCACAGGGTGCGCGCCCCCGCGACGTCGCCAGCTTCGTAGCGGGCCAGCCCGAGATCGTTCCAGGCCCCGACGTCGCCGGGTACGTGGGCCAGGATCGCGGCGGCGTGACTGCCGCGGTCGGCGTAGACGGTGGCGCGGCGGAAGGAGAGCCCGGCGAGCGAGAGCACGAGGATCGCCCCCAGCGCGAAGGACGCGGTCGGCCCCGGAAGGCCTGCTCCGAGGCGCCGACCGAGGGCCGCAAGGACAGGTACCGCGAGGAGCAAGGGCAGGTACAGAAAGCGCGGGGCGAAGACCTCACCCGCCGGGACGAGCTGCAGCCCCGGCAAGAGCGCGAGCGCCGCGAGGACCGCGCTCGCGGCGACCGCGCGGCCCAGCGAGCCTCGACGAGCGCGCACGAAGGCGAGCGCTCCGGCGCCGAGGGTCGCGCACCAGGGCAGCCAACCCGCGAGGAACAGGAGCGACGGAGGAGCGCTCGTCGTGAAGCCGGGGACGCTGCGGTAGCTCGGGGGAAAGTGGAGCGGCCAGACCGCGAGCAAGAGCCCCTCGACGAGCGCGCGTCCGCCGAAGACGAGGCGTTCTCCGAGCGTGTTGTCGGCGAGCGGAGCGTGCGGGGCGGACGGCAGGATGCTCCCCAGGGCCGAGGCGCGCGCCAGGGCGACGAGCACGAGTCCCACGACGCTCCCCAGGGCGCAGGCCGTCGCGAAGCGGCCCGCGTGAGCCCCGGCGGAGCGCGCCGCGAGTCCCGCGGCCACGACCGGAAGCACGAGCACGAACACGATCGCATCCTCCTTGCCGAGGAGTCCGCAGGCCACGCCCGCGACTCCTGCCAGAAACGCCAGGGCGGTGCGCAGGGGCCCCGCGGCGCGAGCCGCCGCGCCGACGAGGAGCAGCGCGCCGAGCACGCCGCCGAGGGCCGAGAGCAGCGAAGTCCGACCGGAGATCCAGGCCACGGAGTCGGCCAGCAGAGGGTGGACCGCGAAGACGAGCAGCCCGAAGACGAGCGCCCGACCAGCGCCATCGAAGAGGGCCCGCAACACGACGAAGGCACCGGCGCAGACCGCGAGGTGCAGGAGCACGTTCGTCAGGTGGTAGCCGCGCCCGTCGCTTCCGAAGCGCCGGTGGTCCGCGGCCAGGGTCACCGTGGCGAGCGGCCGGTAGTGCCCGGCGTCGCCGCGATGGTGCCAGTAGTCGCGACCGAAGGCTCGGGTCCACGGCTCGTTCCCGGCCACGAGCGGGTTGTCGAGGATCGCCTCGGCATCGTCGAACGAGAAGGCGGCGAAGGTGAGGCTCGAGCTCCAGGCGCCGAGGACGACGAGGAGCACCCATCCGAGTTCGCGGGCGCCGGGCTTCACGCCGTATTCAAGGGCTCACGCCCTTCGGCCCGGACGGAGCGGAGCTCTCGATCGGGCTCGAACAAGGTCGGGGGTTCGCGATAGACTGGCGCCATGACGGTCCAACAGAGCGGAAAGAAGGCGGCCTCCACGGAGCCCTTCGACGGACGCATGCAGCGCCTCGAAGGCATCGTACAAGAGCTCGAGGAAGGCGGTCTCGACCTCGAACAGGCGATCGAACGCTATCAGGAAGGGATCTCGCTGCTCAAGGGCTGCCACGAGACGCTGGAAGGCTTCCGCCAGCGCGTCGAGGAGCTCACGAAGGACGCGGAAGACACCCTGCGGCCCTTCACGGGCGACCCCGACGCCGACGCTTGAGGTCGTGATGACGCACACGGGCGAGGCCGATGTCGCGACCTGGCTCGCGGAGTCCAGCCGCTGGATCGACGACGAGCTGCGCGCGCTCCTGCCGGCGGAAGACGCACATCCCGCGCTGCTGCACCGGGCCATGCGCTATGCGGTCTTCGGCGGGGGCAAGCGCATCCGGCCGGCCTTGGCTCGCCTGTTCTGCCTGGAGCTCGGCGGCGAGCTCGAACACGTCGTGCCCTACGCCGCGGCACTCGAGCTGGTCCATACCTACAGCCTCGTGCACGACGACCTGCCGTGCATGGACGACGACGCGCTACGGCGCGGCCGGCCGACGGTGCACGTCGCCTTCGACGAGGCCACGGCGGTGCTCGTCGGCGACGGCTTGCAGGCGCTCGCCTTCGAGCTGGTGGCGCGCGGTCCGGCCACAGCGACGGCCGAGGCGGTCGGTGTGCTGGCGCGCGCCGTCGGGTCGCTGGGCATGGTGGGGGGCCAGGTCCTCGATCTCGCAGCGACTCACGAGGCGATGGGGGGCGCGCCTGTGACGAACGCCCTGGAAGGGGTGCGCGACGTTCATAGCAGGAAGACCGCGGCCCTGTTCGCGGCCTCGGCCGAGCTGGGGGTGTTGGCGGCGAGCCCGGGGCGCGCGTCCGCCCAGGTCATGGAGCAACGGACCCGTGCCCGACGCTACGGCAGCGCCCTGGGGCTCTGCTTCCAGGCGACGGACGACGTGCTCGACGTCACGGGTGATGCGGACACGCTGGGCAAGACCCCCGGCAAGGATGCGGCGCTCGAGCGCGGGACCCTGGTGGCCCTGCTGGGGGTCGAGGGCGCCGCGCGCGAGGCCCGCCAGCAGGCGGACCAGGCCCATGGCGCCGCCCGCGAGCTGGCCTGGGACGAGGCTAGCCTGGCTCGACGGCTGATCGACTTCGTCCTGCAGCGGGAGGCCTGAGGCCGTCCGCCGGGCAGGCCGATGTCCGCAAACCACCGCCAGACAGCGACTTGGACCGAACTGTCACACGCTCTTGAACGGGAAGCGGGCAGCCCGCTCCCCGTCCAAGCTCGCGCGACCCTTCGGCCCAACCGGCCGACTTCGCTGGCCTCTCGCCGTCTGGCGGCGCTTTGCGAACCTCGGCGTCCTCGACGACCCGCAAGGGTCGCCTGTGGGGCCGATGTCCGCAAACCACCGCCAGACAGCGACTTGGACCGAACTGTCACACGCTCTTGAACGGGAAGCGGGCTAGAATGTCGTGCATCGGTGTCGGGTTTCCTCGACGCTTCGAGCCCGTCCCCCGGACCATGCCGGACCCGCATTCCTCTTCCGCGTCGTCTCCCTCGCCCCGCTCCGATCCGGCGCTCGGCGCGGGAGGTCTGTTGGCGCGGATCGAATCGCCGCGGGACCTGAAGGCGCTCGACCGCTCGCTCTTGCCCGCGTTGTGCGAGGAGATCCGCGCCTTCCTGCTCGACTCCGTGCAGCGGACCGGCGGTCACCTGGGCAGCAACCTGGGCGTCGTCGAGCTGACGGTGGCGCTGCACTACGTCTTCGACTTCCGCCGCGACCGGGTCGTCTTCGACGTCAGTCATCAGGGCTATGTCCACAAGCTCCTGACGGGGCGGCGTGGGCGCTTCGGGACGTTGCGCCAATCCGATGGCCTCTGTGGCTTCACGCACCCGGGTGAGTCGGAGTACGACCTCTTCCACACGGGGCACGCCGGTACGAGCATCAGCCTGGGACTCGGGCTGGCTGCGGCCGGTCGTCACGAGGGCAATCCGCCCCATGTCGTGAGCCTGATCGGGGATGCCAGCTTGGGCGCAGGCTGCGCCTTCGAAGCGCTGAACCACGCCGGTGCGAGTGGGGAACGCATGCTCGTGGTCCTGAACGACAACGAGTGGTCGATCTCGAAGTCGGTCGGAGCCCTGGCCCGGTACCTGACGCGCATCCGTTCGGCTCGCGTCGTTCAACGGGCGCAGCAGGAAATCCATGGCCTGCTCCAGTCGATCCCCCTGATCGGCGACAAGGTCGAGCACGTGCTGGACCAAGTGCGTGAGGTGCTGCGGCACACGATCGTGCAGGGACACGTCTTCGAAGAGCTCGGCGTGACCTACGTCGGTCCGGTGAACGGTCATGACGTGACGTACCTGGTCGAGAACTTCGAGCGCGTGCGTGCGCTCGACGGCGTCGTGCTGATGCACGCTCTGACCGAGAAGGGCAAGGGGCACCCCAATGCCCCCAACCATCCCGAGCGCGTGCACGCAGCCAAGCCTGCGAAGCCGGCCAAGAAGGCGACGCGCGAGACGAGCAAGATCGAGGTGCGCGAGTCGCCGCCGGCCGGACCGGCCTTCACCACGGTCTTTGCGGACACCCTGTCGCGCCTGGCCGACCGCGACCTGCGCCTGCATGCCATCACGGCCGGCATGCCGTCCGGAACCGGCTTGACCGGCTTCGCCGAACGCTTTCCGACGCGTTTCCACGACGTCGGGATCTGTGAACAGCACGGGGTCGCCATGGCGGCAGGAATGGCCAAGGCGGGGCTTCGTCCGGTGGTCGCGATCTACTCGACCTTCCTGCAACGCGGCTACGACCAGGTCTTCCAGGAGGTCGCGCTGCAGAACCTGCCGGTGACCTTCGCCATGGATCGGGCCGGGCTCGTCGGTCAGGACGGTCCCACGCACAACGGCGTGTTCGATCTGGCCTACCTGCGCACGCTGCCGAACTTCGTCCTCGCGCAGCCGCGCGATGCGACCGATCTCGAGCGGCTGCTCGAGCTTGCGCTCGGTGCGAGCGGGCCCTTCGGGATCCGCTATCCGCGCCACAACTGTCCGGCCGACGAGCTGATTCCGGCTGACGAGCGCCGCCCGCTCACGCCGGGGACGGCCGAGGTCCTGCGCGAAGGCGAGGGCCTGTGCATCTGGGCGCTCGGTTCGCTCGTCAGCGAGGCACTCCTGGCGGCCGATGCGCTCGCGAAGCGCGGGGTACAGATCGGGGTGGTCGACGCGCGCTTCGTGAAGCCGCTCGACGAGGAGCTGCTGGCGCGACACCGGCGTGCCTACAAGACGATCCTCACCGTCGAAGAACACCAGCGTTGTGGTGGCTTCGGCTCCGCCGTGCTCGAGGCGGCCAGCCGCATGCCGGAGCCGGGCGCGCGCATCCGCATGCTGGGCATTCCGGACCGCTTCATCGATCACAAGACGACGCGCGAAGAGCAGCTCCGGGACGCGGGCATCGACGCGGTCGCGATCGAGCGTGCCGCCGTGACGGCCCTCCGCCCGAATTTCGTCGAGTCCTAGCCCGAGTCCATGCAGTCGATCCAAAGAGCGCAGCGCGTCATGGACGCCTTTCCGCCGCGGATCGCGCGCCGTTTCTCCGAAGGTCCGCCGCAGCGAAGCGACGCCGGGACCCGAGGGTTGAACAAAGAGCCTGGGACGCGCCCGTTGGGCGCTCGTCTCCGCGTCATCCCGCTGGCACGAACGCTTTGAAGGAGTCGGTTGCACGAGCGGCCGCGGCTGCGCTGCCCGAGAGGCCCGAAGGGAGGCCGAAGCACGTGCTCCTGGTCGTGAATCCCGCGAAGCCCGCGACCTCCGAGCTCCTACCGCGCTTGCAGTCCTGGCTCGAGCCGCGTGTCGATTCGCTGGTGCTCGTGAACGACGCCGAGAAGACGCGTGCCGCGGCACGGAGTCAGGACACCGAGGACGACCGGCGTCCCGACTTGATCGTCGTCCTGGGAGGGGATGGAACGATGCTGAGCGTCGTGAGTGCCTGGGCCCACGATCCCGTTCCGACCCTCGGCATCAACTTCGGGCGTGTCGGCTTCCTCGCCTCGACCCTGCCCACGCGTTGGGAGGAGACCCTGAGCGGGATCTTCGCCGGCGAGGGCGTGCTCGAGCGCCGCATGCGGCTCGTGGCCGAGTGGAATCGGAATGGAGAAACCTCGCGCGCGATCGCGTTGAACGAGGTCGTTCTCCAGCGTGGTGCGCACCAGGGCATGCTGGTCGCGGCCCTGCGCGTCGGCGAGGATTGGGTGACGAAGTACCGCGCGGACGGCCTGATCCTGGCGACCCCCAGCGGTTCGACGGCCTACTCGCTGTCGGCCGGCGGACCGATCCTGGCGCCTGCGATGGAGGCGATCGTCGTGACGCCGATCTGTTCACAAGCCCTTTCGAACCGGCCGATCGTGCTGTCGCCCGACAGCGAAGTCGCGATGGTCGTCGTGTCGTCGAGCGGGATCACGACCCTGGCCGTCGACGGCCAGGCCTTCTTCCCGATCGAGGAGGGCCAGCTCTTCACGGTGCGCCGTCATCCGGTGCCCTACCCGATCTATTCGATGCCAGGCCTCGACGCCTACCGGCGCCTGCGGCATCGCCTGGGCTGGCGGGGAAGCGTGGAACCGGACGATTTCCTGGGCGACGGCTCGCGCTAGGAGTCCGATGAGGCTTCGGATGCCAGGGCGTCGGCGTCCGCTGGGGTGCGGCTCGTCGTCCAAGGTCGGTGGCCCGGCTACTTGCGCAGGAGCTCACCCAGGACGAGCGGATTGATGCCGGCGTAGAAGTAGTCGGCGTCGACCTGGAGGTTGTAGCCATAGCCGACCCACAGGAGGTCCTGGAAGAGCGTGAGGTTGAGGCCGACGCCGAGCTCGAGGTCGTGCACGTCGTCGAAATCGAGCAGCGCGAAGCTGAGGCCGAAGCCCGGGTCCAGGACCTCGTTCAAGAAGCGCTGGTTCGCAAAGCCGTAGTGCAGGTTCACGCCGAGTCCGGGGACGGGCTCGTAGTTCTGGTTGCCGTTCAGGTTCGCGCGCGCGTCGGCGAAGAGCAAGGCGCCGCGCGTCTCGACGTAGAAGCCGTAGACCGCGAGGCGAAAGCTGCGCTGGCGATCGTCGAGCACGATCTCTTCGCCGGTCGAGCGCGACGATGCGGTGACGCGCACCAACAGCACGACGCGATCGCCGGGGTGACGACCGTGGGCCGTCTGGATGTCGAGCACCGTGTCGAGGTCGATCGCGCCCAGGACCGGCCGCGCTACGCTCTCGATGTCACCGGCGGCCTCGCGCAGGCGCGCGTTGTAGCCGAGGGAGCGCAACAGGGCCTGCACGTCGCCGACCAGCCGCCGCAGGGGCGCGCTCACCGCCAGCTCGTTGCGTAGACGCGTGAAGCGTTCGACGAGGATCTCGAGCGTCTCACCCCGGAGTTCGGCGGGGAGGTCCTCGAGCAGGTCGAGCAGGGCGCTCGAGGTCGTCTCCAAGAGCGCGGGCAGCGCCTCGAGCGTGGAGCGCAGCGCGGTGAAGCGCCCGGACAACAGATCGGCGAGGGCCAGGATGCGCTCGATGTCCGAAGCGCCGAGCTCGTCGGGCAATTCGAAGGCGAGCAAGGTACGCACGAGGTCTTCGACCCGGCGCAACTCGCGGATCAGGGGCTGCAGGGTCGCGTCGCCACTGGCGCCGAGGTCAGCGATCACGGCTTCGAGCGTCGTGAGCAACTCCGTGTCGAGTCCATCGAGGGCGGCACGCAGCGCGACCGAGAGCTCGTCCAGCAGCAAGCGGAAGTCAGCGGAAATCGAGCCGTCCAGGGCACGCTCGAGGACCCGCCCGAGCTCGCCGGCCGCGCGCAGCTCGTCTCGCGTGCGCTCGTCGACGAGCAGCTCGAAGCGCGGGTAGGGTTCGGGCGCATCAGCTCGTCCGCGCGAGTAGCCGGGCAAGTAGATCGGTCCCTGGTCTCCGTTGGCGCCGGAGAGTTTCACCTCCATCGTGAGCTCGACCCGGAACGCGTCCGCGAGCCTGGCCTCGAGCGCCGCGGTCACGTCCGCGATCTCGGCGGTGAGCGCGCGCGAGTTGAGGTCGTGCAGCGCCTCGTAGCTGCCGGTCAGGACGGCTTCGTTGGCCTGCTCCCGAAAGCCCGCGAGCGGGGGCGCGCCGCGGCGTTCGTTTTCGAGCGAGAGGATCTTCTGGATCCCGCTGGCAGCCTGGCTGGCGAAGCGTTCCTGATGGGCGAGGTGGGCTTGCTCCAAGGCTTGGAGCTCAGCAGCTGGAGTCGTGGGCGCGAGCCGCGCGCGCTGCCAGGCCAGCCAGGCGCGCTTGGCCGCGAAGAGCTCACTGTCCGCCGCCAGGAAGGCTTCGCAGCTCGCTTGCAGCGTGGCGATGCGACGGGCCTGGGAGTCGCCCGTGGGTGGATACCCGAGACGCCGGGCGACGCTCTGGAGGAGGGCGTCTTCGTCCCAGTCGATCCAGAGCAGGGAGTCGATCTCCAACTCGCCCGCCAGGCGCTCACGGCGCTCGGGCCGCTCGGCCCGAGAGGTCGTGAACTCGACGTGGCGAAAGACGTCGTGCGGTCCGGTCTGTGCGGCCAGCGCGCAGACGAGTGCGGCCGAGAGTGAGGGTAGGTGGAGTCCGCTCATCGTCGGTGGCCCTCCAGGAAGGCGAGCTCGAGGGTCAAGGGGTCGACGGGCGCGTCGGGCTCGATGCGATGTCGCAGCTTGTCGTGAAAGTCGAGCACTGCAACCGAGGGCAGGTCGCCCGGACCGACGATCTCGGCCAGCTTCTCGCCGAGCAGGACGGAGTCGTCGCGGCGGACCCAGATGACGTGACGCAGGTTGTGCGTGTCGCCGATCTTCGTCTTGTTCGCGAGTTGGTCGGCCCAGTGCACGATGCGCTCCGCGCGCTCGTCCCGGCCGAAGATCAACATGAGCACGACGTCGAGGTCGTCGATCGCGTCGGCCAGCAGGCGTACGGCCAGGCGGGCGTCGGACTCGGGCAGGATCAGGGTATTCGAGAGCATTGCGCTACCTCCGTCCTGGCCGGTCTACGAAACCGAGCGTCCACGATCCAGCGGCGGGAATCGGACATCCTGGGAGGCGGGAACGCGCCGAGACGGATTCCGCCGCTGCGAGGGGGGGCAGAACGGTCCGACGGGCTCCTGGGGCTTCAGTCGGGGATCGTGATGGCCGAATCCGCGAGCACGAGACCGTCTTCCATGTGAAGGATGCGGTCGCAGCGCTTGGCGATTCGATCGTCGTGCGTGACGAGAATCATGGACAGCCCACGCAGGCGCTGCTCCTCGAACAACAGATCGAGCACGCGCTCCCCGGTCGCACTGTCCAGGTTGCCGGTGGGCTCGTCCGCCAGCAGGATGCGCGGATTCAGGAGCAAGGCGCGCGCCATGGCGACGCGCTGGCGTTCGCCGCCCGAGAGCGCCGGTGGGCGGTGCTTGAGGCGCTTCGTCATGTCGAAGCGTTCGAGCATGCCCGTCGCACGCTCGGTGTAGTCCTTGCGCATCTTGCGGAAGGAACGCCGCGACTCCGCGATCATCGCCGGCAGGAGGACGTTCTCGAGCGCGGTGAGTTCGGGCAGGAGGTGATAGAACTGGAAGACGAACCCGATGTCCTTGTTGCGGATCGCGGCTCGATCCGGGTTCGCGAGCCCCCAGGCCGAGCGGCCGTGGACTTCGACCTCGCCCTCCGTCGGGCGGTCCAAGAGCCCCAGGACGTGCAGAAGAGTCGACTTGCCCGCTCCGGAGGCACCGACCAGGGCGACCAGCTCACCGGGAAGGAGATCGACGTCGATCCCGTGCAGGATCTCGAGGCGTCGATCGCCCATCCGAAACGACTTGCGAATGCCGCGCGCGCGCAGCACGGCGCCAGCGCTGCGTTCGGCGTGCGCGGGCACGTCCCCCTTTTCGTCCGACAAGGTCATCGCGGCTCACTCGTAGCGCAGGGCGACCAGGGGATCGAGGCGCGAGGCGCGCCAGGCCGGAATCGCGGCGAACAGGAGCGAACAGAGGAACGCTCCCAGGACGATCGTGCCCACCCAGACCGGCTGGACGACGCTCGGGATGTGGTCGAAGAGGTACACGTTGCGGTTGAAGATCTGCACGTTGAGGGCGCTGGAGAGCCAACGCTCGATCGAGTCGATCTCGATGGCACTCCAGACCCCGACCACGGTTCCGAGCGTCGCACCGACGATCGCGTCCCAGAACGCGATCAACAGGAAGAGGTCGAGTACGCCGCGTGGGGTCGCGCCGAGGGCGCACAGGATCCCGATGTCCCGGCGCTTCTCGGTGACCATCATGGACAGGATAGCGAAGATCGTGAAGCCGGCGACGACGAGGACGAGGCTCAGCATGATGCCCATCAACACGCGTTCGTTCTCGATGGCGCGCAGGACGTTGATGCGGAACTGCTCCCAGGTCCGTACCTCCTGGCGCGCGTTGAGTCCGCCGAGGATCAGGTTGCGCTCTTCGAGCGTCTCGCGGATCTCGCGGACCAAACGCTCGCCGTCGCGCTCGTAGTTCTCGAGGCGGACGAGGGTCTGGCTGAAGGTCTTGGAGTCACCCAGGAAGTCGGCCAGCTCGCTGCGCGCGACGTAGATGCGGGCCGCGTCCATCTCGTTGTCGCGCGACTGGAACGTGCCGGCGATCACGAAGCGACGGTTGTTGAGATTCCAGCCCTTCTCCTTGGAGGGGACGACCGTCCCGATCTCCAGCACGTCTCCGCGCGCGAGGCCGAGGGACCGGAAGAGCTGCTTGCCGACGATGCAGCTCGCGAGCGGGCGACCGTTGCGGACGTACTCGGGCGGGGGCTGGAAGGGAAAGAGGGGATTGTGGACCGGAGCGCGCGGGCGTCCGAAGAGCTCGGTGAGCTCGTCGTCGGGATCCTGCGTCTTGTCTTCGTCCTCCGCAACGCGACGCAGGGCGCCCATGAGCTCGGTCGCGTCGAACTCGTCCTGGATCCGGAAGTCGGGCGCGACCCAGGCACGCGCGCGCGTCGACAGCGCGATGGCGGGCGCCGCCACGCGCCAGGGGGTCAGGACGTCGACGCCGACCAGTTCCGCCACCAGGAGGCTTGCGTGGGTCGAGCTGGAGAAGATCTGCTGGAACTTGTCCGCGTCGGGGCCGCTCTGCGTGATGATCCCGGCCCACTGCAGGCGCGGTGCGGCGGCCCGGACGCCATCGAGGCCGCGCAGGGTCTGCAGCATCGGCCCGGGTCGGTCGGGGATGGCTTCTCCGGGCACGAAGCCGTGGAAGTAGGGCTCGACGATAATGTCGGACAGGCTGCCGCGGATCGTGCGTCGACTCTCCTCGAGAAAGCCCGTCATGATCGAGAGGATCAGGATCAAGGCGCCGACGGCCACGAAGATCCCGACGACGCCGATCAGGTTCGTCGGACGTGCGACGAGGTAGCGGAGGCTGATGAAGCTGCGGTACATGCGAAACGTTCCGGAGAGATGACGCCTGGTCGGGGCCTTGGAATCAAGTCCCGGCCCGCTCTACGCCTCGCCGGCGCCTTCCGTCGCCGCCTCTGCCGGAGTCCCCGCAGGGTCCTGGTCGCCGTGTTGGGGCCGCATGGTCGGAAAGAGCAGGACGTCGCGGATCGAGGGTTGGTTCGTCAGGACCATCGCCAGTCGGTCCATTCCGATCCCGAGGCCGCCCGTCGGCGGCATGCCGTACTCGAGTGCCTGCACGTAGTCGATGTCGACCTCTCCGGGCGTTTCCGGATCCTTGTCGGCGACCTGCTCCACGAAACGGCGTTCCTGCTCGATCGGGTCGTTCAGCTCGGAGAAGGCGTTGGCGAGCTCCATCTTGGCGATGTAGAGCTCGAAGCGCTCGCCGAAGCGCGCGTCTTCGGGATCGACCTTCGTCAGGGGACTGATGGCGATCGGGTGGTGCGTGACGAAGATCGGGCCCTCGAGGTGCTCTTCGACGCTGGCCTCGAAGACCAGGTCGGCGAGCTTCCACGGGCCGAGCTCGGGATCGATCCGCACGTGCAGCTCTTTCGCGCGCTTGCGCACGGCCTCGACGTCGTCCACCTCGCAGCCGTTGTGTCGGCGGAAGAGGTCGCTGTAGCGCGCGCGCTGGAAGGGCGCGGCAAGGTCGTAGGTCGTGCCAGAGAATTCGACCTTCGTCGTGCCGTGCAGCTCGAGGGCGAGGCTTTCGAGGAGCGACTCCGTCAACTCCATCATGTGGCGGTAGTCGCCCTGGGCCTGGTACAGCTCGAGCATCGTGAACTCCGGGTTGTGCCGGGTCGAGATGCCCTCGTTGCGGAAGTTGCGCGAGATCTCGAAGACACGCTCCAGGCCACCGACGATCAGTCGCTTGAGGTAGAGCTCGGGCGCGATGCGCAGGTAGAGCTCCATGTCCAGCGTGTTGTGATGCGTGACGAAGGGCCGCGCCGTGGCTCCGCCGGCGACCGGGTGGAGGGTGGGGGTCTCGACCTCGAGGAAGCCACGCGCTTCGAAGAAGCGCCGCGTGTGCGACAGGATCCGGCTGCGCGCGATGAAGACGTCGCGCACCCCCTCGGAAGCCCACAGGTCGACGTAGCGTCTGCGGTAGCGCTGTTCGACGTCGACGAGGCCGTGCCACTTCTCGGGCGGGGGCGCGAGCGACTTGGCGAGCAAGTGCACCTCGTGCGCCCAGACCGTGACCTCGCCCTTCTGCGTTCGTCCGAGTTCGCCGCGGATACCGACGAGATCGCCGCCGTCCAGCTCCTTGCGCTGCGGCCACCAGTCCGCGAGTTTCGCCTTCTGCAGGCCGACCTGGATGCGACCCGTCCGATCCTGAACGGGCGCGAAGATGAGCTTGCCGAAGTCGCGCAGGCTGGTGATCCGGCCCGCGACCGTCACGGTCTCGCCGATCAGCGGGCCGGGTTCTTCGACCGTCCCCGCCCCGGCCTGCAGGCGCTCGACCGCTTCGGCCTCGACGCCGCGGGCGGGAAAGGGATCGCGTCCGGCGCTCCGGATCGCATCCAGCTTCTTCTTGCGATCGGGATGGATCAGTTCGCTCATTCTGACTGGAGGTTGGGGGCGAGGACGCCCGGGCGCCAAAAGCCCGCGTCGCCCGTCGGACGGAGTGCAGCGTGGAAACGAGCACGGCCGCCCATCGAGAGCGGCCGTGCCTGGGTCGTGGTGGAGGATAGGGGAGTCGAACCCCTGACCTCTACAATGCCATTGTAGCGCTCTACCAACTGAGCTAATCCCCCGTGAGCTGGGCTCGTCGCGGTCGCGTCCACGGCTCGATTCCGGGGACCGGATCCTGGGTGGGAAGCGTGACCGACAACGTCCGCGCGACAGCGGGAGGGCGAGCAGGATGCCGAGGCAGCCCTCCGACGTCAAGGACCTCTCCCCGTGTCCGGGCCCTGACGAAAGGTCGCAGGGATCGGTCGCGCCCCGTGGCTCCCAGCCGGTCGCGCACCTATCCTGTAGCGCTCGCCAACGGCCCGACAGGGCCGTTTCATCGGGCCACCGCGCCCTTCCCCCGGATTCGACCAGCGGCGCTGCGCCAGCGTGCCGCCTCCGGGGATCCCCCTGACTCCGATGGCCGTCAAGAACACCTACGATCCGGGCTCGATCGAGCCCCGTTGGCAGCGCTTCTGGAAAGACGCCGGGACCTTCCACGCGAAGAATCCCGGCGATCCCGGCTTCGACCCGGATCAGAAGAAGTACTACGTGCTCGACATGTTCCCGTACCCGTCCGGTGCGGGACTGCACGTGGGACATCCGATCGGCTACATCGGTAGCGACATCGTCAGCCGGCGCAAGCGGATGGAGGGCTACAACGTCCTGCATCCCATGGGGTACGACGCCTTCGGGCTTCCGGCCGAGCAGTACGCCATCACGACGGGAACGCATCCGGCGGAGTCGACGCGCAAGAACATCGAGACCTTCCGGCGCCAGCTCCAGGCGATCGGCCTGTCGTACGACTGGGAGCGCGAGTTCGCGACCTGCGAGCCGTCGTACTACAAGTGGACCCAGTGGATCTTCACGCGGCTCTTCGACAAGGGCCTGGCTTACCAGGCCGAAGTGCCGGTGTGGTGGTGCGAAGAGCTCAAGACCGTCCTCGCGAACGAGGAGGTCATCAACGGGCGCTCCGAGCGCGGCGGTTTCCCGTGCGTTCGCCGCCCGCTCGAGCAATGGATGCTGAAGATCACGGCTTATGCCGACCGGTTGCTCGAGGACCTCGACGATCTGGATTGGCCCGAGTCGGTCAAGACCATGCAGCGCGAGTGGATCGGTCGCTCGCGCGGCGCCGAGATCCGCTTTCCGATCGAAGGCATCGAAGACCAGCTGGTCGTCTTCACGACGCGACCGGACACGCTCTGGGGCGCGACCTTCATGGTGATCGCCCCCGAGCACCCGCTGCTCGAGAAGATCGTGACCGAATCCGATGCACAGAGCGTGCACGAGTACGTGGACGCGGCTTCGAAGAAGTCGGATCTCGAGCGCACGGACCTCGCGAAGGACAAGACGGGCGTCTTCACCGGGCGCTATGCGCTGAACCCCGTCGTCGAAGACCCTGACGAGCGACGTGTGCCGATCTTCGTGGCCGATTACGTCCTGGCCAGCTACGGAACCGGCGCGATCATGTCGGTGCCGGCCCACGACGAGCGCGACTTCGAATTCGCGCGCAAGTACAACCTGAACGTCACCGAAGTCGTTCGACCTCCCGAAGGCACGCCCGGAATCGACGACGGCGTCTGCTTCACGGGCGAGGGGACCGCGGTGCGATCGGGCCCGCTGGACGGGCTCTCCTCGGCCGAGGCGCGCCAGAAGGCGATCACGCTGCTCGAGAAGCGCGAGCTCGGCTGCGCGCGAACGACCTACCGGTTGCGCGACTGGCTGTTCTCGCGCCAGCGCTACTGGGGCGAGCCGTTTCCGGTCCTGCACAAGGCGGACGGCACGACGTCGCGCGTCCGCGACGAGGATTTGCCGGTCGAGCTGCCGGACATGACCGACTTCAGTCCGTCGAGCGACGGTTCGGCCCCGCTCGCGCGCGCCAAGGAGTGGGTCGAGACCACCGACCCCGAAACCGGCAAGCCGGCCCTGCGGAACACGGACACGATGCCCGGTTGGGCGGGCTCGTGCTGGTACTACCTGCGCTTCATGGATCCGCACAACGCGGACGAGGCCTTCTCGACCGAGGCCCAGAAGTACTGGGGCAACGTCGACCTCTACATCGGCGGCGTCGAGCACGCCGTGCTGCACCTGTTGTATGCGCGCTTCTGGCACAAGGTGCTCTACGACCTGGGAAAGGTACGAACGAAGGAACCCTTCCAGCGGCTCTTCAACCAGGGCCTCCTGAGCGCCTTTGCCTTCAAGGACTCGACCGGACGGCTGGTCCCGAGCGACGAGGTCGAGGAGCGCGACGACAAGGCCTTCCACAAGGAGACCGGCGAAGAGCTCGCACAGGTCGTCGCCAAGATGTCCAAGTCGCTCAAGAACGTCGTGAACCCGGACGACGTGATCGCGCAGTTCGGCGTCGACACGTTTCGGATCTACGAGATGTTCATGGGGCCGCTGGGCGAGTCGAAGCCCTGGAACCCGCGCGACGTCGGGGGGTCGCGACGCTTCCTGGACCGGCTGTGGCGTGTCTTCGTGGACGAAGAAGGCGAAGAGGCGATTCGGTCCGAGCTGCGTGCGGAACGTGCTCTCGAGAAGGGCTCCGCCTCGGAGGAGCTCGAACGCTTCTTGCACCGCACGATCGAACGGACCGACGCCTCGTTCGAGCACTTCAATTTCAACACCGCGATCGCAGCCATGATGACTTTCGTCAACGAAGCGACGAAGCGCGGCGGTGCGCTGACCCGCTCCCAGGCGGAACGCTTTGCCTGCATCCTCTCGCCATTCGCGCCGCACCTGGCGGAGGAACTCTGGTCACGCTTGGGGCACACAGAGTCGATCGCCTTGGCCAGCTGGCCGGCCGTCGATCCGGCCTGGCTCGTGGACGAGGAATTCGAGCTCGTCGTTCAAGTCAACGGCAAGCTGCGTGCACGGGTCAGCGCTCCGAAGGACGCCGACCGTGACACGCTCGAGGAGCTCGCACGCGGGGCGGCAGCCGACCAGCTGGCCGGCAAGACCGTGAAGAAGGCCGTCGTCGTCCCCGGTCGGCTCGTCAACTTCGTGATCGGAGCGTAGCCGACCCATGCCTGGCCCCACGCGCCCGGACTTCTCCCTTCGTCCGCGGCTTCGCACCTCCATGGGGCTCGCGAGAGCATGAGCGCCTCGTCGGACGGCCCCTTGCTCGAATTGGCCCGACGCATCGTCGCGGCCAGTCCGGCGGAGGAGACCGAGGTCATCATCGAGCGCGAACGCGACGCCTTCGCGCGCTTTGCCGAGACGGGCCCGACTCAGAGCGCGGATCGCGAGCGCTATCGGATCTCGGTGCGCGTGCGGACGCGGGCCGGTGCCGGCTACCGCGAGGCGCGCGCCATGACGGGCTCGACGGATCCGACGCGTTGGCGCGCGGCTCTGGAGCGGGCACTGCTCCTCGCCCGGTCCAGCCCGGTGGACGAAGAGGCCTTCGCGCTCGGTGGAGCGATCGACGTGCGCCCCAGCACGGCCTCTGCGGCGACCCTGAGCCATTCGTTCGCGTCGAAGGCGGCCTGGATCCGGACCGCCGTCGCGCGCTGTGCGGAGCGGGGCTTGCGGCCCGCCGGGCTGACGCGAACGACCGGACTCGAGCGCGCCATCGCGAACTCGGCCGGACGTGCGGTCCAGGGCGAACTCTCGCGGGCGTCCTTCGACTTGACCGTCACCGGTACGGACGGCTCGGGCCGCGCGGACGCGACGTCCTTCGACGTGACGCGCGTGGACGCCGAGGCCGTCGTCGAGCGTGCGGTGGACAAGGCGGTTCGGGCGCAGAACCCCGTTGAGCTCGCGGCCGGGGAGTACGCGGTCGTCCTCGAGCCCGCGGCCGTCAGCTCGATCCTGCTCTTCGCGTCCTACCACGGTTTTGGAGCGCGCGAGGTCGACGAGCAGTCTTCGTTCCTCTGCGGGCGCATCGGCGAACGCTTGTTTCCGGAGGCGATCACCATCGTCGACGACGTGGCCGAGCCGCTCTTGCCGGGCATCCCGTTCGACGGAGAAGGCAATCCGAAAGCGGCCGTTACGCTGGTCGAGCGAGGTACGCTCCGTGGTCCGGTGACCGATCGCCACTATGCGCGCAAGCTCGGTCTACCGTGCACGGGACACGCGCGCGAGCAGCCCAACGCGGACGGCCCGGCCGCGGAGAACCTTCGCGTTCAAGTCGGTCGCACGTCGCGCCGGGACCTGATCGCGGGGTTGGATCGGGGCCTCTTGGTCACGCAGTTCCACTACACGAACATGATCGAGCCGCGCGACCTGACCCTGACCGGGATGACGCGCAACGGGACCTTCTGGGTCGAGGGTGGCGAGGTGAAGCACGCCGTGCGCAACCTGCGCTTCACCGAATCGCTGACCAATGCCCTGCGCAACGTGCGGGCGGTCGGTGACGTCGCCCACGTAGCCGGTGCCCTGTTCGATGGTGCGGTCGTCACCCCGCCACTCTTGATCGATGGCTACCGCTTCACCTCCACCACGGACTTCTGAGCATGGGCAACGACACGAAGTTGGCACGCGCGGCGGTCGACGCTGCCCTCGCCGCCGGGGCGAGCTACGCTGACGCGCGCGTGAATCGTCTCCTGCGCGAAGAGCTGGGCCTGCGCAACGGCAAGCTCGAGACGGCGCGCTCCCCGGAGGACGAGGGCCTCGGCGTGCGCGTGCTGGTCGACGGCTGCTGGGGTTTCGCGGCGCTGCCGGAGCTGTCGGAGTCGACGGCCAAGGCCGCCGCTCGGCGGGCCGTGCGCGCAGGACAAGAGCTCGGCGGGGCGCGAACAAGCGCGGTGCGACTGTCGGCGGAGAACGGGCACGTGGGGGAATACACGAGTCCGGTCGAGATCGATCCCTTCTCCATCGCGTTGACCGACAAGCTCGACCTGATGCGCCGCGCGGACGAGAGCATGCAGGGTGCCGCGGAAACCGTCGTGCGGGAGGTGACGCTCTCTCTGCGGCGCGAGGAGCAGGTGCAAGTCTCCAGCGAGGGCGCCGAGATCCATCAGGTGCTGGTTCGCAGTGGCGCGGGTATCTCGACCACGGCCGCGGCTCATGGCGCGGTCGAGCGGCGTAGCTGGCCGGCTTCGTTCGGGGGCAACTATCGATCCGCTGGGTGGGAGTTCGTTCTGGCCCAGGAGCTGCCCGAGCACGGCGCACGGATGCGCGACGAATCGGTGGCGCTCTGCTCGGCGGACCTGTGTCCCGCAGGGGAGCGCGACCTGATCCTGATGGGCAACCAACTGATGCTTCAGATCCACGAGTCGGTCGGCCACCCGAACGAGCTCGATCGGGTGCACGGACACGAGGTGGACCTGGCCGGAGGGTCGTTTGCCACCCCGGAGAAGCTGGGCAACTACCGCTACGGCTCCGAGATCGTGCAGCTCGTGGCGGACTCGACCGTGGCGGGGGGCCTGGACACGCGCGGTTTCGACGACGACGGCGTCGCGTCGAAGCGCTGGCACGTGGTCGAGGACGGCATCTTCCAGGGCTACCACACAAACCGCGAGTGGGCCGGCGAGACGTCCACGGAATGCACCGCGACGAATCGCGCCGAGGGCTGGTTCCATCCGCCGATCATCCGGATCACGAACCTCTCGCTGCTGCCCGGGACGTGGACACTACCGGACCTCGTGGCGGACACCGAGGACGGCGTCCTGTGCGACACGGTCAAGATGTGGTCCATCGACCAGATGCGTGTGAACTTCCAGTTCACCACCGAGCTCGGCTGGGAGATCAAGAACGGTGAGCGCACGCGCCTGTTGCGACGCCCGACCTACCAGGGGCGGACGCGCGACTTCTGGGGCTCGTGTGACGCGATCTGTGACGAGAACCACTGGCAGCTGTGGGGCGTCACGAACTGCGGCAAGGGCAATCCGATGCAAGTGGCCGAGATGAGCCACGGTGCGGCACCCGCGCGCTTCCGAAAAGTCACCTTCGTCGGCTGAGCGCGCGGGGCCGTCAGCCCTACATCCCGGGGACGCTCTTGGCCTTCGCGTACAGCGCGTAGGTCAGCACGAAGCCGAGGACCAGCACGGTCGGCAGCGCCACGTACCAGTCCAGCGACAGGATCGAATCCTGGTGGACGCTGACCATCAAGAGCAGCAGCGGCACCGACATGTAGGTGTTGTGCTTCGACCGCAATCCGGCCATGGCGGGATCGGCGGCGATGGGCGCTTCGCCGTTCTTGATGGCCGTGATGATGCGCTTCTGTGCGGGCCAGATGCGCATCCAGACGTTGGCCGCCATGGCGGTGCCGAAGAGCGCCGCGGCATGGATGTAGGTCGCTCGCATCGAGAAGTCGGCGACCTCGCGGCAGTAGGCCGCGTACCCGAGGGTCAAGAGGCCCCAGATCACGACTGCGATCCCGTGTTGGCCGGCCATGTGCTTGAAGAGCTGGTCGTAGATCACGAAGCCCACGAAGAGGCCGAGGAAGGCCGGGACCCACTGCATGGCGGTCGGATCCTCGCCACCTTCGAGCAAGAACGAGCCGTGGTAGTAGACGAAGAACAGCAGGATGAAGCCCGTGAACCAGGTGACGAGCGCACCCCAGCGGAACCACCACAAGGCGCGCGGCATCAGCTCCGGCACGACCTTGCGCTTCGTGTCGGCGTCCATCGTCGGAGCGAAGGCGCTGTTCACCCAGTTGAAGAAGTAGAGCAGACCGATCCAGACGACGCCGGCGAGGAAGTGGATCCAGCGATCACCAAGCTCGATCAAGTCCTTGGCGGAGACGTCGGGGAGAAGCAGGGATTCGAACATGAGGACCTTCCCGGAAGGCAGGGTTTCAAGGCGCGAGGAATCAGCGAACTATCGAGCACGCGCGCTCGGGAGTCAACGACGTCCCCGTCACTCGAGGGTGAGGTCGGCTGTGGTCGTCTCCCCGGAGCGGACGGTGACCTCGAGGCGGCCCTTGTCGAGCTCCTCGTGGAGAAACTCCAGCATGTAGTCCCCCGGGGGCAGCCCCTCGATCGCCCAGGTCCCGTCCGCCGCGGTCACCGCGAAGAAGGGATGCTCGGCCACGTGCAACCAGGCCGACATCCACGGATGAATGTCGCATTTGAAGAGGATCTTCCGTTCGTCGCGCGTGAAGTCGAAGACGAGCTCGTTCTGGCCCGGCCCCATGTTGCGGTTGCCCGAGCGGTCGTTCTTGGGCGCGCGGACGTTGACGTTGTGGTTCGTCGTGTCGCTGTTGCGCACGTGCAGGGGCGTTCCGACTTGCAGGGCCAGGACGTGCGGCGAGTAGATGCAGCCGCGCTGGTCGAGGAGGACGGGCTGCTCCGGCGGCGCGGGCGGGATCCAGCCGCTCAGTCCGCGCTGTACGTAGACGTAGACGTTTTCGACGCGGCCGTCGTTCACGATGACCCGTTCCGACAGGGCCTCGGGGCCGGCGTGCCCGCACTCGCTGCGCAGGGGCCCCGAGATGGTCGCGCGCCGGGGCGGTTCCCCCTGAAAGGAGACCGTGCCGCTGAGGCGGCCGGTCGTCGTGGGGTCGATCGGGCGCGCGGGTTCGTCCGCGCCGGTGGGCGACGTGCGGGTGGCGTCTCCTTCGCGCCGCTGGGGAGCGCTGTCCGACGTCGCTGCGGGGAGGTCGGACTCGTTTTCACCACAGCCAGCGACCAGGGTCAGGAGGAGAAAGGCAGCAAGGCGGCTCGAGTACATGGGGGCAGCTTACGCCGGAGCGGGGGCGCGTCGAGCATCAACCGGCACGCCCGGGCCGGCGCTGTTCCTTGTCCAGGTGGCGGGCGAAGATCTCGAAGATCCGGAGCACTTCGCGCTCGAGAGGATCCGACACCAACGGCGCGAGTTCGCGGAGCACGCGCTTGGCGCTGCCGGGGTCGGCCTTCGAGTTGCGCAGGAGCAGCGCCACGACGAGCTCCTTGCCGAGTTGCCACGGATCGATCTCGGGCAGGTCGTCGCGATCGAGCCAGAACTGGACCAAGGTGCGGATCCCGGTATCGCGGACCTTTCCGCCCCCTGCGATCAGGGAGCGAGCGCGGATCAGCTCGAGCTCGGGTTCCGTGCGGCGACGCTTCTGGGCCTGTTCGAGCAGGGACTCGATGCGTTTGCGATTCTCGCCCAGGTCGACGTACAGGTCGGCCAGGCGACGCTGGATGTCCGGGTCCGGAACGATCGCGAGGATCGTCCGGAATTCGTTCGCGGCTCGCCTGAGCTCACCCCCCGCGGCGAGCGCCTGCGCGGAGAGACTCCACATCGTCGGGGAATAGGGGCGAACGAGCAGCTCGGCCTGGGCGAACTCGAAGGCCCTGCGGGGGTCGTGTTCCAGGAACAGGTCGAACCAGCGCTGGGCCTCGCCCTGCCGCAGGTCCTCGATGGGCGCGTTCTGTGTCCGCATGCGGAAGCGTTCCAGGCGCTCCCAGGCGCGTCCCACGCCCCAATCGGAGCGCTGGTCGGCGGTCTCGATCGTGCGGCGAGCGAGCTCGCGAGCGATCGAAGGATCGTCGAGTCGCTGGGCCTCGATGGCTTCGAGATACGACCACCAGGCCGAGTTCGAGATGTCGCCGTGCAGGGCCGCGGCTCGCAGGAGCTCGAGGTACTCCGGGACGAGGTCGAAGCCGGCCTCCATGGCCGGGCTCAAGAGGCGATTGTAGTCGTCGATGGCTGCGGTCGAATCCCCGATGGCGCTGCGCTTCTGCGCGACGCGGATCGCGAGCGCCATGTCGTCGGGGTGCTCCTCTTGGGCGTTTTCGAGGATCTTGAGCGCGCGGCGCGGCTGCCCGAGCAGCTCGACCGTATGGGACATGACGACCGCGAGTTGCAGTGGGGACAGCCCGGCGGTTCCGGCGGCACGGATGCGGTCGGCACGCAGCGCGAGGAGCTCCGGTGCGCTGTCGGTTTCGAGTCGCTCGCGCTCGACCTTCTCGAGCAGGAACCAGGCGAAGGGCACGCGCGGTTCGTTCAGAGCCATGGCCTTCAGGTTCTGGATCGCCTCCAGGTTCTGATCGAGGCCGAGCAGGGCGGCGGCCTCGAGGTAGCGCGGCCAGGGCGAGATCAGGAGCTCCTCGGGGAGCCCGCGAAGCTTGTCGAGGGTCCAGGCCGCCCAGGGAGGACACTCGAGGGCGAGGAGCATGCAGATGACCTGGCGCGGGTCGCGCTCGGCGTCGAGTCGTCCGAGAAAGCGCCTGCTCGGGTCCGTGTCGGCCGTCTCTTCCGACTCGGTGAGCAGCGCATCGCAGGCCTCGATCAGGAGCGTGTGAAGCGGGTCGGGAAACGCTTCTTGCAGCGGATCGGCGAGCAACTGACGGGCGGCATCGAACTTGCCTTGGAGGGCCACCGCGAGGGCCTGCTGGTAGGCGCCGCGCCGGGAAAAGGGGCGTTTGGCGAGCGCGCGCGCTTCGTCGGCTACGACCTTCCAGTCCCCTTGGTTAGCGGCGAAGAGGATTCGACCGACGACGATCTCGCCGTCATCGAAGAACGACTCCGCACGATCGAGATACGCCAGCGCTCGGTCGTCGCGACCGAAGAGGAGCTCGACCATCGCGGCCTCGAGCACGACGACTCCGGACGAGTCGATCTCGCGCTGGTCGAGGTTGTTCAGGAGATCGCGGGCCTTCGGATACTTGCCGACGGAAATCAGTGCGTTGATGCCCTTCAGGGTCGGCTCGACGAGCAAGACCGGGGCACTCTTGACCTTGTCGACGACGCTCACCAAGGGGTCGGCCATCCCTTTCGGGATCTCGGACTTGGCGGCCGCTTCGAGCGAATAGCCGACGGTCGACGGGAACCAGGGGTCGTCAGCCGGCAGCCCCTCGAGGAGTCTGACGCATTCCGTCCAGCGCGCCTGTTCGATCGTCAGTTGTCCCCAAAGGAGCAGAGCGTGGCCGTGCATCGGCTCGTTCGAGGGCTGACGCAAGGCCGAGAGCGCCGCGAAGCCTTGGCCGTCCTCGATCAACTGTTCGGCCACACCGACCAGCGCGGCCGCACGCGGAGAGTGCCTCGTCCACTCGACGCGCAGATCGGGGGGGAAGCGATCGCTCGGGATCTGATGGAGCGACTTCGCCAGCTGGGGATTGCCCGGGCGTTCGCGCGTCAGCGCGACCCAGATCCGCGCGGCCCCGTTGAAGTCGCGGACGTCGAAATACGCTCGAGCCAGAAGCTCTTCGGCCGGGACGAAGCCCGGATACTCGATGGCGAAGGGCTCCAAGAGAGAGATCGCGCGAAGCGGTTGCCCTTGCTCGGCGTAGTGGCGTCCGTAGATGAAGTGTTCGTATGGCCCGCCTCCGCGGTTCGGTCGCGCGGCCGAGGGCACACCCTGCTCGTTCAGGAAGCGTCGTCCGCGCTTGGCCAGGGCGATCTCGCCGATCTGCGTCCAGTCGTCCATGAGGACATCCGTTCGGTCCGGCATCAGCCGAACGGCGTTCGTCATGCTGACCTCGGCCTTCAACGGGTCGCCGTCCTTGAACTGTCGCTGGGCCTGTTGGCGCCAAATTTCGCCAATACGGCGGCGCAGGGAACGGTCCCATTCCGGATCCTCCGATTGGGACGTGATCTCGAGCATGGCCTGACGCTGCAGGGATGCGCTCTTCAAGCGCTTGGCGCATTCGAAGGCGCGCAGGTTCGACTCCATGCGCGCGAAGGGGACGGGATTGCGGCCCATACGGTCGCGCGCGAAGGCCTGGAACGAGGCCAGCGCACGCTTCCATTCGCCCAGGTGGTAGGCGGCCATGCCCATGTAGAAGCGCGGAAGGGCTCCGAGCCCCATGGAGCGGTGCGCGCGCTTGGCCAGGATTCCGCTCGCCCAGTCCAGCGACTTCCAGTCTTCGAGCTCCAGCAGGAGCTGACACCAATCCACGAGGTCGCTGACCGGAACGAACTGGAAGCTGTAGAGCCCGCGGTCCCGCTGGCGGCTGCGCAGGAGAAGCGCCGAGGCGGCCGCGATGCGATCGTTGCTCACGAGCGCCCGGCCCGTGGTCAGGGCCGTTCCGCGGGCGCCTTGGAGTTGCAGGCCTTGGAGCGCGATCTGTCCGAGGTCGGCGACCAGGTGGGGCGCGCCCGCGAGCAGATAGCGACGCACCAGGGCGTCCACGGCGTAGGTCGTAATCGAATCGTCGAGACTCGCGATGAGATTCTGGCGCGCGCGATCGCTCTGATGCGTGGCCTGGGAGATGAGCCCGAGACACTCCTCGTTGCGGCCGGACGGGGTCAGGATCTCGTTGATGTGGTCGAGGATCGAATGGCGCTTGGTCGAGCCCTCCGGCAAGGCGATGACGTGACGGACCGATTCGATCGACTGGGCAGCTTGATCGTCACCCAGGGCGTCCGTGAGCAGCGCGCCGATCTCTTCCTGGATCCCCTCGGCGAGGAGCAGCTGCACGCGGGCGAGCGTGTTCAGGTTCAGCGCCGAGCGCTCGATCTCGATGAGGCGGCGCGAGACCTCGACGGCGCGCTCTCGATCGCCGAGCGAGATCAGGGCCAGGGCGACCTCGTTCAGCAGGTCCGGATCATCCGGCGTCTCCGCCAGCATCTCTTCCGCCTCCTGCAGAGCCAGGCGGAAGGCCTTCCGGCGCTGGTAGACCCCGATGCGCTTCTTGCGGATCTCCCGCAGGAGGGGCGTGTCGCCGGACAGCTCGGCCAGATGGAGGGCGAGGTCGAGTTCGCGCAGGGCGGTGTCGTAGTCCAGCTGGTGCTCGTCGATGTCCACCCGATTCAGGCGGTCCTCGGCGGAGGCCAGCAGGGTGAGCGGCGAGCGGGTTTCGTGCTCGAACCAGACCCACCACAAGGACCCGAGGGTCCCGAGGGCGGACAGGAAGAGCAGGATGCGCGATTTCGGCATGGCGACGACGGAACCTCGGCTCAGAGGAACCGCTCCCCCTCACTCTTGGGTGACGGCGCGCTGGATTCGTCGAACAATCCGTACTTGCGCATCTTGTTGAAGAGGGTCGTCCGGTTGATCCCGAGGGTGCGGGCAGCGTCCTGCCGATTGCCGTCGGACTCGCGCAGAGCGCGTAGGATCAGCCAACGCTCGGGGATTTCCAGGGCTTTCTTGAGGCGGCCGCGGGGGAGGGCCTCGAAGCTCGAACCCGGCTCGGCCTGCGGCGTTCCGGAGCCTTCCAGGGCTTCTTGGACTCCGTCGGGCCACAGATCCCGGCTGGCGAGGGTCTGCGAGCGTGAGAGCAGGACGCCGCGCTCGATCGTGTTCTCGAGCTCGCGGACGTTGCCCGGCCAGGGTCGCGCGCACAGGGCGGTGATCGTGTCCGGGGCAAAGCCCTCGACGGAGCGACCATGCACGGTCCGGAAGCGATCCAGGAAGCGTTGGGCGAGCAGCGGGATGTCCGAGGTGCGCTCCCGCAACGGGGGTACGAGGATCCCGACGACGTTGATGCGGTAGTACAGGTCCGCCCGGAACCGCCCGGCCGCCACCTCGTCCGGGAGCATGCAGTTCGTGGCGGCGATCACCCGCACGTCGACCTGGCGGGTCGTGCTTTCCCCGACCCGCTCGAAGCGTCCCTCCTCGATGACCCGCAGGAGCTTGACCTGCAGGTCGTGGGGCGCGGTCGCGATCTCGTCGAGAAAGATGGTCCCGCCGTCGGCGGTCTCGAACTTGCCCTTGTGGTCGCGGATCGCGCCGGTGAAGGCTCCGCGGGCGTGCCCGAAGAGCTCGCTTTCGAGCAGGCTCGACGGCAGTGCCCCGCAGTTGACCACGACGAAGGGTGCTTCGGGCGTCGAGGAGCGGTTGTGGATGGTCCGGGCGAGGACGGTCTTGCCGGTCCCGCTCTCGCCCTGGATGAGGATGCTCACGCGCGAGTCGGCGACCGACTCGATCGTCTCGAAGACGCGCTGCATGCGTGGATCGCGCGACACGAGCGTCCCGAGCTCGAAGCGCTCGCCGATCGCGCTGCGCAGCCGGCGATTTTCGTCGCGCAGGGCCCGCTGTTCGAGCGCACGTCGGACCGTGATCAGGATCTCTTCCTCGCTCGTGGGGCGCACGATCGTGTCGAAGACCCCGCTTTCCAGGGCGCAGACGGCCTCCTGGATGCTCGCGAAATCGTCGAGCAGGATGACGGGCGGCCCCTCCGGCAAGGACAGCGCCTCGGCCAGGGCAGGGCCCGTCAGGCGGTGTTCGCCCAAAAACAGCCCGAAGGTCTCGTCCCGGAGGCACTCCAGGGCTTCTTCGAGGTCGTCCGTCGACGCGACCTCGTAGCCCTCCTCCCGCAGGGTGTCGGTGAGCTTGTCGCGCGCCGGGTTGGCGCGATCGAGGAGCAAGATGCGGGGTGTGACCATGGGGCGCAGGGGCGTCCTCTTTTTTCGACACCGCGCTCGGAAAACTGGACACGGCTCGCTCGAGGAACCGCGAACAACGGGCTGCGCGCTGCCGTGCGCGGGGGGCGATCTCCAGGCCGGAGGCCCCGGGAGCCGAAAGAAGCCTGTTCCCCGGACCGGGGCTGCCGCCACAATGGCACGCCTGTGCCCCTGGGTACGCGCCCCCGAATGAGCGGTCGTCTCGACATTTCCATCGTCGTCCCCGTCTACAACGAAGAGGACAACCTGCCGATCCTGCACGGGGAGATCCGGGCGGCACTGGCGTCGATGGGCCTGACCGGCGACCCCGCTCTAGGCGCCTCGGCGCCCTCGCGTACGGAGGTGATCTATGTCGACGACTGCTCGACGGACGCGAGCCTGTTGCGCTTGCTCGAGCTGCGCAAGAGCGACCGCTCGCTCCGGATCGTCAAGTTTCGGCGCAACTTCGGGCAGACCGCCGCGATGGCCGCGGGCTTCGACGTGGCCCGCGGACGACTGATCGTGACCCTGGACGGCGATCTGCAGAACGACCCGGCGGACATCCCGCGCATGGTCGAGCGACTCCAGGAGGGCTACGACGTCGTCGCGGGCTGGAGGCGGATTCGCCACGACGGGCTCTTCCTGCGGCGCATCCCGTCGATCGTGGCCAACCGGATGATCTCGCTCTTCACCGGGGTTTCGATCCACGACACCGGCTGCACGCTGAAGGTCTTTCGGAGCGAGCTGATCAAGACCATGTCGATCTACGCCGAGCAACATCGCTTCCTGCCGGTCCTGTCGGCGGGGACGGGGGCCCGGGTGACGGAGATGGTCGTCAATCACCGGCCGCGACTGCACGGAACCAGCAAGTACGGCATCGGACGGGCCACGCGCGTCCTGCTCGACCTCTTGACGGTGAAGCTGATCTCACAGTTCTCCCACCGCCCGCTGCAATATTTCGGACTCGTCTCGGTCGGAGCCCTGATCTTCGGCATGCTCTTCGCGACGGCCAGCCTCGTCGGCCTGACCGGGGCCGGCATGGAGGAGGTCGGCATCGCGCCGCCGGAGCGGGCCGCCTGGCACCTCAACGAGTGGGAGATGGCGATCCTCACGGTCGAATTCCTGATCCTCTCGCTCTTCGTGTATTTCGCGCTCCTCGGGCTGCTCGGAGAGCTGGCCGTCAAGGCCAGCGGCATGCACCGTCGAAGTACCCTCGATCGCATCCTGAACGAGCTGCACTGATGTCACTCTCATCCGACAAGCCGGCCCTCGAAGAGGCCCCCCCGCCCGAGCCCGTCACGTCGACGATGCTCGGCGACGAGGACTGGGATGCGGGGACCGCGGTGGACGTCAGCATCGTCGTTCCCGTCCAGAGCGAAGAGGCGGAGGTGCGCCAAGTCGTGCTGGCGCTCGGGCGCGAGCTCGACGTCGAGAAGCGCAGCTGGGAGTGCATCTTCGTGTTCGACGGCGTCTCCGGTCGGGCCTGGAAGGCCGTGCAGGAGCTGCGGGTCGAGTTCGGTCCCAAGGTGCGCTCGATCCTGTTCAAGAACCCCTTCGGCGAGTCGGTTTGCCTCTCTGCGGCGGTCGAGCGCTCGTGTGGCAGGTACCTGATCACCTCGCCGCAATACGTTCAGGTCGACCCCGTCGAGCTGCGGCCGATGCTGTCGGCCCTGGACGACGGGGCGGACTTCGTGACGCCCTGGCGCCACCCGCGCGTGGATCCGCGCCTGAACCGGCTCCAGTCCGCGGCCTTCAACTTCGTGATCCGCCAGGTCGTACGGATGCACTTCCACGACCTGAACTGCTACTTCCGAGCCATCCGACGCGAGGTCCTGGAGGACGTCGCGGTCTACGGGGACATGTACCGCTTCCTCCCGGTGATCGCCTTCCGCCAGGGCTACCGCGTCGTCGAGGTCAAGGTCCGCCACCTCAAGGAGTGGGGGACGACGGGCTTCTTCGGGATCGGGGTCTACGCGCGCCGTCTGCTCGACGTCCTGGCGGTGATGTTCCTGACCAAGTTCACGCTGAAGCCGCTGCGCTTCTTCGGGATGCTCGGCGGCGCCTTCAGTCTGTTCGGTCTCGCCCTTTGCGGCTGGGTCGCGGTGGAGAAGCTCTGGTTCGGGGTCGGCGGCTCCGGCCGACCGCTCTTGCTCCTTGGTGTGCTCCTGATCGTGCTCGGGGTTCAAGTCCTGGGATTCGGCCTGGTCGGGGAGATCATCATCTTCTCGCAGGCCCGCAACTTGAAGGAGTACCGCATCGAACGGATCTACGACACCGAAGACCCGAAGCGAAGCGAGGGAGCGTGAAAGAGACCCTCGTGCGCCGGCAGGAAGATCGCACCCGCGAGGCGTGTCTCGTGCGACCGGGAACCTCGGAAGACGACACCGTCCGGGACGCGTTCGTGAACGCGACCCCCGGCGCGACCTTCTTCCACCTGTCTTCCTGGCGCAACCTGGTCGCGTCGACCTATGGGCACGAGCCCAAGGAGCTCCTGGCCTTCGAGGGCGACGAGCTGGTCGGCGTGCTGCCGATGATGCTCGTCCGCAGCCTCGGAGGGCGCCGCAACTTGCTCTCGATGCCTTATGCCGTGTACGGCGGACCGGTCGGCCGCACACCGGCCGTCGAGCGCGCCTTGCTCGAACGGGCGAAGAGCCTGGCCGAGGAACTGAGAGTCGGGCATCTCGAGCTGCGCTATTTCGACGCGCCCGACAACGACCTGCCGGAATCCGATCTCTACTGCACCTTCGTGCGGGACCTGCCCGAGACGCCCGAAGAGGTGCTCGAGCGGATGCCCAAGAAGGCGCGGGCGGAATGCCGCAAGGCGCGCGAGCGCTACGGCCTCGAAATGACGCAAGGGCCGTGGTACGTCGACGATCTCAGCCGGCTCTTCTTGCGCAACAAGCACCAGCTCGGTTCACCGGCTCTCCCGATCGCCCACTTCCGGGGGATCCTCGAGCAGATGGAGGACCGCGTCTCCGTCCACCTCGTGCGCCACGAGCGCAAGCCGGTGGCGGCGGTGATGGGGTTTCACTTCCAGGACACGCTGATCGCCTATTACGCGGGGACCGAGCCCGGGGCCGATCGCGCCGTCAAGGCCAGCAACTTCATGTACCTCGCGCTGCAGGAGTGGGCTGTCGAGCAAGGCTTTCGACGCTTCGACTTTTGCCGCAGCAGGCGCGATTCGGGTGCCTTCTCCTTCAAGAAGCACCAGGGCTTCGAAGAGCACCCGTTGCACTACCGCTTCCACCTGGTGCGGAATCGGACCTTGCCCGCGTTCACGCCCTCGAATCCGAGGACGCGTTTCCTGCGCAAGACCTGGGCGAAGACCCCGCAGTGGTTCGCGCGCTTCGGCTCGGACCGCCTGTCGCGCTACTTGCCCTGAGCACTGCTCAAGAGGCGGGCCCGACGGTGGCGAGCACGTGCTCGACCGCCGCGGCGAGATCCGGAACGAAGACGTGCTCGATACCGCGGGCCTGGAGGTCCTCGTGGGCGCTCTGGCCCTTGCCCGTCGCGACCAGGATCAGCTCGCCGACGCCCGCGGCCCGCCCGGCCTCGAGGTCGCGCGCGGCGTCTCCGATGAGCACGCTACGGCCGGGGTCGAGCTCGAGGGCCGCCGCAGCGGTCTCGATCATGCCCGGGAGCGGCTTGCGGCACGTGCACTCCACGCGGTAGGGCGCCTGACCCTGATCGGGGTGATGGGGGCAATACTCGATCGCGTCCAGGAGCACGCCGTGCTCCGCGAGGGCCCGGCCCAAGGCCGCATGGACCTTCTGGAGGTCTGTCTCGTCGAGCAGACCGCGCGCGATGCCGCTCTGGTTCGTGACCAGCACGAGCGCGAAGCCCGCCTCCTTCAAGCGTCGAAGGGCAGGACCGACGCCTGGGTAGAGCCGCAGGCCTTCCGGGTCCTTGCGGTAGCCGGTCTCGTCGATCAACGTCCCGTCGCGATCCAGAAAGACCGCCGGGCGCGTCGCCTGCTTGTGGGCGGACATGGTGCGGTGGCTCATGGGTTGCCTCCGTCGAGGGAGATCTCCCCCTCGTCTCCTTGGTAGACCGGCTTCATCCGTACGTGGATGCGCGCCGGCTCGAACTCGCGGTTGATACGGATCGGACCGACGAGGTCGTGCAGCTCGAGGAAGAGCGGGAAGTGCCAGCCCTGTCCCGATGCGACGCCCAGCGTCCACGGAATCATGTGGAACTCGAAGCTGTCGCGAAGGACCACCAGGACCGGCCGAAACCCGTCCAGCTGGAAGCGCACCTTGTGGTTCTCCGAGCGATCGAGCGCGAGCTGTGTGGGCGTCACGAAGCCGGAGTCCCGGCCATCGACGATCACGTGGGCACCGGGGGGCGACGACGAGAAGTGCGTGCCGGCCGGCGTGATGTCGAGACATCCAGCCAGGAGCGAGAACAAGAGCGCGATGGTGAGCCGTCTACGCATGACCTGATTGTCGGGGTGGGCCGGGGGGTCCGTCAAACCGGGGTCCGCTTCATTTCGAACCACGGGAAGGGAGCACGTCTGTTTACACCGAGCAGCGGCTTTGAAACGCTTTCCCGGCCCATGGAGTCTCATCGGTCAGCCCGGAGCGCAACTGGAACCGAGCGGGGGGAAACCCTGCCGCCATCCGATCCCGTCCTGAAACCCTCGTCGGGGGGGGCGGTTTCGTCGCGCGATCCTTTCGCCCTCGTGCTCCTGGCGGCAGCGCTGGGGCTCGCGCTGATGCGCTTCCTGCGGCTCGGCGAGTGGAGCCTGTGGTTGGACGAAGCCTTCACCCTGGCGGACTCGAACGCGCGGCAAGGCCTGGACAACCCCGTGGGGTACCTGCTCTTCGACGCCTTCTACGACCTGGTGCCGGGGCGACCGACCGAGGCCTGGATGCGCTTCCCCGCGGCGCTGTTCGGGGCCTTGTCGATCGGTTTGACCTACTGGGTCGTCCGGCCGTTCTCGGGGGCGCGGGCCTCCGCCGCAGCGGCCTTTCTCATGGCGGCGAGCTCCTGGCAGCTCTATTGGTCGCAGAACGCGCGCTTCTACACCACGGCGCTCGTGTTGGGGTTGCTCGGAGGCGGAATCCTGATGCGCGGCCTGGCGCGGGAGAGCGCGCCGAGGACGGCGGCGGGGATCCTGTTCCTGGCGCTGGCGGCGCTGGCGCATCCCTCGGCCGCGCTGCTCCTGGCGGCCTTCGTGGGGGTGCCGGTCGTCGCGGGAACCCTCGTGGGCTGGAAGGGCCCACGCGCGAACCGCGCGATCTGGATCCTCGCGGGGGCGGCTCTCGTCGGGGTCGCCGCGGGAGCGCCTTGGGCGGTCGAGGTCTGGCGCAAGTGGTCCGAACAGAAGGGGATCTCGAGCCCGCTCCACTTCGTCCTGACGACGGGCTACAGCGTCACGCCGACGCTCGGGCTCGGGTTCTTGGTCGGGGCCGTCGTGGCGGGACGCGCGCGCCGGGAGGGGTTCGTCGCGGCCCTGGTCGTGGTCGCGGGCGTGCTGGCCGCCATGGGGGCTGCGCTGTTCGTGCGCGTCAGCGCCCAATACGTGTTCGTGTTCCTGCCGTGGATCTGCGTCGTCGCCGCCGAGCCCTTGCGGCGCGGAGGACTCCGCCCCTGGCTCCAGGCCGTCTGGGTCCTCTTGCTCGCCCTGCCGGGGCTCGTCGATTCGGCCCTGTACTTCACCGTGCGCAACGGCGATCGCCCTCACTGGCGGGAGGCCTACCTGCACGTCTTCGAGCGCCTCGAGCCGGACGACCTCGTGCTGGGCATGGACGCGCCCGTCGGCGAGTACTACTTCGACCCGACCGAGGAGGACCTGCGGCATTGGCGCAACGTCACCTGGTACGACGGCTTCCGGGCCGACGTGCCCTTCGAGTGGGCGCGCTATCCCCGACGGACCTGGTTCGTGATCAACCGCGAGCAGCTGCTCGATTGGCCGCCGCAGCGGCGCGCAGACGCCCTCGAGTTGCTCGAGCGCGAATGCGAGGAGGTCGCCCGCTTCCAGATCCCGCTGACCCCGCGCGATCTGGACGTCTTCGTCTACCTGCGAACCGCTCCCGATTGAGCTCGGTCGCGGTCAGTTCGCGCGGCCGACGAAGTCGCCGGTGTCCGTGTTGACGCGAACCTCTTCGCCGGCAGCGATGTGCATCGGGACCTTGATTTCGCGGCCGGTCTCGAGAATGGCGTTCTTCTTCACTCCCGAGGACGTGTTGCCCTTCACCGCGGCCTCGGCCTCGGCGATCTTGAGAACGACCTGAGTCGGCAGCTCGACGCCGACCGGCTTCGTCTCGTGGAAGGTGACCTCGATCTGCGTGTTCTCGCGGACGAAGCCCATCTTGTCGCCGACGAACTCCTCGCTGAGCTCGAACTGCTCGAAGGTCTCGGAGTCCATGAAGACGTAGTGCCCGTTTCCCTCGCGGTAGAGGTACTCGGCCTTCTTCTTGTCCAGGAAGGCGACCTCGAGCTGGTCACCCGAGCTGAGCCGCATCGAGTTGGACTGGCCGCTCGTGAGCGACTTCGTCTTGATGTTGATGATCGCTCTCAGGTTGCCGGGCGTCTTGTGCTCGTAGTCGGTGATCAGAAGCAAGTCGCCGGAGTAGTCGATGACTTGGCCCTTGCGGAGTTCGGTGGCTCGTACGCTCATGAATCTGGGAAGCGGCGCGTCTGCGGCGCGGGGACTTCGGGACCGGAGCCGGCAGGGCATCCGTGATCAACAATCGGCAGGATACTCGATTCTCGCGCGGGGTCTTCGGGCCGGGTCGAGTTCTTCGGGCTCCGAAGGCCTCAGAACTGTCGCCGCTGGCTCGAGGAGGGGATTGCGAGGGCCTTGCGGTACTTGGTCACGGTCCGCCGGGCGATCGAGATGCCGTCCTTCTCCTTCAGCATGTCGGCCAGGCGGTCGTCGGAGAGCGGTGTGTGGGCGTCCTCCTTGTCGACGAGTTCCTTGATCCGCTGCTTGATGGAGGCCTGACTCGCCATCCCTCCGGTCGCCTTCGCCGTTCCCCCGGAGAAGAACGAGCGCAAGGCGAGGATCCCGTGGGGTGTCTGGATGTACTTGCCGGCGACCGCACGACTGACGGTGGAGATGTGCACCCCCGAGACCTCGGCGATCTCGATCATGCGCAGGGGCTGGAGCCCCTTGATGCCGCGGTTCAAGAATTCCTGCTGGCGTTCGAAGATCGCGATCGAGATCCGCAGCAGCGTGCTTTGGCGTTGCTCGAGGGCGTCGATGAACCAGCGGGCGGACTCGAGCCGCTGCTTGATCCACTTGCGAACGCCGTCGCCCTTGGCCGCCTCGCGCAAGAGCCGGGTGTGCGAAGGACTGACCAGCAGGTGCGGAACGCCTTCGCGCGTGAGCCGTACCTCGAACTTGCCGTCGACCTCTTCGACGATCACGTCGGGGTGGATGGTCTCGGCCGAGGACTGGCCGTACTCGCGCCCGGGGATCGGGTCCAGCGTGCGCATTTCCTCGATGGCCTGGTTGATCTCTTCGATCGAGTGGCCCGTGGTGCGCGCGATCCGCGGAATGCGGTTGGTCGTGATGTCCTCGAGGTGGCTCTCGATCAGCGTACGAACGAGCGGGTTTTGCACGTCGTAGGGGCCGAGCTGGAGCAGGAGGCATTCGCGCAGGTCGCGCGCGCCCAGACCCGGATGCGTCGCGTGACGCAGCTTCTCCAAGACCTCTTGCAGCTCCTCGACCGTGACGCCGCGCACCTCGCAGCTGGGCAGCAGGTCCGCGAGCGGCTCGATCAGGTAGCCGCGCGGATCGAGCGAGTAGACCAGGAACTCCGCGATGTCGTGCTGGCGGTCGTCGAGCTCGATCAACGCGATCTGCTCCAGGATCGAGTCGCCGATGCTGTGGTAGGTGGCAGGCGTGTTCTGCATCGCCTCGAGCTTGCGATCGACGTCCTCGCCGCCCGTGCGCTGGCGCGTGCCTTCCCCGAAATCGCGCTCGTAGCGCTCGAAGATCTCGATGATCCCGTCGAGCGCGGTGGGCTCTTCGTCGCGGCGCTCGGCGGGCTCCGCGTTCTCTTCGGGGCCGTCTTCACCCTGGGTCCCCTCGGCCTCCTCGAGGAAGGGGTTCTCGAGCAGCTCCTGCTCGACGCGCTCCTGCAAGTCCATCGCGGACAGCTGCAGGATCTGCATCGCCTGGATCATCTGCGGCGACTGAACCAGCCGCTGCTCCATCCGGACGTTTTGGGATAGACCGACTCTCACGTTGTGCGTCTCTTTCCGTCGGATGGCCAGGCCTCCGAACACCCGGAGTATACTGCGAAAAATCGTCCCCCGGCCGAACGCGGATTCGAAAAGGCCGCGGTAGACCGTGAGGTCCGGGAGTTCGTCCGCGTCCGGAGCTAGCACGTGACTCCTGCGCGCGGTTGCGCTAGAAATCCTTTCCGTACGAGGCCGACGGCCGGATCCGGAAGGAGCCTCGTTTACGATCGCTTTCCACCGACCGACTCGAACCGATCCTCCGACGCGATGGCAGCCTGGCTCGAAATCTCCGATGCCCGCGGAACGCGGCGCGCCGACCTCGCGGAGGGCTTGACTCGTCTCGGCAGCGACGACTGCGAGGTCGCGGTCGACGGAGCGGGAGCGGACCAGCTGCACGTCTGGGACGCCCCGCCGCGGGCGATCTACATCGGAAGCGGCGAGCCGCCGCGTCGCGGGGGCATGGCCTTCGAAGAGACCGCGTTGGTGCCCGGTGACGAAGTCGTGTGGCGCGGAACGACGCTCGTCTACCGGGAGGAGGTGCAGCGCTCGTCCGCGCCCGCCGCGCCCACGATCGTGAGTGGAGCGGGTGGGGCAGCCGCCGAGCTCGGCGCGGCACCGTCCGGCCCGACGACCCACGCGGCGCTGGATGCCGAGGCCCGGGCCGTTCGACGCCTCCACGCCGGGCTGGTCCTCGCGATCGGAGCCGGGGACAAGCGCATGGCCAAACGTTGGCAGGAGGCGGTCGTCGCGGGCGCCTTCGATCCGGACCGTTGTGCGGCGGAATTGCTCGAGGCGTCGACCGTCGGCATCGACGATCCGCGCGTCGTCGAGCGCTCCGGGCGCCTGTTGCGGGACTTCTTGATGGCTCCGGTCATGAGCGGCGTCCAGGGTGCCAAACGCAAGGCCAAGCGGGCGGCGCGAGGCGGGATCGCCTTTCTGATCGCACAGGGGGCCGCCCTGGTCGTGTTCTCGCTCATCTTCATCGCGGCACTCTTGCTCGTCCGCATCCGGGGAACGAGCATCGACGAGCTCCTCGACCTGGTCTTGTTTCGATGAGCCGCGTTCCGACGACTTCTGCCCGAGCTCACGCTGCCCCTTGCTACCGGCGATCCTCCGCCGTACACCCGCTCTCGTAACATGACGAAGTTCGATCAACAGGCCGGTTCCGATGCGACCGCCGGAGTCTTCTCCCTGACGCAGATCCGGCACCTGATGCGCGTGGAATTCAGTCGCGCGCAGCGCTACGGCTACGCCGTGGCCTGCATCATCATCGGCGTCGACCGACTCGACCAGGTCCGCGACTTGTACGGCTTCGAATTCAAGGAAGCGGTTCTGCACGACGTCGTCGAGCTCCTGGTCAACGAGACGCGCACGTGCGACTACCTGGGCCGGCTGATCGACGATCGCCTGATGGCGATTCTTCCGCACACCTCCCGCGAAGGCGGCGAGGTGACCGCGCGCAGGATCTTGAACGCGGGGCGCGGTCTGCGCTTCACCAACCGGGGTGAGGAACTCGGCATCACGCTCTCGGTCGGCATCTCGCACTTCGAGGACGAGAACACCATGTTCTTCGACAGCCTGGTCGAGGCGGCCGAACGCGGGCTGGACGAGGCGGCGTCCCAGGGGGGCGACGCCTTCCACTACGTCGATCCCGGCCCGCCCAAGGTGCAGTGAGTTCGTGAAGATCCTGCTCGCGGAAGACGAGGAGACGATCGCGATCACCTTGCGCGACGCGCTCGAGGAAGCCGGGCACGAGGTCTACCACGCGGCGGACACGGACGCCGCCCTCGCGATCCTGCGGGACGAAGCGCCCGAGGTCGTGCTGACCGACATCCGTATGCCCGGCAAGGGCGGGATGGAGATCCTCGGCAATTCGATCGACCTGGACGAGCACCGGCCCGTGATCCTGATGACCGGCTACGGCACGGTGGAGCAGGCCGTCGAGGCCATGCGCATCGGGGCCACGAACTACATCCAGAAGCCCTTTCGCAACGAGGCCGTCGTCGGGATGGTCGAGCGTTGCGGTCGCGAACACGCGTTGCGGGCGGAGAACGAACGGCTGCGCGAGGAATTGCGCGGTCTCCAGGCCGAGCGGCTCGGCGAGATGGTGGGGCGCTCACCCTCGATGGCGGCGGTCTTCCAGCGCATCCTCACGGTCGCCGCCACCGAAGCGACGGTGCTGATCGTCGGGGAAAGCGGCACGGGCAAGGAGCGTGTCGCGCACGCGCTGCACGGGGCTTCGAACCGAGCCGACGGGCCCTTCATCGCGATCAGTTGCGCGGCCTTGCCCGAGACCTTGCTCGAGGCGGAGCTCTTCGGGCACGAGAAGGGCGCCTTCACCGACGCCCACCGTGAGCGCCGCGGCCGCTTCGAGATGGCCGATGGCGGCACCCTGTTCCTGGACGACATCGACGACATGCCGCTCGCGGTCCAGGTCAAACTCCTGCGCGTCCTGCAGGAGCGCAGCTTCGAGCGGCTCGGCAGCGAGCGGAGCCTCTCGGTCGATATCCGCGTCGTCGCCGCCACCAAGCGCTCGCTGCGCGAAATGGTGCGCGAGGGGTCGTTTCGCGAAGACCTCTTCTATCGCATCAACGTCGTGCCCGTGGACCTGCCGCCGCTGAGGGAGCGCGACGGAGACGTGCCGCTCCTGCTTCAGCACATGATCGAGCGCCATGGTGGGGGCGTACCCTTCACGGTCTCACCCGCGACCCTCAATGCGCTCGAGCGTTATCCGTGGCCCGGTAACGTGCGCGAGCTCGAGAACGCGGTCCAGCGCGCGGTGGCGCTGGCGGGGGACTCGAAGGAGCTCAAGAAGGACTTTCTCCTGCCGCTCGACGAACGCTGGCGCGGCGCGACCGAGCCGCCGGAAGAGGTTCGTCCCCTGCGCGAGGTCCTGCGGGAACGCGAGATCGAGCACATCCGTCACGCCCTGGCGATGACCGGCGGACACCGCACCCAGTGCGCCGAGCTCCTGGGAATCTCCCGCAAGGTCCTCTGGGAGAAGCTCCGGGACTTCGGCATCGAGGACGGCTCGGACAAGTAGTCGAGCATGCTGTCGAAACCGGACCGCGTCGAACACGCACTGCCGCGGATCCCGCTGCGCGACGGTGCGCGCGTCTTCGGCGACCTGCACCTCGACGTCGAGGATGCCTCCGCCGTCGAGCGCTTCGTGGCCTGGCTCGAGTCGGACCGCACGCCGCGCCAGTGGATCTGTCTCGGAGACCTGTTCGAGTACTGGATCGGCGGCGCGCAGGCCGCTTCTCCGGGAGGCCTGCGCGTCCAACGCGCGCTGGCGGCGAAGCTCCAAGAGGGCTGGAGCCTCGACGTCATCCCGGGCAACCGGGACTTCCTGCTCGGGGCGGCCTTCGAGCGCGCGACCGGCGCCCGGGTCCGCCACGGTGGTCTGCTCGGAACGCTGGCGGGGCGCGGCGACGTGCTGTTCGTGCACGGCGACGAGCTCGCCACGCGCGATCGGGCCTACCAGCGGCTGCGGTGGGTCCTGCGCTCCGCCACCCTGCGGCGGGTGGCCCGCTTCACGCCCCACGCCGTCGCGCGCGCGCTCGCGCGCCGACTGCGCCGCGTCTCGCGGCTGGCGGTCGCGCGCAAGCCGAGCGCGGCGAAGGAGATGCAGGCGGACGCCGCCGAGGCGCTGCTGGCGACTCAGGGCGCCGAATTGCTGGTCTGTGGCCACGCCCACCGCTTCCGGGACGAGCGTCTCGCGGCGGGCCGCTGGCTCGTGGTCGACGCCTTCGGGGGAGCGCGCGACACCGTCGAATTCGACGCCGAGGGCAACTGGCGGGTGCGGGCGAGCCACGGGCCCGATCTGAGCCGCAGCAGGGGACCCGCGGCCGAGTCCGATTCGACGCGCGCGGCCGGGCCCGACCGCGGTGGAGCTTGAAGCCCCCGCGACGTCTCCTATCCTGAGCCGCGGAAACGCCTTGGACATGATCATCGCCATCGACGGACCCGCCGGCGCGGGCAAGAGCACGGTCGCGCGGCGCGTGGCCAGCGAGCTCGGCGCCGCCTTTCTGGACACGGGAGCCATGTACCGGGCCATCACCCTGGTCGTGCTCGAGCGTGGGATCCACCCGGGCGACGCCACGGCCTGTGCGGGCGTCGCGCAGGAAACCGTGTTGGATTTCGCCCCCGACGGGACGATCCGGATCGACGGGCGTCCGGGCGAGCCGGACATCCGCGGCGAGACCGTGACGCGTAACGTCTCGGCTGTTTCGGCCCACGGGGGCGTTCGCGAGGCGATCGTCGCCGAGCAGCGTGCGCTCGCCCGGCGCCTCGGCAACGTCGTGGCCGAGGGGCGCGACACGACGACCGTGGTCTTCCCCGCGGCCGATCACAAGTTCTTCCTGAGCGCGAGTCCGGCCGTGCGCGCCCGACGAAGGGCGGAGCAGGACAACGTGCCCGAGCGCTACGAGGCGATTCGCGCGGACATCGAACGGCGCGATCGCCTGGACGCGACGCGCGCGCTCTCGCCCCTCGTTCAAGCCGCGGATGCGGTCGCGATCAACGCCGATCAGCTGGATGTCGACGCCGTCGTCGGCCGGATCCTGTCGACGGTCCGGGCCTCGCACCCGAGCGACGCGTGAGCGACTCGAAGCCAGAGCCGGTCGCTTCGGGAACGGACACGAACGCTCCCCCGGTCCCGATCGTTCCGGGCTGGGCGTACTGGTTCGGCCGCTTCGCCACGGGCCTCGAACTGCGTCTGTGGCACCGCCTCCGGATCGAGGGCGCCGAGCGGGTTCCGGCCCGAGGCGGCGTCCTCTTGGTCTCCAATCACCAGTCGTTCCTGGACATCCCGATCCTGGCCAACTCCCTGCGGCGCCACGTCGTGTTCCTCGCCCGCGAGAGCCTGGCCCGCTCGGGTTTTCTGGCCTGGATCATGCGCGAGAGCCGCGCGATCCTGATCCGCCAGGGCGCCGGGGACCGCTCCGCCCTGCGGTCCATGGTCCAGGCGCTGCGGGCGGAGGGGGTCGTCGCCGTCTTCCCGGAGGGGACGCGGACGAAGACCGGTGAGCTCGGCGCTTTCCGCGGGGGTACCGCGCTGGTCCTGCGCCAGGCGCCGGTCCCCGTCGTTCCGGTCGCGATCGAGGGCGCCTACGAGGCTTTCGGGCGCCATAAGCGCTTTCCGTCGCCGCATCGGATCCGCGTGCGCTTCGGGGAGCCGCTCGCGGCGGGGTCGGAGAACGCCATGGAGCGCGCCCACGAGCGCGTGGCCGGGCTGCTCGCCGAGCTGCGGGCCGGGCGCTGAGGGCGGTTTCCCGAGCCTGCCGGCCGATTGGCACGGGACGCGTCGACCCTGCGTCGCTATCATCTCCGGCTCGAAAATCCGGTCTTCGGGTCGGGAACCCCATTGGGAGGGCTTCCGGGCGACCCGGCTCCGGCCGATCGAGCCTTGCGTTAGGTTCCTTGCGACCCACTCCATCCACCCCCTTCTCCACATGTCCCTAGCTGCACGCCGCGTCAAGAAGTTCGAGCTCAATGCCGAGGAGCTCGACCGCAGGGTCGAACAGGCCCTCGGAGGAATCGCCCAAGAGGAGTTCTCCGAGAAGCTCACCTCCTCGATCGCTCACATCACGTCGGGCTCCATCGTCCAAGCCAAGGTCGACTCGGTCGACCAGCGCAGTGGCTTCGTCGTCTTGGACATCGGTGGCAAGTCCGAAGGCTCGATTCCGCTCTCGGAGTTCGGCGAGGTCTTGCCCGTCACCGGCGAAGTCTACGAGGTCTACTACGACGGCCTCGGAGAAGACGACACCGCACAACTCTCCAAGCGCCGGGCCGATCGCCTGCGTGCCTGGGAGAAGCTCGCGACCAAGTACGAGGAAGGCGACGAGATCAACGGCATCGTCCAGCGCAAGATCAAGGGCGGTCTCTTGGTCGACGTCGAAGGCGTCAACGTCTTCTTGCCGGCCTCGCAGGTCAACCTGCGTCGCACCCACGACATCTCCGACTTCATCGGCGATCCGATTCGGGCCCGCATCATCAAGATCGACCCCGAGCGGATGAACGTCGTCGTTTCGCGCCGCAAGCTGCTCGAAGAAGAGCGCCAGCGCCAGAAGGAAGAGCTGCTCAAGGAGATCCAGGAAAGCCAGCTGCGCATGGGTACGGTCAAGAACATCGCCGACTTCGGCGTGTTCGTCGACCTGGGCGGCATCGACGGCCTCCTGCACATCACCGACATGTCCTGGGGTCGCGTCCGTCACCCCTCCGAGATGGTCGAGATCGGCCAGGAGATCGAGGTCAAGGTGCTGCGGGTCGACTTCGACCGCGAGCGCATCGCCCTCGGCCTCAAGCAGAAGCAAGCCTCGCCGTGGGACGGCATCGACGTCCGCTACCCGGTCGATTCCCGCCACGTGGGCGAGGTCGTCAACATCATGTCGTACGGCGCCTTCGTGAAGCTCGAAGACGGCGTCGAGGGCCTGGTCCACATCTCCGAGATGTCCTGGACCAAGCGCATCAACCACCCGTCCGAGCTCGTCAACCCGGGCGACAAGGTCGAAGTGGTCGTGCTCGAGATCGACCTCGAGAAGCAGGAGATCTCGCTCGGCATGAAGCAGGCCGAGACGAACCCCTGGGAGCTCGTCGAGCAGAACTACCCGCCGGGCACCATCATCGAAGGTTCGGTCCGCAACCTCACGACCTACGGCGCCTTCGTCGAGATCGAGGAGGGCATCGACGGCCTGCTGCACGTCTCGGACATGAGCTGGACCAAGAAGGTCTCGCATCCCTCCGAGATGGTCCGCAAGGGCGACAACATGCAGTGCGTCGTCCTCTCGGTCGACACGCTGAAGAAGCGGATTGCACTCGGCTTGAAGCAGCTGACGCCGGACCCGTGGCTCGAGCAGATCCCGGGCAACTACCACATCGGCGACCTGCTCTCGGGTTACGTCACGAAGATCACCAACTTCGGCGTCTTCGTGAAGCTCGAGGAGGACCTCGAGGGGCTGCTCCACATCTCCGAGCTCGCGGACCACAAGATCGACAACCCCGAGGACGTCGTGAAGCCGGGGATGAAGATCGAGGTGCGCGTGATTCGCGTCGACACCGAGGAGCGCAAGATCGGGCTCTCGTTCGTCCACGCAGACTTCGAAGAGAACGAGAAGCTCATGTCCCAGAAGCCGGCGCCCGCGCCGGAGCGCGAGGACGCCGGCCCGGCGCCGACATCGGAAGGTGGACTGGGAGCCGGCCTGCAAGTGGCCCAGGCCCTGGCGGCAGCCAAGGAGCGTTCGGATGCGGCCGCGGCGGAGGCCGCGGACGGGACGAGCGAGCCGCAGGCCCCGGCCGACGAGGACGCTACGGCCGAGGCAGACGTCGAGGCAGAGTCGGCTTCGAGCTCCGAGCCCGTGGCGGAAGTCGAGCCCGCAGCCGTGCCCGAGCCGGAGGCCCCCGCCGAGGAGTCCTCCGAGGACACGGTGAAACCGGAGTCCCAGGGCTGAGTAGGGTCCGTATGGACCGAACGTCCGAACCCGCACGCCCCCGCCCGCTCCTGTGTGAGCGGACGGGGGCGTGGCTCGTCCTCGGCCTCGCCGTCGCGGCCGTCCTGCTCCCGTCCTGCGGGAGCACGGCGCAGCCTGCACCGGCGGCGCCCTTGGGCGGCGTCGTCCTGAAGAGCTTCCCGAAGGACATTCCGCTCGACCTGTCGCCTTCCTTCCGCGCGCTCGCCGCCGCGGTCGAAGACGGTCACGATGAGCTGGCGCGTCGGATCCTCTCGACGCTGCGCGCGCGGCGCCTGACCGGCGCCCAAGGGCGTGCGGTCAGGGAGTTGTCGGATGCCTTCGAGCGCATCCTCGACGGTCGACAGCTGGTCGAGTCGGTTCGCTTCACGCTCCGCAGCGAGATCACCGACCTCGATGCGGGGCGCTTTCGCCTGTTCCTCGACGCCTCCCACGAGCATCCCGAGGCCTTGACCCTGCACTTTCCGCCGGCGATCCTCGAGCGCCTCGCGAGCGCGATCGGCGCCGGCGGCACGCAGACCCGCCACTACGAGAACCGCCTGATCGACCGTTTCGACGGTCTCGAGCTCCCGGCCGGAAAGACGGTCTCGGTCCCGCTCTTCGGCTACGACGTCAGCCTCGGGAACGCGCTCGCCCTGCGTGACGAGTGGCGGTTGCGGTTGCACGGGGCGGGGGAGATCGTGCGTGCGGGGGTTTCGTATCCGGCCAAGGGCATGCCCTGTCCGGCCAGCGAACGCACCGTGATCGCGAGCTTCCTGCCGACGGTGACGGTCACGCCTGCGACGCTCGCCGAATACGCCGGACGGGACGCGCTCTCGATGCCACCCTTGATCGAGCGCACGGTGCGCATCCCGGTCGGCCGGAGCGAGGAGACGCTCGCCTTGCTGCTGCCGATCGTCGAAGCGCTCGAGCGCGATGATCCCGAGCGGCTCGAGCAGCTCTCTTCGAGCCTGCGCTGGCTCGCGCGCGTCGACGACCCGGGCCCGAGCTGGAGCCGCTACCTGCGCGCGCGCCAACAGGCCCACGCCGAGCGCGACGCCCCACCACGACCCGATCTCGAGCTGCCCATCCGATGAAGGCCGAACTCGCCCGCCACGTCGAAGCTTTCGAGCGCGGTTCCGTCGACCTGATCGATCGAGACGAGCTCGTGCGCAAGCTGAGCCCCGACGGCAAGACGATCCGCTCGCTGCGCGTGAAGTGCGGGATGGACCCGTCCTCGCCCGATCTGCACGTCGGACACGGCGTCCTGCTGCGCAAGATGCGCGCGCTCCAGGACCTCGGACACACGATCGTCTACCTCGTGGGGGATGCGACCGCCATGGTCGGCGACCCCTCGGGCCGCAACAAGCTGCGCCCGCAGCTCTCGCGCGCGGACGTCGACGCCAACCTGGCGACGTACACGGCGCAGGCCGGCGTGATCCTGGACATGGAACGTGTCGAGCTGCGTCGCAACTCCGAGTGGTTCGACGCCATGGCCTTCGAGGAAGTCTTGCGCTTGACGGGTCGCATGACCGTGGCCCAGATGATCCAGCGCGACACCTTCGAGAAGCGGATGCGCGAGAGTCAGCCGATCGGCATCCACGAATTTCTCTACCCGCTGATGCAGGGCTGGGACTCGGTCATGCTCGCGGCGGACGTCGAGCTCGGCGGTACCGATCAGCTCTTCAACCTGCTGGTCGGACGCGACTTCCAGGAGCAGGAAGGTCAGGAGCGCCAGATCGTCCTGACCATGCCTCTCATCAACGGGCTCGATGGTCGCAAGATGAGCAAGTCCTACGGCAACGCGATCGGTTTGACCGAGCCGCCGCAGGAGGTGTTCGGCAAGACCATGAGCATCCCCGACGAGGCCATGGCGACGTGGTTTCCGTTGCTCACGGCCCTCGAGCCGGCGGAGATCGAAGGCCTCCTGGCCGGTCATCCGCGCGAGGCCAAGGCGCGCCTCGCGTCGGAGGTCGTCGGCCTGCTGCACTCGGCGGATGCGGGGCGCGCGGCCCGGGCCGAATTCGACCGTCGCTTCGTCGAGAAGGAGCTGCCCGACGACATTCCCGAGTGCGTCTTCGAAGGCGACTGGCCGTCGGACGGCGTGCCGCTGTCCGTGCTCCTGCGCGAGGTGGGGCTGGCCGCCTCGGGGGGCGAAGCGCGCCGCTTGATCACGCAGGGCGGCGTTCGCCTCGATGGTGAGGTCGTTCGCGACGTCCAGGCGCTGATCGCCCCGCCGACCGCAAGCCTGCTCGTCCAGGTCGGCAAGCGCCGCTTCGCGCGCGTTTCCAGAGCCCGCTGAGAACGGTCCGCTCGCAGTGGACGGGTTCAGGCGCCCGAGCTCAGCGCGGGTGGAAGACGAAGGGGATCTCGAGCTCGGGCACTTCCGCACCCGCGAGGGAGAGCTTCAGCGTGCCGGTGCGTTGCTCGCTCGGATAGGGCTCGCGCAACGAGAGCGTGACCGTCCAGGCGAAGGCCGGCCCGTCCGATGCGCCCACCGGTTGCACGGCAACGTCGAAGAGCCCGCGGTCGTCGGCGTCGAATTGGGCGTCGAGGATCTCGAAGGCGTGACCGGGAACGAGCGAGCGGACGGTGACCGCGTGGCTCGCCTGGCGCTTCTCGACGAGCACGAAGCGGACGGGATCGACGTCGAGTTCGTCGGTGACGAGCGCCACGAGGCCGACCTCGAGGGGCGGCTGGGGTTGGCCTTCGCCGTCTTCGATTTCGAGCTCGAGCGTGCGTGCGGCCCAGCCGCGCTCGAGCGGGGGGTCGAGCCCCGCGACGAGGTCGTAGACGACGGTGCCGAAGACCTCGCGCTCGCTGAGCTCGGCGTGCACGTCGGCGGGCAGCGGGCCGAGGCCGACGATCCGGTAGGAGTATCCGGTGACCGGTGCGATCTCCATCGAGCCGGTCCCACCGACCGACCAGGGGATGCGCTTCAGGTCGATGCCGTTCGGTACCATGTTGAAGGGCTGCTCGACGAACAGGTGGACCTCGACCTGGAGGAAGAAGCTCTCCTCGTTGTCGGTCTGGATCGTGATGCCGAGCAGTTGGTCGGTGTTCTTTCGCTTGACCAGGTTGGTGTCGATGCGCACCGAAAGCCGGGCCACGGCATTCGGCGGCACCACCAGGACGTCCTCGGCGCCGGGGACGATGGCCTTGCCCTCGATGACCTCGCCCGACGGCAGCGTGCAGGAAAGGCTCGGAACCGTGCAGCCGCAGCTCGGGTTGACGCGCTGGATGGTGATCGGCACGTCCTCGACGTTGCGCAGGAAGAACGGGTGTTCGAGGACCTGGCCCGTCGCGACACGTCCGAAGTCGTGGTAGTAGTCCCGCGGCGGCAAGTCCGGGTCGAGGACCGGATGCTCGGGCGGCAGAATGACGAGGCCGCGCGGCTCGGCGCCGGAACGGGCACCGGCGCTCGTCGCGGAGGCACCGGAAGGCGGGCTGCAGGCGCTGGGCAGAGCGGCGGCCAGGAGCGCGCAGACGAGCGCCAAGCGGCGCGGGGGTCGAGGGACGATCATCTCGGGGAGCATAATAGACGTGGAGCGGCGTTGGATCGGACGCCTCGCTGGCGGAGAATGTCGCCGGCAGCGCTCGTTCTGGCATCTTCACCGCGAACCTCGCGGTCTCGGCGCCGGCCGGCCCGGCCTCTTAGTCCACACCTGACCGCGGGCAACGCCCGTCCGTGCGGCCCGGGCCGGGTTGGTCCGGCCTTCGCGGGCCAGAGCCTCCGACTCACCCCTCGCGCCCTCATTTGCCCATGCAAAACATCAAGAAGGACGACCCCGTCTGGGGCTTCGTGGCCGACGAGGCCGCCCGCCAGAGCGGTCATCTCGAGCTGATCGCCTCGGAAAACCACACCTCGAACGAGGTGCTGGCGGCCCTCGGGACGTGCCTGACGGACAAGTATGCCGAGGGCTATCCGGGCCGGCGCTACTACGGCGGCTGCGCCCACGTCGACGAAGTCGAGAACCTGGCGCGCGCCCGAGCCAAGGAGCTCTTCGGTGCCGCCCACGCGAACGTGCAGCCGCACAGCGGTACCCAGGCCAACGTGGCCTGCTTCATGGCGCTGCTCGAGCCCGGGGATCGCGTGCTCGGGATGTCGCTGGACCACGGCGGACACCTCTCGCACGGGCACCCCAAGAACTTCTCCGGTCTGTTCTACGACTTCCATGCCTATGGCCTGGACAAGCAGACCGAGCGCCTCGACCTCGACGCCGTTCGGGACGCGGCCTTGAAGCTGCGCCCCAAGCTGCTCTTGGCCGGAGCCTCCGCCTATTCGCGCACGATCGACTTCGAGGCCTTCGCTTCCATCGCGCGCGAGGTGGACGCGCTCCTGATGGTCGACATGGCCCACATCGCGGGACTCGTCGCCGGCGGAGCGCACCCGAGCCCCGTTCCGCATGCAGACGTCGTGACGATGACGACGCACAAGACCCTGCGCGGACCCCGAGGTGGCCTGATCCTCTCGCGCGGCGACTGGTTCAAGCGCGTGAACAGCGCGGTCTTTCCCGGTGGGCAAGGCGGGCCCTTCATGCATGCGATCGCGGGCAAGGCGATCGCCTTGCGCGAGGCACTCGAGCCCGGCTTTCGCACGTACGCGGCGGAGGTCGTGAAGAACGCTGCGGCGCTGGCCGCGACCCTCACGGAGCACGGGCTGCGGATCGTCTCCGGCGGAACCGACAACCACTTGATGCTGGTGGACGTGTCCTCGGTCGGAAGCACCGGAGCGGATGCGGAGACGGCGCTGGGAGGCGTCGGCATCACCTGCAACAAGAACCTGATCCCCTACGATGAGCAGCCTCCGATGAAAGCCTCGGGGGTCCGACTCGGGACCGCGGCCGTGACGACGCGTGGACTCGGCGTGTCGGAGATGGAGACGCTCGGGCGTGCGATCGCCGAGGTGCTGCGCGCCCCGAAGGACGCGACCGTGCTCGCCCGCGTGGGGGCGACCGTCGCCGAGCTCACGTCCGCCTTCCCGATCCCGGGCCGCGGCTAGCAGCCTGATGAACAAGTCATCCGGCGCGCTGCACGCGTCCGCAAAGCCCGGCCGGCACACGAAAGCCTCGCCGAATCTACCGATTCGCCTGCGTTCTCGCGCACCCGCCGGTGCCTCCCGGTCACATGCATCGCATCCGAAGCACTTTTCCATCAGACTGCTAGGAGCCCGATGAGCAGCCTCCATAGCACTCGTTCGACGGACCCCTGGGCCGCGTGAGCATGGACGCGGTTCCCGTCTCGCTGCTCTCGGGCTTTCTGGGGGCAGGCAAGACCACGCTCGTCAACCGGATCCTGGCCGAACGCCATGGCGAGCGGATCGCCGTCGTCGTCAACGAGTTCGGCGACGTTCCGATCGACGGCCGGCTGGTCGTCAATTCGGACGAGGAAGTGGTCGAATTGGCCAACGGGTGTGTGTGCTGCACCATCCGCGGCGACCTGGTGCGGACGTTGCACGACCTCTTGCGTCGCCGGCAACGTCGACTCTTCCGCCAACCCTTCGAACGCGTGCTGATCGAGACGTCGGGGCTGGCCTCGCCGGGGCCGATCCTGCAGACGTTGGTCGTCGAACCCGAACTCGCGCGCGCGCTGCGCTCGGATGGTGTTCTGACGCTGGTCCACGCCGGGCTCATCGCCCGCCAGATGGAGGAGCATCCCGAGGCGGCCGAGCAGGTCGGCTATGCCGATCGCCTGCTTCTGAACCACCTGGATCGCGTCGACGCGGCCGAGCGCGCCGCCGCCGTTGGGCTCCTGCGGAGGACGAATGCGGTTGCTCCGATCGTCGCCGCGACGCGCGCCGACTACGACGTGGCCGAGCTCTTGGACCTGGGCGATGTGCGCGCGCCGGAGCCGGCGCCGGGCGACGCCGCGGTCCATACCCACACCCACGGCGCGGGTACGGTGGTGCTGACGAGCACCACGCCCCTCGACCTGCACCGACTCAAGATGTGGCTGCAGTTCCTCGCCAACCGTCGGGGCCAGGAGATCTGGCGCATGAAGGGCATCCTGCGCTGCGTGGACCACCCGACACCGGTCGTGGTCCAGGCGGTCTACCAGTGGCTCGAGCTGGGGCCGGGCGCGGGCGCCCCGCCGGAATGCTCGACCTTGGTCTTGATCGGACGCGACCTGGATCGGGACGAACTCGAGCGCGGCTTCGAGGTCTGCCGCGTGGACTGACGGGCCTCAGGCGGCGCGATCGGTCGAACGCTTCCAGCCCAGCCCAAGGAGCAGGTCGAGGACCTCGCTCCACGTCGGAAACAGGCGGCCCTTCTCCATGCGATAGCGATAGCGTTCGGCGGAGAAGGCTTCCAGCTGTCCTTCGCTGGCATCGCGAACCTCGCCCTGAGCGGCGTCCCGATACCCGAGGTCGAAGAGCACTTCGAGGACCTCGCGGTCGTCCAGGAACGAGCGCATGTGGCGACGCTTGTAGTCGTCGATCGCGGCAATGAACTCGAAGGTTTCGCGCGTGAGCTCGTCGGGGCGCGGGGTTCGTGTCCGCACGACCGGTTTCTTTTTGTGCTCGGGGGAACTCATGCGACTCGAGTGAGGGGAGAGAGGGGTCCGTCGGCGGCTGTACAGCCGCTCGGCAATGCCCATCGTCCCTGCCCGAGCGCCAACTGAAACGAACCTGCGGCGGTCTCCGCCGCGTGCGCCCTTTTTTCCGAGTCAGATTCGTCCGGCGTCCCGCAGGAGCGCCTCGACCTTGGCGCGATCCGGTCCTTCGAGGATGCCGCGCTCGGTCACGATGGCGGTGACGAGCTCGGCCGGCGTCACGTCAAAGGCGGGATTCCAGACCCCGACACCGGCCGGCGCCGTGCGTGGTCCGAAGCCCTCCGTCACCTCTTCGGGCGCGCGTTCCTCGATTGGGATGGAAGCCCCGTCGGGGACGTCCGGATCGAAGGTCGAGAGCGGGGCGACGACGTAGAAGGGAACCGCATGGCGCCGGGCGAGGACCGCGACTCCATAGGTTCCGATCTTGTTGCACACGTCGCCGTTGCGGGCGATGCGGTCCGAGCCGACGAAGACGGCGTCGATGCGACCCGACGCGAGACACGCGGCCGCCATGCTGTCGGTGATGAGCGTCACCTCGATGCCGGCCTCGGACAACTCCCAGGCCGTGAGTCGCGCGCCCTGCAGCAGAGGGCGGGTCTCGTCGGCCCAGACGTGAACGCGTTTGCCGCGCTCGACCGCGACGTAGATCGGTGCGAGGGCGGTTCCGATGCCCCCGGTCGCGAGCGCGCCGGCGTTGCAGTGGGTCAGCACCGAACTGCCGTCGGCGATCAGCTCTGCGCCCAGCTCACCCATGCGACGGCACTGCGCGGCGTCCTCGCTCGCGATGGCGCCGGCCTCGGAGAAGAGCGCGGCGAGCAGGGCGGGGCTCGGCGTGTCCAGCGGCATGCACTCGACCTTCCCCGCCGTGCGCGCGAGGGCCCAGGCCAGGTTCACCGCCGTCGGCCGCGCCGCCGCCAGTTCGGCCTTGGCGCTCGACAACCGTTCACGAAAGCGTTCTGTCGGAGCTTCGCCCAGCTCCTGGAGCGCGAGGACCAGCCCGTAGCCGGCCGCGACTCCGATGGCGGGTGCGCCGCGGACGGCCAGGCGCCGGATGGCCGCGATCATCTCCGCGAGCGTGTGGATCGCGGCGATCTCGGCGCGTCCGGGCAGGAGCGTCTGCTCGATCAAGGCGACGTGTCCTCCCGGACACGGGCCCTGCCAACGGATCGTTTCGACGGCCATGGTGGCGCGCCTCAGACGCCCTCGGGGCGCCGACCCGTCAGGAGCTCGGCCAGCTCGAGGTAGCGCGCACTGATGCGCTCGATCAAGGCGGGCGCGAGGTCGGGTCCGGGCGCTTCCTTGTTCCAGTCGAGGGTCTCGAGGTGGTCGCGCAGGATCTGCTTGTCGTAGCTCGGTTGGTTGCGACCGGTGGCGTAGTGTTCGGCCGGCCAAAAGCGCGAGCTGTCGGGGGTCAAGGCCTCGTCGATCAGGACGAGCTTGCCCTGATCGAACCCGAACTCGAACTTCGTGTCCGCGAGCAGGATGCCCTTGTCCGCGAGCTCGGCAGTGCCGCGGGCGAAGAGCGCGAGGGCCATAGCGCGCGCGGCTTCGAAGGTCTCGGCGCCGACGCGCTCGGCGGCCGCTCCGGGAGACAACGGCAGATCGTGCAAGTCGTCCTTCGTCGTGGGGGTCAGGATCGGCTCGGGCAGGCGCCCGCAGAACGGGATCCCGGCCGGCAGCGGGATGCCGCAGATCGTCCCGGCGCGGGTGTATTCCTTCCAGCCCGAGCCCGCCACATAGCCGCGCACGACCCACTCGACCGTGGTCGGCTGACAGGCGCGCACCAGCATCACGCGGCCGCGCAGCTCGTCCTCGCGCTCGGCGGGCAGTCCGGGGATGTCCTCGAAGCGCGTCGAGACGAGGTGGTTCGCGACGAGGTCGCGCGTACGTTCGAACCAGTGGGCCGCGATCGCCGTCAGGACGCGCCCCTTGTTCGGCACGCCCTGCGGCATGATCACGTCGAAGGCCGAGATGCGATCGGAGGTGACGAAGGCCAGGTGGGCGTCGTCGACCCGGTAGACGTCGCGGACCTTGCCCGCGTGCACGAGCTCGAGCTCGCCGAGCCGGTCGTGGCGGCCGCGGTAGACGCTTTGCGATTGGATCATGGGGCTGCCGCTCGGACGGTTTCGGACGTCGGGGCCCGGCGCCCTTCCCGGCGCAGCCCCCGGCTCACAGGGGACGCGCAGACCGCGGATCGCCGACGGGGCGGGCGCGTGGGCCGGAAAGGCCCGGACGCAGGCCAAAGCGGAGTATGGCAGGCGTTCCGCGGCCCTACAATCCGCCCATGGTGACTCCTCCTGTTCAAGGGCTGCGCGGGCTCGCGTCCGCTGGCCCGCTCCGAGGGACGCTGCGGCCTCCCGGTTCGAAGTCCCTGGCACAGCGCGCGCTGCTCGCAGCCGCCTTCGCGGCCGGGATCACGCGCCTGCGCGGTCTGCCCGACAACGACGACGTCCGAGCCGCCCTGGACACGGTGCGCGCGTTCGGTGTCGAGCTGCTCGAGGAAGACGGTGGGGTCGCCGTGCTCGGCGTCTCCCCGGCGGAAGGGGACGGACCCCGGCCCCGCGACGTCCTCGCCTTGGGAGAATCGGGGACGCTCGCGCGCCTCGCGACGGCCCTGGCGGCCTTCGCGGCCGCACCCGGCGTCGAGGTCGTACTCGGGGTCAAGGGCAGCCTGCTCCTGCGGCGCAGCCTGCCCTTCTTCCAGACGCTCGCTCGCGCCCGTGTTCCGATCGTTCGTCAGAACCTGCCCGGTTCGTGGCCGGTCGCGTTGGTCGCGACGCGACCGGAGGGTGCGCTCTCGATCACGGAGCCCGGCTCGAGCCAGGAGGTCTCCGGCCTCTTGCTGGCCCTCGCCGCGCTCGGCGGTCGACGGACGCTGGAGGTGCACGGTGCGATCCCTTCGCGTCCCTACCTCGCCATGACCGTGCGGCTCCTGGCCGACTTCGGAGCGCGCGTCGAGGAGCTTGCGGAAGGGGACGGTGTTCGCTTCCTCGTCGAAGGTCCCTTGCGGGCCCCGGCCGCGCGGCTCGCGATCGAGCCCGATGCGTCGTCCGCGGCCGTCGCCTTGGCGGCCGCCTGTCTGACCGACGGCGAGGTGCGCGTCGAGGGGATCGGAGCCGACTCGCCCCAGGGCGATGCCCGGATCGTGGACCACCTGCGGGCCTTCGGCTGTCGCGCGGGGCGCGGTGCGGACGCCCTGTGGGCCGGCGGCGCGCCGAGCGCGGGGGCGTCGCTGGATCTCGTGGGGGAGCCGGACCTCGCACCCGTCTTGGTGCCGATCGCGGCCTGCGCTGCTCGACGCACGGGCGCCCCCTCGCGCTTGAGCGGTCTCGGCACGCTGCCCGGCAAGGAGAGCGATCGTCTCGAAGTTCTGGCGCGGGCGCTCGGGGAGCTCGGCTATGGGGTCGAGCGCGAGCCCGACGCCCTGACGATCGGGCCCGGCGAACGGCGAACGTCCGCCCACACGTTCGATCCGCACGGCGACCATCGCATGGCCTTCGCCTTCGCCTTGCTCGGTCTCCTGCACGCGGACGTGCGGGTCCAGGACGCCGGGTGCGTGGCGAAGAGCTGGCCCGACTTCTGGAGCGATCTGGGTGGGCTCGGTGCGCGGCTCCTGGAGGGGCCGGCTCCAGGGGCCGGGACGCTATGATCTTGCGCTCATGAACGCCCCCGACCCAAAAACCGTCCGTGGACCGGTCCTCGTGGCCGGAGGTGCCGGCTACATCGGAAGCCACACCGTCCGCCTGCTCCAGAGCCGCTCCATTCCGGTCGTCGTGCTCGACAACCTCTCGACCGGGCACCGCGAATCGGTCCAGGGCGAGATCGAGGTCGTGGACCTGGGCGACCGCAAGGCGCTCGGCGAGGTCTTCGCCCGGACGAAGCCGGTTGCGGTGATCCACTTTGCGGCCAAGTGCTACGTGGGCGAATCGGTGACCGATCCGGCCAAGTACTACCGCGAGAACGTGACCTACACCTGGAACCTGCTCGAGGCGATGCGCGCCGCGGAGTGCCGGGACATCGTCTTCTCCTCCACCTGTGCGACCTACGGCGAGCCGGTCCAGGTCCCCATGACGGAGGACCACCCCCAGAAGCCGATCAACCCGTACGGGCACACGAAGCTGCACATGGAGCACATGATGCACGACTACGGCAAGGCCTACGGCTTGCGCTGGGCGGCGCTGCGCTACTTCAACGCGGCCGGAGCCTCGCCGGCGGGGGATCTCGGCGAGCATCACGAGCCCGAGACCCACCTGATCCCGCTCGTGCTGCAGGTCGCTCTCGGGCAGCGCGAGGAGATCCTGGTCTTCGGGGACGACTACCCGACGCGCGACGGCAGCTGCATCCGGGACTACATCCACGTCGACGACCTCGCCGATGCGCACCTGCGGGCGCTGGCGCTCCTGCAAGGCGGTCGGGAGTCGTTGCAGTGCAACCTGGGAACGGGCACCGGCGTCACGGTCTTCGAGATGATCGAAGCGGCGCGCAAGGCCACGGGGCACGCGATCCCGGCCCGCACGGTCGAGCGCCGCCCGGGGGACCCGGCCCAGCTCGTCAGCGGGGGCACGCGCGCCAAGGACGAGCTCGGTTGGGTGCCGCAGCGCTCGGGGATCGAGTCGGTTCTCCAAGACGCCTGGCGCTTCCACGAGGCCCATCCGCGCGGCTACGACGGGTGAGCGCCTCGGCGCGCGGTCCCGAGCTGGTGGTCCTGGGCGCGGGCTCGATCCTGCCCCGGGCGGGCTACGGGTCGTCCGGCTATGCGCTCGAGCTCGAGCCCGGTGGCCCTCTGACGCTCTTCGACTGCGGACCGGGGACGCTGCGCGCGCTCGGTGCGGTCGGCTTCGAGGACGGGCTGGAGCGCCTCGAGCGCGTCGTGCTCTCGCACTTTCATCTCGACCACTGCCTGGACGTCTTCGCGCTGGCCTTCGCACGCCACAACAAGGCGCTGCGGCGCGTGCCGCCCCTCGAGCTGTGCGGACCGGTCGGACTGGCGGCCCTCGTCGAAGGTGGCGCGGCGGCCTTGGGGCGCTTTGCCCGCGACCCCGACGGGACCGTTCGCGAGGTGGCCCTCGACGACGACGGGCGTGGGGGCTTCGACTGCGCCTACGGACGCTTCACGTGCGTTCGCACCGGACACAACCGCGAGGCGCTGGCCTGGAGGCTCGACCTCACGGATGGGACGAGCCTCGCCTATACGGGGGACACGGGGCCGAATCCGGCGGTGGCGGAGCTCGCGCGCGGGGTCGACCTGTTCGTTTGCGAATGCTCGTTCCCCGACGAGGCGGCGACCGCGAACCACCTCACGCCGCGCACGGCCGGCGAGCTCGCCCGGCAGGGCGACGTCGGCCGACTCGTCCTCACGCACTTCTATCCTGGACTCTCACCCGCGGACGCGGCCGCCGGGGCCGCGCGCACGTACGATGGGCCGATCGAAAGCGCCCACGACGGCTCCCGACACCTCCTTCGCCCATGAACGCCATGCTGCCCGCGCTCACCTCGCTCGGTGCCCTCGCCGCCCTGGTCCCGTTTGCAGTCGCCACGACGCGGCTGCAGGAAGAAGACGGACACGCGCTCGCGAGCGCGACGATCGTCGAGGACGATCTCGCCGCCCACTTGCTGCAGATCGCGGCGCCCGAGCTGCTCGGTCGCAACTCCCCGGGTGCGGGGCTCGAACGGGCCGCGCGCTACATCGAAGAGGTCTTTGCCGAGGCCGGCTTCCGTGGCTTCGGTTCGGCCGACTCGTTCCGCCATGCCTTCCCGATGGAGATGGTCGTCCCGGATCCGGCCAAGTGCTCGCTCGAGGTCGAGGGCCTTGCGCCCTTCGTCTTCGAGACTGACTACGTTCCGCTCTTCCAGTGCGAAGGCGAGGGAGCCGGCGAGGCCGTCTTCGTCGGCTTCGGCATCTCCAGCAAGAAGGAGCGCTACGACGACTTCAAGCGCACCAAGCTGCGCGGCAACGTGGCGGTGATCCTCGAGGGCGAGCCGCGGCACAAGCGGGTGCTCGAAGGGCCTGAGGTCACCGAGCTCGCGGACGTCCACACCAAGCTCGCGGATCTCGAAAAGGAAGGCGTGGCGGGGGTCCTGGTGGTCCGCCGGCCGCCGGATCCGGGCAAGCGCGGACTCGCTCCGACGCCGCTGGGCTACCGCTACACCTTCGCACGCTGGAATCCCCAGACGACCAAGCCGATGCGCCCGGTCAAGCAGCGCCTCGAGCTGCCCGTGCTCGAGATCACGCCGGCCGCCGCGGAACGGATCCTGGGCTTCGACGTCCTGGCGACGGCGGAGAAGATCGACAAGGCGGGCAAGCCCGTCTCGACGAAGCCCTCCGGGCACGAGGTGCGCCTCTCGAGCGGCCTGAAGAACGGCAGCGTGCAGGTCGACAACGTGGTCGGGGTCCTGGAGGGCTCGGACCCGGAGCTCGCGGGCGAGTTCGTCGTGATCGGGGCCCACTACGACCACGTCGGCGTCGACACCCGCGGGCGGATCGGGACTGGGGCGGACGACAACGGCTCGGGGACGGTGGCCCTCCTGGAGCTCGTCCAGGCCTTCGGCGCCGCCAAACCGCGGCGCTCGATCCTGGCCTGCGCCTTCGCCTCCGAGGAAAAGGGGCTCATGGGCAGCCACGCCCTGTGCCAGAACCCGCCGGTGGCGGCCGGGAGCATGGTCGCCATGCTCAACATGGACATGGTCGGGCGCGGCGAGGACGACCTGGTCGTGGTCCTCGGGACGAAGCAGAACCCGGACCTCGAGAAAGTCCTGAAGGAGGCCAAGAAGCTCTCGAGCACCGGCATCAAGAAGATCGAGACCGGCAAGGCCGAGCACCTGTGGCAGCGCTCCGATCACTACTCCTTCCACGAGATCGGCGTGCCGGTGCTGTTTTTCTTCGAAGCGGTTTCCGAGACTGAGAACGAGGACTACCACACGTTCCGCGACACGATCGAGCTGCTCTCCGTCGAGAAGATCGCAAACACGGCTCGCTTCGCCTTCAACACCGCATGGTTGCTCGCCAACGACGACGATCGCCCGCCCGCGCCCAAGGATTAGGGCTCGTTCTCCTCGTCTGTCTGCTCGGCCCGGCCTGCTCGGGCGGGGAGGTGGAGGGCCGCACCGTCGATCGCGTGCCCGCAGCGAGCGGTGCGGACCGCAGCGGTGGCTTCGCGCCCCAGGATCCGGCGCTCGCGACGGCGACGACCGTCGAGGATCGCACGGGCTCCGCGGACCAGCTGGTCCGCGACGTCGTAGCCGCCTGGCTCGCGCGCCTGCCGGCCGCCTCGGAAGGGCGCGTGCGCGCCTCGGATGCGCGCGTGGCGGTGCACCTGCGCGATCGCGCGAGCGGGCAAGAGCTCGCTTCCCTGCTGGCCGACGAGAGCATGCGCCCGGCCTCCAACCTGAAGCTCGTCACGACCGCGGCGGCGTTGGTTCTCCTGGGGCCGGCGGTCGACTTCACCACGCCGGTGGAGGCGCGCGGTGAGCTGAAGGCCGGCGTGCTCCACGGTGACCTCGTCATCCGGGCGGCGGGCGATCCGCTCGTCGTCGGTGGTGCCCTGGGCCTCGAAGGCGCCGTCGAGGCGCCGCTGCGGGAGCTCGCGCGCGAGCTCGTCGGACTCGGGCTGCGGCGCATCGAAGGGGACCTCGTGCTCGACGAGGGCAGCTTCCTCGAGCCGGCCGCCGGCCCGGCCTGGCCCGACCCGAGTCAGCATTGGGCCGAATACTGCGCGCTCGCGGGCGGCTTCTCGGCCAATGGAGGCGTGCTGGTGGCGCTCGTCACCCCGACCCGGGTCGGCGAGCCGGCGCGCGTTTCCGTCCATCCGCGGCCGCACGGGCTCGCGAAGAACTACGGCGTACGAACGGTTGCGGGCTCGAAGGTCGACGTGCGCGTCGGCGCGACCCGGACGCGAGCGACCGTGAAGGGCACCTATCCCTCCGGTGCCGAACCCTACCGGGCCGAATTCGCGCACCCGGATCCGATCGAGCTCTTCGGCTCCGTGCTGCTGGGCGAGCTGCGGGCCGCGGGCATCAGCCTGGGGGGTCGCCTGGTGCGCCGGCGCGGAACGCCGCCGGGGCGGCTCTTGGCGGAGCTGCGCTCGCCGCTCGAGGGAACGCTGGCGCCGATCAATCGTGACTCACGCAACGGCGTGGCCGACCAGCTCTTCCTGGCGCTCGGCAATGCCTTCGGCGATGGAGGCACCCGCGACGGCGGAGGGCAGGCGGTCGCGCTGGCGCTCGAAACCCTCGGCGTTCCGGCCGAGGGTCTGCGCCAGGTCGATGGCTCGGGCCTCTCGCGCGACAACCGCGTGACGGCGCGCCAGATCACGGTGCTCCTGGCGGCGGTCCTCGAGCGCGATCCCGAACTGGCGGCGCTCTTCGTGGACTCCCTGCCCCAGGCCGGGCGCACGGGAACGCTGCGCGAGCGATTGCGAGGCACCCTGGCGGAGGGCCGCGTCCTCGCGAAGACCGGTTGGATCGCCGGGACCAGCGCCCTTTCGGGCCTCATCCGCACGCTCGATGGGCGCGAGCTCGTCTTCTCGATCCTCGCGGAGTATCCCGCCTCGGCCGCGGGGCTGAACACGCGCGTCTTCAAGCCGCTGCAGGACGAGCTCGTCACGCTCTTCGTCGAGACCGCCCTGTGAGTCCGCGTCCGCCGGCGGAGGACGATGCGATCCTGGCGGTCGCCGTCGAGGCGGCGCGCGCGGCCGGCGCCCTGCTCTCGGAGGCCTTCGGCCACCTCTCCCCGACGATCGGACGCAAGAGCTCCCAGCGCGATCTCGTGACCGAAGCGGACGTCGCCAGCGAACGGCTCCTGGTCGAACGCCTGCGGCGCGCCTTCCCCGACCACCGCATCGAGGCCGAGGAGGAGGTGCACGATCCGCGCAGCGCCGAGGAGCCCGCGCGCTGGTTCCTCGATCCGCTCGACGGGACGGTGAATTTCGTCCACGGCCTGCCGCTGTGGTGTGTCTCGATGGGACTCTGGCGGGGCGGTGAACCGCAGCTGGCCGTCGTCCACGCGCCGCTTTTGGGCGAGACCTTCACGGCCGTCCGCGGGCGGGGGGCGCATTGCAACGGCGCGCCGCTGCGGGTCTCCGCGGCGCCCTCTCTGGGGGAAGCGGTGCTCGGAACCGGTTTTCCCTACCGGCGCAACGAGCTCGTGCCTTCAAACCTCGAGAACGTCCAGGAGGTCTTCTTCGACGTGCGAGGGCTGCGGCGGATGGGGTCTGCCGCCCTGGATCTGGCCTTCACCGCCGCCGGCCGCCTGGACGGCTTCTGGGAGCTGTGGCTCGCCCCGCACGACGTTGCGGCCGGCGGGTTGCTCGTCCGCGAGGCCGGTGGGCTCGTCACGGACCTCGCTGGGGGCGACGACTGGCTGCGCGGGCAATCGATCCTGGCCGCCGGTCGCGCGGTCCACGGCGCCCTGCTCGGACGCCTGCGCGGGCCCGCCGCGCCGGATGCCTGAGGCGCTCGCGGGTCCCTTCCTGAGCCCGCGGCCGATCCGGGTGGCGGCCGGCGCCCTTTCGACGACCTCCCTCGACTGCTAGACTGCACGGTCTGCGCTCGAGCGGAAAAAGGCCGCCGAAGGGCCTCCGAGGCCTGCCCCGCGACCCCCGTTTCGGACCGATTTCCACCATGGCCTCCTCCAGCGAGCGCACGTCCCCGGTCGTCTCTTCCTCGATCAAGATCCGGGGTGCGCGCCAGAACAACCTGCGCAACGTGGACGTGGAGCTGCCGCGCAATGCGCTGGTGGCCATCACGGGGCTCTCGGGATCGGGCAAGAGCTCGCTGGCCTTCGACACCTTGTTCCGGGAAGGGCAGCGGCGCTTCCTCGAGACGCTGTCGGCCTATGCGCGCCAGTTCCTGGGCCGGATGGAGAAGCCCGACGTCGACCACGTCGAGGGCCTGTCCCCCGCGATCGCCGTCGATCAGAAGGCGATCCAGCGTGGGCCGCGCTCGACGGTCGGCACGATCACGGAGATCGTCGACCACCTGCGGGTGCTCTATGCGCGCGCCGGAACGTCGACCTGCCCCGAGCACGGCACGCCGCTCTCGTCCCAGACGCCCGAAGCGATCGTGCGCCAGGTGGCCGAGGGCTTCGCCGGCGACAAGGTGCACGTGCTCGCGCCGCTCGTGCGCGACCGCAAGGGCGAGCACCGCGCGCTGTTCGTCGATCTCGCGAAGAAGGGCTTCGTCCGAGTCCGCGTCGATGGTGCGGTGCGTCGCGTGGAGGAGGTCGAGGGGCTCGAACGCTACAAGCGGCACTCGATCGAGGTCGTCGTCGACCGGCTGCAGGTCAAGGACGACGTGCTCTCGCGGCTGCGTGAGGCGGTCGAGCTCGGACTCGACCTGGGCAAGGGAGATCTGATCGTTGTCGGGGAAGCCCGCGAGCAGGGCTATTCGACACAGCGCACCTGCCCCGTCTGCGGACTCGAGGTCCCACCGCTCGAGCCGCGCCTGTTCTCGTTCAATTCGCCGCACGGTTCCTGTCCGACCTGCGAGGGCCTCGGCGTCGAGAAGCGTCCCGGTCTGGATCGGGTCATCGCGGATCCGACCCGCTCGATCCGTGCCGGCGCCCTGGCGGTCACGCGCGCGAGCGGCGGAGCCCTGCTCTTCCCGCGCGTCGACTTCGCCTTCCTGGAGGCGGTCGGCGAGGCCCAGGGCTTCGATCTCGACACGCCCTGGAACGAGCTCTCGAAGGTGTCGCAAAGGCTCGTGCTCGAGGGAACGGGCGACGAGCGCTACGAGGCCAGGGCGTCCTGGAACGGGCAGCGCTTCTCGGGCTCGGTCACCTTCAAGAAGCGCTACCACGGCGTCATGCCGGCTCTCGAGCGGGCCTTCCGTCGCGGGCAGAACCGACGGCAGGTCGAGCGCTTCCTCGAAACGCTGCCGTGCCCGACCTGTTCCGGGAGCCGTCTCAATCGCTTCGCGAGCTCCGTCCTGGTCGGGGGCGTGGGGCTCGCGGAGGTGGTGAGGACACCGATCGGAGAGCTGGCCGCCAAGCTCGACGGACTCGAGCTGCGTTCGCGCGAGGCGAAGATCGCGGAGGGCCTCCTGACCGAGATCCGGCGCCGGGCAGGCTTTCTGTCCGAGGTGGGGCTCGACTACCTGACCCTGGACCGTTCCGCCGACACCCTGTCGGGCGGAGAGGCCCAGCGCATCCGGCTCGCGGCCCAGCTGGGCGCCGGATTGCAGGGTGTGCTCTACGTCCTGGACGAGCCTTCGATCGGGCTCCACCCGCGCGACCACGGCCGCCTGTTCGGGGCGCTCCTGGCCCTGCGCGACGCGGGGAACACGGTCGTCGTCGTCGAGCACGACGAGGCGACCCTGCGTGGCGCCGATTGGTTGATCGACATCGGCCCGGGACCGGGGCGTCACGGCGGACGGGTCGTCGCCGCCGGTCCTCCGAGCGAGGTCGCGAAGGCCGATTCCCCGACGGGGGCGCTCCTGCGGGGCGAGCTCGAGATGCCGCAACCCGCCGAGCGGCGCAAGGGCAACGGCAACACGTTGCTTTTGCGAGGTGCGGCCGGGTTCAACCTGAAGGGGATCGACGTCGGCTTTCCGCTCGGGGCGCTCACGGTCGTCAGCGGGGTCTCGGGCTCGGGCAAGTCGACCTTGGTGCACCACACCCTGCAGCGCGCGGTGGCCCGCCACCTGGGCCGCGAGGTCCCCGCGCCGGTAGCGCTCGAAGGGGTCGAGGGGCTCGAGCACATCGAGGAGCTCGTCTTCATCGACGCGACGCCGATCGGGCGCACGCCGCGCTCCAACCCGGCCACCTACGCCGGTGCCTTCACGCCGATCCGAGACCTGTTCGCGAGCCTGCCCGAAGCCAAGATGCACGGCTGGACGCCCGGACGCTTCTCGTTCAACGTCGAGGGCGGACGCTGCGAAGCCTGTCAGGGCGCGGGCGCGCAGTTCGTCGAGCTGCAGTTCTTGGCCCCGGTCACCGTGCCCTGCGACGAGTGCGGAGGTCACCGTTTCCAGCAGGAGACGCTCGGCGTGCACTACCGCGGCAAGTCGATCGCCGACGTGCTCGCGCTGACGATCGAGGAGGCAGCCGAACTCTTCTCCGACATCCCCAAGATCGCGCGCCCGCTCTCGATGCTGGTCACGGTCGGGCTCGGTTACCTGCAACTCGGGCAGCCCTCTACGACGCTGTCGGGCGGCGAGGCCCAGCGCGTCAAGCTGGCGAAGCACCTGCAAAAGCGGCCGACGAAGCACACGCTCTATCTGCTCGACGAACCGACCACCGGTCTGCACACCGCCGACGTCCGGACCTTGATCGGCGCGCTGCAGAAGCTGGTCGACCTCGGGCACACGGTCATCCTGATCGAGCACCAGCTGGACGTCGTGCGCGCCGCCGACCACGTCATCGACCTCGGTCCGGAAGGCGGCAAGGACGGCGGTCAGCTGGTCTGCGCCGGCACCCCGGAGGAGATCGAGGCTTGCGCGGCCTCCTACACCGGCCAGGCCCTGATCCAGGAGCGCGAGGCGCGCGGTGGCGCGATCCACGACCGGACCCTGCGGCTCGACGTCGCCCCGCGGAACACGCTCGAGGTCGTCGAGGCGCGGACCCACAACCTGAAGAAGGTCTCGGTCGAGATCCCGCGCGACGCGCTGACCGTCGTCACGGGACCGTCGGGCTCGGGCAAGAGCTCGCTCGCGCTCGACACGATCCACGCCACGGGCCGCCAGCGCTTCGTCGAGTCGCTCTCCACCTACGCTCGTCAGTTCCTGACGGCGCGCGATCGGCCCCCGGTCGAGCGAATCGACGGGCTCGGCCCGTCGGTCGCCGTCGAGGCCCGCACCTCACTCGGTCATCCGCGTTCGACCGTGGCGACGACGACCGAGATCCACGACCACTTGCGTGTGATGTGGGCGCGGGCCGGCGACAGGCGTTGTCCGGAGCACGGCGAGCGCCTGGTTCGCACGGATGCCGGCGGCGTCACGCGACGGATCCTGAAGGACCTCGAGGGTGAGAGCGGCTGGCTGCTCGCGCCGATCTTCGGCCCGGGACTCGACGAGCCGGCCGACTTCAACGTGGCCTTCCGCGAGGCCTCCGAAGCCTGGCGAGCCGCGGGCTACGTGCGCGCGCTGGTCGATGGCAAGGAGGTGCGGTTGGACGGCTCGACGCGGCTGCCCTTGAACGGCGCGACCGTCGATCTGGTGCTCGATCGTGTCCGACTCGAGGAAAGCGAGCGCACGCGCATCGCCGAGGCGGTGCACGCCGCCGAGGGCCTGTCCGGGGGCCGCGTGAGCTTCCTGGTCCGGGCGGCGAACGCCAAGAAGGGCGACGTCCGGCGCATCGAGTACAGCGTGCGTGGCAGCTGCACGCAGTGCGGCTTCCAGCTCTCCGAGGAGCTCGAGCCGCGCCACTTCTCCTTCAACACCCACGCTGGTGCCTGCCCCGACTGCGACGGCCTGGGCGAACGCTGGACGACGATCGACGACCTGCTCGTCGACCGGCCCGAGCTCCCCTTGGTCGCGGCGGAAGCGGGCCAACCGACAGCGGTGGGGGGCAAGCTCGGGCGCTACCTGACGAAGGGCAAGGGCTACTACGAGTTCCTCCTTCGGACGGTCGCCAAGGGCCATCGCATCGACCTCGCGCGACCCTTCGAGCAACTGTCGGAAGCGGCGCGGGCCCTGCTCTTGCACGGCAAGGGCGCGCGCAAGTCCTATCGCGTCGAGATCGACAAGGCCGGGGCGAGCTACGAGATGCACGAGAGCTTCACGGCCGGTTGGCCGGGCTTGTGCGGTCACGTCGACGCCTGGCACGCGAAGGCCGAGGACCAGGAGTGGCGCTCGGTCCTCGAGCGCTACATGCGGCGCCAGAGCTGCCCGAGCTGCGCGGGTGAGCGCCTCGCTCCTGGACCGCGCTCGGTCACGGTCGGACGCAAGCGTTTGCCGGAGATCCTCGCCCTGTCCGTGGCGGAAGTCCTCGCCTGGCTCGACAAGCTCAAGCTCTCGGCCACCAAGCGCTCGGCGGTCGGGCCCGTGATCGAGGAGCTCCTCTCGCGGATCGAGCTCTTGGATCGCGTCGGGCTCGGCTACGTGAGCCTGGCGCGGCCGATGTCGACACTCTCGGGCGGCGAAGCGCGGCGTGTCCGTCTGTCCGCCAGCCTGGGCTCGAAGTTGGTCGGCGTCTGCTATGTCCTGGACGAACCGACCGTCGGGTTGCATCCGGCCGACATCGATCGGCTGACGGACGCGTTGCTCGCCCTGCGCGATGGCGGCAACACGGTGATCGTCGTCGAGCACGACGAGAGCCTGATGCGCCGGGCGGATTGGCTGATCGACATGGGCCCCGGAGCGGGACGGTTGGGCGGAGAGGTCGTCGCGGCGGGAACGCCCGCGGATGTCGAAGCGAACTCGAAAGCGCTCACCGGTCAGGCCCTGCGGGGCGAGCTCGCGCTCGAGCGTCCGGACCGCAAGGGGCCGGCTGCGTCGGGTCAGATCGTCTTCCAGGGAGCGAAGCTCCACAACTTGAAAGGCGTCAACGTCGAGCTCGATTTCGGTTCCTTGACCGGGATCTGCGGTCCCTCGGGTTCCGGCAAGTCGACCTTGATCCTGGACTGCCTCGTGCCCGCGCTACGCGGCGAAAAGGCGGCCGGCCGTTGGAAGCGCCTGCGCGGCGGCAATGCGTTGTCGCACCGCACCGTCGTGGTCGACTCGAGTCCGCTGGGCCGGACGCCGTCCAGCGTTCCCGCGACGGCGATCGGCGTGATGGAGCCCCTGCGGCAGCTGTTCGCGCGGACACCCGAGGCGCGCATGCGCGGCTACACGCCGGCGCACTTTTCGTTCAATTCGACCAAGGGCCGCTGCCCGGCCTGCGACGGACGCGGCGCGACGAAGGTCGAGATGCAGTTCTTGGCGGACCTGTGGCTCTCGTGCGAAGAGTGCGACGGACGTCGCTACAAGCCCGAGGTCCAGGAGGTGCGCTACCGCGGCCGTTCGATCGCAGACGTGCTCGACATGCCGTCCGAGGAATGCGCGAGCTTCCTCGCGGACGTTCCGGCCATCGCGGGGCTCCTGGACACCCTGGCAGCGGTCGGCCTCGGCTACCTGCGGCTCGGGCAGAGCTCGACGACGCTGTCGGCGGGCGAGGCCCAGCGCGTGAAGCTCGCAGGCGAGCTCCTGCGCGCCGAGAACTCGCCCAAGAGCATCCTGATCCTCGACGAGCCCACCACGGGGCTCCACAAGAGCGATGTCCAGCACCTCTTCGCGGTGCTGCGGCGCCTCGCGGACCGCGGGGATGCGGTCATCGTCATCGAGCACCACACGGATCTCCTCGCTGCCTGCGATCGCTTGATCGAGTTGGGGCCCGGGGGTGGCGCGGAGGGCGGGACGATCGTGGCGAGCGGCACGCCGGAGGAGCTCGCTCGCGATCCGAAGTCCATCACGGGACCTTGGCTCGAGTTTTCGAACGACCGCACGCGCGCCGTCCGCAAGAAGGCCAAGGCGGGCAAGAAGCGCGCCGCGAAGTCCAACGGGCCGAGCGTCGAGGGCTCGAAGCCGGACCGCAAGAAGCGCACGAAGAAGGTGCGGGCGTGAGCTACCTGCCGGACAACCCGTTGATCGTCCAGGGCGACCGCTCTCTGGTCCTGCACACGGTGCGCACCCTCGTCGATGCGACCGGGCTACCGAAGAGGGACGAGGCCGGGCGACCGTTGACGGAAGAACATCCGCGCTATTCCGAAGCGCGTGACGCCCTGGCGGCCTTCGCGGAGCTCGAGAAGAGCCCCGACTACCTGCACACCTACCGGATCACCCCGGTTTCGATCTGGAACGCGGCCGCGCTCGGTCTGACGGGAGACGACATCCGTGCGACTCTCGAGAGCCTCGCCTGCGTTCCGGTCCCGCAGAACGTCCTGGCGGACGTGAACTCCTGGATGGAGCGCTATGGACTCCTGCGCATCGAGCGCACTCCGGCCGGATTCGAGCTGGTGTCCGAGGATCAGGATGCGCTCGAGGAGGTTCTCGGACACGAAGCCATCCGCAAGCTGGTGCAGCTCGAAGACGAGCGTCTGATCGTGTCCGAAACGAACCGCGGCACGATCAAGCAGGCGCTGATCAAGATCGGCTTCCCGGTCGACGACCGCGGCGGCTACGTGGAGGGGGACCCCTTCGAGCTGGCCCTGCGCTCGACCACGCGCGCGGGCAAGCCGTTCGCGCTGCGACCGTACCAGGTCGGTGCCGCGGACGGCTTCTACCGCGGAGGCAGCGTGCTGGGCGGAAACGGAGTCGTCGTGCTCCCGTGCGGCGCGGGCAAGACCGTCGTCGGCCTCGGCGTCATGGAACGCGTCGGCGCGAAGACCCTGATCCTCACGACGAACACCGTTGCGGTGCGCCAGTGGCGGGACGAGGTTTTGGACAAGCTCCAGGTCGGGGAGGACGACGTGGGCGAGTACACGGGCGAGAACAAGAGCGTCTGCCCGATCACGATCTCGACCTATCAGATGCTCACCTGGCGCAGGACGCGCACGGACGAATTCGAGCACCTGGGCCTCTTCTCGCGCGAGAATTGGGGCCTCGTGATCTACGACGAGGTGCACCTCTTGCCGGCGCCGATCTTCCGCGTCACGGCCGGCCTTCAAGCACGCCGGCGCCTGGGATTGACGGCCACTCTCGTGCGCGAGGACGGCAAGGAGGACGAGGTCTTCTGCCTGATCGGGCCGAAGCGTTACGACGTGCCGTGGAAGGTCCTCGAGGGCCAGGGTTTCATCGCGGCTGCGATCTGCACCGAGGTGCGCGTGCCGCTGAGCCGAGCCCTGAAGTCGACCTACTCCAGCGCCGACGCACGGCGGAAGTTCCGTGTGGCGTCCGAGAATCCCGAGAAGGTACGCGTCGTCGAGCGTCTGATCGAGCGCCACAAGGACGGCCGGATCCTCGTCATCGGCCAGTACATCGACCAGCTGCGGGAGCTCGCGCGTCACCTGGACGTTCCCCTCATCACGGGCAAGACGCCGAACGTCGATCGACAGCGGCTCTACGACGCCTTCCGAACCGGCGAAGAGCGCATTCTGATCGTTTCGAAGGTCGGCAACTTCGCGATCGATCTGCCCGACGCGAACGTGGCGATCCAGATCTCGGGAACTTTCGGTTCGCGTCAGGAAGAAGCGCAGCGCCTGGGCCGGATCCTGCGGCCCAAGTCGGACGGCTCCGCGGCCGCCTTCTACGCGGTCGTGACCCTCGGCTCACGGGATCAGGAGTTCGCCCAGAAACGTCAGCTCTTCCTGACGGAGCAGGGATACTCCTACCAGATCATCGACGCCTCGGAATTGGGTAAGAAGAAGACTGGAGCGCGCGCTTGAAGAAGGACAAGAGCGAAGGCCCCGCGCCCGGCGAGCGCGGAAAGAACGGGAAGAGCGTGAAGAAGCGTCCTCGTCGCAAGGGCGTGCTCGTGCAGGATCTCCTCACGAAGTTGCGCCCCCGTGAACTGAGTGACGTCTACAACTTTTGGTCGGGGGAGCGAGTCAACGGCAAGGCCAGCGAGCGCGAGATGCGCGCACACCTGGTCGACTGGATGGCGGACCCCGCGCGCATCGAGGAGCGCCTCGCTGACCTGGGTCGGCGCCTGGGATCGGTGGTCGAGAGTCTGGTTCGTGCCCCGCGCTACCAGCGCAGCTGGCAGGAGCTGGTGAACGCGCGCGCGCTGTCGACGATGTCGACCTACGACCTGGAGGCCTGCATCTCGGCCCTCGGGCGCCGCGGTTTCGTCATGGAGGCCGATGACGCCCGTTTCGAGAGCTACGGCGAGCGCGTCGTCGGCATGCCCGTCGAACTGGGAGACGGAATCCTGCGGCGTCGGCGGGAACGCAGCCGCGGGATCTTCGGGCTGCTGACCTTGCGCGGGCACCTCGACCAGTCCTATGCCGAGCCATCGCGCGCGCGCCGGATCACGTCGCAGCGCCTGCGTGAACTGTACAAGATGTACTCGCAGGAGACGGCGAGCGTGGCGCGTATCGAGCGCCTTCCGGAGGGGATTCGCGGACTGGTCGAGAAGGTCATCCTCGAGTTCGGCGGGATCCTCCCGCGGCAGCTCTTCGAGCGCCTGGACACGGATCTCCCGCACTGGAACGGACGGCGTTGGCAGCTGATCCTCGAGCAGTCCCTCGTCGGCACCGTGCAGGACATGGACCTCTCCAGCTACGGGATCAACCTGCAGGACGAGACGCTCATCATCTTCAACGAGGTCGCCCTCGCGTGGCTCCGGCGCCGCGCCGTGCCCAGCGACCCGGATCGCCCGCACGAGGAGCTCTCGCTCGGGATCGACCTCGCGTCGAACATCTCGCGCTTTTTGAGCTACATCACCGAGCACGACGTGCGCTATACGGTCCGCGGCGAGGTCTTCAAGACGACGGAAAAGAAGATCATCCAGCACCTGATCCCCAACCCCGGTCGGGAGCTTTCGCGCGAGGACGTCTTCTCTTTCGTGTTCCGTTTCGCGCGTCACGCGGAGTTGATCGACCGGACTGGGAAGCGAACGTTCACCGTTACGGCGGCGGGCCGCGGTTGGAACACGTCGCCCCTGGCCGACAAGCAGCGCGCCTTGTTCGAGTTCGCGCTCGACGACCAGGACGCGCCCATCGGAGGCTTCCACCAGCTGCGCATGCGTCAGATCGTGATGCGACTCATGAAGCGCATCGAGAAGGGCGTTTGGTACGACTTGATGTACCTGCCGTTCCTCTCGCGCAACACCTACCTGTCGTCGCTCGACGACATGCAGATCGAGGAGCTCTTCGCCGAGCACTCACACAACGGCAGTTTTCCCGCCATGGAGGATCCGCAGCGCTTGGCGTGGAACCTCGTGCGCTGGATCCGCCAACGGCTCTACCTGCTGGGGCTCGTCGACCTCGGCTACGACAAGGACGCGCGGCCCGTGGCCATGCGCCTGACGCCCGGCGGTGCGCGCCTGATCGGTCTCGAAGGGGGCGAAGCTCCGACGAGCGAGCGCGTCGTGGGGTCGATCGTCGTGACGCCGGACTTCGAGGTCGTCCTGTTCCCGACGGGCGACGACCTCGAGCTCGTGCATGACCTGGATCGCTTCTGCGTGCGAGAGAAGCTGGGCTCGTTGATGCACTTTCGCGTGTCGTGCGAGTCCGTGCAGCGCGCCTTGAAGGAGGGCATGCCGCTCTCGCAGGTGCTGACGACGCTCGAGAACAACTCGCGCACTCCTGTTCCTCAGAACGTGCTCTTTTCGATCCGCGATTGGGCCGTCCGTGCCGGTCTGATGGTGTTGTCGGCCGAACTCGTGCTGCAGTGCGAGGAAGCGGACACGTTGAAGCGTCTCCTGTCCGATCCCGGCACCCGCAACGTCGTCTCCCGCAAGCTCGACGCCCACCGCGTTCAGCTCGTCGGAAAGATCACACCCCTGCGGATGCAGACCTTGTTGAGGGAGCTGGGCTACGTGGTCGAACTGAAGGGAGACGAGGCGTGAGGCTCCCGCGGCTCGTCGCCCTCACGACGGGCGAGCTCGAGCCTGCCGCCTTTCCCGCCTTTCTCCGCGGCCTGGGTGCAGCGGTCGACGCGGGGCTGGACGGCTTGCTGGTCCGGGAGCCGGCGCTGTCCGATCGTGCCCTGGCCGAGCTCGTCGAAAAGATCCGTACCGCGCTCGGGCCCGAGCGACTGTGGGTCGGCGTACACGATCGGGTGCACGTTGCGGTGGCGACGGGGGCCGACGCGGCACACCTGGGATATCGATCGCTGACTCCGAGCGTGGTGCGAGCGTGCTTCCCGGGACTCGCGCTCGGCTTCTCGGCCCACGCCACGGACAAACCCGGAGCGCGGGACGGGGCGGACTACCTCTTTCTCGGGCCCCTGAACGCGACCCCTTCGAAGGCCGGGCTCGTGGATCCGCTCGGGCTCGAGGCCTTCGCGCGCGAAGTCGCGGCGCAACGACCCCGTCCGGTCTATGCGATCGGAGGCCTCGCGCCCGAGGATGGACCGTCGGTGCTCGCCAGCGGTGCCCAGGGTTTGGCGGTCCTGCGCGGTGTGTTCGGCCAGCCGGATCCGGGTGCCGCCACACAACGCTACGTCCGGAGCCTGGCCCCGGTGTCATGAAGCAGAGCGACGTCATCCGGCTCCTGCGGCGCGGGCGCCTGCTCGCCTATGTCGTGATCGGAGCGCTCGTAACGTACGGCTTCCTGCGTTACGACCTGGCCAATTTGCCGGCCGAAGGCTGTTCGCCGCTGCATGGACTCGAGCCCGGCAGCAGGATCGTCCTCGACCGCTGGTGTGGCCGACCGCTCCCGGGGGCTGCGGTGTTCTTCGAAGGGGCCGGTGGCGAGCTCTTGCTCGGGCGCGTGGCGGAGCCCGGCGAGACCCTCGTGCTCGGGCCGGACGCGCTCTGGATCCTGTCGGAGCGCGCCGATTGCCCCGGGCGCGACTCCCGCACCCTCGGCCCGATCCCGACAAAGAAAGTTGTCGGGCGTGTCGCGGCCGTCCTACCGTGATTCCCGTGAGCTGGTCCGAACGTCGCCTCCACCACTGGATCCAACGCCTGCGTGCGAGCGAGCCGGAGGCCCGCTTCGTGGTCGGCTCGAAGCGACACGACGCGGCGGTCCTGGCGAAGGATGCGCGCCGGACCGCGCTCTGCACGGACCAGGTGGCCGAGGGCGTGCACGCGGCGCTCGGGACGTCCGGAGGCCTGCTCGGTCGCAAGGCCGTCGACCGCGTGCTCTCCGATCTGGCCGCCGTGGGAGCTCGCCCACGCGCGATCGAGCTGGCCGTGGCGGCTGCGGCCGACGAGAGCGAGCGGCGCTTGCGGGACGTGATCCGCGCCGCCCGCAAGCGCGCCCGGTCCTTTGGCGCGGAGCTTGTGGGCGGCGACCTGGCCTGCGTCCCCGGCCCGCTCCGGATTTCCGCCACCGCCTGCGGGGTGCTGGACTACGACGGCCCGCCGCCGAGCCGCGAGCGCGCGCGCGCAGGCCAGCTCGTCCTGCTGTCGGGTCCGGTGGGCGGAAGCCGGCGGGGTCGCCACCTGGCCCTCGAGCCGCGCGTCGAGCTCGGCGAGCGCCTGGCCCGCGCGGGCGTGGCCGCGCTCATGGACACGACCGACGGCCTGGGACTCGATCTCGTTCGACTGGCCGAGTGCTCGTCGGTTCGCATCGTCGTGAGCGAACTCCCGATCCACCAGGACGCCTTCCACCTGGCCCGCACGAGCGGTCGCAGCGCCCAGGACCACGCCCTCGAGGACGGCGAGGATCACGAGTTGATCGCGACGGCGACGCCGCGTGTGTACGCCGCGCTGCGTCGGAGCGCGGCCGGCCGCCGGCTGCACGTGATCGGGCGCGTCGAGCGCGGGAAGGGGCTGTGGCTCGCACTCGACGGCCAGACCGCGCGGCCCTTTCGAGGCGGAGGCTATGTCCATGGCAGCGCTTGAGCTGGCCTTCGAGAGCGACTCGCCCGAGGCCACACGACGACTCGGCGAGGCCCTCGGGCAGGCCCTCTTTCCCGGGGCCGTGATCGGGCTGCGGGGCGAGATGGGGGCGGGCAAGACGACCTTCGTCCAGGGTCTGGCGCGCGGGCTCGGCGTCCCGGGGGACGTGACGAGCCCGACCTTCACGCTCATGACCGAGCTGGAAGGACGCCTGCCCCTGTACCACTTCGACGCCTGGATGGCCGCGCGCGAGACCTCCTTGCTCGCGGACGGCGGCGCCGAGCTCTTGGAAGGCCCGGGCGTGGCCGTGGTCGAGTGGGCCGAGCGCGTCGAAGCGTGGTTGCCCGCCGCCCGCCTCGAACTCGAGTTCTCCCACGTGAGCCCGGAACGACGCCAGATCCGGATCCGGTTGCCCTCCGAGCAGCCTTCGAACGCGACCTACCGAGCGCTGCTCGCGCACCTCGCGGCCCTGCCCGCCGACCCCGCGCTGCGTCCCCTTTCGCTCGATTCTCCGCCCGAGCGGTGAACCGGGCGTCCGGCCATGCGTTCCCCGGAACCCTTGGGAGGTGATCGCAACGCTCCGCGTGACCCGCTGGAGGCCCTGCGGGACGGGGATCCTGCTCCGTTCGAGGCCTACGTGCGTCAGCGCGGGCGCGACCTGGTCCTGTTCTTCCGCCGGCAGGGGGCGGGCCGGGCCGAGGCCGAAGATCTGTCCCAGGACGTCTTCCTCAAGCTTTATCGCCATGCCGACCGCTACCGAGCCAACGAACGCTTTGCGGCCTACATCCTGCGGATCGCCCGCAACGTGTGGATCGACTCGCGTCGTCGGCGCGCGGTGCGCCCGGCAGCCGCGGCGGGGGACGGACCCGCGGGAGAACGCGAGGAAGGGCTCGACGGGGCGCTGGGCGCCAGGCAGCAGGATCCAGGGCCCCAACCGGGCGAGCACGCCGCCGTCGCCGATGAAGCGGGGCGCCTGCGGGTCGCCCTGGCCGAACTCTCCGAGGCCCACCGGCTCGTCTTCGAGTTCGGCGTCCTGCGGGAGCTCTCCTATCCGGAGATCGCCGACCTGCTCGGGATTCCGATCGGGACCGTCAAGTCGCGCATGTTCCATGCGGTGCGCAAGCTGCGGGAAGCGGTCGAGGGCGACGCATGAAGCCTGAGTACTCCGAAGAGCTCTTGTGGCTCGCTTTGGATCCCGAACGCGCCGAAGAACGGGCGGCGGGGCTCGCGCAGGGCGACGTCGAGCTGACGGCGGCCCTCGCCTGGGCCGCGAGCACGCGTGCGACGGCGGCGGAACTCTTCGCGCGGGAGCCGCTGCGCGAGTCCGCCTTCGTCGACCGCGTCCTGGGCGCGACGACGCGCGTGGACGAAGACCCCGCGGTCGTGTCGACTCCGCCGACGTGGCCCGTTTTCGTGCGTGATCGCATGCGTTCCTCGGCGCTCTTGCGCGTTCTCGCCGCGAGCTTGTTGGTCCACCTCGTCGCGGTGCCCGCGGTCGCCTGGATGGCCCTGCAGCGGCAACGCGATCCGGGCTTTCGGCTCGGCTTCGAGCTGGCCGATCCCGGCCTGGCGGAACCGGCGAATGAGCGCGCGGTGCCCGTGCCTCCCGCCGAACCTCCGCCGCTCGATCCCGAGGCGGATTCAGCGGTGGTCGGCGCGCTCGACCCTGTCCGGATCGAGAATGCGCTGCGGCGGGCACGCCACCGCTTCGCGGAGCTCGGTCAGACGGCCGGCGAGCCGGAGGCGGGCGGGCCCGACGGACCCACGACTCTCGCCGGTTGGATCGCGGCCCGTGCGGTCTACCTCGAGGGAGGCGGCTTCGACCCGCGCTTCGAAGGGCCGGACGTCGAAGGGCTCAAGCCCGGGGTCCTGGCCGCCGCGGCCGAGCTGCATCTGGATCTGTGGGTCCTGAAGGGAGAACGGAGTCCGGTGCTCGGCATCCTCCTGAATCGGCTCGCCCTGACGGAGCGCGACGCGAGGACGGCGAGCGGCCGGCTCGCCGCCGCGGCCTTGGAGCGCGCCCGGGCCTACGGTCTGTGGGTGGCGCCGCGTGCCTTCGACCCCGAGACGGTCCCGGCACCGCTCGGACGGGTCTGGCTGGACGATCTCGAGGCGCTCGGTGGGGACGCCGTGCGGGCCCGAGTCGCGCGCTGGCGACGATCGGCACGTTGAGCTGACGCGCTTCTTACGCGCAAAGGGGCAAGGGCCGAGGGGGGCCCGCGCAGCTCGGGCGAGAACGGAGTTCGTCACCGCCTTTGTCTGCCACCCGGGCCTCCTCTATCCTCTCGCCCCCCATGACCCGCCACGCCGCTCCCTTCCGCCAACGACTGTTACCGCTCCTCGCCGTCTTCCTAGCAGCGACCTCGGCGGCGAATGCCAGGTGTGCCCAAGACGAAGCGGATCCGACCTCCGGGCCGGTGCTCGAGCTCAGTCTGCGCGACGCGTTGCGCCTCGCGCTCGAGAACAACCTCGACCTCGAGGCGGAGACCTTGAACACGGAGATCGCTCACTACGACGCGCTCGGGAGCTGGGGCGCTTTCGACCCGCTCGTCAGCACGACCGGGACGCTGTCGGAGTCCGAGCGCCAGGGGGACAACAGCCTCGCCGGCGCCGATGTTCTGGAGGAAGACAACCAGAACCTGGACGCGAGCGTTGAGCTGCCGCACACCTGGGGCGGTTCGTTGCGGATCGACTACACGCGTCGGAACCGGCGCACCAACAACCGCTTTGCGGCCTTCGATACGTCCACGACGGACATTCTCACCGCGTCCGTGAACCAGCCGCTCTTGCGCGGCGGCTTCCGGCGCTACGCGACCACCCGCCAGCGCGAAGCGGAGGTCACCTACCAACGCGCGCTCGAAAGCGAGAAGGAGATGCGCAACCGCGTCGTTCTGGACGTCTTCAACGCCTACTGGGATTTGGTGAGCGCCGTCGAAGAACTCGAGGTGCGCAAGGTCGCGGTCAACCTGGGCCAGAAGCAGCTCGAGCAGGATCGCCGGCGCCTCGAAGTGGGTGCAGGAACCGAAGTCGACGTGCTCCAATCCCAGACGAATCTGGCGCAGCAGGAAGAGGCGCGCATTCAGGCGGAGTTCGACCTGCGAGCCGCCGAGGACGCGCTGCGCAAGCTCCTGTTCCAGGAGACCACACCCTCGGAAGAGTTGCTCTTGGCGGAATGGGACTGGCCGATTCGGCCGGCGACACAGCTTCCCGAGGTGAACGGCGTCCCGCCCGCGCTGGCCCAGCTGAACTGGCGCAGGTCGCTGCAGGTCGCGATCGAGGTCCGTCCGGAAGTCAAGCAACGCCGCTACGACGTCGCTGCGGCCGAAGTGCGCCTGACGGGGGCGCGCTCCGACCGGCTGCCTTCCCTCGACCTCGACCTGAGTGCGACGGGCGTGGGCTTCGACAGCGACCCCGCGGAAGCCCTGCGCTCGAGCGGTCGCTTCGAGTTTCCGGAGTACCGTGGTGCCCTGACGTTCAGCATGCCGCTCGGCAACCGTACGGCGAACTATGCGCTGCGCGCCGCGCGTGCGGCCTTGCGCAGCGCCTACATCGCCTACGACAAGTTCGAGCTGGACCTCCTGTCGGAGGTGCGCGCCGCGGTGCGTGACGTGCGCTTTCGCGTGGAGTCCGTCGCCGCCGCCAAGACCAGCCTCGAACTCGCCCGGCGCCAGCTCGAGGCCGAGGAAGCCCGGCGCGAGATCGGACTGTCCACGACCTTTCAGGTGCTCGAGTTCCAGCGCGACCTGGCGGAAGCCCTGTCGGCCGAACAGGCGGCTCGTTCCGCCTATGCCAAGGCCGTCGGCGCCTTGGCCCACGCGGAAGGCAACCTGATCGAGGGGCCTGCCCAGGACTGGAGCGACTGGGACACCGGGGATAAAGAGAACCGAGCTTCCGCGGAAGGCGACGGAGAGGGCGAGCAACCTTGAGCGAAGGTCCGCGGGGGAACGGCCCTGGGGAAGGGGCGCCGCGCGGATCGCGGGTGGGGTTGGCCGCTCTGACCCTGCTCGCCGCCTGTTCCGACGGAGGGGCGTCTTCGCCCGGGGAAACGGGCGGCGCGTCGACGGCCGGCAGCGGGGACGCCACGGCGATCTACCGCTCTGAGCCCCGGGTCGCCGAGCTGCTCCTGCCTTGTCCGCCCGAACAGAGCCGCTTCTACGATCGAGACACCGCCGATCCGGTCGCGATCCTGATCGACAAGCTCTCCAACGGACAGCAGGAACCGTTGCGCCGGGCCAAGGAAGAGCTCGGGGCCATGGGGGCGCGTTCGGTGGACGCCTTGCGGCGCGTCATCGAGCGCAACTCCACGGAGGTGTTCCTGGCACCGTATGCGCAGAACGCGATCGAGGCGGCGGGGATGAACTCGGATCCCGAGGTCCGCGAGTTCCTGCTGCGCGCGATCGACCATCCGCAGGAGGGCATCCGGCGCGCGGCGCTGCGCTCGTTGCTGTCGCGACACGTTCGTCCCGAGGACTTCGATCGCCTTCTGGCGCACGTTCAGGCCTTCGAGCCACACGCGATGCAACGCGCGTTCGTCGTCGGCTTGTTCGACGCGGATCGCGAGCGCGCGGAGGACCTCGTCCTCGACTGGATCGAGAGCGGCACCAACGAGTCGCTGTGGATCAACGTGCTTCCGCTGTTCGCCGAAGCGCGTCGGCCGGAGGTCGGGCGCGCGGCCGGTGAGCTGCTCGAACGCGTCGGCAGTTTCCAGCGACCCTTCCTCGCGGCGGCTGCGGCGCGCGCCGGCAGCGAAGAGGCGTTGGCGTACCTGCTCGAGTTGCTGGAGAACCGCGATCCGAATGCACGCACCCGCGCCGTACAGGCGCTGGTGAGCGCCGGGCGGGCCGAGGACCTCGTCACGCCGATGCGCCAAGACGAGAACGTGAACGTGCGCGTCCTCGCCGTGGAGGGGCTCGCCACGATCGATGGCTGGAACGAGCAGCGCCGTGATTGGCTCATGGAGGCCGTCAGCGACATCTCCGCGCAGGTGCGATCGCAGGCCTTGGCGCTCCTGGTCGCGAAGGGCGATGCCCAGGCGATCGACTTCGCGATCGAGTACCTGGCGCTCGAGGTCGACCTGGTGCAGGCCGCGCTGAACGCCCTGAAGGAACCCGTGCGCGCGGACCCGGCCCTGGCAAGCCGGATGTTCGAGGCCTTGATGCGTCGCTACGAGAACGAACGCCATCGCCCGCTGCAGGACCGCGCGGCCACGCTGAAGGCTCTGGGCATCGTCCCGCTGGCCGAAGCGGCGGCCTTCCTGCACGAGGTCGGTGTCGAAGCCGGCCTGGATCGAATCGAAGGGCTGCGCGCCCACGAGTGGCTCATGATCCAGGCCGCCAACACGGGCCAGCCCGGGCTCGAGTGGATGTGCGCGGAACTCGCTCGGGAAGCGGACCCGCGGCGCAGGATCGACCTCTTCTGGGCCATCGGAACGCACCGCAACGAGACCGCGCGCGAGGCGCTCCTCGAAGTCGCGGAAGGCACGGCCCACTCGCCCTACGAGGTCCTGTTCGTCGCTGGTCGGCTCGTGAAGATCGGTCCGACCGAGGTCCTGGCCCCGCGTCTGAAGCGCGTGTCCTACACGCTCGAGGGCGACGTGCGCCGGGCCTTGCAGTGCCTGCTCTGGCGCTGGTACTGACGGCGTGGAGCGTTCAGCGCAGGTGCAGCCAGCCGGCGGCCCACGGCGCTCCTGACCACGGGCCTTCGGGCGGAGCCTGCGGGCCACTCCAGGCGCAGCTCTCGTTGCGGTGCCCGAAGACGTCCGTGCCGAGTCCGAGGAAGACGGCTCGCCCCGTCGAACTCGCGCGCCAGGGCCAAGCGACGACGCCCGCGACCGGTGGGGGCTCGCCGGCCAGCACGGTGCGACCGCCGTACGACTCGGCCGCAGGGCCGGGAGCGCTCAGGCCGGCTTCGATCCGAAAGAGGTAGCCGTGTCGGCGCATGAGCCGACCGCCATCCAGCAGCTCGAGATCGACCAGCTCGGGACCGAGTTCATTCCGTTCGACGACCTCCGCGATCGTCGGAATCCGTCCCGGCGCGTGCCGTGAGGCTTCTTCGGCGAGGTCGGCGACCAGGGCCGCGATGCGACGTGTTGCCGCGATCGCGTCTTGTTCGTTCTGGAGCTGCGCGAAGCCCCGCAGGCGCGGTAGCGACACGAGCACGACGACGGACACGATCGCGACGAGCGTCAGGACGCCCATCGTCGAGAGGCCCCGTCGCGCCGGCGTGACCCGCTCCTCGTTTCCCCCCATTCAGCCGATTGTGCGTTGGCCTTTGCTACGCTTCAAGCGATGCGCTCTCCCTCGGTCCAGGACTTGCCGGAGGCCTTCGCGAAGGCGGCACGGTCGATCGCGGAGGCCATGCGATCGCATGGGCATGCGGTGTGGATCGTGGGGGGTGCGGTCCGGGATCTGGCGCTCGAACGCGAGGTGGCGGATCTCGATCTCGCGACCCCGGCGACGCCCGACGAGATCGAGGTCGTCTTGCCGCCGGTGCACGCCGTCGGACGGGCCTTCGGGACCCTGGTCCTGCGCCAGGGAGACGTCGACGTTCAAATCACGACCTTCCGGCGCGAGGGAGCCTATTCGGACGGCCGCCATCCCGATCAAGTCGAGTTTTCGACGCGCCTCGAGGACGATGCCGAGCGACGCGATTTCACGTGCAACGCGCTGTTTCTCGAGCCGTTGTCCGACGAGGTGCGCGATCCGACCGGCGGACTGGCCGATCTCGCCGCGGGGCGGCTGCGCTGCGTGGGGCGCGCGGCGGATCGCTTCGCCGAGGACGGTCTGCGGATCTTCCGTCTGGCGCGCTTCGCAGCCCGCTTCGGTCTCGAGGTCGAACCCGCGACCCTGGATGCGGCGCACGACCATCGCGCTCTCCTGTCGGGCGTCAGCCCCGAACGCGTCGTGGACGAGCTCACGAACCTCGCCACGAAGGGCGGTGCGGCAGGCGCCTTGGCCCTGCTCGACCGCTTGGGTGCGCTTCAGGAGGCCCTGGGTGCGCTCTGGGGCGCCCCCGCGGGCGAGCGGGCCGGGGACTTGGCCCTGCTCGAGCGCCTGCAGGACGAGCAGCGACGCCTCACCGTGGAGCAGCTCTTCTGGGTCCTGGCGCGCGGACTGGACGACGGTCCGGCGCTCGCGGCCCTGACCTCTCTGCGCGTGCCCGGGCGGGTCGTGAGCGGAGTCCTGTCCCTGCGTCAGAGCCTCGCGGCGCTGCGGTCGGCCGACGGGCGCGCCGCGCGTGTGCGGGTCCTGCGGGCCCCGGACTTCGATGCGGTCCTGACCGTGGCGGAGGCCTCGGCGGAGCTGAGTCCGGAGGCGGCAGGGGCCTGGCGCGCGGCGCGCGCAAAGGCCACGGTGAGCGAGCTCTGGCCCGAGCCCTGGATCACGAGTGAGGTCTTGCTCGCGCGCGGCGTCGCGCCGGGCCCGGGCTTCGGGGAGCTCTTGGCGGCGGCCGAACACGAGCGGCTCGCGGGTCGCCATCCGGATCGGACGACGGCGCTGGATTGGCTCGCGCAGGAGCTGGCCCGCTCTCAGGAGGGCGGGAAGACGCGCCGCAAGGCGTAGCTCAGCGGGTATCCGAGCAGGATGCCCGTGGCGACGTACAGGCCCGCGGGCCGTCCCGTCAACAGCGCGACGCCGGCGGTGAAGACCAGCAGGCGTCTCAGGGCCATGCCCATGGCGGCGAGGACGCGCGGGCGCGTCCAGGGCGCGCGCCGAAAGGCCGTGCGCAGGAGGCCGAAGGCACCGGCTCCGACCACGAGGGTGGCGAGCGGGACGCGGACGCTCTCGCGCGCGAGCCAGCCGGCGAAGCCGTTCGTGGCCGAGGGAACGAGCGCGAGCGGCGGGAACACCGGCAGGACGAGAAGCAGGCCGGCGGCGCAGGCCACCCAGGTCCCCGGCCAGCGGCCGAGCGCTCGCCCATCGGCCTGGTCCTCGAGGCGGCCGAGGCGCGACACCACGAAGACGTACGCGGCGTACAGCGTCGGCAGCATCCACAGGGTCGGCGAGGCGAAGGGTTGCGCTCCCGCCGCGATCCGACCCAGGACGATTCCAGCCGCGAGGTTGCCCCCGCGACAGGCGGCCAGGAGCGCAGGGCCCGAAACGGGGCCGCGACCCCAGAGGTCGTAGACCGTGGCGAGTGCGGCGACCAGCCCGAGGAGCTGCGCCGGCCGCGCGTCGACGGTCCAGGCGAGCAGCGGGCCCGCCACGAGCAGGGCCAGGGACAACGCCAACGCCAGGGGCGCGGAGACGTCCCCGCTCGGAATCGGGCGGTCCGGTCGCAGACGCGCGTCTTCCGCGCGGTCGGCCCAATCGTTCAGGCCCATGCCGCCGTGATAGACGCACAGCGATGCGGCCATCAAGACGAAGGGCGCGCCTCCGCCGGGCCAGGCTCCTGCCCCGAAGACGACTCCGGCGGCGACGTCAGACGCCGCCGTCCAGGTGAGCGAGAGACGCAGGAGTCGTCCGAGGCTCTTCGGCTTCAGCTCTGGAAGACCCACTTCACGAGATCGTTGTACGTGACGTAGACCATCAACGAGATGATCAGGACGACGCCGACCATCTGGCTGTAGCCGAGGACGCGGACGGAAACGGGCGAGCCCTTGATCTTCTCGACGATCAGGAAGAAGAGGTGTCCGCCGTCGAGGATGGGCACCGGCAGGACGTTCAGGAAGGCGAGGTTGATGCTCAGCATGCAGAGGAAGAAGAAAAGCTTCTCCCAGCCGTCCTCCGCCAGCGTGAACGAGATCGCGCCGATGCTGATGATGCCGCCCAGGTTGTCGGTCGAGACCTGGCCGTTGAACATGCGCCCGAGCGTCAGCCACGAGTCTTCGAGGAACTTCAGCGAACAGAACGCTCCGACGCGCAGTGCTTCAGCCAAGTTCTCGGCGCGATAGACGTATTGGTCCTGGCGCAAGTTCACGCCGTAGAGCGGGAATGGCAGCGCTTCGGGCTTCGCGCTGATCTCGCTGTAGGCGATCGTCCCGTCCACATCGCGCTCGACGGTGAACGTGACGGCGCGGCCCTCGCGGCCGGCGGCAGAGACGGTGCGCGTGACGTCGTCCCACGAGTCGACGACCTGCTCGTCGACCTTGATCAGGCGATCCATGTCGAGCAGGCCGGCGAGCTGCGCGGGTTCGCCGGGCTTCACGAGGACTCGGGTGGACTCGACATCGACCGCGAGCGCGATGTCGCGCGCCAAGGCGAGCCGCTCCGCGCGCTCGAGTGGTGGCGCCGAGAGCTCGAGACGCGCAGCGCCACGCCGCACGCTGAACAGCAAGGGCCCGGTCTCTGGGACCAGGGCGCGCTGCAAGTCGCCGAGGCGTAGCACCTCGCGCCCGGCAACCGCCAGGATGCGATCCTCGGCCCGCAGGCCCAGGGAGCGCGTGGCCGCCGAGTCGCGAACGTCGATGACCCGATTGCGGGGCGGGATGATTCCGACGCGCGGGGACGCCAGTTCCTCGGACAGGCGCGGTCGGATCTCGACGTCGCGTTCGACTCCGCTGGCGTCGGCGACGCGCAGGCGCATCGGATCCCCGTCGCGCGTCTGCACGCCGATCTGATCGACGAGGTCGAGTCCCTCGATGCCGTCCAGGACCGCGACCAGCCAATCCTCGTCGCCGAGCCCGGCCGCCATCGCCGGGGAGTCTTCGTCCACGTCGATCGACGGCCGTCCCGCGGCATCCGTGACGATCCCGGGCGCGATTCCGATCACGTTCAAGCCGAGGCGTTCGCGGCGCTCGGGCTTCAGGGAGAGCTCGTACGGCTCGTCCCGTCCGGGCGACCGCAGGAGCAACACGGCCTTCTCCGGATCGCCGAGGGCTACCTCGGTCTGGATGTGCATGAAGTCCAGGACTTCGTTGCCGTTCACCGCGAGGACTTCGGAACCGACCGGAACCTCGGCATGCCAGGCGGGCCCACCGGGTTCGACGTCACCGATTACGGGCCTCAGGAACGGTACGCCGACCGTGAACAGGATCGGGAAGACGACGAGAGCGAACACGAGGTTCATCAACACGCCGCCCGAGTAGATGAAGAAGCGTGCCTCGACGCTCTTCGCCGGCAGCTCGTCCGGGGCAGGCGGCGTGCCGTCCATGCGCGGCTCTTCGCCCGCCATGCGGCAGTACCCCCCGAGCGGAACGGCGGCGATCTGGTACATCGTTCCCCCGCGCTGCCAACCGAGCAGCCGCGGACCGAAGCCCAGGCTGAAGGTGACGACGCGCACGCCGCAGAGGCGCGCCGCGATGTAGTGCCCGAGCTCGTGAACGAAGATCACGAGTCCGATTCCGAAGACGACGAGCGCGACCCGGAAGAATCCTTCGAAGTGTTCCAAACTGTGGTGTCGTCCGTTCGCGATGCGGTTCAGTGGGGGCCGGCGGGTCGTGCCCCGGGGCGCGCCACGTCCGGACGCAGGTGGGGGGGGCGTGGCCCGCGGAGGTCATCGACCTCGCTTCGCGCCAGCTCGCGCGCCCGGGCGTCCGCCCGCAGCAAGGCCTCCACGCTGTGGTCCAAACCCGGCCGTCTTTCCAGGACCCTTCGGTTCACGCGGGCAATGTCCTGAAATCCGATCTCTCCGGCCAGGAAGGCGGCCACGGCCACCTCGTCGGCGGCGTTCAGGACGGCCCCCGCGTCGCTTCCGAGGCGCACGCACTCGAAACCGAGCTCGAGGGCGGGAAAACGGACCGGGTCGGCGGGCTCGAAGGTCAGGCTGCGGAAGAGCTCGAGATCGAAGCCCGCGAACGGTGCCGCGGCGCGCTCGGGCCAGTGAAGGGCGTAGTGGATCGGCAGGCGCATGTCCGGCGGCCCCATCTGAGCCAAGACCGACCCGTCCTCGAATTCGACCATCGAATGGACGAGCGACTGGCGATGCACCACGACGCGGATGCGCTCGGCCTCGAGCCCGAACAGATGATGGGCCTCGATCACCTCGAGCGCCTTGTTCATGAGGGTGGCCGAGCCCACCGTGATGCGCGGACCCATGTCCCAGTTGGGGTGGGCCAGCGCCTGCTCCGGAGTGACGTCGTCGAGCTCGGAGAGCGGCAGGTCGCGCAGGGCACCGCCGCTGGCGGTCAACCAGATGCAACGAACACGCCGAGCGTCCTCGCCCGTCAAGCACTGGAAGATGGCCGAGTGCTCGCTGTCGACAGGCAGGAGAGTCGAGCCCGAGCGACGTGCGAGCTCCATCAGGTGTGCCCCCGCGACGACGAGGGATTCCTTGTTCGCGAGGGCGAGGTCCTTGCCGCGCTCGAGCACGAGCCGCGAGGGCTCGACGCCGCGCGCGCCGACGATGCCGTGCACGCAGAGGTCGTAGTCCAGCTCGGTGACGAGTCGCGCGACGGCATCGGGACCGTCGAACACGACCGGCGCGGAGCCGTTGACGAAGTCCGGATCCACGACCAAGGCTTGGCGCAGCCGTTCGGCGGCCTCGGGGTCGGCCAGGGCGATCATGCGCGGGCGGAATTCGCGCGCCTGCTCCAGGACCTTCTGCCAGGAACTCCCGGCGGCCAGCCCCCGCACTTCGAAGCGTGGTCCACCGGCGCGGGCTTGCTCGGCTCGCACGAGCTCGAGGGTCTGTGTGCCGATCGAGCCGGTCGAGCCGAGGAGGGCCAGGGAGCGCATGGTGGAGAGGGTCCCCGTTCCGCTCGGCCTGGGGCCGCGGAGCCGGGCTCCCTAGTGTGCTGATTCGTGCCAAGCGCGTCACCTGGCGACCCGGCTTCGTCCCGACAGGTGCACGGACGGCCACCGGAGGCGGCTCGAAGTGTCTGCGAGCCACCTCGCGCCCGGGCCCTGGCCCGCCGGAGGTGTCCGACCGGTTGCGGGCCAGCGGCCCAATCCACGGATTCGCCGGCGCCTGCGTGTGCGGCCAGGCCGTCCGGCCCTCCACATCGCGTTCGAGGCCGTTGCGGTTGCTAGGGTAGGAGGCGCGCAGCGCGTCCCTCGCCGACCCCACTCCTCCTGAACCCCTTCCCGTGTGGCACAAGAAGGCCCGTCACTGTCCACTCTGCGCCGCGGAGCTCGTCACCCACGCGGTCGGCGGTCGCGTTCGGGTCCGCTGTGTCGCCTGCGCCTTCGTGCTGTACGAGAATCCGGCTTCGGCCGCGGCGGGAGTGGTCTTCAATCCGGCCGGCGAGATCCTCCTCGTGCGCCGGGCGATCGAGCCCTACCGCGACCACTGGGCGCTCCCGGCCGGCTACCAGGAGATCGATGAGACGCCCCAGGAGACCGTGGTGCGCGAGATCCGTGAGGAGGCCGGAATTGTGGCGACCGTTCTCGGCCTGCTCGACTACTTCTTCGTCGCCGACGATCCGCGCAAGCCGGCCAACGTGGCCGTCTTCTTGTGCCGCACGAGCGAGGTCGACGGGGCTCGGCCAGGAGGGGAGGAGGTCGCCGCGGGGTTCTTTCCCCTGGATGCCCTGCCCGATCCGATCGGCTTCGACAACTACCCCCGGATCCTGAGCAAGCTCGGCGCACGCGAGCGCTATCCTGACTCGGCCTGGGACCTCCTGCGCGACCTCCTACCGTGAGACGCGCTTCCGCAGCCGCTGCCCGAACGACGAGGAGAACGAAGCCTTGAGCAAAGCGCCCCTGACCTATCGCGACGCCGGCGTCGACATCGAAGCCCAAGACCGGGCGCTCGCGGGTGCGAAGGCTGCGATCCGCAAGAGCTTCACGCCCGGAGTGCTCGGCGACGTCGGGCTCTTCGGCGGGCTCTTCGATCCGGCCCGGGTCGGCGCGGAGGGCGAGGTGCTCGTCGCCAGCGCGGACGGCGTCGGTACGAAGCTCGAAGTGGCCCGGCTGGCGGGTGTCTTCGATACGGTGGGTCGCGACCTCGTCCAGCACTGCATCAACGACATCCTCGTCCAAGGCGCGCGTCCGTTGTTCTTCATGGACTACGTCGCCATGGGCAAGCTCGAGCCGGAGCTCGTCTCCGGTCTGATCCGCGGCTGCGCCGAGGCCTGCAGCCAGAACGGGATGGCGCTTCTGGGAGGGGAGACCGCGGAGATGCCGGGCCTCTACGCCGCCGGGCACTTCGATCTCGCCGGCTTCATCGTCGGCTCCGTTCCGCGCGACCGGATCCTCGACGGCTCGCGCGTGCAACCGGGCCAGGCGATCTTCGGTTTGACCTCCGACGGCTTGCACACGAACGGCTACTCGCTGGCGCGCCGCATCCTCTTCGACCGGCTCGGGCTCGGGCTGGATGCGACCCCCGCAGAGCTCGAGGGGCGCACGGTCGCCGAGGCCTTGCTGGCACCGCACCGCTCGTATCTGGCACCGCTCTTGCCCGAGCTCGAAGCGGGCCGCGTCACCGGGCTCGCCCACATCACGGGTGGTGGACTGGTCGACAACATTCCGCGCATCCTGGGCGCGACCGACGCCGTCATCGATCGCACGTCCTGGGAGTTGCCGGGCCTGTTCCGCTTGCTCGTCGAGGGCGGTGAGCTAGCCGACGAGGAGTCTTACCGAGCCTTCAACATGGGGATCGGGATGGTCGCCTTCGTGGAGGAGACGGAGGCCGAGGCCTTCGCCGCCGGACTTCGTTCGCGCGGTGAGACCTGCCACCGCATCGGTCACACGGAAGCGGGCGACGGGTGCGTTCGATGGGGCTCCTGATCGTCCTGATCGCCGCGGCCTGTGGCCTGGCGGGAAGCAACGAGCTCGAAGAGTCCGTCGCCCGCCACCTGATGCTCGACGAGGTCGGACGCGCGCGCGAGCGCACTTCACTCTTGGAGGAGATCGACGCGACGAAGGATCCGCTGCAGCAGGCACTCCTGCGCGCGGTCGTCGCCGCAGGCGAGGAGCGCGAGCAGGCTGCAGAACGCTTTCGCGCGCTCGCGGCGGAGCCTCCGGAAGGCTTCGATCCGCGCGCGCTGTTCTGGGGGGCGGGGCTCCTGCCGATTTCGCCCACGCGCGGCGCGTGGATCCGCGCGGGGCTTGCACGCAAGCCGGAGCTCGACCGCAACGAGCTCGTCCTGGCCTTCGACGTCGGCGTCGAAGAAGCGCGCGCCCTGCGGCTCGAAGACGGCGCCCTGCCGATCCACGCCGAGCTGCACCGTCGCTACGGGGCCACGTGGTCGGCCATCAGCCTCGCGCTCACCTACCGCCACCTCGGTCGCTTCGAGGATTCCGACAGAACTCTTGCCGAGGCGATCGCCGCGGAACGTGCGCGCGGCAGGCCCGCGGCCGAACTGTGGTCGCGACGGGGAATCGGTGCGCTCGGATGCGGTCACGTTGCGGCTGGACGTGGGTACCTGGGACGGGCCCTGGCCCTGGGCTATCCCGACGGTGGCCTGGTGCTGGCCTGGCTCGATCTGCGCGAGGGGCACGTCGCCGCGGCACGCCGTGGTTTCCGCGCCCTTCTGCGAGCAGATGAGCCTGGCGCCTGGGCGCTGCGGGGTTGGGGGCTTACCCTATTGGCTCCTGTTCCCCGTGCGACCGTTCCGAACGCGACGACTCCCGGCTCGCGACCTGAGGGAGCTCGTTGAAGACCTCAGCCTCGCCGAATCCTCCCGTTCGCCTGCACTTCCAGCTACCTCGCTCCAGCGGATGTCGACGCCCTGGCATCCGATGCACTTCCTCATCGGGCTCCTAGACGAATTCCATGCGGCACATGATCCGGACCCCCATCCTCGCGCTCCTGTCGGTGACCCTCGGCGCGGCCTTTCTGGCCCCGGGCGAGCTCGTTCTGAAGAAGAACGATCACGAAAAGTTCGGCAAGAAGATCCACGAGTACTGGGAGGCCCGCACGGAGAAGAAGGGAATCAACGAAGCCTTCACGGAGATCACCGACGCGGTCGAGAAGCAGGACAAGCGGCTCAAGAGTCAGAGCATGCTGTCGTTCGTGGAGGACTGGGAGCAGATCTTCTATGTCGCCAGTTCGAACGGGTTCAACGACCGCGTGAAGAAGGGACGCCTGGACGAGCGTTCCTTCGACCTGCCCGGGAAGATGGGGGAACTCGAATACTCGCTGCACGCGCCCTCCGCGTACAGCACGCGCAACGGACCGTATCCGCTGATCCTCGTCATCCCGGACAAGGGCGGCAATGCCCAGAGCGTCCTCGAGTCCGACTGGATGGATGTCGATGGGCGCGACAAGGCGCTGATCGCCGTCGCGAAGATGCCGGCCAACTCGGCTCTGTGGCGCGAATTCAAACCCGGCACGGAGCCGGTCGACGGGCTCACGACGCTGATGTTTTTGTACGGGCACCTCAAGAAGGAGCTCTCGGTCGACATCGATCGCGTCTTCCTCGCGGGAACGGGTGAAGGTGCCGGAGCCGCTTTCAGCCTGGCTCAGGCCTTCCCGCACCTCTTCGCCGGCGTCATTGCGCGCGGCGCGGTTCCGGAGACCAATCCCCTCAACTTCCGCCACGTTCCCACGCTGTTCCTTTCGACCGGGACGCACGTTTCCGCCTTCGAAGAGCAGGCGAAAGAGCTCGGATACGAGAACGTCACGCTCGCTTCGGGCGGCACGGAAGCCGACGTCTGGGCCTGGGTCGACGCCAACCAGCGCGATCCGTATCCGGCCACGGTCACGTTCCGTCCGCCGACGATCGTCGGGCTCAGCGCGTACTGGATCACCGCCCAGGGAGCTGACCCGAGCGAGAACCCGCTGCTCCAGGCCACCGTCGACCGCGCCAGCAACCTGATCACGATCGATGCCGAGAACGTCGCCAGCGTACAGGTCTATCTGAACGACCAGCTCGTCGACATGGACCGCATGGTCAAGTTCGTCGTCAACGGTCGGACGCACGAACAGAAGCTCGATCGCAACGTGCGCTTCATGGTCGATGCCGCCTATACGATGGGCGACTGGGGTCGGGTCTTCACGAACTGGATGGAAGTCGAAGTCCCCGTCAAAGGGAAGTGACGGCTTCCACGGGCGAGCCGGTTCCGTCCCGGGGCCGGATCGCGTCGATCCTCGGCGTCGCCTTCGTCGGGGGCGCCGGGACGATGACGGTCGAGCTGGCCGCCGTCCGGTTGCTCGCGCCCTGGTTCGGCACCAGCCAGATCGTCTGGACGAACGTCATCGCGGTGGTGCTCTTGGCCTTGGCGGCGGGCTATCTCGCCGGGGCACGTCTGGCCTCGCGACCCGAGCCCCTGGCGCTGCTCGGACGGGCGCTCATCGGCGCCGGGCTGCTGGCCGCGCTCCTGCCGGCGGTGGCACCGTTCGTGTCGGAACTCTTCGTGCCCCGTGACGTGGCGCTGCACGAGGCCGCCGGACTGGTGACCTGGGGCAGCCTGGCGGCCTCCTGCCTGCTCTTCCTGCCGCCGGCCCTGCTCTTGGGGACCGTGGCTCCCCTGGCGGTCGAAGCCGTCCAGCATTCCGAGCACGGGCGCGCCGGGCGCGCGGGCGGCGAGGTCCTGTGTGTCTCGACCTTGGGAAGCCTGGCGGGCGTGTTCGGGACGAGCCATCTGTGGATTCCCTGGCTCGGTCTGCGGGGGACCTTCCTCCTGGCCGGGGTGGTCCTGGTCGCGGCCGGTCTCACCGGGCTCCTGGTGGCGCGAGCCGGAACTCGAAGAGCGGCGGCCCTCGCAGCTGTCGCGCTGGCCGGCGCCGCGTTCTGGCCCGCTTCCACGCCGCGACTGGGCCCGAAGACCACCCTGCTCGCCCGTGCCGAGTCCCCGTACCAGACTCTGCGCGTCGTCGAGGACACGAGTTGGGACGAGCCCCTGCGCTTCTTGCAGGTCAACGAAGGCTTCGACTCCTACCAGTCCGTCTGGGCGCCCCGTACGGGCCTCCTTCCGCGGGGCTTCTACTACAACGACTTTGCTCTGCCGGCCTTCTGGAGCGAAGCGCAGGGCCCCTGGCGGGTGCTCGTGCTCGGCCTCGGGGCGGGAACGGCCTGGCGCGTCCTCGCGGGAGCTCACCCCGCTGGAGTCGAGCTCTTCGGCGTCGGAATCGAGCTCGACCCCGTCGTCGTCGAGCTGGCCCGAACGTGGCTGGATCTGCCGCACGAGGATCCGCACCTCGAGGTCGCCGGTGGGCTGGATGCGCGCCTGGGCTTGCGCCAACTCGCGGGACCCTTCGACGAGATCGTGCTCGACTGCTATGCGAACCAGGTCGAGATGCCGCCGCATCTCGTCACGCTCGAGTTCTTCGCCGAGGTCCGCGAGCGTCTCGGCCCGGGTGGTTGGCTCGTGGCGAATCTCGGAGGCTTCGGATTCGAAGATCCGATCGTGGCGGCCGTCGCGAACACGGTCGCGACGGCGTTCGAGGCGCCGGTCTTGATCCTGCGCGTTCCGGCGGCGCGCAACTTCACGTTGTTCGCGCGCAGGGACGCGGCTCTACCGCTCGATGCGGAAACAGGAGCGCTCGCTTCGGCCGGCGTCCTCGACGACTTTCTGGCGGCCCGGCGCCTGCCAGGCTTCGCGCGCGTCGTGCAGGCCGATCCGGTCGGACGTCTCCTGCGCGACGATCACGCTCCGGTCGAAGCCCTCCAGCGACGCTCGATCGAAGAGGGGCGTGAGCGCTTTCTCGAGGGCGTGTTGCCGTGACGTTCTGGGCGTCGCTCGTGTTGGGGTGGGTCCCTGCCGTGGACGCCGCTTCGCAGGCCGCCGCCGGTGAAGCACGGCTCGCCGAAGGCCGGCTGGTCGAGGCCGCCGAGGCCTTCGAGCGCGAAGCGGACCCGGCTCAGCGAGAGCTCGGGCTGGCGCGCACCTACGCCTCCGCCATGCATCCGTGGGCCTGCTTGATCCACGCCGAGCGCGGGCTGGCCGCCGCGCCGGACGACCTCCCGTTGCGCTACCAGGCCGTGTCCGCGGCGGTCTGGATCGGCGAAGCGGAACGCGCCCGGGGGCACCTGGATCGGCTCGCGACCGAGGTCGTGGAGTCGAGCGACGAAGTCCGTACGAGTTGGTCCCCGACGGTGGCGGCCTTCGGGGAGCAGGTCGCCGGCCTTGAAGACGGCCGCAAATCGCGGGCGGCCGCGGTCCGACGCGCCCGTGTCGTGGCGAGTGTCGGGCTGCTCGGGACCTTGGCCCTCATGGCCGTTTGCGCGCACGCGCTAGCTCGTAGCCCGCGCGTCGGGCCGCAGGCGTAACGTCAGGGCAAGTCCAGGAGTCCGTTCTCGTACTCGTATTCGAGCAACGTCGGTAGGTCGACGTCGTAGTTGATCCCCACGGACATGCGCCCGACCCAGGGCCAGGAATCTTCGTCACAGACGCGTCCGATCGCGACCGCCATCCAGGCCCGCGAACGATCGGCGGTCTTCGTGTTCCGCAGGCGTTGGCAGAGCGGAGTCAGCGGGCGAGGGTCCTTGATCCAGCCCATGGCCGAGCCGATGGCCGCCTGGGTCTCGGGATTGGAAGCCTCGTCGAACAGGTCCACGAGGCGTGCCCCGACCTCCTGTTCCCCCAGCATCGACAGCGCGATCGCACACGAGTTGAGGACGAAGGGTTGGTTGATGGACCCCTCGAGGGCGGTGATCAGGGGATCGATACTGCTCGCCGCACGGATCATCCCGAGCGACAGGGCCAGATAGCCCTTCAAGTACATCTCCCCGGCGTCGATCATGCGCTCGACCAGAATGGGCTCGGACTCCTGATCGCGCAGGAGTCCCAGGGCCAGAGCGGCGGCACCGGCCACCTCGGCCGAGCGGTTCTTGCGCAGAGTGAAGCGCAGGGCTTCGGCGACTTCGGCGGGGGGGACCTCGCCTCGGTCGGCGGCACCCTCTTCCAGGAGTCCGAGCGCGAGGCAGGTCCAAGCCAGGGCCTGTCCGCGCGAACGGGCCATCTGGCGCAGGAGCACCTTGCGCGCGAACTCGAGCCCTTCGAAAGCCTGTTCGCCGGAGCCCGGACGCGAGGCGGCTTCACCGAGGGCGACCATCGCGAAGTAGCGCGTCTGGCGATTGGCGCTCGAACGGTAGGCCAGGCGTTCCAGCTCTTCGCGGACCTCGCGGTCGATCGGGTCATCGCCGGAGCGACCGATTCTTCCGAGCGCGATCACGGCCCCATTCTGGACCTCCTTCGGCGCGCGTGTGTGCGGGCCGACAGCGGCCAGCAGACCGAGCAGGACGCGCGAGCGCAGGCTCTCGGGCGCGTCGTCCCGCACGAGGCGGGCGAGGGCGTTCGGAGCCTGGGAACGCGCTTGAGTGTCCTGGTCGACATCCTCGAAGAAGGCCAACACGTCGAGCACCTGTTCGATGCGATTCGAGCCGAGCGCTCGGACCTCGTCGCTCGAAGCAGCGAGGCTTTCCATCGGCAGCGGACAGAGCCCGATCGCGAGCAGACAGGCGGCCTGAATCTCGGAGCGCTCGGTGCGCAGGCAGCGGGCCAGGGCATGGTAGACCTTGGCGCGCAGCGATGGGTCGTCGTTGCGCTCCGCCAGGAGACCGAGCGCGTAGGCGGAATAGATGCGCAGACGGTAGTTCGGACGGGAGCGTCCGAGCAGTTCGTTCGCGTCCGGGTGTTCGAGCAAGATGCTGACGAGCGGCCCCAAGAAGCGCGCCTCTCCGCGAATTCCCATGGCGAGCACGGACTTCTCCGCGACCTCCAGGTTGCCGTTCTGCAGGCATCCGGCGAGCACGGAGGCAAAGTCCGCAGCGTCGTCGTCCTCCTTGGCGAAGTCGTGCCGCAGCTTGGAAAGCGCGTGGATCGCATGGATGTCGAGGTCGCTCGAGTTGCGGGCCTGCAGCACCTCGAGCAGCGCCGGTTCCACCAGGTCACGCATCTGTACCGTCGAGGCCTTCAAGAGCGGCGGGGCTTGACGCTTCTCACCCCGGCCAAGGAAGAAGTTGCCCGTGCCGGAGGTGGCAAAGCGATCGAGCGAGCCGGCATCGAGGTGGTCCCAGCGGTTGTAGTGCCACCAGAGTTGCCAGGACTGGGGGTTGTCGACGCGCGGACGGCTGCTCGGAGTTACAGGCGGTTCCGGCTGGGTGGCGCCGGGCGGAATGACCCCGGGATTCAAGCCACCAACCGCCGGTGCACCCGGCAGACCCCCGCTCGTACCACTGCCGGTCGTGTCCCCCGGTCCCGGGTTGTGCGGCCCGCCCGTCGTCGGTCCGCCCGGATTGCTGGGGCCCGCAGGAACGGTGTCCCCGGGTCCGGTGTACGTGCCGCCGGGCTGGGCCGGAGCGGTACCGCCTCCGGCATCCGTCTGGGCATGGATCGAAAGGGGAGTCGCGAGTGCGGCGAGCAGTAGCCATCTCTGGATCATGGTCGATCTCCCTCGGGGAATTCGGGCTTGCGAGAGCGCATCCCCGCCAGACAACAAACGATGTGCCAAGAGGAATACGAAAGCAGCGACTGCCCGCATCGGGGTGTCGGCTCTTGCGGGGTTACGCCAGCCCCACGGTGGACGACCCGCGCGGCCTTCATGGCGAATCCAGGACGCCTTGGCGCCCGAAGAGGGTAGCGGGGGCCGTACGGTAGTTGGTCCCCGGAACGAAGAGCGCGTCCCACGGCAGTTCGTCGGGTTCGACGACACGTCCCAGCGCTTCGGCCGCCAGAGCACGCTCGCTTTGTGTGGCGCGCTCTCCGCGGATCGCCGCGCGCAAGGGTTCGATCGCGCGCACATCGCCCGTGCGGCCGAGAGCGATCCAGAGCGCCTCCCGCGTCGAGTTGGACGGGCTCGCGGCGAGCTGCCGGGTGAGCCTCTGGTGGGTCTCGTCGTCTTCGAGCAGAGCCAGCGCGACGGCCAGCCGTTCGCTATGGGCGGGGGTCGCGGCCGACCGCTCGAGCTCGGCCCGGATGGGCAGCATCGCATCGAGGGCGCCGAGCAGCCCCAGGGCCAACGCGGCGTACCCCCGGAGTTCCTGACGGCCCGAATCGAGCTGCTCCTCGAGCGTCTCGGTCGCCTCGGTCGCTCCGAGGAGCCCGAGCGCGATGCAGTAGGCGCCGGCTTCGGCCGGAGAGCCGTGTTCGTCGAGCGCAGCCTGCACGGCTCGCGACAGAGCGGCGGGTACGGAGGCTCCCGTGCGCCTTAGCTCATGGCCGAGCAGACCGGCGGCAAGTGCGGCGAAGGGGCGGGCGTCCCCCTTCCCGCGGGCGAGCTGGCGCAGGATGTGGCGGGCGACGCGATCGACGGGTTCCCTCCCGCCACGGCCTGGCGTGGCGGCGACGCGCGCAAGGGAGAGCAAAGCGAGCTGACGCGTCGCGCGATCCCCCTGGGTCTCCTGCACCGCCGCCAAGGCTGCGCGAATGCGGCGGTCGATCGCGTCGTCGTCGGCGTCGCCCATCCATCCCAGCGCGAAGGCGGCGCTCTGGCGCAGTGCGATCGGATCCGGTGTGAAGCGGCGCAGGCTCTTCGCGAGGCGGGTCGCGAAGGCCTCTTTCAGAATCTCGCGCCGGTCCTGCTCCAGGGCCCCGAAGAGCCGTCCCAGCGCCCCGGCGGCGTGCGCGCGCGAGAGGCGGTCGCGGCGTGCATCGTCGACGACGTCCAGGCAGAAGGCGAGTTGACCGGTCAAGCTGGCGGCAGGTGGCGGGGCGGATTGCTCGGACAGCTCGTTGCCATCGTCTTCGAGGGGCACCATCCCGAGCGCGACGAAGGCCGCAACCTCCACGTCGCGCGATGGCGTTCGATCCTCTTCCGCCGCGCGCACGAGGTGGTGGACGACGAAGCGGCGCACGTCCTCGTTCTCCGTGTCGGCTCCGAGCCAGCCCAGGCCGAAGGCCGCAAAGGCGCGTAGCGCGTCGGGCACTTCGGAGTCGCCGACCTGGCGGCGCCCTTCTGGCGAGTTCGCCAAGACTTCCGCGAGCACGAAGGCACCCTCGGGATTGCCGAGCACACCGATCGCGAGCAAGGCCTGGCGTGCGACGGCACGATTCTTGTCCGCCAGGGCCGCGCGCAGCGGCTCGAGATAGGCCAGCCGCTCCTCGAGGGGAAGCGCCCGAGCGCCGCGCGCGATGGCGAGCAAGAGGGCCTCTTGAACGACGACGGCGCGCTCATCGCGCAAGGTCTGGAGCAGGAAGGGCAGCACCTCGCTGCGGACGTCCTCGAGTCCGGGGCGATGCTTGCCGACCGTGACCTGTTGCTTGGCTCCGTGGCCCAGGAAGAAGCCGTCGTTCGAATACAGCTGACGTGGCCGCTGAACGTGACGCCTGAGCTCGAGGAAGAACTCCTGATTCAGATCCCACCAGGTGCGCCACGACGAGCCAGGCAGCTCGAATTCGTCGCTGCCGAAGACGCTCTCCGGATCGATGTCGTCCGGCAAGCCGGTCCCCGGTCCACTCCCGCCGTCCCCGTCATCGTCCCCTTGACGCGCCTGGGGCTCGGGCTCCTGGCCCTCGACGCGAGAGCTCGGCAAGAGAAGGCAGCAAAGGGCACCGAGTGTCGCGAGCTCGAGCAGGCGGTAGCGAGGTGCGTTCGCGGGGCTCATGCTCGTCGTCAAAGGATGTTCAGGATCCCGAAGCCGTTCTGGTCATAGAGGGTCGGGGGAGCCTGGGCGTAGTTCACACCTGCAGACAAGGTCGCGTTCCAGGGCAGGCGGTCCTTGTCGGAGACGATTCCGAGGGCGATCACAGCGAAGGCGCGCGCGCTCTGTGTCAGGCGCCGGTCTCCGATCATCTCGACGAGTGGGTCGATCGCGCTGGCGTCGCCGATCCGGCCGAGCGCCTGGGCCAGCGAGGCTTGCGTCGCGAGCGAGCCGGCCTTCGCGAGGCGCTCGATCAAGATTCCGACCGCATCGCGGTCACCGAGCAACCCCAGCGCAGTAGCCGCCTCACGCAGCAAGCGCGGTCGGTACGTCGCGCCGTCGACGAGCCTCCGTACGGCGGGCAGCGACCCCGGCGTGTCGATCAACCCCAACCCGAGCGCGAGGTAGCCGCGGGCCTGGTCGTCGTCGATCTTCTTCAGCCGGTCGAGCAAAGCCTCTTCCGCGGCCGGGTCGCGGGTGATGCCACAGCCGATCGCGAAGGCGCCGACGTCGCGCGGCGAGCGGGCATCGGCCAGGGAGCGGCGCAGCGCGGACAGCGTGGTGTTCGGCGGCACGTGACCACCGGCCGCCATGCGGCGCTCGAAGACGCCGAGCGCGATCGCTGCCCAACGCTCTGTCGAATTGCCGCCGCGGGACAGGCGTCGTAGGAGTTCGGTGCGAACGTCCGGCGCTCCGATCGCTGCGCCTTCGCCTGGCCGCGAGCCGACGTAGGCCAAGGCGATCGAGGCAAAGTTGCGCGTGAGGGCGTCGCTCGAAAGAGTGTCGACCTTCGTCAAGGTCGCGCGGATCTTCTCGTCGACAGGATCGTTGTCGGAGTCCCCGAGACGCCCCAGTGCCAGGGCCGCGGACTGCGCGACTTCCGCGGTCGCGCGACCCTTCTCGCGCAGGGCATCGAAGAGGGTGTCGGCGACCTTGTCCTTCCAGTGGCGAAAGCTGGTCCGCAGGGGCAAGTCGTCCTCGGCCCTCGGGCGATCCTGCCCGACCAGGGCGCCGAGCGTGTTGACGATGTGGGCGCGCACCAAGCGATCGGTGTCACGTTCGTCGTAGACGTCCAAGAGGACCCGGATCTGGGCTTCGCGCGAGGCGGTAGCAGGCAGGACGCGCGGGTTCTCGGAGTCCGAGACGTCCCCGGACCATGGCAGCGGAACCAGCCCGAGGGACAGCACGCAGGCGACACCGAGGTCTTGCGTGGCGCTGTCGTCTTCGAGCAGGGCCCGCGTGAGCTTGTGGACGATGTAGCGCCGCACGTCGACGTTGTCCGTCTGCGCACCCAGGAGGCCGAGTCCGTAGGCGGCGAAAGAACGGGTGCGGAGGCTGACTCGTCCGGAGTCGACCGCACGCTGTCCCGCGGGCGTATCGAGCAAGAGCTCGCTCAGCGTCAAGGCCGAGGCTTCGTTGCCCAGGATCCCGAGGGCCGCCGCGGCCGTCTCGGCGATCTCTTGGTTCGAGTCCTTCAGATACGGACGGATGACGCTCGCGAGCTCGACTCCGCTCGAATTCGACTGGTCTTCGCCGACCTTGGCCAGTGCGATCAGGCAGGCGGTGACGACGTCGTTCGAATTCGCGGTCGCCAGCGTCTTGACGAGCGCCGGCAGCACGATCTCTCGGATCTGGGTCGAAGACGGCTTGCGGCGCGGGTCAGGAACGTCACCTTGATCGCGATATCCCTGCCCGAGGAAGAAGCCCTCGGTACCGGAAGCGACGCCGCCCTCGTAGAGGTGGTCCTTGAGCTCGAGGAAGGGTTCCTTGTTGAACTCCCACCACCAGTGCCACGAGGTGAAGTCGACGTCGGCGCCGAGCGATTCCGGGGAGCTCTGAGGCAAGGCCGGATTCGGTCCGGAGGGCAGCGTCCCACCGGGGGAAGCGGGGATGGGTACCGGGCGGGAGACCGGGCCCGGAGGGCGTTGCCCGGGTAAGCGGGGTGCCGTCGGGGCAGGCGACGGGGGAAAGGAAGCGCCGTGGAACGGAGCCGGCGCGGCCTCGAGTTCGACTCCGCAGGTGGAGACGAGCGCGAGACCACCGAGCCGAGCGATGTAGGAAAGCATGTTGGTCGTCCGCATGATCCCGGGAAGGGGTCCGGCGGGGCTAGGCGACGCCGGACGCCGAGTATCGGCTTTTCAGGGGAATCTGGCCAGAAAGTGCGGGAATCCGGCAGCGAACGGCAGCCCGCTGCTCTCACTCGGGACTTCCGGTGCGCACCACGCACCAGGGCTCGGGTCGCAACTCAGGAGCCTCCTCCTCGGCCCTTGGTGCTCCCTGAGAACTCCTGGCGAAGTCGGCTGCGTGCCCCGCGCGCTCCTCAACAGGCGCGCTCCGGAAGGACTCGAGCAAGCACGCGCGGCCGGTGAAAGATGACGGCCAGTACAGGTGTCAGACGTGACATCGCGAACCCGTCCCGATTGCGCGGGCTCCCTCAAGCTCTTCGCTGAAGTGGCCCGAAGGGGACAGGGTTGCCCCCTCCGATTTTTGCCCGGGCCGCCTCCAGGGCTGCCCTGGATTCGCAATCGCATCGCGAGCTCATGCACTAAGACCGCTGTTCTCAGGAGTACCGAATGACTCAGATTCTTCCCTGGTTGCGCGACGAGACTTTGAAGGTCCTCTTGATCGACGACGATGACGTGGACCGCGAGCTGATTCGCCGGTTCCTCGACGAGCGCTACGACGTGCGTGAGGCAGCGGATCTGAGCGATGTTCCGGAGAGACTCGATCCTGCTCCGGACGTGATTCTGCTCGATCACTTCCTCGGTGCCTACGACAGCATGAACGTCTTGCGATTGCTGGGTGCGGGCCATCCACCCGTGATCCTCTTGAGCGGTCAGGTCACGCCGGAACTGAGCGACCGCGTTCGCCGAGAAGGGGTCCACGCGGCGCTCGACAAAGGAGAGATCGACAGCGAGAGCCTTCGGCTGGCCATCTCGGCGGCGGTGGAGTTCCACGCGGAGCCCTCGGAGGAATGAGGCCTGACCCGAGCTTCCCGAACCATGTTTGCCAAGTCTCGCCCCACGATCCTGCTCGTCGAGGATGACGATGTCGATGCCATGCTCATCGAGCGGAAGATCAAGAAGTGCAGACTCGAGGCCATGTTCGAACGGGTCGACGGTGGTCTCGAAGCCCTGCAGGCCTTGCGCGGGCAAGGCCGTCCTCCCATCCGACGCCCCTTCCTGATCTTGCTCGACCTGAACATACCGGGGATGAGCGGACACGAGTTCCTGTACGAGCTTCGCTCCGATCCCGACTTCCAGGACAGCGTCGTGATCATCCTGACGACTTCGCGGCACGAGGCCGACATGCGCAGGGCCTACGACGCGCACGCCGCGGGCTACGTGATCAAAGAAGCGAACAACGAGAGCATGGATGTCTTCTTCAACATGCTCCGAGCGTACCTGGACGTCGTGCGCTTTCCCTCGGACTGACCGCCGGCCCATGCTTCAGGGCGACGGCTGGGGATGTCGGCCGCGGTCAGGCCGAAGGTCGCACGGGCTCGGGCTGGATGCGGCCTACAGGATGTTGAGGATGCCGAAGCCTGCCAGGTCGAACAGGGTCGCCGGAGCCGCGGCGTAGTTCAGTCCCACGGACAGGCGTGAATTCCAGGGCAGGGGGTCCTTGTCTGCCACGCTTCCCAGGGCCACCGCGGCGAAGGCGCGGGCCCGCGAGGTCAGGCTTCGATCGCCGAGCATCCCGACGAGCGGTTCGATCGCTCCCGCGTCCCCGATCCGTCCGACCGCTTGCGCCAGAGAGGCTTGGCTGGCGAGCGAGTTGGCCTTGTGCAACTTCGCCAGGAGGACTTCGACCGCCTTGCGATCGCCGAGCAAGCCCAGAGCCGTGGCTGCCTCGCGCAGGAGTCCGGGCCGGTACGTCGCCCCGTCCACGAGCTCGAGCACGGGCTCCCGCGCCGTATGGACCTCGAGCAAGCCCAGTCCAATCGCGACATAGCCGAGGGCGCGGTCGTCGCGTTGGTCCGCGAGGCTCTGGATGAGCTCGTTCGCAGCCTCCGGCGCGCGCGCGATGCCACTGGCGATCGCGTAGGCCCCGACGTCGTTGGGATCTTTGGCCTCCGTCAGGCAACGACGCAGGGCATTCGTCGCGTCCCGAGCGGGAACGGTGCCGAGCTCACCCAAGCGCCGCTCGAGAAGACCGAGGGCCAACGCGCACTGACGCCGCGTCTCCCCGTCGCCACGCGCGAGACCTTTCAGGAGCAGGGCTCGCACGTCCGTGACCTCTCGGCGGTCGCCGTCACCGACGCGTGGCGCCGCTTCGACGAGCGCGAGGAGCGCGAAGAAGCGCGTGACACGATCGTTGGCGTCGGTCCCTGAACGTGCCAGTTCCGCGCGGATGCGCTGATCGAGTCGATCGGCGTCGCCGTCCGCGATCCGCCCCAGCGCCAACGCGGCAGACTGGGCCACCTCGCGCGTGAAGCTGCCCTTTTCGCGCAGGGCGTCCAAGAGCACGTCGGCCGCCTGCTCCTTCATCCGTGCCTGGCTCGCACGAAGAGTCGCCGAGAGCTCGGATCCCGAGCGTTCGTAGGCCAGGAGGTTGCCGATGGCGCCCGCGACGTGGGCGCGGACGATGCGGTCGGTCTTCTTGTCCGAGAGCAGGTCCAGAAGAACGGTGATCTGGGCCTCGCGCGAGGTCGTGGCCGGCAGCGAGCGTTGCTGATCGTCCTGCGGGACGTTCCCCGACCAGGGCAAGGGCACGAGCCCCGCCCCGATCATGCACGCGACGCCGAGGTCGGGCGTGCTCGTGTCGTCGGCCAGGGCGACGCGCAGCAGTTTGTGCACGACGAAGCGACGCACGTCGAGCCGGTCGCTCCGCGCACCGATCAATCCCAACCCGTAGGCCGCGAAGGCCCGCGTGCGAACCGACACGCGCTTGGCGTCGACGAGTCGCGCTCCGCGGTCCGTGTTCTCGGCCAGTTCACCGAGTCGGAAGGCGGAGGCCTCATGGCCGAGGATGCCCAGGGCCGCGGCGGCTGTCTCGGCCACTTCCTGGTTGGGATCCTGCAGGAAGGGGAGGAACAGGTCCGCGAGCCGCGCGCCCTCGGCCCCCTCGCCACCGAGCTTGGCCAGGGCGACGAGACAGGCCGTCGTCATGTCGTTCGAGTCGGCGACGGCGAGCGCCTTCTCGAGCGCGGGGGCGATTCGTTCGCGGACGTCTTCGGCGCTCGGTCTCTGGAAACGGGCTGGAGCCTCACCTTGGGGCTCGACTCCGTCCCCGAGATAGAAGCCGCCGGTCCCGCTCTGGATTTCGGTAGTGTACAGGTGCTCCTTCAGCGCCAAGAAGGGCTCCTTGTTGAACTCCCACCAAAGGTGCCACGAGGCGAAGTCGAGGCCTTCCGCGCCCGGACTGCTGGCCGCGGCCGAGCCGCCCGGGCTGCCTGGAGAGCTTGGCCCGGGCGAAGTCGATCCGGGCGGAAGCGGAGAGGCGGGGCCGGTCGAGCCGCCGCCCGGGCTGCGGGGACCGCGCGTCGGTCCGCCATCGCCGGTGGGGCCGTTCCAGGGCGGCGTCGCTGGCGGCGGGGGGAAGTTGGCTCCGTGTGCTGCCAGCGGTAAGGCGGTGAGAAGCAGCCCGAGGCAGGCACGAATGTGGAATGCGACCCGGGTGAACGTGGCGGTCGTGGTGCGGTTCTTCATGGGGAAGGTTCAGCGCCGCCTCGAGCGCGGCCTCGCCGCGGGGCCGAGAACGGTCCTTGGAAGATAGTCGTACGCGGGCGCGCGGTCGCAACTCCAGGCCGATTCTCACGATGGGACTTCGTCGTCCAAGGCACGCGCGTCGTCGGACGAGCTGCGGTTCGAGGGGGATCCCTGCTGGAAATCCGAGGTTTGCGGAGACCTGCACGCGCCTGGAGCGGTCTCTGCTGCGTCGGGCCCGGAAGGCCCGCGGAGGAGATTCCGTCATGTTCCGACCGCCCCGTTGCCCCAATTCAGCATGCCGCCAGCACCAGGAACCCGAGGCGCGCTTCTGCCGCCGCAACGGCTTCTATCGAGCTCGCTGCCGACGTCGACCGATCCAGCGCTATCTCTGCCGGACCTGCGGCCGCGGCTTCTCGCGTCAGACCTTCCAGCTGAGCTACCGCGACCACAAACCGCACCTCAATGCGCCCTTGTTCCGCCTGCTCTTGTCGGGAGCCGGCTTCCGGGAGTCGTCGCGCCGACTCGGCCTGTCTCTGACCTGCACCCTTCTGAAGTACAAGAAGATCGCCCGCCACATGAGCCGGCAGGACCTCGATCTGCGCGGCCCACTCGAGCCGGGCAAGACCCTGCGCTTCGCCGACGTCCGAGCCGGCTGAAGCAAAGGGCCGCGGCACAAGCGAGCTGCGCCAAGCCGGAGAGTGTCGACGTCGCGCGTACCTGCCGGCTTGCGCACCCGGGAGTCCGTTGAACACGTGCTTCGGTTGCCACAGGGCTTCGACATCCGCCTTGGTGAGGCAACTGGAAGCCCAGGCGAATCCGTGGATTCGGCGAGGCTTGCGGGTGCCGCACTCTGGTGGAGGACGTCGTCATGGCGCCGGGTGACTTGTTCAACGGGCGAGCTCCCCGAGTCCTCTGTGCTGGAATGGCGCGGAAGCTGGTTGCCCCAGCCTCTTGTTGCCCCAGCCTCCTAAGGGACGCGCGGGAGGGTGCCTACAGGATGTTGAGGATGCCGGTCCCACCGGAATCGTTCAGGGTCGTGGTCGCGGCCGTGTAGTTGAGGTCAGCGGCGATCTTGGCGTTCCAACGCAAGAGTTCCTTGTCGCCGACGATGCCGAGCGCCGCAGCCGCGAAGCCGCGAGCACGGTCGGTGACATCCGTCGACTCGAGCAGGCCCAGCAGGGGCTCGATCGAGTGGGTGTCGCCGATCGCGCCGAGTGCCGAGGAGACGGCGGCCTGCGTGGCGAGACTCTTGGACGTCGCGAGCATGCGGGCCAAGCTCGCGACGACCTCCTTGTCACCTAGCAGTCCGAGTGCGACCGCGACCTGCTTCAGGAGGTCGTGGCGGTAGGCGGAGTCCGCCACCAAGGCTTGCAGGGTCGGGATCGTGTCGCGGGCGCCGAGCAGGCCGAGGGCCACCGCCAAGTAGCCGCGCGTCTCGTCGTCCTGGATGCGTGCGAGCTTCTCCAGGAGGATCGCCTCCGATTCCTGGTCACGCAGGAGCCCGCACGCGATGGCGTAGGCGCCGACGAGGCGCGGCGAGCGCTCCTCTTCCAAGGCCGTGCGCAGGCTCGCGCCCAGTTCGCTCAGCGTGCCCTCGTGGCCGCTGCGTTGTGCCAGGCCGCGTCCGAAGAGGCCCAGCCCGAGGCCGGCCCAGGGCTTGACGCCGCTCATTTTTCCGCGGGCGAGCCCCTCGCTCAGGAAACGCCGTGCTTCGCGCAGGCCTTCCTCCAGGTCGGCTCCCGTGCCGGAGCGGCCGGCGAGTTGTCCCATGGCGATGAAGGAAAAGTTGCGGGCGAGTCGATTCTTCGCCGTCCTCGGAGTGGCGGCGAGCGCTGCGCGGATCTCGCGGTCGATCGGATCGGCGTCGAGGTCCCCGAGCAGGCCGAGCGCGAGGACGATGCTCTGGACGAGAGCGTCGGGGTCCTTCGAACGCTTGCCCAGGCGGGGGATCCAGTCGGTCGCCAGCGTGGCCTTGAGAGTTTCGTAGCGCTCGACGGGCAGGCCCTCGAGCAGCCGGACCAGGGCGGTCGGAGCGTGGGCGCGCACGAGATCATGGCGCTTCTCGTCCCGGAGAAAGGCCAACAGCCAGTCGATCTGGTCCGTGCGGGAGTGGACGCGGGCGCGTCCGTCTCCTTCGACGACCGGCGCGTCGAGGTCGTGGAGCGGAACGAGTCCGAGCGAAACGAGACAGGCAACCTGGAGATCTCGGGAGCTCGTGTCGTCGGTTTCGACCGCCGTCACCAGCGCGGTGACGATGCGCTGGCGCTGTGCTTCGGTCGTCTCGGGTGCCGCGCCGACGAGCCCGAGACCGAACGCCGCAAAGGCTCGCGTACGAACGGGGACTTCGCGTCGTTCGGCCCGGGTACGTCCGAGCGGCGTATCCAGCACGAGCCCTTCGAGCAAGTCGATCGCGGCGGAATTCGCGAGGATGCCGAGCGAGACCGCGGCGGTCTCGGCGATCTCCTGGTTGGCGTTCGAGAGCTCCTGTTCGAGGATCGGCAGGAAGAGCGAGCCGCCGTCCTCCGAATGAACGTCTCCGATCTTCGCCAAGGCGATCAGGGCGCCGGTCACGATGTCGTTGTTCGTTTCCGTCTCGAGCGTGCGCAGGAGTGCGGGAACGACCTGACCGCGGATTTGCGCCTCGGTGGGGCGCAGGCTGCGCTTGCCTTGCTCCTGGACTCCGTGACCCAGGAACCAGTTGTCGCTGCCGGTCGTGGTCCCGCCGATGTGCAGGGCGGTCTTCAGATTCAGGAAGGCTTCCTTGTTGAACTCCCACCAGAACGTCCAGGACGTGAGGTCCGGGCCCGGGCTTCCAAGAGAGCCGGGCGAGATGCCCCGAGACACCCCGCCCGGGGGCGTCGACGGGTTGGCGGGTCCTGTCGGACCGGGGGAATCGGGACCCGAGCCGGGACCGGACGGGCCGGTCGGTCCGGGCGTCCCGCCGCCACCGCCACCGGTACCGGAGCCACCCGGCGGCACGGTGTCGCCCGGACCTCGGTACTGACCACCGTGGGCGCAGGGCGTGTTGGCGAGTGCGAGCGACGTGACGAGGGACAGGGCGAGCGTGAGGACGTGAGCCTTCATGGGAGTCCGTGTTGCGAGAAGTTGGGCCATCGCCGGGGGAAGCGATTGCGGGCAACGGTGCAGGGGACCTGCGCAACGGTCATGCCAGGAGGCGCCATGCCCCGCATCCAATCCCCGGGACCCTTCCCCCTCCGGCCGCACAGGCACGTCGGCGCACTCGGGCGGGGACTTCCACCTCCGATTTCGTCGGCACTCGCTTCGAAGCCTTGAGCGTTCCCGTTCCGCTCGGGTTACGCCGGCGTGGAGCGTGCGTAACACGCACGAGCACTCGGGTTCCGCCACCCCCGTTCGTCCCGCAGCGGGTATCGTCGGGGCCGCCGCCTTTGCGCGGCGTCCTCGGATGGTTCGCTCCGCGCCCTACACCACCCCCGTTCGCTGCGCGCTCGTCGTCGCGTGCTGGGCCGCTCTCTGGGCTTGTCGAACCGAACCCGAGCCTGCGCCGGTTCGCCCACCCGTGGCGGAAGCTCGCACGCGTTCGCTCGAGCTGACCCTCAGCGGCATGACATGACTCTCGGGTTGTCCACCGCGCGTGCAGGCTGCACTCGCTCGCGTCCCCGGCGTCGAAGAGGTCCGCGTCGACTTCTTGCGGCGCACGGCTCGCGTCACGTGCGGAGCGGACGTGGCACCGCAGGAGCTCGTCACGGCCCTCGAGAAGGCGGGCTTTGGCGCCCGCGTGACCCACGAGCGCTGACGCGCCTGCGTCGCGAGCTCGCGATGGATGGGAGCCAAGCGCCTGCGGTGTTGCGTAGTTTGGGAAGGGGACGAGCGACGCGGGGCGCGACGTCGCACGGAGCGCACGCCGTGGTTCGTTTGGCCAGGGGCGCCCCGAACGCGAAGCCGCCCGGGCGTGCAGCGCACGTCCGGGCGGCTCGTGGAGTCCAGCGGGTCCGTAGACCCTCAGGGCTCGAAGCGGCTCACAGGATGTTGAGGATGCCGGTGCCTTCCTGGTCGTTGAGGGTCGTGGTCGACGCGGTGTAGTTCAGGTCGACGGCGATCTTCGAGTTCCAGGGCAGGATCTCCTTGTCCGCAACGATGCCGAGGGCGACCGCGGCGAAGCCGCGGGCGAGCTCGGTCAGGTCCTTATTCTCCAGCATCTCGACGAGCGGGTCGATCGAGCGCTGGTCACCGATGAAGCCGAGGGCCGAGGAGAGCGCCGCTTGCGTGGCGAGACTCTTGGCTTCCGTCAGCATCGTGGCCAGGTCGTTCACGAGCTCCTTGTCGCCCAAGAGACCCAGCGCGATGGCGGCCTGCTTGAGGAGGTCGGGGCGGTACTTGGCGTCCTTGACGATCTTCTGGATCGGGGCGATCGCGTCGCGCGCACCCATGAGGCCGAGGGAGACGGCGACGTAGCCGCGGGTCTCGTCGTCCTTGATGCGGTCGAGCTTCTCGAGCAGGATCGATTCGGCTTCCTGGTCCTGCAAGATCCCGCAGGCGATCGAGTAGGCGCCCACGCGGGAGCCCTTCTCGTCGTCGAGGGTCGAGCGCAGGGCGGCCTGCATGTCGGTCACGACGCCGGACGTGACGCCCGCTTCGGCCAGCTTGCGTCCCATGACGCCGATGCCGAGGCCGGCCCACGGAACGATCTGCGACTTGCCGTCGGTCAGGTTCTTCGTGAGGAACTTGCTCGCGTCCTTGATGCCGTCCTCGATCTTCTCACCGGATCCGCGGGTTCCGCCGACCTTGCCCATGGCGATCATGGAGAAGTTGCGGGCCAGCTGGTCGGCCTGATCCTTCGTGACCTCGGAGAGTGCCTTGCGGATCTCCTTGTCGATCGGATCGGAATCGAGGTCGCCGATCAGGCCGAGGGCGAGGACCGCACTCTGCACGACTTCCTTCGGCTCCTTCGAGCGCTTGCCGATGCGCTCGAGCAGGTCCTTGGCAATCTTCTCCTTGTACTCGCCGTAGCGCTCGGACGGCAGGTTCTCGAGCAGACGCGCGAGGGCCGTCGGGGCATGGGCGCGGACGAGGAAACGGTTGTCGTCGTCCTCGAGGAAGCGGATCAGGTAGTCCATCTGCGCGATGCGGCAGCTGGAGGGATCGAGGGGTTCGCCCTCGGTCGGCGGCTCGGCCGGCTCGATCGTCTCGAGCGGAACGAGACCCAAGGAGACGAGGCAGGCGACCTTGAGGTCACGCGACTTCGTGTCGTCGGTCTGGATCTGGTCGACCAGCGCGCGGACGATCGTCTGACGCTGCACTTCGCTGGTCTCCGGCGCGGCACCGATCAGGGCCAGGCCGTAAGCGGCGAAGGAGCGCGTGCGGAAGGGGACTTCCCCCTGACCGACGAGCGAACGCCCGGCGGGCGAGTCCGTCATCAGGCTGACCAAGGTCTCGATCGAAGCCGGGTTGGCGAGGATGCCGAGCGACACCGCGGCGGTCTCGGAGATCTCCTGGTTCTTGTTGGTGAGCTCCTTGGCGATGATCTTCTCGAACTCGGAGTCACCACCTTCGGACTTCACGTCGCCGATCTTCGCGAGCGCGATCAGGGAGCCGGTGACGATGTCGTTGTTCGTCTCGGTCTCGAGCGCCCGCTTGAGGGCCGGAACGACCTTCTCGCGGATCTGGGCTTCCGACGGACGCATGCTGTCCTTGCCCTGCTCCTGCTCGCCGTGGCCGAGGAACCAGCTGTCGGAACCGGTCTTCGTGCCGCCCGAGTGGATCGCGGACTTCAGGTTGAGGTAGGGCTCCTTGTTGAACTCCCACCAGAAGGGCCAGCCGGTCAGGTCCGGACCACCGCCACCGCCGCCACCGGAGACGGGTGCCGCAGCGGCACCGCCGGCGCCGCCGGGCGCACCCGGGCCACCGGGACCGGGCGAGCTGGGGCCACCGGGGCCGGGACTGGACGGACCGGACGGACCGGGCGAGCCGGCGCCGCCGCCGCCGCTACCGCCACCGCCGGGCGGGACGGTGTCGCCGGGACCTCTGTACTGTCCACCGTGCGCGAAAGCGCTGCTCTCGAGACCGAGAGTGGCGCCCGTGACGAGCGCGGCTGCAAGGACGAATTTCTTCATGGCTGCCTGTCGGGAGTTCTGTGTGGGTTCGAACGCCGCACGGGGATGCACGGCGACGTGAGCTGATGGAGACTTTGGAAGCAAGCTGCGTGCCAAGGACCGGCTCGCGTCCGCTCCGAGCGCCTGGGTTCCGGGCATCACGGGCACCTGGCCCGCAGCGCGGGAGCCCAGGGGACTCGAGGGCTGCTTCCTGGCCCACGTTAGGCGATCGATCCCGTTCCTTCCAGCCCCGGTGGGGGGCGTACTGCCCTGCTTTTTCAGCCCTCGAACCCGCCCCGGACCTCCGATCCGGGCCCGAGTCGCCGCCAGGGGACACCGCTGTTCCCATGGCGTAGCGTGAGCGGGAGAAGAGGTCCTGCGTTCGGGGCCGCTTCAGCGAGCTGCTAGCAGCCTGATGGAAAAGTGCTTCGGATGCGATGCATGTGACCGGGAGGCCCGGCAGGTGCGCGAGAACGCAGGTGAATCGGTCGATTCGGCGAGGTTGCAGGTGCCGCACCGCGGTGGAGGGCGGCGTCCTGGCTCCGAAAGACTTGCTCAACGGCACATGGGACGGTGTGCGCACCGTAGTACCTGCCCCCGGGAGCCCCTAAGTAGCTCATCCACCATGCGCACTTCCAAGTCACTGAAAGCGTTCGTTCTCTTGCTCGTCCTGCTCGCGATCGGGGTCCTTGGCGGCGTGCTCCTCCAGGGGCGCCGCGAAGCAACCGAGGTGCGGCCCGAGCAGCCGACCGTGCTCGACGAGGCGCAACGCGTCGGTCCCCGGCAGGTTCTCGACGCCCCCTCCTCGGCGCAGGCCGGGCGGGCGGAACTGCCTGGCAAAGCGACGCACTCGCAAGAACTCTCCGCAACTGAGGAAACGGAGCCCCCGCTTGCCGTGCTCCCAGAAGGCGTCGCGGGTCACGTGCGGGACCTCGACGGGCGCGGTGTGCCGGGGGTCGAGGTCGTCTTCGAGGTCCATACCGAGCGCGGTCATGTCGCACGGAAGGAAGCGCCGCTCTTCACCACGGGAGACGGGAGCTTCACGCTGCAGCTGCCCGCTGCAACCGGACGCCTGAGCGTCACGAGCCCGTTCT
>JAJDEW010000014.1 GCA_029259595.1 Planctomycetota bacterium | reverse complement strand
GACCTGCACGGCCCGCACCTCTTCGAGCGGCATCGGCTCGCCCACCCCGCAGCAGTGCGACAGGACCAGGTTCTTCTGGAGCTCCGCCAGGTCCTTCTGTGCGATCGCCACGTTCTTCAGGCGACCGAAACCGGTCGTCAGGCCGTACACGGCGTCGCCGCGCTCGACGCACGCATCGACCAGCGCGCGGGCGCGGGCGACCCGCTTCTTCGTCGTCTTGTCGATGTGGAGCGTGACGGACTCGCCCCGAAAGACGGGGGCGAGCGCCTCGGGCGTGAGAGCGCTTCCGGTGAGGTGCAGACTGGCCATCGCCGCGTAGGGTAGCCTCGCGCAGCGCCGGCGTCTCGGCCTCGCCGCGCGGATTCAGGCCAGGGAATCCGTCGAGAACGCGCCTCGGATGCCAGGGCTTCGGCAACCCTTGCGGAAAGGCAGCTGGAATCGCAGGCGAATTCGAGGGTCCGGCGAGGCTCTCGTGTGCCGGCCGGGCTTTCCGGACGCGTGCAGCGCGCCGGATGACTTTTTCATCTGGCTGCTAGCGCTAGCGCTAGCGCGCCGCAAGCCGCAGGACGATCGTCCCGAGGTCCGCGCGCTCGGCCTGGGCGCGCACGCGGGCTCGGCGCCACTCCAGGGCGGGAAAGGCGAGACCCGCGGTCGCGATGGCCGTCAGGCGTGGACTCGCGTCGGGCGGCACCGCGAGCGTGAACGAACCATCGCTGCGCACCACGGTCGACGCCAGGAATTCGCCCCGGGCCGAATGGGCCAGAACGAGCGCGGGCGGGGCGCTCGCCCCATCGACCCCCAGGACGCGGCCCTCGAGGGGCACCGGACGTTGAAGGGTGAGGTCGAGCGCCGCTCCCCGCCTGGCGGGAATGAAGCGGGGCGCGAGGACCTGGGCGTCGCTCGCCGCCGGAGGCAGAACGATCACCCGGAGCGAACCGCCGTCGATGTCGTGGAAGCGAAAGTGCCCGTTCGCGTCGACGGGGCGCGCGCGCGCCGTCCCCGCCAGGAGCACGAGCGAGCCGTGCGCCGGACGGCCGAGCGGATCCCGAACGATCCCGTCGAGCACGGTCTGCGCGGGCGCGACGAGAAAAGTCGGAACGGGATCGCGGTTCGGGCCGACGTTCACGGCCACGGTGGCCAGGTCCTTGTCTCTGACGCGGAGCACGAGCTCGTAGTTCCCGGCGGCGACATCGTCGAAGGCAAAGCGGCCCTGCGCATCGGGGGGCAGCCTGCGCGTCGCTACGAACGCGTCGAGCGCAGCGCTGCGAGCAGGCCCCAGGGCGAGCGGTCGGTCGGGCTCTCGGCCCGCGAAGGCCTGCGTGCGCTCGACTTCCGCTCCTCGCAACACGATCGTCGCAGTCTCGTACGGGTGACCCTGTTCATCGGTGGCCTGCCCCAGGACGCGTCGACCGGGCGAGAGCACGAGCCCGCCGGCGTCGAAGCGTTCGACGGCGGGCAGGTCGAGAACGCGCGTGCCGTAGCCGGGCGCGCGCACGAACAGCGAATGGGCGCCATCCGAGCGCAGGTCGCGCAAGACGAAGGTTCCGTCGGAGCCGCTTCGAACGGCCTTCCAATCGAGCCCGCCTCCGTCCGCCCGCGCGGCGCCAGCACCCACGTACGCTCCGACCAGCGCTCCGCCTTCGCCGTCGACCAGGCGACCGGTCACGGTCCGCCCCGGCTCGAGCTCGACGCGCACCGGGCCGTCGCCTTCGACATCGAACTCGGCTCGGCCGTAGCCCTGCGCTTCGACCACGAGCTCGGTGGTGAGCCCGGGTGTTCGCTCCAACGTGAAGCGGCCGTCGGGCCCTGTCGTCACGGAGTTGCGCAGCGTCCAGTCCAGGCCGACCCGAGCGCCTTCGAGCGGCGTCTCGCTCCCCGCCGCCAGGACGTAGCCCGTGAGCGAGCGCCTGGACTTGGCGCGCAGCTCGAGCCGCGGACCGCCCCCGTTCGCGAGCTCGACCGGCCGCACCGCGATGACGTCCGGTCCCTGGCGGACCTCGACGACCAGCCGCCCCGGCGCCAGGTCCTCCACGAGGAAGGTGCCGTTCGCGAAGACGGGGCGCTCGTCGAAGACTCGACCGAAGCCGTTCGGCTCCCAGCCGAAGATCCGTGCCCCGACGAGCGGTGCGCCCTTGGCGTCGACGACGATGCCGCGCAAGTCGGCGGGCTCGCCGGCGATGAGCAGCACCTCGGAGCCCGGCAGGACGTCGCGCAGCACCGGAGCCAAGGCCACGTCATGGCGCACGACGAGGTCGAGCACGCGGTCGCCGGGCACGGCGAGGTCGAAGCGCCCGCCGGCATCGGTGCGGACCGCGGCGACCCGTTCGCGCCAGGCCGAGGCCTCGAAATCGGGCACACCCCAGCTCGCCAGAGGTCGCGTCCAGACCTCGACGAGCGCGTCCGCGACGGGCTGGGTATCCGTGAGGAGGACGCGTCCCGCGACGCGCGCCTCGCCCGGCTCGAAGGCGACCGTCGTCATCCCCTCTCCCGCCTGGCGCGGCGCGGTCGCGCCGGCGCGTGGAGGCGTCGTGAGATCGGCCGATTCCTGCGATCGCGATCCGGGCGTCGTGGCGGCCTGACCGTCGAGGGCCCCGGGATCGACACGACCGTCCTCGAGGACGAAGAAGGCGCCCAGCCCCACGAGCAGGACGAGGACGAGCCCGAGAAGCAGACGAGATGCGGACATGGGGTCTCCATCGTCACCCATGCGCGAGCCGGGGGGAAGGGTCGCCGCCCTGGAAGAAGGACCACGGCGGCCTGCGACCTGCTCTTCCCTTGCCCGCTCCCGCGGGGGACGCTAGCCTCCCTCCCACTCGACCCCGAGCCGCCCATGAATCTCTTCTGTCGCCTGTTCGGCCATACATGGCTGCCCGAGACGCGCGTTCCCCAGACGCGCTGGAACACGACCAAGGACGGCCACACGCTCGTGCCGACCAGCGGGGAGAGCGAGGTCAAGCACGTGCTCGTCTGCCGGCGTTGCGCCGAAGAGCGGGACGACACCCCGCGCCGTCACGACGGCGACGTGCCGGCGGCCTCCTGAGGCGAGCCCGCTCGAGCGGGTAAAAGCTTCCGAAGACGCCCCTGGGGCGCCGACTCCGCTCCCGGTCCGTGCGCCGACCTTCGCGGTCCGGTCCAGGGATCGCCAGGGCGGTCAAGAACGGGGAGAGCGGTCCCCGAAGAGAACGCGCGTACCCGGCCTGCCCTCCTGGACCCCAGCGTTTTCATGAAGCGACCCCTCGGCGCCCTCTCGTTCTCTCTCTCCATCCTGCTCGCCGGCCTCTGCGCGGGCCAGCCCCTCGCGGCGCTCCAGGTCCCGGGCTCGATCGTCCGCTCGATCAAGATCGATGCGGACGCGGTCGGAGCGCCCGGGCTGCGTCCGGGGGACGCCTTCGGGCGCGCGCTCGCGCTCGTCGGCGATCTCGACGGTGATGGGCGGCCGGAGCTGGCCGTGGGCGCCCCGGCGACCGACGACGGGGCCGAGCGCGCTGGCGCGGTCTGGATCCTCTTCCTGAACGCCGACGGCTCGCTCAGAAGGAGCCAGAAGATCAGCCAGCGCTACGGTGGCCTGCGCGCGACGCTGTACGAGGACAACACTTTCGGCAAGGCGCTGTGCGCGGTCGGCGACGTCGACGGCGACGGTACGCCCGATCTCCTGGTGGGCGCCCCCAAGTCGCCCGCCTCCGACCAACACGTCGAGGAGCGTCCCTTCGAGGAGTCGGTCTATCTCCTGTTCCTGAAGCCGGACGGCACGGTCAGGGACGAGCGCAAGTTCGTGCGCGCCTTCGACACGTGGCACGGCTTCGGGCGAGCGCTCGCGTTGGTCGAGCGACGCCCGGACGGCGGCTTCGTGTTCGCGGCGGGCCTGAACGGCTTGAACGGCTGGAACTACGGCGCTTACACGCTCCTGGACGTCCATGCGGACGGAACCTTCGTGGACAGCGGCCCGGTCTTCGAGGACCCCGCCGGCACACGCTCTCGCATCTCGTTCGGCGACGCGCTGTCCGAGATCGACGACTTCGACGGGGACGGCCGGCTCGACCTCGCGATCGGTGCCATCCGTGCCAACGGCGAGTCGGGAGCGCTCTACCTGCGTCGCAGCGGTGACGGGAGCCTCGTCCTGCTGGACGACGACGACGTCACCATCCTGAGAGACCGCTTCCGCTTCGGACGCGACGCGACGAGCGTCGGCGACATCGACGGAGACGGCGTCGGTGATCTGGTCGTCGGCGGCAACGAGGAGTTCGTCACGGGCGGAACGCCCGGCTCGGCCTACACCCTGTTGATGCGTGCCGACGGTTCGGTCAAGAGCTTCGTCCACATCACCAACGGAACCGGAGGCCTCGAGCATCGGCTCCGCAACAACGTCGACTTCGGGATCGCCGTCGAGTCGCTGGGCGACTGGAACGGCGACGGGGTCGGCGACGTCGCCATCGGTGCGCGGGTCGACGGACCTCAGTCCCAGGGCGCGGTCTACCTGTGCATGCTGAACGACGGCAAGCAGGTGCGCGCGGACTTCAGCGCCGCGGAGACGCGCGGTCCGCAGCCGCTCGTAGTCCGCTTCCTGAACCGCTCGATGGGTCGGATCGACGACTACGAGTGGGACCTCGGCGACGGCACGACCACGCGACGCAGGAATCCGACCCACACCTACACGGAACCGGGCGCCTACACGGTCACGCTGACCGCCGTCGGCACCGACGGCGACGTCGACGTCTGGACTCGACCGGGCTTCGTCGTCGTGCGCGGACCGGAATTGTCCGTCGCCGCGGGTGCGGTCGGCGAAAGCGACGGGACCGTCGACGTCACGGTCGAGCTGAACCAGGTCCTTTCGACGCCAGTCTCGGTCGTCCTCGAGACGGTGGACGGCACGGCCGTCGCCGGGCTCGACTATCAGCCCGTTCAGCTCACGCTCGACATCCCGCCGGGAGAGACGAGCACGCGCGTCTCCGTCACCATCCTCGGCGACACCGCTTCCGAAGGCGACGAGACCTTCACGGTCCGGCTGCTTCGCCCCGAGGGCTCGGATCTCGGGACGGCCAGCGCGGAAATCACGATCGTCGACGACGAATCGGCCTCGAGCAAGACCTTCATCTCCCGCTACGAGGGTGGCGGCACGAACACGGGCAACTGGTTCCTGGGCTACGAGTTCGACGTCCTGGCTCCCATCAGCGTGCAACGCCTCGGCATCTTCGACGTCAACGGCAACGGGACTCTGGACAACACGCGCGCGACGCCGGTGGCGCTCTTCGCGATGGACGGTCGGGTTCTACGGAGCGTCGAGGTCGCTCCGGACACGGCGAGCGAGGACGGTTGTTTCTACGCCTCCGTCGAGCCGTTGACCCTCGAACCGGGCACTTATGTCGTCGGGTGCAGGACGTACCGCTATCGCGAGCCCTACATCCGGCGCACCGATCCGCCCGTGACGCCGCCCGAGATCCGCTTCGTTCTGGCGCGCTACGTGAGCTCGAGCGAGATCACCTTCCCGCGCTACACGGACGGCGGGGCGTGGAACGCAGGCTTCTTCGGCCCGAACGTCGAATTCCACGCCGCGGACGCCGTCAACACGGCACCGGTACTGGAAGCCATTGAGGACCGCTCCGATTCGGTCGGTGACGTGGTGTACGTCTCGCTGATCGCCTCCGATTCCGACGCGGACCCGTTGACCTACGAGGCCGTCGGCCTACCGACCGGACTCGCGCTCGATCCTGCTTCGGGCCTGATCTCGGGAATCCTGGACCGGCTCGCGGATGCGACGGTGGACGTGATCGTGTCCGACGGTCGTGGCGGTACGGACGGACAGCGCTTTTCCTGGAGCGTGGGCGAGGGCGCGGCCGACGTGCGCCGCCTGGGCTGTGGCACGAATCCGGTCGGAAGCCTGTCGCTCGAAAGCGGCCAGCCTCGGATCGGAACCACGCTGACGTTCGGCGTTCAAAACCCGACCGGACTGGCCGGTGTCGGAGGCAGTGCGGTCATCGCGGTCGCCTTCCGTCCCGACCGCAACTATCCGTGCGGCACCGTTCTTCCTGGTTGGGGCATGGGCGGGACCGACGGCGAGATGTTGATCAGCCGCGTGGCGCCGGATCCGATCCGCGTGGTCACGGGCTCGCGCTTCGCAGGTCCGGGTACGCCCGGCAAGGTCGACCTTCGCCTGCCGAACAACCTCGGCTTGATCGGTCGCAAGCTCTACGTCCAGGGCTACCTCGTCTGCGCCACGGGGCGCTGCGGGCTGGCGGACGGCCTCGAAATCCTCGTGCGCTGACGTCAGGGCTTCCAAAAGCGAACGAGCACGCCGCGCACCTCGGGACAGTCGACCAGGAAGTCGTCCTCGTCGTGACCGGGCTCCCCCACGAACCACTTCCAGAGAAAGGCGCCGTGGAGCCAGGCGCGCTCGCGGTCCAGCACCTCGAGGGCAGCCTCGTAGCAGGCGAGCTGAAGCGCGCGTCCCCGTGCACGGGCCGCCCCCCGCGCGATCTCGGCCTTCCAGGGCTCGGTCGCCGCGCGCAGGGAGAGACAGTAGCCCAACTCCGTGAACACGACCGGCTTGCCGGTTCGCAGATGGAGCGTGCGCAGCCCGGACAGAACGGGCTCCCAGCCGGCGACGAGCTCGACCTTCGTCGGCGCCGGCTCGGCGACTTGCCGTAGCGGGAAGTAGGCCTGCACACCGACGGCGTCGAGCGCGTCCCAGAAGGGAACCTGCTCGTAGTCGGACCAATTGGCTGCGTAGGTCGTCCGTACGGCACCGGCCTGCTTCACGCGGCGGATGATGTCGCGCCAGGCAGCTTCGTGACGGACGAGGCGATCGAGCTCCGTGCCGACGACGAAAGCGTCCGCACCGCGGGTGGCCCGCGCGAGCTCCTCGACGAAAGTCGCGTAGGTCTCGAAGAAGCGCTCGAGCGCTTCCCCTTCGAAGTCGATCTCGCCACGCCAGGAAAAGGGGCTGCCCCAGTAGGCGAGGTGCGGCTTGATCAGGATCGAGAGGCCGCGCGCGTGCGCCGCTTCGATCGGGCGGGTCAACCAGCTCGGAGGCGCGGCGGGATCGATGGGACGATGGCCGACCGTCCCGTCCGCGCCGATGCGCGCATAGGGGTGAATCGCGATCCAGTTCGCACCCAGTTCGACCAGCTCGTCGAGCTCCGTCCCGAACCCTTCCTCGCCCCACTCCTTGCCCCAGGTCTGGCAGGAGATCGTGACTCCACGGACGGGTGGACCCTCCGCGGACCTCGCGGCTCCGAACGAGAGCGCGACCACGAGTGCGAGGCTCACGCTCGCCAGCGTGGCGCGAAACGATTTCCGGCTCGACATGGGCGCCGGCCAGTCTAAGCGACGCCCTTCTGGATTCAGGTGAGCTTCCCCTGGCCGGCTGTGCGGCGAGGGTTCATGATGGCGCCCATGTGGGACGGTATCTGGGGCCAGATTTTCGACGAGGCGACCTTCAAGAAGACCTTCGTCGTCTTCCTGTTCGCGCCGATCTGGTGGCCGATCGCCAAGGCCTTCTGGAAGGAGATCCAGGGCGCCCTCGCTCCCGACGGCGGCTTCCTCGGCAAGAGTGATGCGGGCGACATCGAAGAGCGCGAGACCCGCTACGACCCCTGGGTCAACGTGCCGCTGCGGGCGACTCGTCAAGAGCGCAAGGATCTCATGAACGGAGAGCTCACCCCGCAGCCGCGCGGGCGCGCGAACGCGGCACCTCCGAAGAAGGGTGCTCGCGCCTCCGCCACGCCGCGACGCCGGACCTTCTGAGCCCGCGCGAAACCCGCGGCACGACGAGATCGACGCCGTGCCGGGACTTCTTCCGGGCCATGCGATCGGGTAGGTTCCCGCGATGCCCCGGCCGACCGCGTTCCATGACCGCACGTTCGAGCGCTGCAAGAGCCTCCTCTACAAGGAGTGGGCCGGCTGCTACGCCGTCTGTCGCTACGACACCTACCACGAACGCGAGTACTACGCGCTCCGCCACGCGGCGACCGTCATGGACGCGACGCCGCTCTACAAGTACGAGCTGCGCGGCGCGGATGCCGCGCGCCTGCTCTCGCGGATCACGGTGCGCGATTTCTCCAAGTTCGCCGTCGGGCGGGTGGCCTACACGACCTGGTGCGACGAAGCCGGCAAGGTGCTCGACGACGGCACGGTCACGCGCCTCGACGACCGACACTTTCGGTTGACCTCGGCCGAGCCGTCCTTCGCCTGGCTCCATCGTCACGCGACCGGGCTCGACATCACGATCGAGGACACGAGCCGCGAGCTCGCCGCTCTCGCGCTTCAGGGCCCGCGCTCGCGCGACGTGCTCACGAACCTGATCGGTGCGGCCGCGACCGACCTGCGCTTCTTCCGTGCGCTCCCGACGCGCCTGGGGAACCGCGAGATCCTGGTCACGCGCACCGGTTACACGGGCGATCTGGGCTACGAGTTGTGGGTCGAGAACGGCGGCGCGGGCGAGCTCTGGGACGCCGTCTTCGAAGCGGGTCGCGACCACGGCGTTCTCCCGATGGGCCTCGATGCGCTCGACGTCTCGCGCGTGGAGGCGGGCTTCGTCCTGCAGGGGGTCGACTACACCTCGGCCCGTCAGGCCTGGATCGAACGCCAGTTCTCCACGCCCTACGAGCTGGGCTTCGACTGGATGGTCAAGCTCGAACGCGAGCCCTTCGTCGGGCAAGACGCGCTACGGGCCGAGCACGCGCGCGGCCCCTCCCGACGGCTCGTCGGTCTCGAGGTCGACTGGGAAGACTTCGAAGCGCTCTACGACGAGTTCGGCCTGCCGCCTCACCTCGAGACGATGACCTGTCGCCTCGGGGTCCCGCTGTATGCCGATGGCGGCCAGATCGGCCAGGCGACGAGCCGCACCTGGTCACCGACCCTCAAGCGTTACCTCGCCATCGGAACCGTTCGCGCGGACTACGCGCGCGCGGGCACCGCGATCGAGATCGAGGTCACGGTCGAATACGAACGCCGGCGCGCGCGCGCGACCGTGTCGAAACTCCCCTTCTTCGATCCCGAGAGGAAGAAGAGCTGATGGCGAAACCCTGGGACGCGATCGTCGTCGGTGGCGGTCACAACGGACTCGTTTGCGCGGCCTATCTCGCGAAGGCCGGACGGCGCGTGCTGGTGCTCGAACGCCGGCACGTGCTGGGCGGCGCAGCGGTCAGCGAGGAGGTCTTTCCGGGCTTCACCTTCTCCGTCTGCTCCTACGTCGTCAGCCTCCTGCGACCGTGGATCATCCGCGAGCTCGAGCTGTCGCGCTTCGGCCTCGAGCTGATTCCGCTCGAGGCGTCGTTCTTGCCCTTGCCCGACGGGCGCTCGCTGTGCCGCTGGGCGGATCCCGGGCTGACGCGCGACGAGATCGCCGCCTTCAGCAAGAAGGACGCCGACGTCTACTCCGAATTCGGACGGGCGATGTCGAAGATGGGCCAGTTCGCCAAGCCCGTCATCGACGCGCCCGCGCCCGATCCGACCTCACTCCGCCCGGGTGAACTCCTGAAGTTGTTGCGGCTGGGCCGCCACTTCCAGGATGCGACGCCGGACGAGATCGAGCTGCGCTTGAAGCTCTTCACGATGAGCGCGGTCGATTTCCTCGACGAGTGGTTCGAGTCGGACGTGCTCAAGGCTCCGATGTCGGTCAGCGGCATCATCGGCACGTTCCTCGGCATCCGCTCACCGGGGACGGCCTACGTGCTCCTCCACCACTACATGGGCGAGATCGACGGGGCCTTCCGCTCGTGGGGCTTCGCGCGCGGCGGCACGGGCGCGGTCAGCAACGCCATCGCGGAGTCGGCCCGTCACTTCGGCGCGACGATCCGGACCGAGGCTCCGATCGAACGGATCCTGGTCGAGAACGGCCAGGCGCGCGGCGTGCTCCTCGAAAACGGCGAGGAGATCCGCGCGAAGACGGTCGTCTCGGGCTGCGACCCGCGCCGCACGTTCCTGGGTTTCGTGGGCGCCGACCACCTCCCGGACGACTTCGTCGAGGGCTGCAAGCGCTACAAGTACCGCGGCAGCTCGGGCAAGGTGAACCTGGCCCTCGACGCGCTCCCGCAGTTCAGCTCGCGTCCGGGCGACGGCCTGCACCTGCGTGGAGACATCGCCATCGCGCCCTCGACCGACTACCTCGAGCGCGCCTACGACGACGCCAAGTACGGCGACTTCTCGCGCCGGCCGTACATCAACGTGGTCATCCCCTCGACCGTCGATCCGACGGTCGCGCCGCCGGGCAAGCACGTCATGTCTTGTTTCGTGCAGTACGCGCCCTACGACATCAAGGAAGGCCCGTCGCACTGGCCGGAGCGGCGCGAAGCGTTCGGCGACGCGGTCGTCGACACGCTGGCCGAGTACGTTCCGAACATCCGCGAGTTGATCCTGCATCGCCAGGTGCTGACGCCCTGGGATCTCGAGCAGGAGTTCGGCCTCAGCGAGGGCAACATCTTCCACGGCGAGCTCAGCCTCGAACAGCTCGCGTTCCATCGCCCGGTCGCAGGCTGGACCCGCTACCGAACGCCGGTCCAAAGGCTGTGGCTGGCCGGTTCCGGCGCCCATCCCGGTGGCGGGGTCATGGGAACTCCCGGCGCCCTCTGCGCGCGCACGATGCTCGACGGAGGTGCCGTGTGACGAAGCGCTATGACGCCCTGGTCCTCGGCGCGGGCCTCGAAGGGCTCGCAGCCGCCGCGACGCTGGCCCAGGCGGGGCGGGCCGTGGCCTGCATCGACGCGCTCGAACAGCCGGGCGGGGTTTGCGCGCGGCGCACGTTCCACGCCGACCACAGCGTTCCCGGGCTCCTGCACGAGCTCGGCGCGACGCGGCGCGCGTTGTGCGCGGGGCTCGACCTGGCCAGCGCCGGGTTGGCCTGGAACGAGAAGGAGACCGCGCTCTGGGTCCCGCCGCCGGTGGAGGATCCGGAGGCGCGCGGACTGCGCTTCGCCCGCGGCGAGGACGGCTGGCATGCGGCGCTCGGTTCGCACGCTGCCGACACCGACGGTCTCGCGCGCCTCTTCGGATTCATCGAGCGCGTCCGATCGCTCGCGCTGGAGATCCTCGACGAGCCGGTGCCCGAGCTCTTCACGCCGTCCAAGCGCGAGCTCTTCGCGCTCGCGCAGAAAGCCGTCCGCCTCCGTCGCCTCGGTGACCGCGACATGCTCGAGCTGTTGCGCGTCATTCCGTCGCCGGCCTCCGATTGGCTCGGCGAGCACATCGCGCACCCGGGCCTGCGCGCGGTCCTCGCGGCCCCCGCGCTGGCCGGTTCCGTGCACGGACCGCGCGCCCCGGGAACCGCCGGGCTCGTCCTCTTGCGCGCCTGCACGCTCGAACGCGAGCCCGTCGGGGGCGGCGCCGCCCTCGCAGGAGCCCTGGCGGACAGCGCGCGGCGCGCGGGCGTCGAGTTCCTCCTGGGACAAGGGGTGCGCGAGCTCCGCGTCGAGGCCGGCTCCGTGCGCGGCGCCCTGCTCGCAGGCGGAGAGTCGCTCGACGCGCGCACCGTGGTCTCGACGCTCGATCCGGCGACGACCTTCGTCGACCTTCTGCCCTTCCCCCACTCCTCCGACCAGCTCGGTCGCGCGGCGCGCCAGTGGCGCACGCGGGGCGGGATCGCTTCCCTCTCGCTGGCCTGTTCTAGCGAGCCCGCCTTCCGTGGAACGGACGACGTGTCGCTCGTGCGCGCCATCAGCGCGAGCCAGCTCGACGAGCTCGAGCTCGCCGCCGATGCGCTCAAGTACTCCGATGTCCCGAGCGCCCCCTGGCTCGACGTCGTCGTCGCCAGCCGCATCGACCCGCAGGCCGCGCCGGCGGGCAAGGCGACCCTGTCGGTGCACATCCACGGTGTTCCGTTCGACGTGCAGGGCGGTTGGACCGACGCTGCGCGCGAGACGCTGCTCGAGAGCGTCTGGGTCGGCCTCGAGCACCTGGCTCCCGGCCTGCGCAGCTCGGTCGTGGGACACGAACTGCTCCTGCCCTCGGACCTGGCCGCGAACTACGGGCTGCGGGGCGGACACCTCCTGGGTGGCGAGCTCAACCTCGACCAGCTCTGGATCCAGCGGCCTTCGGCTGCGCTCGCGCGCTACCGGACGCCGCTCGCGGGCCTTTTCCTGGCGGGCTCGTCTTCCCACCCGGGCGGAAATCTCTTCGGCGGTGCCGGCGTGCTGGGAGCGCGGGCCGTGCTGTCCTCCTGAGTCCGCGCCCGCAAGCGCTTCGGCATCCGACCGCTTTCCGACGAGTTCGATCGAGAAACGCGGGTCCCCGTTCCGAACAGGTCAGAGTGGACGTCCTGTTCCTGAAGATCCTGGTCGTGATCATCGCTGCCCCCTTCGTCGCAGAGATCCTCCGCATCTTCCTCCCGGACGCCTGGGATGCCGCCGATCCCGCCCACGACGAGATCCTGCTCGAGCTCGAGAAGAATCGCTCTGGGCGCCGACAAGCGGCCGGACTCGATGCGATCGCGAAGCGCCTGCCCCGCTCGCACGACGAGGCCTCGCCGTGGGCGCGCGACGAGTGGTTCGTACCGGGCTTCCGGGCCGAGAGCCGGCGCTCGCACCGGCCGAACGCCTTCGAGCGCCAGAAGGAAGGCTCACGCGACAGCGTGGGGTCCCGCTGGGAAGGCGGCTTCGGCCGCAAGGGCTTCTGAGCGCTTCGCGCGCGGCGCGAGCTCGTGCTGGAAGCCTGTCGGCTCATCGGCGACCATGCGCATTCCATGGGCACGACGAGCTTCTCCTCCACCGACTGGTACGACACCCCCCGCTACTACGACATCGTCTTCGACGAGGATACGGCCAAGGAGGCCGACTTCCTGGAGGCGATGCGGGAACGGCACGGACGAAGCCGCGGGCGTGCCGTCCTGGAGCCGGCCTGCGGAAGCGGACGACTGGTCGCCGAACTCGCCGAGCGCGGCCAGCGCGTCACGGGCTTCGATCTCTCCGAAGAGATGCTCGCCTATGCACGCCAGCGCCTGAAGTCGCGCGGACTGCAAGCGCGCCTCGTATCCGGCCGCATGGAGGACTTTCGGTTCCGAGAGCGCTTCGACCTGGCCCACTGCTTCGTCAGCACGTTCAAGTACCTTCTGGACGAGCGCAGCGCGCGCAGCCATCTCGAGTGCGTCGCGCGGTCGCTGAAGAAGGGCGGCATCTACGTCCTCGGCGTGCACCTCACCGAATACGGCTACGATCGCAGGGTGCGCGAGCGTTGGGTGGCCGAACGCGGCGGGACCAAGGTCGTCTGCAACATCCAGTCCTGGCCGCCGGACTCGAGAAGGCGCCTGGAAAAGGTCCGCTCGCGCCTCATCGTCCAGGAAGACGGCGAAGAGAAGCGGCTCGAGACCAGCTGGATGTTCCGAACCTATGACGCGGCCCAGCTACGCCGGTTGCTGCGATCGGTCGGGGACCTCGAACACGTCACGACCTACGACTTCACCTACGAGCTGGGTAGCGAACGCGAGCTCGACGACGAGCAGATGGACTGCGTGCTCGTTCTCCGTCGCCGCTGAGCCTTGCCGGGCTCGTCCCTCTGCCGTCGAGCGGGCGCCGCGGTACTTTCGCCCACTTTTGAATGCGTCCTCCGCTGGCGGAGACCGATACTCAGGCGATGGACGAAGCCGTGACGACCTGGGAGGAGCTGGTCGAGCTGGAGCCCGGGCTGGGCCCGCTCGAAGAAGAAGCGCGCGCGATCGCGGACGACGGGACGATGTCGTTCTTCTGCTCGAACTACGTCTGGCTGCCCCTGACCTCCAGCCTCCAGCAATTGATCGGGGTACGCCGCCGGGGCGGCCAGGGCAAGGTCGCGGAGCCGCTGCTCTACGACTCGCGCGCGTACGAGGTCGCGTACTTGCACCTCTCGCCGCTCCTGCCGCCCTGTCGAGATTGTGGCTGCCACCGCTTTCAGCCGCTGCGCGACGAACAGACCCTGATGGCGCTGGACGACTGACGGACGTAGCGCTCAGGCCGGCCGCGTGAAGTGCAGCGTGAGCACGTCCACGCAGGCCGCGATGCGGCGGAACGTCGCCTCGAAGGACGCGCCCTCGAGCACCGGGTCCAGGATGCCGTCCTCGGAGCCCAGCACGCAATTCAAGAGCTCGGCGCGCGGAAAGCGCTTGCTGAGCACCAGGCGGTGCTGTTGCGTCATGACGAGCGCCAGCTCCCCCGGACCGAAGGACCGCTTGCAGTCATCCACGTGCGTCGGCTGGAAGGCGTCGATCGCGACCTCGCTCACGCCCCGCGCGAGCAACGCGGCACGCGTCTCGGGAAAGAGCCCGTCGTTGCGGTAGGTCGTCGCCAAGGACGAGACCGGGATCGCGATGCCCCGGTGGCGTGCGTAGAGCTCGGCGAAAGCGCTGCGCACCATGTTGCCCGAACACACGAAGACGAGCTCGTTCACACCGACGAGCGTCTGTTCCAGTCCCTGCATGCCGAGCAGCATAGGGCCCGACCCGCGGGCAGCCCAGCCCTTCAGGGACCGATCGTGAGCCGCATGGCTCCGGTCAGCTGAAAGCCCGTCCCTGGCGGTAAGAAGCGGTCGATCAAGACCCCCTGGGCGTAGAGCACCGTCCCGATCAGCTCCGGCAGCGGCGGGATGCGGATCGCGATCGGCTGGGGCTGCCCGGGACCTAGCCAGGCACTGTTCAGGTAGTAGGGCTTCTGCAGGTTGGCCGGTGACGGATCGATCAAGAGCTCGCCCGGCGCCCCGACCGCCGACATGCCCATGCCGGGGATCCGCGGTCCGCACGGATAGCCGTTGGCCGGCGCGAGAGAGAGCGCGACGAAGGGCAGGGAGCCGGGGCTCTGCGTACCGAGCGGATTGTCGACGCCCAGCACGAGCGGCACGGTGACCGAGGGCCGTCCGCCCAGATGGACGAGGCTCGCGTCCGGGTTCACGCCGCAGCCGTAGGGTTGGACGTCGTCACCATCCTCGTACAGCACGTGCCGCATGGAACCCCGGCCGTAGGTCGCGAGGCTGTAGTCCTGCGACTGTTGCACGAGGATGCCGACGACCTTCTCCAGCTCTTCCGTCGCAGGCGGGTCGCCGGGGAGGTGAATCATCACCCACGCCGTACGGAAGTGCTTGGGCGAGCTCATCCAGTCCGGCACGCGGTCGCCCGCGACGGCGATGACGTCCTGCGAGCTGAACGAGGTCGTTCCGCCGGTGTGCGTCGTCCCCGTGCAATCGTAGCCGTCCATGTAGCGCAGCTGAGTATTCGTCGCGTCCATCTCCGCCGGCGAGAAGAACCCCATCAGGTACAGGTCCGTCGGACTGTAGAGGCGGCGCGAGTCCGTGTTGAAGCGCAGAAGACCGGGCGTCAGCTGGGCCGGGTTCGAACCGACCCAGTCCGGGAGCTGCATCGCGGATCCCCCTCCGTCGACGCTGCGATTCCAATGCGAAGGCGTGCCGCAGCCACCGGCTCCGAGCCCCTGGAGAGCGCGGCCACCGGCCAGCGGCGGCAGGAAGCAAACGAAGCGGTGTCCGAACTCGTGATTCAGTGCGAGCCGCGTTCCTTGCGTCCCCGGCCCGTCCCCCGGCTTCCAGTTCGTGCCGTTGATGTCCCAGAGCATGAGCAGGCCCTGAATGCGCTCGCCGTCGAGACCGAGCAAGCGGTGGTAGTCGAAGAGCTCACCGGGTTGACCGTTCGGGTCGCGAATCCCGAGCACGTCGTTGCGGATCCCGCGGTAGAAGGCGGTCCCGATCGTGTGGTGCGGCTGGAAGTTCGTGAAGAAACCGACGAAGTCGAACTCGTCGCCGAAGTTCGCGAGCACGGCGTTGGCTCCGTCGCGCATCAACTCGACCGCCTCGAAGTCCGAGAAGTCCGTGAGCAGGAGCCCGTCCGCGTCCTCGAACGGAAAGACGTGGTCCGTCGAGAACACGCTCGACGATCCGGAATTCGCGCTCGTTCGGCCCGCGGGCAGGAGCGCCGGGCGTTCCGGGCGCTGCACGGCGCCGCGTGCCAGGGCTGCCTCCCAGCGCGGGACCCAGGCTTCGACGGGCTCGAAGGCACAGTCGAAGGCGGTGTCCTGTGCCGCAGCGGCCGCGGCCAGGCCGAGCGCGGTGGCTACGAAGCGTCCCAGGTCGGAAACGAACGCACGCACGTGGAATTCCTCACCCGCGAGGGTGGCTCAGAAAGTCCCGAGCGTGAGGTCGAGGGCGTTCTGAAGTTGCACGCTGGTCGGGCCGACGGTCAGCGTTCCGCCCTGGGTGAAGATCGTCACGCCGAGCAGGTTCAGGTCGCTCGGGATCGGAACCGCGTGGTTGCCGTCGACAGAGACGTTGAAGGACAAGAACGGCGGGAGCGTCAGGAGCTCGCCGTTGACGAAGCCACTCAGCATGACCCCGGAGGTCGCTCCACCGGTGCTGAGCGCGATGAGGCTCGCCGCAGCGCCGGGCGTCGCGATGTCGATCGTCGACAGCCAGCTCTGCCCCAGCAGGGGCTCGTTGACCTGGGCGTACCCGGCGGGATTCGAGTTGCCGCCGTTGCGGAAGGTGACGAAGGCGTCGACCGAGGGGACGAGCACCAGGTTGTAGATCGCACCCGCACCGAGCGTGCCGTCGTCGTCGAGTCGCGCGCCGACCGTGAGGTCCGTCAGCCCGTCGCCGTTCAGGTCGCCCAGGGCCGCCACCGCGCTGCCGAAGAAGTCGTCGTTGTCGAGCGGGCCGGCCAAGCCGCCGGTGGTCGAGCTGAACAGCGTCTTGTCCTTCACGGTACCGTTGGTGTTCATGAAGAGCACCCAGACGGCGCCCCGGTTCAGGCCGCCGTCGTCGTCCTCTTCGGCCCCGACGGCGAGGTCGGGGATCCCGTCGAAGTCGAGGTCGCCCATGTTCGCAGCGGAGGATCCGAAGCGGTCGGCGTTGGCCAAGGGGCCGGTGAAACCGCCGACTGTCGAGCTGATTTTCGCCGTGCTGGTCGCGTTGCCGGTCGCGTCGAGGAAGAGGATCCAGGCCGCGCCGCGGTCGGCGCCACCGTCGTCGTCGCCGATCGCACCGACGACGAGCTCGATCACGCCGCTGCCGTCGAGGTCGTCGAGGATCGCGAGCGAGCTGCCGAAGGCGTCGGAGTTGTCGAGCGCCGCCATGCCTCCGACTCCGGAGGCCAGCTCCACGGAGCTCGCGACCGTTCCGTTCGTGTTCAGGAAGAGAATGTGGACCGCGCCGCGGTCGGCGCCGCCGTTGTCCGAGCTGCGCGCCCCGACGGCGATGTCCTCGGCGCCGTTGCCGTCCAGGTCACCGAGGCCGACGATCGCGCCGCCGAAGCGGTCCCCGTTGCCCAGGGTTCCGCCGAAGCCACCGACGGTCGAGCTGATCTTCTGCTCGGCCTTGACGGTGCCGTCCGTGTTCAGGAAGAGGACGTAGACGGCTCCGCGATCCATGCCCCCGCTGTCGTCTCCCGCCGCTCCGACCGCGAGGTCGGTCACGCCGTCGCCATCGAGGTCGCCGATCTGGGCCACGGCACTGCCGAAGTCGTCCAGAGCCACGAGCGGCCCGGTGAAGCCGCCCTCGGTCATGCTGATCTTCTGGTGGCTCGCCACGGTCCCGTTCGCGTTCAGGAACAGGACCCAGACGGCTCCGAGCCCCGAGAGCCCGGTGGTGCCCCCGTCGTCGTCGCGCGGTGCGCCGACCGCCAGATCGGGAACTCCGTCGCCGTTCAGATCCCCCACGGGGGTGATCGAGGCGCCGAAGAAGTCGAAGATGTCGAGGGTCCCGGTGAAACCGCCGGCCGTCGCACTGACCTTCTGCTCGAGCTGGATCTGGAGGCCCTGGGCCCCGAGCGGGGCTCCCAAGCTCGCCGGTAGGGCGGCGCAGGCCAGGAGAGCGGCGAAACGGGCGGGCGTGCGGAGGGTGCGGGTCGTATTCATGGTGGCAATCGAGGAGGTTCGGACGACAAACCGTGCCGGGAAGCGTCCCCGGGAAGTCCGAGCAGCCAAGTCTATCCCGCCTTGGACGAACGGGTACCCGTAGAGTTCCACCGAAGGCCCCTCACGACGGGCCGAAGCAGGAAATTCCTTCCTGCTCGCCGGGCCCTGTTCGGGCGCCGGGCCGCGTCCCGGACCGGACGCGGGGATTGGGGTGAGTGAGGGGAATCGAACCCCCGACCTCCGGAACCACAATCCGGCGCTCTAACCGACTGAGCTACACTCACCGTCCATGCGGACGCGCCAGAGGATCCCGGGGGCCAGACGGCTTGTCAAGGGGGACGCACCGGCTGCCCGCAACCAGAGCTCAACCTGCGCGACGATCTGGCCGATGGCCGGGCCCTACCCTCGCCTCTTTCCAGAAGCTCCCATGCGCATGCGGTCTCTTCTCCAGAGCTGTTCGCTCGGCCTCGTCGCCAGCTGCAGCCTCATCCCCTCCGCTTCCATCACCCCACGGATCGGACCGCGCTCGGTCGAGGGGGACATCCTCGTGACCTCGGGCTCCACGTCCACGGGTTCCGATGCCGAGACCCTCGGCCTCGACCGGGAGGATGCGCTCTTCCAGCCGCGCGCCGACGTCAGCTTCGGCCCCTTCGACTTCATGGCCTCCTTCCATGATGCGCACTACGAGGGCGAAGGCACCGCCGAGTCGCAGCTCGATCTGGGCGGAGTCATCATCAACGCCGGAGACACGGTCGAGTCCGAGCTGAACGTGCGTTACACGAGCGCGCTCTTCGCCTGGGACCTCTTCCCCACCGACCTCGTCGACATCGGGATCGGCCTCGGCGCCAGCTCGATCGATTTCGATGCGCGCGTGACCGCGACCAGCAGTGGCAACACCGTCGAGTCGGCCGAGGAGATCATCGTGCCCCTGCTCGTCCTACGGGCTGAAGTCGAGCTCGGCGACCTCAAGACCAACCTCTACGTCAGCGGCCTGAGCGGGTCCTACAACGACGTGGACGCGACGCTGCTCGACATCGACCTCTTCGCCCAGTACATCTTCTGGGATCTGCCGCTGTCCTACGGCGCGATCAACGCCGGGTATCGCTATCTCGCGATCGACGTCCAGTACGAAGAGGACGGCAGCGACGTCGACGCCGACCTCGAGTTCTCCGGACCCTACGTCGGCCTGTCCTTCGGCTTCTGACTCCACTCCAAGACCACGATGCGACCGTCACGCTTCGACCGCCAGACGCGCTTTCAGCCCCTCGGCGTCGAGGGACAAGCACGCCTCGAGGCCGGCTCCGTCCTGGTCGTGGGTTGCGGCGCCCTCGGAGGCGTCCTGGCCCAGTCGATGGTGCGCGCGGGCGTGGGGCGCGTCGTGCTCGTCGACCGCGACATCGTCGAGCTCTCGAACCTGCCACGGCAGGTGCTCTTCGACGAGCGTCACGCGCGCGAGGCGACGCCGAAGGCCCACGCCGCACGCGAGACGCTCGAGCGCGTCGGAGGACCGAGCGTGATCGAGGCTCACGCGACGCAGCTCGACACGGACAACGTGGAAGAGTTCGTGAGCGACGTGGACCTCGTCCTCGATGGCACCGACAACCTGCGCACGCGCTACCTCTTGAACGACGTCTGTGTCCGTGACGGGCGTCCCTGGGTCTACGCCGGCGTCGTCGGCGCGAGCGGACTCACGCTGCCCGTCATTCCCGGACGCGGCGCCTGCTTGCGCTGCGTCTTCCCCGAGCCGCCGCCGGCCGCGGCCCTCGCGACCTGCGAAACGGCGGGCGTCCTCCTGCCCGCCGTTGCCGCCGTCGCCTCGCTGGCGGCGGGCTTCGGGCTGCGGCTCTTGGCCGCCCCCGCGGGACTCGAGCCGGCCTTGTTCGAGCTCGACGTCTGGCACGGCTCCGTGCGCCGCGTGAGCGCGCCGCGCGACCCCGAATGCCCGACCTGCGCCCACGGCGAGTTTCCCTTCCTCGAGGATCGTCGTCCGGACCCGGTCGCCCTGTGCGGGCGCAACACCGTGCAGATCCCGCGCCCGCGGGTTGCACCCGATCTCGAGGCGCTCGCCAAGCGACTGGAGCGCGCGGCCGAGCGGGTCGAGCGCCGCGGCCCCCTGCTGCGCTTCGAGGCCGAGTCCTTCCACGTCACCGTCTTCGGCGACGGACGCGCGCTGGTCGAGGGCACCGACGACATCGAACGCGCGCGCGCGATCTACGACCGCTACCTGGGCGTTTGATGGAGGCGCCTGCCCTCGTGCTGCTCGCGGCCGGGGCTGGCCGCAGGCTCGGACAGGTCAAGGCCTTGGCCGTCGTGCGCGAACATGGCAATCGGCCGCGCACCCCGCTCGCGTGCCTGCTCGCCGCCGGCGCGGACGCCTTCGCCGGAACTCCGCCGCTCGTCGTGCTCGGAGCGGAGGCCGCGCGCGTGGCCCGGGAGCTCCCCGTCGGTGTCGAATCCGTCGTGAATCCGCGCTGGGCCGCAGGCCGCACGGGCAGCGTGGCGACCGCCGTTCGCGCGCGCGCGCAGCGCGACCTGTGCCTCGCCCCTGTCGACGTGCCCTGCGTCCCTGCCGCCGTCTTCCGCGGGCTGGCCGCGGCCTGGGACGAAGCCGGACGCCCTGCGTGCGGTTGGCTCGCTCCTTTCGTCGTGCTGGAAGGGCGCCCTCGGCACGGACATCCGATCGTCGTCGGGCGCACGCTCTTGGCCGAGCTCGAGCACTTCGCCCCGGATCGGCCGCTGCGCGCTCTGCGCGCCCTGGCGAAGCCCCTGCTCGCGCTCGAAGTGCGGCATCCGGAGATCCTCGACGACCTCGACACGCCGGACGACCTGAGGCGGATCCGCGAGCGGGAAGATCCTTCCGCGTCCTGAGCGACGAGGCCTTCCCGATTCCGAGGCATCCGGGCCGCTTCCCTATAGATCCTCGCAACCCATCGTCGATAGGGGCCGCAACAGCCCCCCACTCGGTCCATGGCTAGCGCAATCTTCGTCGATACGGTTCACCCTCCCCAGCCCGTCCCCGACGCCCGGAGTCTCCCCGCATGAGCTTTCAGGGCGACGTCGCGGGGATCGGTCTCGGAGAGCTGCTTCAAGGCCTCGCACGCGGGGCTCGGGACGGCGTCTTGACCCTGTACGGGGACCGCATCTCGTCCGCGATCGGGATGAAGGGCGGCCAGCTCTTCCTGATCGAGGGCCCGGACGAGACCGAGGACATGTGGCGCGAGCGAACGGAGCGCGCGTTCGCCGACTATCCGGATCCCGGTCTCGAGTCCAATCGACGCAAGGAGGTCTCGCGCGCCGCCCGGCTCGAGGTCTTCTATCAGATGCTCGAAGCGCTGAACCTGTCGTTCCGCTTCGAGCCGGGTCCGCTGCCGGCGCCCGTCGGCCTGCCGATGGTCGAGCCCGCTACGGGCGTCATCGGCTTCGATGACGGCCCCGCCACGAATTCGAACCCCTGGGGTCCGGGCGTCACCGTGGAATACCTGCTCCTCGAGCACGCGCGCATCGCCGACGAATGCGGAGACGGTCCGGGCGCGACGCTCAACGAGCTGGACGTGCCGCGCGTGGTCGACCTCAGCCAGCACACGGGAGTCGAGCGCGACTTCCTCGAGCACTGCGAGGGGCGCTCGACCCTGCAGGAGATCGCCGACCGCGTCGCCTGGCCCTTGACGAAGGTGCGCGCCAAAATCGGCCAGCACCTGCAGACCGGAGCGGTTCGCATGGCCGAACCGCGCGAGCTGCTCGCCGTGGCCCTGCACGAACTGGAGCTCTCGCGAACGTCGCGTGCGGCGCACCGCCTCGCCGGCTGGATCCGCTACTCGCCGCCCGGACCACCGCCCGCGGGAGACGCCGATCTTCTGGTCGGTGAATGGGAGCGCGGACGCCTGGGTCGCTTGCTCTACCCGCTCGATCCGAAGGACGCGCGCGCGCTCGTCCGCAAGCTCGACGCGACGCACACGAACAAGAAGTCCGTCCGTGACCGCTGGCGCTATCTGTACGAGGCCCATCGCGGGGACGAGCGTATCGCCCTGCACGAGACCGTCGTTCGGCTGACGACCTCGGACGATCCGGAAGCCCGCATCTTCCACGACCTCTTGCGGTTGGCGGGCACGTTCCAGGACCGTGGACACCCCCGTCGCTCGAAGACGCTCCTGCGCCTCGCCGCGAGCCACATGCCGTCGCGTCCGAAGACGCGCATCGAGCTCGGCAAGCGCATGATCGAAGTCGGGCTGGTCGACGACGGCGTCCACTGGCTGCTCGATACCGCCCGCGAGCTGATCGCCGAGGGCGAGGGCGAGCGCGCGATGGTCCCGGTGCGGGCCGTGCTCAAGGTGCTTCCGGACCAACCGGAGGCGATGGACATCCTGCACAACGCGCGCGCCTCCGTGGCGCGGCGCAAACGCCGGCGCTGGAACACGATGGCCGCGCTCTCGATCGGCTTGACCCTTTCGGGGGTCGCCCTCGTCCGCTATCGGGAATACCGCAATACCGAGCGCATTCTCTCGGACGTGCAGAGCCAGATGCACGAACCGGATCGGGCGCTCCAGCTCCTGAGCCAGAGCTTCCCGACGGACGAGGTGGAACGCATCACCGAGCTACGCGGAAAGCTCGAGTACCTGAAGCGGGAACAGGATCGCGTGCTCTACGAAGAGTGGGAGACGCGCCTGATCGCCGTTCAGGAAGAGGGCGAGTACGGGGATCCCCTGCTCGGCCTCCGTCGTACGCTCGAGCTGCCGCCGCCGCCGTCGCACTCGGGCAGTCCCGCCGCCTGGGCGGGTCGCCAGGAGCTCTTCGGATTGCTCGCGAACCGCATCGGCAACGTGTCGGAAGAGCTCGACCTGCCCATCAACGCGACCATCGAAGATCTCAAGCGCGAGGAACGCCTGCTGGTCCTGATCCAGGGGATGATCGAGGAGATCGACCCGGATCGAGCCTACGACGACGCCAAGTCCTTCCGGTTCCGCCTCAGCGAGCTCAACAACGAGATCCTCGACCGGCGCGAGAAGCGCGCCGTCGAACGCGAGAAGCTCATGGCCTCGGAGAAGGAGCAGGAGCAGGACATCCTGCTCGGCACCGCGCGCTCCCACGACCGTGCCGGAGATCTGGAGCGCTCGCTCGCGGCCTACGAACGCCTGATCGAATCGGACGAGGCGCTGGCCGGGCTACCGGCGCTGCAGCAGGAGATCGCGACCGTCCGCACCCACTACAACGCGGTCCAGCGCGCGATCTCCCTGTGCGAGCTCGGACGCCACGAGGAAGCCCGCGAGGCTCTCCAGGGCGTCTGTCCACGGCCGATCGAGCACATGATGCCGTGGCGCGTCAGCTCGCGGCCGCAGGGCGCGCGCGTCCTCCTGCCGGGCGGTCGCGTGCGCACGACACCGTACGTCGAGCGCTCGGGCTTCGGCGAGCACATGGAGCTCGTCTTCGAAGCCGAAGGCTTCCAGTCGCAGACGCTCGAGGTGGACGGCCCGACCGACCTGACGGTCTTCCTGCACCTCTTCCCCGAGCGCAAGTGGCGCAGCAAGCACACGGTCGAGGCCGCTCCGGTCCCCGTCGGCAACGACCACGTCGTCGCCGACCGCGCGGGACGGATCGCACGCCTCGACAAGTCGAGCAAGGCGCGCTGGGAGGTCAAGCTCGAGACCCTCGGCGGCATCGCGGCCACGCCGATCTTCCTCCCGAAGCGACCGGGCACGCTGCTCGTCGTCAGCGAGGACGGCCTGTCCTGGTTCGTGGACGCGTCCACGGGCAAGGTCACCGGCCCCCGCGACGTGGGCTCACCCCTGATCGAGGGACCGTCCCTCACCCGCAGCGGCGTGTCGGCCAAGTTCGCCGACGGTCGCGTCGCGGTCTGGAGCAAAACGCTCGAGCCGAGCTTCTTCGACTCGTCCTCGATGGTCAATCCGGGCGACGCCTCGAGTCCGACACGACGCGGTCAGGCGACGCTCATCACGCTCGAACGCGACGTGCTCCGCGAATCGGTCCTGCGTTCGCCCTGGACGGAATGGACCGTCGAGATCCGCGACGGCGATTACTTCGCCTGCGGCCCCGACGGCAAGGGCTTCTCGGCCAAGCGCCACGGCGCCTGGATCTACGTCGCTTGGGAATCGCCCAACGCCACGATCCCCCACGGCCGCCTGTGGACCTCGGATGAGAGCGGTCTGCACGCGTACGTCCCGGATCCCGATCGCCTGATCCCCTACCGCGACTGAGCGCGGACCGGCCGGGTGGAAAGAGGAGGAGACGGCCGCCAGACCGCCTCCTCCCACGTCATCCCGCTTCCCCGATCAGGAGGATTCGATGTCGATCGGCTATTGCTTGGCGACGCGCATCGGCGCCGACAGCTTCAGGGAAGGGAACTCGAGGCTCTGGAAGCTCCAACCTTCGTTGCCCGCGAGGTCGAGCCCGTGCAGGCCCACCGGTAGCGTGAAGACGGTATCGCGACGTCCCTGAGCATTCAGGGGCGCAAAGGGCAGCGGATTGCCCGCGATCGTGTTCAACCAGGGATCCGTGCGATCGAGGTACCACGCGCCGAAGCCCGGAACGTGCGCGAACGGAAGGTAGCCGGCGTTGCCCGCGGGAAGCACCAGCTGGATCGAGTTGGGTGTACCCCAGAACGAGAGCTGGAGGTTGGAGCCGGCCGCGGCCGAGGGCGTCTGGGCGAGCACGACCGGAAGCTCGTCGCCGTCCTGTGCCACCGACAGGGCGTCGATCTCCGCCCCACCGAGGCCCATGCCGGCCTCGTCGATCACGATCTCGATCACCGCCCCACATCGCAGCACCGCACCGTCGAAGGCCGTCGGCGATTGCGTCGCCACCCAGATGTCGTTGCCGACGACGTCGAGGGCCTGCACATCCGCGATGGAGCTCGAGCTCCCCGTCGCCGTCGTGAAGCAGGCCTGGACCTGGGCCTCGTCGAGCACCATCGTCACGAAGCCACCCGCCTCGAGCCGCAGGATGTCGCCATCGGAGAGGTCGCCGAGCGTCGTCCCCGCCAGATCGGACTGGAGCGAGAAGTAGAGGCGCCCCTGGCCGTCGAAGTCCAGGGCGTCGATGTCGATCGCCGTCGTCGCGACGCCCAAGGCCGTCGCCAGCGTGTCCTCGGGAATGAGCACGACGACGCCACCACCGGAACCGAAGCCCAGGACGTCGCCGTCGGCGAAGCCGTTCTCGTTCGCGAGGATCGAGAAGGCGAAAGAGCCGGCGCGCCCCGGACCCGTCCCCGGACGACGCCCGAAGGCGTCGACGTCGCTCGGCACGAAGCCCGCCGTGGCGAGCCACTGTCCGATCGCGAACTGGGGTGCCGGGTTCGTCCCGCCCCCCGCCGCCACGAGGTCGGCGTCATCGATGGCGGGCAGGCCGCCGGACGCGGCCTGGTCGGTCGAGGTCGAGACGAAGACCCGCTGGCCGGGAACTTGTGCGAGAGCCAGGGTCGAGAGGCCGAGCAGGGCCGCGCTGGTGAGACAGAATCGATTCATGGAAGTCGTTGCGTTCAAGGGTCCGAGACGAGAGTGCGGACCGACGATCGGCCCGGCGCGCCCGAAGGACCGGCCGGGGCCGCGAAGGTGACGCGAAAATCCCCCGGACTTCGCACGCCCCAGGAGGTCGGCCCTCGCGGTCGGCCCGCCGCGGGCTAGGATGCGCCCGTGCGCCCTCCCCGGTTCCTGCTCCTCGTCCTCGTCCTCGTCTCGGGCCTCGCCGCGCTCGGTTGCCGCTCGGCGGCGCCCGAGGTCATCCCGCGCGCCCTGCCGACGGATTGGCTGACGCGCTCGCCGTTTGCCTTCGAACAGCTCGTCCTCGAGCGGCTGCCCGACGAGCGCCCGACGCGGCTCGCGCTCGCGGAACGGGTCGAGTTGCGCCACGCCCTGGCCGGCCCGGTCGAAGGCGCCGTCCGCGCCGCCGTCGTCCTCGGCCGCAGCCGCACGCGCGGCGCGGAGGCCATCCTGCTCGAACGCCTGGAGGCGCGCGTCCCGGCCGAGGCGCGCTCGGCCGATGCGGGCGACGTCGTCGCTGCGGCCGCGCTCGGCCGCAGCGCGCGGCTCGCGCGCTACGCCCCGCGCCTGGCCGCACTCGCGAGCGGTCCCGCGCCGCACCCGGACCTCGAGGTGCGCGTCGAGTGCGCCTGCTCGGCCCTGGACGCCGGCCGCAGCGAGGTCATCCCCTTCCTCCTCCAAGTCCTGCGCATCGACACCTGGGACGGCCAGGCCGACGCGCGCGACTTCGAGGTGACGCCGACGACCGCATGGCCACGCACGCGCGCGGCCGAGGCGCTCTCGCGCCGCGCGGGCGTCCCCGTGACCTATCTCGCCGACGGTCCCATCGGAGCGCGTCAGGACGAGGCGCGCAAGCTCGCACGGCTCCTGGGACGATGAAGCTCGCCCTGGTGCACATGCGCCACGCGCGCACCGGCGGCACCGAGCGCTTCCTCGACCACCTCGCGAAGCGGCTCGCCGAGCGCGGTCACGACGTCACGATCCTCTGCCGCTCGCACGAGCAGGCGCCCGATCCGCGCGTCCGCTTCCGGACCTTGCGGCCCCTCTCCGTCGGGGCGGCCTGGCGCATCAAGAGCTTCGCGCAGGCGGTCGCGTCCCACGTCGCCCGGGCGGACTACGAACTGGTCTTCGCACTCGGTCGCACCGACGCACACGACCTCATCCGGCTCGGCGGCGGGTGCCACGCGAGCTTTCTCGAACGCCGCAGCGGGGGCGCCGACGCGCGCTTGCGCCCCAAGGACCGCGCGATCCTGGCGATCGAGGAGCGTGCGCTGCGTCCCGACGCGACGCGGCGCGTCATCACGAATTCGGCCATGGTCCGCGACGACGTCGTGCGGCGCTTCGCCTTTCCGGTCGAACGCATCGAGGTCGTCTACAACGGCGTCGACCTCGAGCGCTTCCATCCGCGCCGGCACGCCGAAGCCGGCCGTGCGCTGCGTGCGTCGCTCGGCTGGAGCGCGGACGAAGAGGTCGTGCTCTTTTTGGGAACCGGCTACGAGCGCAAGGGCCTCGATGTCCTGCTCGCGGCCTGCCGCCCGCTCTTCGCGCAGCGTGCGCGGGCGCGCCTCATGGTCGTCGGCTACGACTCGGCGCGCGGCCGCTACGAAGCGCTGGCCGAGCGGCTCGGGCTCGCGGAGCGTGTGCGCTTTCTCGGCGGGCGGCGCGACGCCGAGGTCTGCTTCGCCGCCGCCGACCTCTACGCCCTGCCGACGCGTTATGACCCGTTCGCCAACTCGACGCTCGAGGCCCTCGCGAGCGGGCTCCCGACCGTGACGAGCGCCGCCAACGGCGGCGGCGAGCTGATCACGGACGGCGTCGAGGGTCGGGTCCTGGACGAGGTCGAGCCCGAGGCCCTGGCCGCCGCTCTGGACGCGTTCGTCGACGTCGAACCCCGCCGCGCGGCCGCCGCCGCGGCGCGGACGCTGGCGGAGCAGCACGGCATCGAAACGAAGCTCGCGCGCGTCGAAGAGCTGCTCGAGCTCACGCGCGCGGAACGCGCGCTTCAGTCCCCGAGGTAGCCGAGCGCGCGCAATTCTTCGACCGAGGCGTCGGCCGGCAGCTTGCGAGCCGGAGTTCCGAGGCGTTCCGCCGTGGCAGCGTCGCCTCCCACCATGGCCTCGAGCACGCGGCGCAGCTCGGCCAGCCCGGCGGCGTCCGTCAGTGCCGCCTGCTCGCGCGGGTCGTGTGCGCGCTCGTAGTAGCGCGCCGCGGAGAAATCGTCGCGCGGGAAGACCAGCGTGCGCGAGCCCGAACGCAGGGCCACGTCACCGGGACGCGACTCGGTGTACAGCAGGGCCGCGCCGTCGCCCCAAGCCTCCCACGGGCGCCCGCGTGCGACCTCCGGGCTCACGGCTCCGGCCCAGTCGAGGACGAGCCGGTGCACGTCGACATGCGCCACCGGCGCCTCGTAGCGTCCGGATTCGACGCCCGGGCCCTTCGCGAGCAAGAGCGTGCGGGCGAGCTCCTCGTAGACCGTCATCCCATGGCCCATGCCGCCGTGCTCCTGGAACTCGTCGCCGTGGTCCGACAGCACGACCGTCGCCCGCTCGCGCGTCCCCTCCGCCTCCCAGGTCGAAAGCAGTCGCTGCAGGAGCCCGTCGAGGTACAGGATCTCCCCGTCGTACTGCGACATCGTGAAGGCCAGGTCGTCCGCGGAGACCTCCAGCGGTCCGTTCTTGTACACGCGCTCCCCGTGCGGCACTTCGAAGGCCTCGTCGAAGGGCTCGGGCGGCTCGTACGGATTGTGCGGATCCATGAAGTGCACGTACGCGAAGAGCGGCCGATCGGGCCGCGCCGCCTCGCGCTCCTTCCAGGCGGAGAGGAAGGTCTCGAGCATGTGCACGCCGTCGCGCGAGTTCGTCTGCCAGAAGCGCGTGAAGCCCTGCGTGAAGCCGAAGTCGTCCGATACGTTCGGGTTGGACGACAGGCCCCAGGTCTCGTAGCCGGCGGCGAGCAAGCTCTCCGCCCAGCTCTCGAGCGAGGTCGCGAAGCCGTCCGTCTTGCCCTCTTCGAAGGATTCCGGGCTCGCGAGATCGACGCGTCGCACGCGGTGCACCGTCGGCAACGTCCCGCTGAAGAGCGAGGCGACGGCGATGCGCGTGTGCGTGCCGTGGGTGTAGGCCGCTTCGTAGAGCGCGGCGTCCTCGGCCCAGCGATCGAGGAACGGGCTCGTCTCGCGCGCGTAGCCATAGCACGACAGGTGATCGGGCCGCAGCGTGTCGATCAGGACGACCAGGATGTCGGGCGCGTCGGCCGCGGCCGTCGCGGTAGGCGCAGGCCCCCCGGTCCGAGCCCAGACGACTTCGTCCGCGCGCGAGCAAGCCAGGGTGAGGGCGAAGAGCACGAGTCCGGGGACGAGCCCGGGCGACGGACGAGCGATACGGTTCATGACCGCGACAACCTACGGTGCCGAGCGCACGGGTCCCAGTCGGTGCCCGCGGAAGTCGTGCGACGGGGGCGACGACGCTCGCCTCTCGGTCCGCTATCCTCGCGCGCCACGATGGCGGCATCCGAGCTCACGCCGGCCCCGGTGCGGGTCGGCCCCTTCGAAGGTCTGGCCTACGGCCCCTTGCCGGACTGGTTGGAGGCCGCGCTCGCGGCCTGGACCGCAACGGGGTCGGTCCCGGACGCGACGATCCTGAAGCGCGGGCGCGTGTTCGGACGCGAAGGGCTCGTGCTCAAGTTCTACGGCGGGAAGGCCCGCCTGCGCGATCGCCTGCGTCCGTCCCCGGCCCAGCGCTGCGCCGAGCTGTGGGAGAAGCTCCTCCCCGTTCCGAGCCCCCCGCCGTGCGCCGCGCTCGAGCGCCGCCACGACGGCCGCAGGGTCGCGAGCTGCCTCGTCTCCGAGTTCGTCGTGGGCCGCACCTTGCCCGAGCTCTTCGGCCACGACGCCGCAGCCGTCGCAGCCTGGCCGCGCTTCCTGGCCGAGCTCGTTCGCCGCCGCGTCCGCCACTTCGATTTGCACCCGGGCAACGCCCTGTGGGACGGGGAGCGCTGGGTGCTGCTCGACCTCGACGGCATCAGCCACGCGCTGCGGAACTGGCGCCCGCGCGCGCTGTGGGAACGCTGGTGGGCGCGCACCCTCCTGGCGCTCGAACGCGCGCCCGAGTCGCGCGCCCTGTTCGAGCGCTTCCTCGCGACCGCCGAGCTCTCCTACGACCCGGACGAAGCCTGGAGCCGCGTCGTCACCCAGGCCGATGCCTGGAAGCGCGCGTTCGACGACGAAACGCCTCCGGAGTCGGGTTGAGCGCGGTCCCGCACCGCTTGTGTGACCGAGCGCCAGAAAGGCGGCGTCAGCGCGGTACGTGGGCGTCCAGCCGGATCAGGAACTTCGCCAGCTCCACGCTCGGTCCGACCGCTTCGTTCCACTCGCTCCAGGACGCGAAGCCCTCGCCCGCGAGCCGTCGGTCGAGCTCGATCAACTTGCGCGTCAGGTGCGCCGCCAGGCACTGGACACCGTCACCGAGCGTGAACGGACCACCGCTCAGGGGAGCGTCGAAGCTCTCCGGCAGGGTGAGCGCGGACCGATCGACGGCGTGGTCCTTCGCCTCGGCGGCGTAGAACGCGATAAAGGCTTTGACGTCGATCGGCATGATGCCACCGAAGTTCAGGCCCTCGCCACCACGCCAGATCTTGCCCTTCAGGTTCGCGCTCTGTTCCGCGAGCGCCTCGCGCGCCTTCTCCGCGTCGGTGACCTCGGCCAACGCCACGGCGACGGCGCGACAGGCCAGGAAGGCCGACAACGACTCCTCCTCTTCGATGGCGTCGGCGAGACGCCTCTTCGCGCCACGCCCCTGTTCGCCGGCGCAGGCGATCGCACTCGCGGCCCAGACCGTCTTCATGAGCCCTTCCTTCGCGAGGTTCTTCTGCAGACGCTTCACCGCCTCTTCGCCGATTCCCGCACACCCGAGGGTCGCTGCGAGGCCCGTGGAGGCGTCCGGGCTCTCGGCCAGGAAGCGGGCGAGGTCCTTGCAACAGGCCTTGGCCGCTCGGCCGAAGTCGCGCAATGCGAGCGCCGCCACCTCGCGATTCGGGGTCGCGCGGTCGGCGTCGAGGACGACCGCCGTCAGGTCGAGGGCCAGCTCCGCGAGGTTGCGGCTCTTCACCTGGGGGACGAGAATGCGCACGACCTCGCCCGCGCGCCAGGCGTGCTCGGGCGCCGCCTCGCGGATGCAGGCGGTGAGCGGCGACAACGTCTCCGACACCGGCAGGAGGACGAGCGCCGCCTTCGCGATCGACGCGTTCTCGCCGGCGAGCTCTTCCACCCATTCGGCAGAGGTCTTGTCCTGAGGCGTGGCGGCGAGAATGAGGGCGACGAGGGGAGCGAAAATCATGGTCGGAGATCCGAATCGAAACAGGGAACGAGAGGCTCGTCCGCGCTCGTGGCGTCGAGGAATCGAGCCAGGGCGAACCGCCTCGTGACTCGGTCGGACGGCGTCCTTGCCCTACCTCTCTTCCAGCCTACATTGACCGCCCCGGTGTCCACCCCGCTTCCTGATTCCCTGTTCGCGAGCGTCCCCCTGCTCCGCCCCTCGTTCGACCAGCGAACCGGAGCAGGCGGCGCGGCCCGCGCGCATCCGCGCCGAGCCCTGGAGGCCCCTGCCCGGTGAACGAACTCCGCCTCCTGGCCGTGTACCTCGACGCTCAGTTGGCGTCGTCGCGGGTGCGGGTGATCGAGCTCGCGCCGCACCTGGCGGCTCGCGGCGTGCGGGTGACGCTTGCGCCGTATCCGCATGGCCGCTCGGCGCGGCGCGCGTTGCGGCGCGACGCGCGCGCGGCCGATCTGGTCCTGATTCAGAAGAAGCTCGCGAGCGCGCTCGAAGCCTGGCGCTGGCGGCGGCTCGGGCGGCCGGTGGTCTTCGACTTCGACGACGCCGTGTCGCTGCGGCAGCGGCCGCGGAGCGGCTCGCACGGGTCGGCGGATCGGGCGCGGCGCTTTCGGCGCGCGCTCGTGCAGGCGTCGGCGGTGATCGCGGGCAACGAGCACCTGGCCGGGCTCGCGCGCGCCGCGCTGGGCTCGCACGAGCGGCCGCTTCTCGTCGCCCCTTCGGCGGTGTCCTTTCCGGTGCCCGCGCGCGAGCACGGATCCGGGACGGGCGTGCCGCGGGTCGGCTGGATCGGCGCGCGCGGCAACCTGGGCGAGCTCGAGGCGCTCTTGCCCGCGCTCGCGCGCGTGCAGGCGCGGACGCCGTTCGAGCTGGTCGTCATCGCGGATGCTCCGCTCGCGCCCGACGCCGTCGAACGCACGCAGCTCGACGTGCGGCACGTCCCATGGCGGCTCGCGACCCAGGAGGCCGAGCTGGCGCGACTCGACGTGGCGGTCATGCCGCTGCGGGACGATCCGTGGAACCGCGGCAAGTGCGCCTACAAGCTGCTGCAGTCGATGGCCGCCGGACTCGCCTGCGTGGCGTCACCGGTCGGGATGAACGCGACGGTGGTCCAGGCCGGCCACGACGGCGCTCTCGCGGCCAACGCGGAGGAGTGGGAGCACGAGCTGGTCGACTTGCTCGAAAACCCCGACCGCCGCCGCGCGTACGGTCGTGCGGCGCGCGAATCCGTCGCGGCCACCTACACTTATCCGGTCGTCGCCGACCGCATCGCCGCCTTCCTGCGCGAGGTCGCGACCGCCAACGAGCCCCAACGAACATGAACGTCCTCGTCGCCGTCCTGTGCATCCTCGCGCTGGCCCCCGTCCCCGTGGCCCAGACATCCCTGGACGAGCTTACCGGCGTGTGGAAGGGACGCGTGTCCGGCGACACGCCCCTGCTCCCCGCGGAGGGCGCGGACTTCCGACTGATCCTGCGGCCGCTCGCGGACGCGGTGCAGGCCGAGCTCGTCATCGCCGACAACCCGATCGCGCCGGCCCGAGCTTCGTTCGACGCTACGGAGAAGGTGCTCGAGTTCCGGACGAGCATGATGGGCATCGGCATGGTGTTCTCGGCCACCGTCGCGGGCGAAGCCTTCGAGGGCACGGTGAAGGGGCTCGCACTGTCGGTCGATGTCGTCGGCGAACGGATCACGCGCGAGGTGCCTCCGCTCGAAGACGACGGTCCGCGCGAGACGGTCGACCTCACGACGCTCTCGCTCGCGGACTGGTTGGAGGATCTGGGGACGCTGCAGCGCCGGCTGCCCGCGTTGCACGTCGATCCCTTTCACACGGTGAGCGCGGACGAATGGAACGCCACCGCCAAGGCGCTCGCGGCCGAGCTCCCCGGGCTGGACGTCTTCGGGCGCGTCATCGCGCTCGCACGCCTGGCAGCGCGCGTCGGCGACGCGCACACGGGTCTGGACTGGAACGTGATGCCGGGCTTCAGCGCGGTGCCCGTCGCCCTGACGTGGTTCGCGGACGGACTGTTCGTCACGGCGGTGCACGAGGACTTCTCCGAACTTCTGGGGGGCGAGCTGGTGCGCGTCGGAGAGCTCGACGTGGCCACGGCCGCCGCGCGCGTGAGCACGACCTTCGCCGCCGAGAACGAGGCCTGGCGCAGCGTCCAGGTGCCCGGGCGGCTCGCAATCCCGCGCCTCTTGCACGCCCTAGGGGCGCTGGACGATCCCGAGCGGCTGCCGTTGACGGTTGCGTTCGACGGCGACGAGGTCACGACGACCTTGTCCGCGCGCAGCGGCGGCACGTGGCTCACGGCGCCCGACCCCGCCGTCGATCCCGTGCCGCTCTTTCGAACCTCGACCTCGCGCAACTACTGGTTCCGCACGCTCGACGAGGGGCCCGCGCTCTACCTCGCCTACAACCGCTGTGCGGAGGACCCGGCCTCCCCGTTCGCGCCCTTCTTCGGCGAAGTTCTGGCCGCCTTCGAGGCGGGCGCCTGCGAGCGCCTCGTGATCGACCTGCGCAACAACTCCGGCGGCAACTCGGCCGTCCTGTCGAGCCAGCTCCCCCGACTGACCGCGCACCCGCGACTCGGTCGCCCCGGAAGCCTCGTCGCCCTCATCGGTCCGCGCACCTACAGCTCGGGCATGATGAACGCCCAGCAGCTCCGCCACGACGCCGGCGCCGTCCTCGTCGGCCAACCCACCGGCGGCAAGCCCAACAGCTACGGGGAAGTGCGCACCTTCCGGCTCCCGAAGAGCGGTCTGCGCGTCTTCTACTCGACCAAGCACTTCCGGATGCTCAGCGACGAAGACCCGCCGGGGGTCCTGCCCGACCTCGAGGTGGCGCCGACGTCGTACGACGGGTTGACGGGGGCGGATCCGGTGCTGGAAGCGGCGCTGGCTGTTCCGATCGAGCCGACGCAGCGCTAGCAGCCTGATGGAAAAGTGCTTCGGATGCGATGCATGTGACCGGGAGGCCCGGCGGGTGCGCGAGAACGCAGGCGAATCGGTCGATTCGGCGAGGCTTTCGTGTGCCGGCCGGGCTTTCCGGACGCGTGCAGCGCGC
>JAJDEW010000130.1 GCA_029259595.1 Planctomycetota bacterium | reverse complement strand
AACCCGAACCCAGGCGAGCGGAAGCTCGGCGAGAGCACCGTCGTTCGAGCGCACGCGCACCCCGCGCTCGAGCTCGAAGGCCTCGAGGCGACCCACGACGGCCTCGTCCTCGCCGCCGGGGCCGACCAGGCGGACGTCACCCCGGTCCAGGTGCGAGGCGTGTACGTAGTCGGCTGCGAGCTCGGTGGCCCCGTCCGGCACGCGCTCGAGGCGCGCGCGGAGGGCGGGGAGCAGCTGCTCGAGCAGCGCCTGGGGTGCGGGAGGCGGCTCGCGCAGTCCCGCGAGCGCCAGGCTCGTGACCGTCCGCTCCGCCGTGAGCTCGGCCGGAAAGGAGGTCTGGAGGACGTTCAGGCCCACGCCGATGACGAAGCCGGGAGCCGCGCTCGGCGAGCTGTCCGGAGTGGGCGCGCGCCGGTCGGAGGGCCAGTTGCCGCGCGCCTCGACCAGGATGCCGGCGAGCTTGGCGCCACCGGCGAGGACGTCGTTCGGCCACTTCAGGGCCAGCCCGGGGACCTCGAGCGCACGCAGGCCGTCGAAGAGCCCGAGCCCGGCCGCGACGGTCCAGGCCGGCGGCGGGCCGAAGGGGGGCGGCGGCGACCAGACCAGGCTGAAGTAGAGCCCGCCCGCCGCGCTGGTCCAACCGCGCCCGCGGCTGCCGCGGCCGGCGGTCTGGATCCGGGCCGTGACGACGTCGCCATGGCCGAGCTCGCCCAGCTCGAGTCCACGCAACGCGAGCTCGTTGGTCGACGGAACGCTCTCGTGTCGCAGGACGCGCATGCGCGCATCCTACCTGCCCGCTGGTCGAATCCGTGCTCCTGCGGCCCGAACGGAACGAGCCCGTCGCTTCCAGTTGCCACACCAAAGCGGATGCCGACGTCCTGGCCTCCGCAGCACGGTGTCAAAGGACTCCTAGCTGCTAGGAGGAGAGCGAACCCTGCTTCTGGCCGAGGAGGCCCTTGAGGCGGCTCATCACGTTCGAGTGGATCTGGCAGACGCGGCTCTCGGTGAGGGCCAGCATCTCGCCGATCTCGCGCATCGTGTGCCCGAACTGGTAGTACTGCTCGATGATGAAGCGCTCCTTGTGGGTGAGGGAGCGCGTGATGAACTGCATCAGGTCGCGGCGGTTCAGCTCGTGGACGGGATCGATGGCCGTCTTGTCTTCGAGCACCTCGACCTTTTCGACCGAGCCGTCGTCGTCCTCCCATTTCTCGCTGAGCGAGAACATGGTCTTGGCGCGCGATTCCTGCATCTCGCGGACGAGGTCGCCGTGCTCCATTTCGAGGCTCTTGGCGAGCTCGGAGTGCGTGGGCTCGCGGCCGTACTCGGCCGTCAGCTTCTGGAGCGAGCGCTCGATCTTGCTGGCCTTGAGGCGGACGAGCCGCGGGACCCAGTCCTGGGAGCGCAGCTGGTCGAGGATCGCGCCGCGGACGCGCGTCGAGCAGTAGGTCTTGAACTTGATGCCCCGGCTCGCGTCGAAGCCCCGGATCGCGTCCATGAGGCCGAACAGGCCGGCGCTGATCAGGTCGTCGAGCTCGATCGACTTCGGGAGCGTTTGCAAGAGGCGCTCGGCGATGTACTTGACGAGCGGGTAGTGGCGCTCGATCAGGATGTTGCGCAGGTCCTCGAGCTTCTTGGCTTCCTTGGGCCCTGTCTTCGCCGCCTGGTCGCGGTAGAGGAACCAGAGCTCTTCGGTCGGGCGCTCGGCGACCGTGAGCGGCGCTTCCTTCACGGCGGCCTTCTTCTTCTTCTTGGTGGCCTTCTTCGTGGCCGGGGTTCCCGCCGTCGCCTTCGTCATGCGCGTGGTCTTCTTGGCGACTTTCTTGGTCGTTTTCGCGGCCTTCTTGGTCGCGGCCGCCTTGGTGGCGCCCGCCTTCTTCGTCGCGGCCTTCTTCCGGGTGCCCGACGATGCGGTGGAGGATTTCGTGGTGCTCACGCGGGTGCCCTTCGATGCCTTGGTCGATGCCTTCTTGGTCGCGGTCTTCTTGCCTGCGGCCTTCGGGGTCGTGCTCTTCGTCCCGGATGTCTTCGAGGAGCCGGCCTTACCGGTGCTCGCCTTGGCCTTCTTGGCCTGCGACTTCGAAGCAGCCTTCGTCGCCTTGCGACGTAGGACCTTCTTTTGGGGCCTCTTCTTGCTGCTCATCGCGTTTCGCGGTGTCTTCCCGTTCGTTTCCGTTCCTTCCCCGACCGGAGCGAAAGGCCTTCTCGACCGATTCCCCCAGGAACTTCAGTACTCGATCAGCGCGCTGGTTGGAACGTTGCCCAAGCGCTTCCGACCTTCCAGAAATGCAAGTTCGATGACGAAGGCGCAAGCGACGGGATTTCCGCCGATTTTGCGGACCAGTTCGAGCCCCGCGGCCATCGTCCCGCCGGTCGCCAGGAGATCGTCGACCATGAGAATTCCCTGCCCGCGGCGCGCCGCGTCGAGGTGGATCTCGATCGTGTCCTGGCCGTACTCGAGCTCGTAGGACTGCGCCGCCGTTTTCCAGGGCAGCTTGCCCGGCTTGCGGATCGGGATGAAGCCCTTGCCCAACCGGCAGGCCAGCGTCGCGCCGAAGATGAAACCCCGGGACTCGATCCCGCAAACGAGGTCGAAGTCGTACTCCACGACGCTCTCGGCCAGCCGGTCGATGCAGACCAGGAAGGCCTTCGGGTCCTGGAGCATCGGCGTGATGTCCTTGAAGACGATGCCCTGCTTGGGAAAGTCGGGTACGTCGCGGATGTGGCGCTCGATCATGGACAGCTCTCTTTCCGTGGCGGTGGACGCCTCTCGTCCACGTGCCTCGCGCTGCTCGGACGCGTCCACGCCCGAACCCACCGGCCCCTACGAATAGCGATTTTCGCCGCCCGAACAAGGGAAACGTCGCGGCGCGACGTCGGTCTCACATCTCAGCGGGAGCGGCCACGCCCAAGATCGAGAGTCCGCTCGCGATCACGGTCTGCGCGGCGGCGACGAGCGTGAGCCGGGCCGTCGAGAGCGCGACGTCGTCGGTCAGCACCTTGTTCTTCACGTACCAGCTGTTCATCTCGCGACACAGCTCGAGCACGTAGACCGTCACCTCGGAGGGCTCGGCGTGCTCGGCGGCCGAGGCGACGATGCCGGGGAAGCGTCCCAACCGCAGCAAGAGCTCGGCCGCGTCCGCGAGCAGGCTCCAGTCCACCTCGCCCTCGGTGTCGAAGCCCTTGGCCCGGGCCTTGCGCAGGATCGAGGCCAACCGCGCGTGCGTGTACTGCACGTAGGGCCCGGTCTCGCCCTCGAAGGACAGCACCTCGTTCCAGTCGAAGACGACGTCCTTGACGCGCTCCTTCTTGAGGTCGTGGAAGACGACCGCGCCGACCCCGACCTGCTCGGCGATCGTCTCCGCGTTCGCGAGCTCGGGGTTCTTCTCGGCGATGATGCGTTCGGCCTCGTTGCGGGCTTTGTCCAGGAGCTCGTCCAGGAAGACGACCTTGCCCTCGCGCGTGGACAGCTTGCCTTCGGGCAGGCGCAGAAGGCCGAAGTCGACGTGGGTCACGCGCTCTTGCCAGTCGAGCCCCATGCGGGCCAGCACGCCCTTGAGCTGGCGGAAGTGGAGGCGTTGCTCGCCGCCGACGACGTAGAGGCAGCGATCGAACTCGAACTCGTCCTGGCGCATGAAGAGCGCCGCGAGGTCGCGTGTCGCATAGAGCGTCGTGCCGTCGGTCTTGCGCAGGAGACACGGCGCCATGTTCTTCTCGACGCCGGACAGGTCCACGATCAGGGCTCCCTCGGAGACCTCCGTGATTCCGGCCGCCACGATGCGTTCGACGGTCGCGTCCAGATACGGCTCGTAGTAAGCCTCGCCCCGCACGTGGTCGAACGTCACCCCGAGGCGTGCGTAGATCTTGTCGAACTCGCGCAACGAGAGCTCGGTCAAGCGCTTCCACGTCGCGCGGACGTGTCCGTCCTCACCGCTCTCGAGCTCGCGGAAGGCGGCCTTGCCCGCCTCCTCCAGCTCGGGGTCGTTCTTCACCTCTTCGTGGAACCGCACGTAGAGCGCCAAGAGCGCGCGGATCGGCTCGTTCTCGAGGTCGACGTCGGCTCCCCAGCGGTCGATCGCGGCCACCAGCTTGCCGAACTGCGAGCCCCAGTCGCCGATGTGATTGATGCCGACGGTCGTGTAGCCCAGGCGATCGAACAGGCGCTGAACGGCCGCGCCGATGATCGTCGAGCGCAGGTGCCCGACGTGCATGGGCTTGGCGATGTTGGGGGACGAGAGGTCGATGACGACCGTCTTCCCGCGCCCTTCGTCGGAGCCGCCGTACGCGTCGCCCTGGGCCTGGATCGCGCCGACGACCGAAGCGGCCAGTGCGCCGCGGTCGACGCGGAAGTTCAGGTAGGGTCCGGTCGCCTCGACGGAGACGTCGGGGATGGCCCCGAGGTTTTGCGCGAGCTCCGCGGCGATGGCGGGCGGCGCCTTGCGCAGGGTCTTCGCGAGCGGAAAGCACGGGAAGGCGAAGTCGCCCAGCGACGGGTCGCGCGGCGCCTCGATCTTCAGTGTCACGGGATCCGCGCCGGTCGCTGCGGCCAAGGCGGCCTTGATGCGGTCGATGAATTCGTTCATGCGTCGTTCGCGCGGACTACGAGGCCCACTCCTCCCACTCTCCGTTCTTGTGCTCGAGGTCGCGCTCGACTTCGGCGAGCTCCATCTGCACGTCGCGCGTCGCTCCCGGGTCCTTGTAGACCTCCTCCTTGCCCAGCGCCTCCATGAGCTCGCTCTTGCGCTCTTCCAGGCTCATGATCGCCTTTTCGAGCTTCTCGAGCGCCCAAGGGTTCTTCGCCTTCTTGGGTTTGCGCGGCTTGTCGTCGCGCACGGCGCGCTCTTGCTTGCGCTCCGCCTCCTTGCGCTCGGCCTGCTTGCGACGCGCGTCCCTCTCGGACGCGATGCGCGCACGTTCCTCGTTCTCCGCTCGCAGCTCGGTGCGCATCTCGGAGTAGTTGCCGCGGAAGTCGCGCAGCGTGCCGTCACCGATCAGCCAGATGCGATTGCAAATGCGGTCGAGGAATTCGCGGTCGTGCGTGATGCAGAGGATCGCGCCGTGGAAGCCCGATAGCATCTCCTCGAGCGCGGTTCGCCCGGCGAGGTCCAGGTGGTTCGTCGGCTCGTCCAAGGCCAGCCACGAGGGTTCCTGCAGGACCAGGCGCGCCAGCGCGAGGCGCGCGCGCTCGCCCCCGGAGAGGCCCGACACCGTGAGGTCGATCTCGTCGCCGCGGAAGAGAAAGCGCGCGAGGTGCGAGCGGACCTCGAGGTCGGTCATCTTCGGATGATCGCGCTTGATCTCCGAGTAGGGCGTCCCGTCGTCGCGCAGGTCGGAGGTCTCCTGGTCGTAGTATCCGCAGGCCGCCTTGTAGCCCTTCTTGAGCTCGCCTGCGAGCGGCTCGGCGCGGCCCGCCAGGGCGCGCATGAGGGTCGTCTTGCCGGTGCCGTTCGGTCCGACCAGTCCGATGCGCTCGCCGCGTCCGATGCGCAGATCGAGGCCCTCGAGCAGCGCCTTGCTGTCGTGCCCGACGGTGAAGCCTTCGACGGACAGGACTTCCTCGCCGCCGCGTTCGGCCTTGGCGACGCGGATGATCGGTCGCCGCACGTCGTTGAACGGTTGGGGCAGGCGTTCGACGTTCTGCAAGCGCTTGCGCCGGCCCTTGGCCTCGGCCGTCCGCTGGCTGCCCATGTGCTTCTTGATGAAGGACTCTTCCCGGCGGATGAGGTCCTGTTGCTGCTCCCAGGCGCGGTATGCGGTCGAATAGCGCTCTTCCTTGAGCTCGACGTAGCGCGCGTGGTTGCCCGGGTAGCGCGTGATCGTCCCGCCCTGGACCTCGATGATGGACGACGCCACGTTGTCGAGCAGTCGGCGGTCGTGGCTGACCAGCAGGACCGCGCTCGCGATCGACCGCAGCCAGTCTTCCAACCACTCGATGCCCGCCAGATCCAGGTGGTTCGTGGGCTCGTCCAGCAAGAGCAAGTCGGGCACGCTGACGAGCTCGCGCGCCATCGCGGTACGACTCTTTTCGCCGCCCGACAACGAGCTCGCTTCGCGATCCCAGAGGTGGGGGGCGAGTCCGATGCCGCCCAACACGGTTTCGACGCGCCGCTCGCTCTCCCAGCCGCCCAAGAACTCCATACGAGCGGTGAGTTCGCCGTGCCGCTTCACCAGGGCGTCGAGCGCGTCGCCCTCGACTTCGGCCATGTGCTCTCCGACGCTCTCGAGCTCCCGCTCGACCGCGTGGACCTCGGCCAGGCCACCCTCGACGTAGCCGCGCACCGTCACCCCCGCGTCGAAGGCAGGGCGTTGGGCGACGTAGCCGATGCGCGCGCCCTTGGCGAGCAGGACCGACCCGGAGTCGGCGTGCTCCTCGCCCTCGACGATCCGCAGCAAGGTCGTCTTGCCCTCGCCGTTGCGCCCGACACAGCCGGTCTTCTCCCCGTGGTCGAGCCGCAAATCGGCTCCACGCAGGATCTCCTGGGAGCCCAGGATCTTCTTCAGACCGGTGACGAGGAGGACGCTCATGGGACTTCGAGGGGCACTTCGAAGCCGCGCATGATAGCGCAAGCTCCGGCCGCATGCGTCCTCCTGGCGGTGCTCCGGTGACGCTTCGGCGGGCGTCCTCGACCCGCGCACGGGCGAGTTTCGGGACGCGGAGGACCTCGATTCGTCGTCGGGGTCCGCGAGGCGCTATCCTGCCGGCGTGAGAAAGCTCGTCTGTGTCCTGGCCCTGCTCGCCGCCTCCTGCGAGGTCGTCATCCGCGACCGCGAGCCCGTGCCCGCGAAGATGCCCTACTACGCCCGGCGGATGGACGAGGCCCCGGCCAACGATCCCGCGCGTTTGGCGATCGAGGACGTGCTCGACGGCTTTCATGCGGCGGCGGCCGCCGCGGATGGACGCGCGTACTTCGGCTACCTGGACCCCGGCGCGATCTTCTTCGGGACCGACGCGACCGAACGCTGGACGAAGCACGAGTTCCAGGCCTACGCCGAGCCCTTCTTCGCCGAGGGCCGCGGCTGGACCTACCAGCCGATCGAGCGCCACGTCTTCGTCGCCGGCGAGGGCCGCGTGGCCTGGTTCGACGAGCGTCTCCTCAATGCCAAGTACGGCGAGACGCGCGGGACCGGCGTCCTGCGCCAGGTCGACGGGCGCTGGTTGATCGTGCAGTACAACCTGACCTTCACGATCCCGAACGAGGTCGCGACGGACGTCGTCGAGCTCGTGCGGCGCGAGCTCGAGCGCTAGCAGCCTGATGAAAAAGTCATCCGGCGCGCTGCATGCGTCCGAAAAGCCCGGCCGGCACACGAGAGCCTCGCCGAATCGACCGATTCGCCTGCGTTCTCGCGCACCTGCCGGGCCTCCCGGTCACATGCATCGCATCCGAAGCACTTTTTCATCAGGCTGCTAGCCGGATGGGCTGAGAAGGGGGGTCGTACGCGTCCCGAGGTCCTTCCGGCCGCGGGAGCCCTGGCTCGCTCGCCATTCGCCGGATCCGCAATCGCTGGCAGCACGCCCGCTGGCTAGACTGCGACCATGCCTGCACCTGCGCCCGACGCCCGCTCGCACTCCGCCACGGTGACCGCCGTACGGCCCTGCGGGGACGACGGCGTGACCCTCGGCGTTCGGCTGGAAGCGCCGCTCGCGCCCGTGCGTGCCAGCCGCTTCTTCATGCTCAAACGGCGGGATCGACTGTCCCCGCTCATCCCGCGGCCCTTCTCGATCTACCGTCAGCCGGCTGCCGACGAGCTCGAGTTCCTGATCAAGGTCATGGGGCGGGGGACGCGCGCCCTCGCGGTCGCCCGACCCGGGGACCCGCTCGCGCTGGTCGGACCGCTCGGCAACGGCTGGCCGACCCTGAGCGGCGACGGGGCGCCCTGGGTCTTTTTGGCGGGCGGCGTCGGTTCGGCTCCGTATCCGCTCGCGATCGAACAGGCCTTGGCCGGCATGGACGGTGCCGCGCCGGTCGCGCGCGAGCGCATGACCCTGCTCTTCGGCGCGGCGACGCGCGGGCTCCTGTACGACCTCGAGGCCTTTCGGGCCCAGGGCGTGCGCGTCTTCGCGGCGACCGACGACGGCTCCGAGGGCTTCCGCGGCCACGTCATCGGCCTCTTGCACGAGCTGTGGGCGAAGGGCGAGCTGCCCCCGAGCGTTCGGATCCTGGCCTGCGGGCCCGATCCCATGCTCGAGGCCACGCGGCGTCTGGCCGAAGAGCGCGGGCTCGACGCCTGGCTGTCGCTCGAGACGCTGATGGGCTGCGGCGTCGGAATCTGCAACGGTTGCCCGGTCGTGACGCGCGCGGACGGCCCCCTGGGGTCGTGGCCCAACGCGAAGTGCTGCGTCGAGGGTCCGGTCTTCAAGACCGACGCGATCCACCTGCATGCGCCCGGCTCGGTCCACGGCAGTCCGAGTCACGCGGGGCGCGAACCCGAGGAAGACGCCCCGCACCGACCGGTCTGCGGGCGCAGCGGGAACTGACGTCGCCGGTCTACTGGAGCTGGGCCTCGAGCAGCTTCCGCACGTCGCGTTTCGCGGTCTTCTTCAGCTCCTCGTCCCATCCGAGCGGCGGGTCGAGCTCGAGCGTCTTCCGCAGGATCTCCGCCGCTTCCGCGCGTGCGCCGAGCTCGCCCAGGACCTCGCCCAGCTCGAAGTTCATCAGGAACGATCGGGGACGGAGCGCGACCGCTCGACGGAGGAGCGCGAGCGCCTCTTCGTTACGGCCGCGTTGGCGTAGCAATGCGCCCTTCGCGAAGAGCGAGTCGGCGTGGTCGGGATCGATCGTGAGCGCGCCGTCCCACCAGGACTCCGCCAGGTCGTGCAGGCCGCGGCCGCGATCGATCACGCCCAGGCGATAGGGGATGTCGGCGTCCTCGAACGGCAGTCCCGCGAGAAACTGGCGCAGCTGCGCCAAGGGCTGATCCATCCTGCACAGGGCGTAGGCCTCGAGCAGGTGCTGCATGGCGGCTTCTTGGGCTCCGGATGCCACGAGATAGGCGCCGAAGTTGTAGTGCGCCTCGAAGTTCTGCGGCATGAGCTCGGTCGCTCGGCGGTACGCGACCAGGGCCTCCTGGCGCGCGTCCGCGAGCGTCAGAGCCCGTGCCCGCAGGTACCACGCGTAGCCGTGCAGGGGCTCGAGCGCGAGGGCTCGGTCGAGCCAGCGCAGGGCGCCGGAGGCGTCCGACCGCTGCAAGGCGGCCGCGGCCAGGATGGTGCAGGGCTCCGCGGTCTTGTTCTCGTCGGCCAAGCTCTCGGCCAGCTCGCAGGCCGCTGGGATGCGACCCGCCGCGAAGAGCGTCTGCGCGAGCATCACACGGTTCTCGTAGTTCTCGGGCTGCTCGCGGAGCGCGCGCCGGAAGTGGAGCTCCGCCAGGGTCCAGTCGCCGAGGTCGGAGTACAGACGACCGAGCCCGAGGTGCGTCTCGGGCAGGTTCGGACGCAGAGTCAGGGCCTTCTGGTAGGCAGCGATCGCCTCGTCGTCACGGTGCGCCTCGTGGTAGGCCGCGCCGAGCGCCGCGTACACGAGCTCGAGCTCGAGGTGGTCCGCCAGGACCGTGATCCCCAGCTTCTCGGCGGCCGCGCGTTCCATGCGGGCCTCGCCGACCCGAAGCTCGAGCTCCTCGAAGATTTCGATCGCGACGTTCGAGCCGCGGAAGCCCGAGGCACGCGCCTCGAGCAGGTGGCACCAACCGTAGCCGAGGTTCACCTGCAGGAAGTCACGCGAGGTGACGAAGATGTCGGACTCCGGCTCGCGCGATTCGACGAGCAGGTCCTGGGCTTGTTCGTAGACCTGGAAGGCACGCTCCAGGAGGGCCGGGTCCTCGGTCCGGTTGTAAGCCTGCAACAGGACGCGGCCGAGGCCCCAGCGAACGTACACACTGCGCGGCGCGGCCTTGGCCGATGCCTCGAACAGCGCGAGCTCGTTCTGCCAGACGGCCGTGCGCTCGAAGCTCTTCCCGGCATAGAGCGCGCAGAGCACGAGCCCCGCGACGAGGCCGCCGCGCCCGGGCGAGATGCGGCGCAAGGCCAAGGCGACGAGCAGGCCGAAGCCGAAGACCGGCAGGTAGAGGAAGCGCTCGGACAGCGGAAAGCGACCGAGCGAGTCGACGCTGACGAGTACGGGCAGGATGCCGGCCGGCAAGAACAGGAGGCCAGCGAGGGCGGGGCGCGCCCGACGCTTCCAGAGCACGACCAAGAGGCCCACGGCCGCGAGCGTCGCGATCAGGGCCGGAGCCAGCTCGCTCAGCGCGATCGTGGGGTGGAAGGGGCGGAAGAGGTTCAGCTCGAGCGGCCACGAGAGCAAGGCCAGCGCGCCGCCGAAGATCTCGAGTCGCAGCAAGAGCAGGCGTTGGAAGGACACGCCGAAGTTCGTCGTCGTGCGGTCGAAGCCGGCGAAGGCGCTCTCGAACACCGCCATGCGGGCGCCGACATAGGCGAGCAGGACGAGGACGAACGGTCCGTAGGCCGCCCACGGGCGACGCAGTCCGGCGAGTGGCGTGACCCGCTCCGGCTCGTCGGCGCTCGACCGGCGTCCGAGGTCGAGGGCGACGAGCATCGGGAGGACCCCGGCTCCGAGCTCCTTCGCCAGGAGCGCCGGCACGAAACAGAGCGCGGCTACGACCGGCAGGCCCCGTGAGCCGCCGTCCCGCCAGCGCAGGTAGGCGAGCAAGGAGGCCAACCCGAACAGCCCGAACAGCGGATCGTTCAAGGCCGTGATCCACGCGACGCTTTCGACGTGCACGGGGTGCAAGCCGAAGATCGCGGCCGTGACGAGGCCCACCGACACGCTGCCCGCCAGGCGGCGCGCGAGCGCGAAGGCGAGCGCAGTCGCGCCGAGATGGACCAGGAGGCAGGCGGCATGGAACACGACGACCGAGCCTCCGCCGAGCTCGTGCGCGAAGAGCAGCACCGTCGCAGTCAGAGGGCGCCAGTAGCCGATGTGGGCGGCCTCCTGAGGCTCGAGGAAGTCCCAGTAGGCCTGCTTGAAGACCGTCGGCAGGTGCGCGAAGTCCGTGAGCAGCGGATTGCGCGCGATCATGAGCAGGTCGTCGTAGACCAGCTCACCCTGGAGAGCGCGCACGTAGACCGCCGCCGTCGCCAGGAGGACGAAGAAGAGCCCGAGCCATCCGCCACGGGCGGGGCCGGCCGATGGTGGCGCGAGAGGGGCGGGGGTGGCGGAGGTCACGAACGTGGGGCGAAGGCTGGCGCGCGCTGGGCAGGGTCCCCACTAGCGCGCGGGCGTCACGGGGTCACGTGCGCCGCGGTGGGCCGAGAGGATAGCCGAAGCCCTGCCGCCCACGAAAAACGGGCCGGCGCCCTGGGGAAGGACGCCGACCCGCATGGGGACGAGACTCCTGAGGCAAGTCTCAGTCGACCTGAGTCACCCACTGCCGATTGCTTTCCTGCAGCGGGAAGCCGAACGGCACCGGAATTCGCAGGCACTGGAAGAAGAGTGGTGTTCCGGACAGCCCGACGACGCTGAGGCTCGATTCGTGGACGCCGTCCGGGCCGATCACGGCCGCGCCGAGGTTCACGCTCTGCGAGAACTGGTTGCCGAGGTCGAGGTGGATCAGTCCGGGGATGTCGCTGGGGAAGCCCGACGGCGAGCCGATGAGAAGGTGGATCTCACCGGGCAGGCCGGCGCGAACGACCGGGAAGCCGGACTGGAAGACCGGGTTCGCGACGTTGCCGGTGCCACACTCCAGAGTCGGCGTCGCGTTCGCGACTACCGTGACGTTCGACGTGTCGTTGGACGAGCCGTTGTCGACCTCGAAGGTATGCACGCCGAGCGAGACGCTCGGCATGTCCAGCGTGATCGTGTTGCCGTTCACGATGGTCCAGATCGTCGTCACCGGCGAACCGTCGAGCAGGAGATCGGTGTTCACGTCGAAGCCCAGACCGGCGATCGTGATCGTCTGGTCCGTGCCCGGAATGAGCCGATCGATGGTCGAAGGCGTGATCGACGTGATGCTGACGTCGTTGCCGCCGCCGCCGTCCACGTCCGCGGCAACCGCGTTCGAGAGTGCCGAGCCCGCGGACCCGGGAACCTGCACCAGCACTTCACCGGGACCCGCGTCGCCCGGAATGCCGACGACGATCTGGTTGCCGGCTCCACCGACCGACGCGACGCCGGTCACGCGGATGCGCGGGTCGGAGAGGCTGGCGCCCGTGATGTTGCGGTTCGTGAACCACACGTCGTTGTCGACCGGATCGAAGTTGGAGCCGTTGATCGTGATCGTTCCGGCTCCGATCGAGACGCTCGAGATCTCGGGCTTGCTGGCCGACTTCGCGCCGTAGATGAACTGCAGGCCGTTGATGTCGTCGCCGGCGATGCTGCGCTGGCCGTTGCCGTTCGGCGTGCTGGGCCACATCGTGGCGCTGGAGACGTTCGAGTGTCCGAGGCCGAGCGAGTGCCCGAATTCGTGCGTGCCGACGCCCTGGATGTCGAACTGGCCGCCGCTGGCGAAGCCCGGGCCGTCGGACCAGGTCCAGTTGTCGCAGAACTTCATCGTCCAGCCGTTGCCGCCGCCCTGGACGAAGGCGAGGGTGCCGCCCGAGCAGCTTCCGAGCACCGAGACGATGTTCGAGCTGAGCCCGCCGGCGCCCGAGGGAACGCCCTGGAACGAGAAGTCGAAGTTGGCGTTGCCGTTGCCCAGGGTCTGGGTCGGGTCACCGCCGCGGATGGAACTGCCCCACTCCGCTGCGCCCTTCCAGACCGCTTGCATGGCGCCGAAGAAGCCCGGGAAGTCCGGGTTCGGCGTGTTGTTGTTGTTCGAAACGCCGTCCGCGAAGTTGTTGCGGACGCGGAAGTCGCGCTGGTTCAGGTTCAGGCCGCTGTGGATCGTCGAGAAGCCGTCCGAGGTCTGCGCCGGGGCGACGAAGACGGTGGCAGCCCCGAGGGCGAGGGTCGGAAGAACGAGTTTGAGTGCTTTCATGGGTGTTGTCTCCCGGCTTAGCGCCGTTCCTCGCGTTGCTTACGTTCGACCTTGGCCTGGTGCAGGCGCTTGATCTCGACGTCGAGGTTCGCGAGCGACGTGTTGCGCTCGATCGCATAGCCGGGGCCACGGCCCAGGACCGTCGGGCCGCTCGGACCCTCCAGAGTGCGGAACAGACCGCCGTGCAGGGCATACAGGCCGTTGCCCTGCATCCCGCCGCCCATGTCGTCGCTCCACTTGTAGAACGCCACGATCCGGTTCCCGATCTGAACGTCGTCCGCCGAGGGCGCTTCCGAGTTCCAGCAGCCTTCGTTCTCGTTCAGCCAGCCACCGTAGAAGGTGACCGGGACCGTGACCTCTTCACCGTCGCTCGTGCGACGGCCTTCGATCCGGATCGTCGTGAAGTAGAACTCGCCGTCCTCGGGGTCCACCGTCCGGCTGACCTCCGACGACACGATCTCGCCGTACACGGCGTCGTCCACCGCGTCCACCATCTCCGGCAACGTCAGGGACTTGATCTGGGCG
>JAJDEW010000129.1 GCA_029259595.1 Planctomycetota bacterium | reverse complement strand
TTGTTCCCTGTCCGCAACTCACCCCGCGCGATGGCGTCGAGAACGCCATCGACGAGCTGCCGCGAAGGCGGCGTACTCGAGTCCATGTCGACGGTCCAGCTCATGCTGACCGTACCATCGTCCTGGTACGGTCAGACGCTGAAGCCCGAGCGCCGGAAAACCAGCGTCGCTCAGGGAATCGCGGACGCGGGCTCCTGGCGCCGCGTGCTCGTCGGGGCGGCTTCGCCCACGCTCGCGCGCATCCTCGCCTCGAGCTTGTCCAGCTCGCGTTCGAGGTCGTGGCGCTCTTCGATGCGTCGGCGGCCTTCGCGGCCGAGGCGTTCGAGTTCGGCGTCGCTCGCGTCGAGGGCGGCGCGCATGGCGTCCGCCAGGCGATCGACGGAGCCGGCCGGAACGATCCAACCGCACTGGCCGGTCTCGACCAGCTCGGGGATGCCGGCGATGAAGGTCGAGATGACGGGACGCCCCAGGGCGAGGGCTTCCATGAGGACGACGGGCAGGCCTTCGGCGAAGCTCGGCAAGACCATGGCGCGGCTCGCGACGATCGCTTCGTGGACCGCGCTGCTCGATGCCCAGCCGTGGAAGCGAACCTTGCCCTCGAGGCCGCGGGCGGCAAGCGTGCGTTCCAGCGACGCGCGCAGGGGGCCGTCGCCCAGGAGCGCGAGCTCGAAGCCGCGCCCTTCGCGCGCCAGCCGTTCGGCGGCGTCGAGCAACAGCGGTACCCCCTTCTCCTCGCAGACGCGTCCGACCCAGACGAGCCGCGGCTCGGGCGGAAGCGGCGGCGGGGGGCCCTCGAGGAAGCGGCGCTGCGGGCCGCAGCGCACGAGCTCGAAGCGATCCCACGCGTCGGCCGGCGCGTAGATCATGCACTGGCTCTTCGTGAAGTCGGTGATGCAGGTCGTGAAGGCCGAACGGGCGATCTTCTCACCCAGGGCCCAGGCGACGGGGGCGCGGAAGATGTACGGGCCGTGGATCGCGACGCTGAAGGGGATCGCGCTGGCCGCGGAGGCGAGCATCGCGACCGTGGCCGAGCTCTCGCCCAGATGGTTGTGCAGGTGTTGCACGCCGTCGCGTTCCAGGCGCTCGGCCAGGAAGCACGCCTCGGCCAGGTAGGCCAGGTGCTTCAGACGGCCTCGGATCCCGGGCGTGCCGGTGCGCCAGGACAGCGCGAAGGTCCGTAGAAAGCGCAGGGGCGAGCCGAAGAGCCGCCGCAAGGGCGCGAGCGCCACCTGCCAGCGGTGATCGGGCAGGAGGTAGGTCGTCCGCTCGTACTCGCTGCGCACCTCGTCCGACACGATCTGGGCCGCGTCGGGTTTGCGGATCGAGTAGGTCGTGACCGTGTGGCCACGCGCGCGCAGGCCGGTGACCTCGGCGCGGACGAACGTGTCGCTCGCGCGGGCATAGATGCTCGTCAGGTAGCCGATCTTCATGCCGCGAGGCCGTTGCGGCCCTTCGGCTTGGGCGCCTTTGCCGTCGCATACGTTCGATCGAGGCATGCGTCGTAGTTCAAAGGCGGACGCCATCCGAGCTTCTCGAGCAGCTTCTTGTTCGAGAAGCGCAGGGGCTTGTAGCGCAGTTCGAAGCGAACGGGAACGAACATGCTGGGCAGCTTGCCGCGACCGTCGAAGATGATCCGGCTGACGAAGTTGACGCAGGAGACGAAGAAGCGCGTCACGACGTAGGGCAGCCGCACGAGCGTCGTCGTGTTGTGGGTCCGTTCGCGCTGATCGCGCGCATAGCGCATGGCCGTGACCTCGTCGTCATCGACCAGGTTGAAGACCTCGCCCTTGGAGGCGTCGTTCTCGAGGACGGCGACGAAGGCGCTGGCGCAGTTCTCGACGTGGGCCAGAGCCAACCGACGGCGCGGGCCGAAGACCACCTGCCAGCGTCCGAAGCGCTGACCGATGCAAGGCAGGTCCTCGTTGCCGCGGCCCCAGATGAACCCCGGGCGCAGGATCGTGAGCTCCCATCCGTGTTCCGCGACACCGCGGCGCGCGAGCTCCTCTTGACCCTGCTTCGCGACGGCGTAGCCGCCGATCGACTTCGTGTCCGTCGCGAGCGGAGAGTCCTCGCGATGGCGGCCGCGCACGGCGGTCCAGTCGTAGACGGAGAAGCTGCTGCACAGCACGAGTCGCTTCACGTCGGAGCCGGCCATGGCGGTGAACAGGCGCTCGGTCCCGGTCAGCGTACCCGAGAGAATCGTGAAGTCGTCGCCGACCATCTGCGTCGCGAGGTGCACGAGTGCGTCGACGCCTTCGAAGGCCGGTGCGAGGTCGGTTCCGCCGCGCAGGTCCGCGCGGAAGACCTCGACGTCCGAACCCCAGCCCAGCCGCTCGATGTTCGAGGCGGGCCGCACCAGGGCACGAACCTCATGGCCCTGCGCGAGCAAGGTCGCGACGACGTGGCGACCGAGAAAGCCGTTGGCTCCGGTGACGAGGACCTTCAAAACGAGAACTCCTCTTTCGTCAGGTCGGCGACCAGGCGATTGACCTCTTCGATCTGACGCTGGGGGACGGGCGTCGAGCCTTCGCCCGCGGCCGCGCTGTAGAAGCGCGCCACGAGCTCGAACAGGCCCTCGTAGCTCATCGGACGACCCGAGAGCTTGCGCCACAGGCCGCCGAGGCCGCCCTGGCCGAAGGCCTTGGCCACCGCGAGTCCGTTCGCGACAGGCATGAGCGGGCGTGGTCCCCCGCGCAGGCGTTCGATCGCCAGCAAGGGATCGAACAGGCTCGCCTGGGCCCGCAGCTTCGTACCGAACACGCGCAGCGAGAACAGGTCCGGTTGGGCGTGCGCACTGAACGACAACAGCGCGGTTCCGCGTTCCGCGTCGACCAGCGCGCGGACCTCGTCGCTGGGAAGCGTCGTCGTCGCGTCGCGCTTCTTCCACACGGTACGCAGCGAACGGTGCGGCCCGACGAACAGCCAGGCCAGGTAGGCGAGGTGCGTGAGAAAGTCCGCGATCGCGCCGCCCGGCAGCTTCAGGCACGGATGCGGGAGGTTCGGGTCGGTGTAGCGGCTGCCGTCGCCGGCGATTCCGAGCGCGATCGCCACCTCGACGTGCGTGACCTCGCCCAGCTCGCCCGTCTCGACCAGGCGCAAGAGCTCCTGGACGGGCTGGTTGAACATGTAGTTGTGGTCCTCGATCAGCACGCGCCCCTTGGAATTCGCGTGCTCGAAGAGCTTCGCGATCTCGTCGTGCTCGTGCGTGATCGGCTTCTCGACCAAGACGTGGGCGCCGGCGTCGAGCGCGTCCATCGCCAGCCGGAAGTGTGTCTGCGGCGGCGTCGTCACGTGGACGGCGTCCGGCCGCACCTCGTCTAGCATCTTCCGGTGATCGGTGAACCACGGCACACCGCCGAACTCCCGTGCTGTCGTCTCCGCCATGACCGGCGAAAGGTCACAGATCCCGGCGATCTCGACATGCGGCAGGTCGGCGAGAGAGGCGAGGTGTTCGCGCGCGATGGCGCCGGCTCCGATAATGGTGGCTTTCATGGTGGGGCTCTGTGCTATCGGCAGCCTCCGACCGATTCCCAAGCATGGTCGGCGATCCCCGGCGACGGAGCAAACCGGAAGTTCTTTCGCGTCCAGACCCGTGCCGGATCGTGCCGTCCGTCGGGGCCGGGCCGAACTGTCGCACGATCTCGGGCTGGATGCGGGCTATCAGCCCGCTGAGAAGTCATCCGGCGTGCTGCACGCGTCCGGAAGGTCACGTACATCGCATCCGAAGCGCTCGATCATCGGGCTGCTATGGTCTTGGCGTGGAAGCCGAGAGCTCGTCCGAGCCAGCGCCCGTCTGCTGGCACGTCTATCTGGTGCGTTGTCAGGACGGAAGCCTGTACACCGGCATCGCGACCGACGTCGAACGCCGCTTCGGCGAGCACGAGCTGGGACGTGGGGCCAAGTACTTGCGCGGACGCGGACCGCTCTCGCTCGAGCTGTCGCACGCGATCGGGGAACGTGGGCTGGCCTTGCGCGTCGAGGCCTCGATCAAACGCTTCTCCCGAGCCGAGAAGGAGCGCCTCGTGGCCGGTGCCCGCGTGCTGGACGAGCTGGTGGCCGAGCTGCGGTCGAGTTGAGCGTGCAGGCTCCGCGCGGCTCATGCCGCAGTCGTACTCGTCGCCCTCGCGTTCGTCCTCGCCCAAGCTCGGAGTGGGCGGTCGGTTGCAGGCCTTCGTGCTCGAAGACGTGCGACAGGCCGGGTTCGAGTCACCCCACGAGTGGATCCGAGCGGAGCCATTGTGGCGCGGTCACCCGCGCGCTCGCGAAGACGCTTCCCGGTACGATCGTGGCTCGAGAGGGAGAGGCGCTCGTCCGTCAGGCGCGCACCCTCGCGACTCGGTTGCGCTGACGTCGACCTGCGCCGCACGGGAAAAGCTTTCGCGACACGGGGGCAGTTTCCTCACTCATAATGACGACTTGTCATGAGTGCCTCCGATCGACCGCGCCGCCCTCGTTCGAAGCGACTCTTGGTTCCTTGCGTGCTCGTGCCCGCGAGCCTCGTGGTCGCCGTGGTCCTGGTCGAAGTCGTGTTGCGCCTGCTCGCGCCCGTGCCGTTTCGACGCGTGACCGAGCCACAGTTCGGCTTCACGTCGCGCTTGCATCGAGCCTCTGACGTGCCCGGTCTGGAGTACGAGCTGGCTCCGAGCTTGGTCTTCAACCACGCCGGTGACGGTGTACAGGTCACGACGAATTCACACGGCATGCGCGGCGCCGAGGTCTCCGTGGCGAAGCCGGAAGGGGTCGTGCGGATCGCGGCGGTCGGGGACTCGTTCACGTTCGGCCAGGGTGTCGAGGACGACGAGACCTACCCGCACGTTCTCGAGCAAGTGCTCAACGAGCGCGCTCCGGACGGACGGCGCTACGAGGTCCTGAACTTCGGCGTCCCCGGTTACAGCACGGCGGAGGAAGCCGCGGTCCTGCGGACGAAGGTGCTGCGGTTCCAGCCGGACCTCGTGATCCTCGGATACGTTCTGAACGACCCCGACGTGCATTCGGACACGGAGCTCCACTCCTACTTCCATCGGCCGAATCGCATCGAACGCTTCGAGCTGGGTCGGCTCTGGGAGCAGTGGGAACGCGGTCGCGAGGTGCGCGCGGCGGGGACCTACCGGACGTACTTGCACGACCCGGAAAGGGCGCCATGGAAGACCGTCGTGAAGGCTTTCGACCAGATCCGTGAGGAGTCTCGAGCGCACGGTTTCCCGGTCGTGCTCGTGACCTTTCCACGCCTTTCGCGCCACGAGAGCTGGGACCAGCGCCAGCCTTCGAACTGGATGCTGGACCAGGCCTTCCGGGAGGGCAAGCGGCACGGCTTCCTGACCGCGCGGCTCGACCTCGTGATCCGCAACCTCGTCGAGCGTCCGGTCGACATCACCCTCGAAGCGCACGGCCACGCCAACGCGCAGGGCAACGAGGTGTTCGGGCGCTGGCTCGCGCTCTACCTCGAGAGGGCAGGTCTGGTCGTGCGAGCAGGCCTGGTCGCGGGCGCCGACTAGCCGCCTCCATCACGGGTTCGTGCTCGACCCGTCGGCGACGACCGAAGCAGCGCGGATCAGCCCGCCGGACGGTGGGCGCCGGCCTGCCGCGCGCCGAACCAGGCGCACGGCAGATAGCAGGAAAGCGACGCGACCATGAACCACGTGGGGTGGGGAAGAATGACCACGTTGAGGATGCCCGCGAGCATCAAGACGCCGCCCGCGATCCAGGCTGGCCGCATCGTCTTCCCGACCTTGCCCGCCGTCCAGCCGGCGAAGAAGCTGCCGATGACGTAGGACGCGAGGACGAAGAGGAAGGCCCGCAGCGGCAAGCCCGCGATGAACGCGCGCATCACCTCGAGGTCTTCGGGGTTCTCCGGCGGTGGATCGAACCGGTGTCCGAGGGCCTGGACGAGGGAGATCGCGAGGATCCCGGCTAGGACGCCCAGAAGCGTCGCGGCGATCTTGCGGAGCATGGGCGCAGCCTAGGCTCCGGTCGCGGTCGAGGCCAGCCTCAACGGATTCGGCCCAGATTGCGCGTCATGCCGATCAGAATCTGCGCGTCCGGCGCATCGTTCGACAAGCCGACCAGGATTCCGGCGTCGATGACAAAGTCCTGCGCGCGGGTGTACGTCAACCCGAACGTGCCGAAGAACGAGCTGAAGTCGAGCTCGGGGACGTAGATCTCCGCCAGCTCGCCGTACAAGCCGACCTTGTCGTCGATGGCTCGCGAGGCGGCGATCGCCAGGCCGTGTCCGACGTTCGTGTCGCCGCCAGGGTCCCCCAGGAAGTCGAACTGGTAGTAGCCCGTGATGGCCGTCTGGTCGTGGAGCTTGGTGATGATGCCGGCGAACGAGGCGTCGATCTCGCCCGTGCCCAGCCCCCGGTTCTCGTCCGCCGTGGGCAGCTTGACCGCACCCTGGACGGCGACGGACGTCTTCTTGTCGAGCTCGAGGATCCGGTGGCGGACACCGACCAGCACGTCGCCCGTCCCGGTCTCGTTGTCATCGTTCTGATCGACGATCTGCAGCGGGGTCCAACCCAGGAAAGCCTCGGTCTTGGGACTCATGCCGAACTTCGCGACGGCGGGGAAGGCGAAGATGTCGTCGGGGTCGGCGACCATGCCGGCTTCGACCTCGACCGTGCCTTCGGGGGTCGTGTTGGTGTCGGACGAAAAGGTGGGGCGTTGGGGCGTGACGGGAGAGCCCTGACCCAGGCCCTTGCACGCGGTGAACAACAAGCAGAAGGAGAGGAGGAGAATCGTTCGCTTCATGGCGCGAAGCCTAGCGAACTGGACCTGGCCAGAGGAGGTTGGCGCGGGGTGGCAGCAGAAAACCCACGCCACACCCCGGGAAGGGTGACGGATACGGGGGGCTCGACTATTCTCGCGCCGAGCGATGCACCTCACGTTGCGCTTTCGGTGGACGGGAGTCCTCCTCGTTCTGGCCCTCGGGTTCTTGGCCTACCGCTTCACCCGCGGGGAGGGCTGGGAAGGCGCCACGGACGTGGTGTTCCTGGAGAGCTTCGAGGATCCGTCATCCGACCACGCAATCCACGGAATGCGGAGGGTGGAAGTCGGCGCTGGCGCCCATGGAGGCTCCCACGTGGCCGAGCTGGACCCCGGTGCCGCGGAAGGCCTGCGCTTCGGCACGCTGCGGCGCGAGCTCGAGCTCGAGGTCGGACGGCGCTACCGAATCGACGTCGCGCTCCAGGCGCCGGGGCCTTCGGCGGGGCTTCGATACACAGTTTCGGTGGACGGCGAGTCACCGCGCGACATTCGACTCTCCATCATCCCGTCGGCCTTCGAACACGCGGAGCTCCCCCGGCATGAGAACTGGCAGGTGGCCTCGGGCTTCTTCTTCGCGAAGACCCGCAAGACCACGCTCGTCTTCGGGCCCCTCTCCCGATTCCAGGAGGCCAGCCCGTGGCGCAGGGTCTGGCTCGACACGCTACGCGTCCGCGCCCTCCCCGAGGTGCTGGTCCCCGCCCGCGACTTGAGACTGCGCGTCACGGCTCCTTCGGATGTCGTCGTCGGGGAGGAGATCGATGTCCAGGTCGCGACGCTCGTTCAGCAACCCCGGGGAGCAAAGCGCAACTACTTCGAGCGCTGCGAATGGCCGGTTCCAGCGGGACTCCGGTTCGAAACGACGGACGCCGAAGCCGTTCATGGAGCGAGCACGAACCTGTCGGAGGCCGTCCTCGCGCACCGGGTTCGCTTCCGAACGCCGGGGCTCCAGCGCGTGACGGTCGTGTCGGAGGACGGAGTGACTCAGCGATCGAATCCGATCCGCGTGCACGCCGTCGAGCCGGCTTCCCGCCACTACTGGGGCGACATCCACATCCACACGCACAACGGGCACGCGGATTGGCTGGGTGGGAGCAGTGCGGCGAACCTGGAGTTCGCACGCGACTTCGCGGATCTCGACTTCGCGGCGTTGACCGAGCACTTTGCCGCGAGTCTCGGACCGGCCTGGATCGCGGAGATCGCGCCGGCCACCCAGGCGTTCCACGATCCCGGTCGGTTCGTAACGTTCTTTGCCGCCGAGACGATGACCTTCCAGGGGCATCGCAACTACTACCTCGTGACGGACGAACCGTTTGCGGTCTTTCACCCTGTGGATGCCTACGGTTCGAACGCGGGGTACGCCTCCTTCCTGCGGGGCAAGGGCAGAGCGTTCCTGGAGATCCCTCATCACTTTGCTCTCCTCGATCCGGTCGATTGGCGCTTGACGAGCCGCAAGACGAATCGATTGGCCGAGATCTATTCCACTCACGGCACGTCCGAGAACGCGTTCGAGTCGTGGCGGCATCCGGACGACTTCAGCTTGAACTACGCCGGCGCCGTGGCGGGTAGCGACTACCGCTCGGCTCTGGCACGGGGCCATCGTCTCGGCCTCATCGCCAGCAGCGACTCCCACCACCTGCAACCCGGCCTCTCCGGCCTGGCCTGCGTGGATGCCGAGGGGCTGAGCCGAGCGGCCCTCTTCGATGCACTCGCGCAGCGCCGCTGTCACGCGACGACCGGCGCGCGCATCCTGCTCGACGTCACGGTCGCCGAAGCACGCGCGGGGAGCGAGATCTTCCTGGACGCGGGAGCGCCGCTGGAGGTGAGCGTTCGTGTCAACGGGACGGAGCGCATCCGACGGGTGGAGATCATTCGCGACGGGGAGGTCGTGTCGACGGCCGAGCCGGGGATGCTGGACTACGAGGCGACGACGACGCTGGCGCCCTTCGATCCGCCAGAATCCGGGGCGAAGACCAGCTACGTGTACGTGCGCTTGTTCCAGGACGACGAGCAGCGTGCCTGGTCGAGCCCGGTTTGGATCTCGCAGCGCGGGCTGAGCGACTTCGTCGTCGAGAACCCGGATCTCGTCTTTGAAGGCGACGCGCTGGCGGTCTCCGTGCAGAACGCGGGGGAGCTCGCCGCAACGGGGACGCTGAGGCTGTATTCCTCCCGCGCTGACGCGCGCCTCGCGGACCGGCCGGTCGTCGCGTTCGCCGACCCCACGCTGCTCACCCGTCTCGAGCCGCTCGGTCCACGACGCGTGCGCGTCTTCGTGGCGCTCTACATTCCCTCCTCCTTCCGCAAGGCCGCCGACTTCGAGGGGAGCGGGCGTTTCGAAGGAGCGCGGGTCAGCGCGGTCACGGCGGACCCTCGACGCGCCTTGTCGATCGCGCAGGACGGGTCGTTCACGTGGAAGGATCGCGTCGGCTATCGCAACGACCAGGTCTCGAGCCTCTCGGGGCAGATCGTCGACTTCGAACTGGTCGTGGAAGTGGACGATGCAGCGCACATCGTGCTGGAGGCCAGTCTCGACGGAAGGCCGCTCGAGTCCGCGTACTTCGGCAGAGAGCCGATCGACGGAGGCGAGCGCCTCTCGATCTCCGCGCCTGCACCGCTCCTGAAACGGGAGCTCACGCTGGCTGGAGGCGTCACGACCGAGTTGACCTTCGAGGCGCTGCCGCGGGACGCGACCTACGTCGTCGTACTGGACGGGGACGAGGCCGTCGCGGAAATCTCGGAGACGAACAACGCGGCCTGGGTCTTGGTGCCGGAGGTGCCGTACGAGCCGCGGCGCTGGCGCTGATTCAATCCTCGGAAAGGGGTTTCGCGTGTCGGAGGCGGCGGATACAACGCGGGCCCCGCGTCCATGAAGGTCCACCGAATCGCCATGTGGTCCGGGCCGCGCAACATCTCGACCGCGATGATGCGCGCCTGGGAGAACCGTACGGACAGCGTCGTCTGTGACGAGCCGCTGTATGCGCACTATCTTGCTGCCACCAAGCCCGGGCACCCGATCTCGGACGAGATCGTGGCGCGGGAAGAAGGGGATTGGGAACGCGTCGTGGCCTGGCTCACGGGTCCGCCGCTCGCTGGACCGCTGCCGCGTGCAGGCCGCCCCGCGGCACCCGCTGCCTTGGCGCGGGTCTTCTATCAGAAGCACATGGCGCATCACCTCCTGCCCTCCATCGGGCGGGAGTGGTTGAACGAGCTCACGCACGCCTTCCTGATTCGTGACCCGCGCGAGATGCTCCTGTCGCTCGTGAAGATCACACCGCGGCCGAAGGTCGAAGACACGGGTCTGCCGCAGCAGCTCCGGCTGTTCGAGGAAATCCGGGCCCGAACGGGGACGACGCCGCCCGTCCTCGACGCGAAGGACGTGTTGATCGAACCCGCAGGGATGCTGGCGAAGCTGTGTGAGTTGCTCGGGGTCGAGTTCCAGGAATCGATGCTGACCTGGCCGCCGGGCAGACGAGCGAGCGACGGGACCTGGGCGCCGCACTGGTATGCTGCCGTGGAGAAGAGCACGGGCTTCCAGGCGTGGCGACCGCGGGAAGGCGAGCTCTCCGAAGAGCTCGCCGACGTTCACGATCGAGCGCTCTCGTATTACGAGGCGCTCTTCGATCAACGCGTTCGCCTCTGAGTCGAAACCATGCTCCAGAGCTTCAACCAAAAGAATCAGGACCTCATCGTCAACGTGGGCGGCAAGCTCGCACACCGGGACGAAGCCGGCGTCAGCCCCTTCGATTCGGTCGTGCAAGGTGGCGACGCGGTCTGGGAAGGACTGCGACTCTACGAGGGCAAGATCTTTCGTCTGACGGCGCACCTGGATCGGCTCGTGAGCTCGGCCAAGGCGCTGGCCTTCGCCTCGATTCCCTCGCACGACGCGATCCGGACCGAGCTTCGTCGTACGCTCGAGGCGAACAAGATGCACGACGGGGTCCACATCCGGCTGACCTTGACGCGCGGGGTGAAGGTGACGTCGGGGATGGACCCGCGCCTGAACACCGGTGGGCCGACCTTGATCGTCCTGGCCGAGCACAAGACCCCGGTCTACTCGAAGGGTGGCCTCACGCTGGTCACGAGCTCGGTGCGCCGCTTCCCGCCGGATTGCCTCGACCCGAAGATCCACCACGCCAACCTGATTCAGTCGATCCTGGCGAAGATCGAGGCCAACGTCGCGCAGGTCGACGACGCTCTCATGCTGGATACGCGCGGTTTCATCGCCGAGACGAATGCGACGCACCTCTTCCTGGTCGAACGCGGCGTCGTGCGCACTTCGCGCCTGGTCGCATGCCCCGAGGGCATCACGCGCGAGGCCGTGCTCGGGTTGTGCGCGCAGAACGGGATCGCGAGCGAGGTGACCGATCTGTCCCTGACCGAGCTCTACCGCGCCGACGAAGCCTTCTGCACCGGCACGATGGGCGAGCTCGCAGCGGTCACCCGGGTCGACGGTCGGGTGATCGGGGGCGGGGACGTCGGCCCGCTGACAAGGCGCTTGAGCGAGCTGTACGGCGCGTTGGTCCGGTCCGAAGGCGAGCCGGTCTGAGGCTCGGTCGCCCGGCGCGCGCTGCCGGAAGGTCGAGCGGTCAGAGCTCGACCGGCTGGCGCTTGCCGATCAAGGCGTGGTGCTCTTGCAGGCTCTTCACCGTGTACGAGCCGCGGTGCATCGCTGCCAGAGCGCTGACCACGGCCCGGATTCCGGCCAGGGTCGTGATCGTCGACACACCGGCGATCAGCGCCGCCGCACGGATCGAGGAGTCGTCCTTGCGCTCGCGCTTGCCGTAGGGCGTGTTCAGGACGAGGTCGATCTCTCGGTTCTTCAGAAGATCGACGATGTGCGGGCGCCCCTCGGTGACCTTGTTGACGCGCTGGACCGTGACCCCGTTCGACTTGAGGGCGCGATACGTGCCCTCTGTCGCCAGGAGTTCGTAGCCCAGGCTCTCGAGCAGGCGCGCCTCGGCGACGATCGACCGCTTGTCGGCCGACTTGACCGTCAGGAGCACCTTGCCGTGCTTCGGCAGCTTCATCCCGGCGGCCTCGTAGGCCTTGAAGAACGCGAGGCCGAGGTCCGTGTCGATTCCCATGACCTCGCCCGTCGAACGCATCTCCGGCGACAGGATCGGGTCGTTCTCCGGGAACTTGTTGAAGGGGAAGACGGGCGCCTTGACCGCGAAGTAGGGCGGGATCAGCTGCTCCGTGCAGCCCAGCTCTTCGAGCGTCTTGCCGCACATGACCTTCGCCGCCAGCCGTGCGAAGGGGATGCCGGTCGCCTTGCTGACGAACGGCACCGTCCGCGAGGCGCGCGGGTTGACCTCGAGGATGTAGACCTCGCCGTCCTTGACCGCGAACTGGACGTTCATGAGGCCGACGACCGACAACTCGAGGGCCATGGCCTTCGTCGCGGCCGCGATCTCCTCGATGAGTTGCGGCTCGAGCGTGTGCGGCGGCAGCACGCAGGCCGAGTCGCCGGAGTGCACGCCGGCTTCCTCGATGTGCTCCATGATGCCCGCGATGACGACGTTCTGGCCGTCCGCGATCGCGTCGACGTCGACTTCGATCGCGTCCTCGAGGAAGCTGTCGACGAGGACCGGATGCTCCGGCGAGGCCTGCACGGCATGCGTCATGTAGCGATCGAGAGTCTCGTCGTCGTAGACGATCTCCATCGCGCGACCGCCCAGGACATAGCTGGGGCGTACGATCACGGGATAGCCGATGCGCCGGGCGATCTCGAAGGCCTCGGCCGCGCGCTTCGCGAGGCCGTTTTCCGGCTGGCGCAGGCCGAGCTTCTGGAGGAGGGCGGAGAAGTGTTCGCGGTCCTCGGCGCGGTCGATCGACTCGACCGAGGTCCCGATCAGCGGTGCACCGGCCTGGGCCAGCCCGGTCGCGAGGTTCAGGGGCGTCTGACCGCCGAACTGGACGATGATGCCCTTCGGCTTCTGGTCTTCGACGATGTGCATCACGTCTTCGTGCGTCAGCGGCTCGAAGAACAGGTGATCGGATGTGTCGTAGTCCGTGGAGACCGTCTCTGGATTCGAGTTGACCATGATCGACTCGTAGCCGATCTCGTTGGCCGCGAAGGCCGCGTGACAGCAGCAGTAGTCGAACTCGATGCCCTGGCCGATGCGGTTGGGGCCACCGCCCAGAATCATGATCTTCTCGGTGTCGGTCTGGCGCGACTCGTTCTCGTCCTCCCACGTGGAGTAGTAGTAGGGCGTCGCCGCCGCGAACTCGGCGGCGCACGTGTCGACCAGCTTGTAGACGGGCGCGAGCCCGTGCTCCTTGCGCAGCGTCGCGATGTTTTCGACGGGGGTGTTGTTCGCGATCGCGATCTGGCGGTCCGAATACCCCAGGCGCTTGGCGCGTGCGAGCAGGTCGCGGTCGAGGATCGCGTCACGCAGCTCGCCCTCGAAGTCCACGAGCTCCCGAATGTTCTCGAGGAACCACGGATCGATCCGGGAGGCCTCGTGGATCTCTTCCAGGCTCCAGCCGCGCCGGAAAGCCGTGCGCACGGCCAGGATGCGGGTCGGGTTGGGGATCCGCAGCGCGCGCGCGATCTCGTCCTGATCGACCTCCAGGGCGGACAGGTCTTCGCCCGGTCCGAGGCCCATGCCGGTCAGCCCGATCTCGAGGCCGCGCAAGGCCTTCTGCAGGGACTCCTTGAACGTGCGACCGATCGCCATCACCTCGCCCACGCTCTTCATCTGCGTCGTCAGGACGGGATCCGCGCCGGGAAACTTCTCGAAGGCGAAGCGCGGGATCTTCGTGACGACGTAGTCGATCGTCGGCTCGAAGCAGGCCGGAGTCTGCTGCGTGATGTCGTTTTGAATCTCGTCGAGCGTGTAGCCGACCGCCAGCTTGGCCGCGAACTTCGCGATCGGGAAGCCCGTCGCCTTCGAGGCCAGCGCGGACGAGCGCGAGACGCGCGGGTTCATCTCGATGACGATCACGCGTCCGGTCTCGGGATCGACGGCGAACTGGCAATTCGAGCCCCCGCACTCGATCCCGATCTCGCGCATGATCGAGAGCGACGCGTTGCGCAGGTTCTGGTACTCACGATCGGTGAGCGTCTGCGACGGAGCGACGGTGATCGAGTCGCCCGTGTGGACGCCCATCGGATCGACGTTCTCGATGACGCAGATGATGACGACGTTGTCCGCCGAATCGCGCATCACCTCGGTCTCGAACTCCTTCCAGCCCGAGAGGTCCTCTTCGATCAGGACCTCGGAGTTCATCGACAGCGCGAGTCCGCGCGAGACGATCGCCTCGAATTCCTCGACGTTGTAGGCGATGCCGCCGCCCGAGCCGCCCAGCGTGAAGGCGGGGCGGATCACGCAGGGAAGGCCGATCTCGGCCAGCGCCCGGCGCGCGTCCTCCATGTCGTGGGCGATGCCCGAGCGCGCGCACTCGAGGCCACAGCGAGCCATCGCGGCCCGGAAGAGGTCGCGCGCCTCGGCCTTGCGAATCACCTCGGGATTGGCGCCGATGACCTCGACCTCGAACTTGTCGAGCACGCCCGAGTCGTACAGCGCCAAAGCCGTATTCAAGCCCGTCTGGCCACCGAGCGTGGGCAGCAGCGCGTCCGGGCGCTCCTTCTCGATGATCTTGGCGACGACCTCGGGGGTGATCGGCTCGATGTAGGTCACATCGGCCGTCTCCGGGTCCGTCATGATCGTGGCCGGGTTCGAATTGACCAGGATGACCCGGTACCCCTCCTCGCGCAGGGCCTTGCAGGCCTGGGTTCCGGAGTAATCGAACTCGCAAGCCTGACCGATCACGATCGGCCCGCTCCCGATGATCAGGATCGACTCGAGATCATCTCGACGCGGCATGGGGGGAGCGTACCTGGATCGTGGTGTAGGGGGGTTTCGCGGCTGACCGTCGCAAACTTCCCGATTGAAGCAAACGGTCCTGCTCGTGTCGACCGCCGCGACGGATCCCGGGCGCCGGCGGCCGGATTTGGGGCGTCAGGGACCCGCGGGCCCGCGCTCAGCCCAGGAGCTCGGCGAGCAGCGCGTCGTCAGCCGGGATATCGAGCACCAGATCGCCCGCCGCGCGCGGCAGCACGAGCCGCGGTCGCCCCGCGTCCTGGCCCTTCTTGTCATGGGTCAGACCGGCGTGCAAGGCCGCGGGCGTCAGCGCGGGCAGGTGCTCGAGCTCGGAGGGCAGTCCGAGGCGGGTCTGCACGCGTGCGAGACGCTCGGGAAGCTCGGGATCGGAGAGGAGGCCGAGTCGCGCGCTGGCGCGCACGGCCAGCGAGAGCCCGACGGAAACGGCGAGTCCGTGCGGGACCGTGCCGTAGCCCGCCGCGTGCTCGATCGCGTGTGCGAAGGTGTGGCCGAGGTTGAGCGTCTTGCGCGTGCCGGCCTCGCGCTCGTCGGCCGCGACGACCGCGGCCTTCACGCGCACGCAGCGCTCGACGACCGGAATCAAGGCCTCGACCCGGCGCGCGCGGATGGCGCCGGCGTTCTCCGTCAGCTCGTCCAACAACGAAGGGTCGCCGACGAGGGCGCTCTTGACGACCTCGCCGAGGCCCGAGGTGAACTCCTCGTCGGCCAACGTCGCGAGGGTCGCGACGTCCGCGTAGACGGCGATCGGTTGATGAAACGTGCCGGCCAGATTCTTTCCGCCCGCGAGGTTGATCGCGGTCTTGCCGCCGACGGAGGAATCGACCTGCGCCAGCAGCGTGGTCGGACACTGCACGAAGTCGATCCCGCGCATGTAGAGCGACGCGGCCAGCCCCCCGAGGTCGCCGACGACGCCGCCACCGAGGCAGACCACGAGGCCGTCCCGTTTCATGCGGCTCGCGACGAGCTCATCGAGCACGGACTCGAGCACGCGCAGGGATTTCGAAGCCTCGCCCGGTGCCACGACGATGCGCGGCGCAGCGCCGAAGGCCTTCGCCCAGAGCGGTGCGACGTGGGCGTCGGTCAGCACGACGTGCGTGCGCTTCGCGATCCGCGCGGCGGCCTCGGGCAGCAAGTCCGAGCCGATGTGGACCTCGTAGGGGTAGCCGGTCCGAACCTCGACGGTCGCTCGCGTCACGAAGAAGCGGTCCCGATCGAGCCCTCGGATCCCTCGCCCTGGCGCCGTTTCCGACGGCGCTTGACGAGCTCGGACTGCAGCGCGATCGAACGCTTGCGGTCACGACGCAGGAGGACGACGAACAGGAGGATCGTGAAGATCGTGAACCCGCCCATGCAGTAGGCCAGGAACATGAGCGTTCGATCTTGCTCCGGCTCGAACTCCTCCAGGGACTCGATCACGAACAGCGGCGAGATGCGCAGGCCTTGCTTGGCGGACGGGTAGGCGAAGTTCTTCACGAAGAACCCGCGGCCGATCACATAGTCGCGCAGCCGCAGGTCCCGGAAGGCGTGCGGCGACTGGAAGTGGATGACGTCGTTCCACGTCGTGTTGCCGATCCAGCCGGCGGTGATCGTGTCGATGCGGGCCGGGTTTTCTTCGGCGCGCAGGACCTGGACGGCCTGCAGGCGGCTGATGGGAATGCGGAAGGCCTCTCCGCGATGCGATCTGCCGTCCGAGTTGATGGAGAGCATCGCGTCCTGATCCAGGACGCGGGTGCTGTCCCAGTCGATCGCTCCCGCGGGCAAGTCGCGGGCGTAGGCCATCACGTTCCAGAGCGCCTCGTAGGGGATCCCCTCCCATTCCACCGGACGGCCGGTCTCGTCGTACAGGCGATCGTCTTCGAGTCCCGCCAGGTGGGAAAGGCCGAGCTCTGTGACCTCGCCGAAGGCGGGGTACGAGCGTACGGCTCGCGGACCGACCAAGAACGGCCCTTCGACCCAAGCGTCGCTCTCCGCGGCTTCGTCGTTGAACATCTTCAGGAACAGCCCGTCGATGCGCGCGTAGCTGCCCACGTTCGTCTGCTCCGGCTTGTCGAGCACGAGGAAGTAGGTCGTCGTGCCGTCGTCGAGGATCAGCGTTCCGACGAACTCTTCGCGTCCGGCGCGCTGGCGCGTCCGCAGGGAGTCGACCCAGCCGCGGGCCGTGAACGCTTGCCCGCGCGCAGCCGCGGGGTCGGCGTCGAGCACGGCGGCGACCGAAGCATCCAGCACCGTCCGTCCCAGGAGTTCGAAGTGGCGGTCGGTCAGGGTGCGCGCCACGCCGACCATGGCGTCGACCGCGGCGGTCTCGAGCACGACCCGCTCGTCCGGCGTCGCATCGGAGACGAGCGCATCGAAGCGTTCGGGATCGATCGTCGGCACGGCCACGGATTCCGAGATGGCCCCGCCTTGCTGCGGGACATCGAGCCCGTCGTCGGTCGTCCCCTTCGCCTTCATGAGGGAAGCGCCGACGGCGACGGTGACGAAGACCGTCGCGAGCAGCAGGAGGCCGAGCCGTCGCTTCTCGACCTTCGTGAAGCCCTGGGTCTGCGCGAGCGGCTTCGAACCGGGGATCTTGAAGGGTCTCATGGATGGATGGCCATGGTCTGGTGAGCCTGGCTGGCCGCGATCAACGCGTCGAACAGCCCGGTGTGAGCTTCCGTAGGCTCCGCGAGCTCCGGATGCCATTGCACGCCCAGGCAAAAGGGGTGGCTCGTGTGCTCGATCGCCTCGATCAGCCCTTCGTCGTCGCGCGCGGTGACGGCGAAGTCCGGTCCCAGGCTCGCCAGGGCTTGGTGATGGCGCGAAACCACGTCGAGGGAGTCTACCCGGAGGGCTGCCGCCAGTTTCGTTCCGGGCACGACCTGGACCGAATGCCGAACGCCCCCGCGATGCTCTTGCGAACCGGGCACGTCGTCGGGGAGGTGTTGCCAGAGCATGCCTCCCGAGACGACGCCGAGCAGCTGCATGCCGTAGCACACACCCAGGATCGGGAGTTTGCTCGCGAGCGCGGTCCGGGCCAGGGCCAGGTCGAAGTCCAGCTTGGGCGCGACCACCAGCGTCGACTCGGGATGCACGGGACCCAACCCGAGGCGCTCGGTATCGAAGTCGTCCCCGCCCGCGAAGAGCAGGCCGTCGAGCCGCGCCAGCGTCGCGTCCAGCGCCGTCAACGAAGGGGAGATCGCCACGGGGATGCCGCCGGCACGCTCCACCGATTGCAGATAACGCTCGGGCAAGACGAGCTTGCCATCGAGGAGCTCGGCATCGATTCCGATCAAGGGGGCTTTCACGGGTCCGATTTTAGTCGGGCGCCTCGGAAGTGCGTATCCAATCTTTCGTGCCACATCGGCGCTGCTTCCGAGTGCCCTCGCGTGGCGCCACGAACAGCCCGATGAAAAGTCATCCGGTACGCTGCACGCGTCCGAAGCACTTCTCCATCGGGCTGCTAGGATGCCGGCCGCATGCCGCACGAACCTCATTGGCTGATCGTTCTCGTTTATCTCGCGGGCGGGTTCCTCCTGCTGGCCAAGGGGGCGGATTGGCTCGTCACAGGCAGCTCCCAGGTCGCGCGCCGGCTCGGAATCAGCACGTTGATCATCGCCTTGACCGTGGTCGCCTTCGGGACCTCGGCGCCGGAGATCGTCGTGTCGTCGCTCGCGGCTTGGCAGGGGCTCGTGGATCTCTCGCTCGGGAACGTGCTCGGGAGCAACATCGCGAACATCGGGCTCGTGCTCGGAGCTTGTGCGCTGGTCTTGCCGCGGGTTCTCGAGGCGCGCCTCGCCCTGCGCGAGATCGCGTGGTTGATCGCGTCACTCGGGATCCTGTGGGCCGTCGCCGGGGATCGCTCGATCACGCGCGCGGACGCCGTGCTCTTGCTGGGCGCCTTCTTCGTCTACAACTTCCACCTGTTCCTCGGAGCCAAGCGCGAGGCCCTCGAGAAGGGCGCCGAGGCTGTCCTGCCCGTTGCCGGCGAGTCGCGCTTTCCCGGGCTGTGGGTCGTGGTCGGGATCCTCTCGATCTCCGTCGGTGCCAAGCTCGTCCTGGACGGTTCGATCGCGGGCGCGAGCAAGCTGGGCATCCCCGAGAGCGTCGTCGGTCTCACGATCGTCGCCGTGGGGACGTCGCTACCCGAGCTCGCCGCGGGACTCGGGGGCGCATTCAAGGGCGAGAGCGACATCAGCTTGGGCAACGTGGTCGGGAGCAACGTGTTCAACCTGCTCGGGGTCATCGGCATCGTCGGCCTGATCCAGCCGCTCGACCCGAGCCACCACAACGTCGAGAACCCGGCCGGACTGACCGCGGCCTTCGATTCGGCTCTGCGCGAGGACGTGTGGGTCGTCCTGGCCTTCAGCCTCTGCGCGATCGCGCTGCCCTTCCTGGGTGGAGCACGTGCCGGGCGCGCCAAGGGCGCCTTCCTGCTCGTTTCCTACGTGGCCTACAACGTCTGGTTGTTCCGCTCGCGCACCTGATTCTGCGGCAGCCAGGCCCCCGAAGGGCCTTCAGTGGGCACGCTTCCCGGGATTTTTCGGGCCCCTTCGAAAAGCCGGGAGTCCCGCGGCCAAGTCGAGAGCTCGGGAGTCTACTGACGGTGACACGAGTCGTTCGACTCGACGGACCCCTTCCCGGCCTTGCCCCAGATCGTCATGCAGAACTCACGCGCGCTCACCTTGCTCGCCGCCCTCGGTCTTGCGTATGGACCCGCCGCAGCCCAGGTCCAGGACGTCACCTCCATCGGCCACGGGCAGGGAGGGCTCGGTCCGGTTCTCGCAGATCAGGAGGCCTTCGGTTCGTCCGTCGTCGGGTTGGGCGATCTGGACGGGGACGGGATCGGCGACATGGCGGTCGGTTCGCCCGGCGAGAACCTGGTGCGGATTCTGTTCCTGAACGCGAACGGAACGGTCAAGTCCGTGCAACCGCTCGGCGCGGGCATCGGCGGACTGATCGTGAATCTGCCGAGCGGGATCGGCTTCGGAGCCAGCCTGGCGCGCGCCGACGATTACGACGGCAATGGAATCGGCGACTTGCTCGTCGGCGCACCGTGGAACGCGGGCAACTCCGGCCGCGCTTACCTCATTCACCTCCAGGCGGACGGAACAGCCGCCGGGCACGTGACGTTCACGAGCGGTGCAGGCGGGTTCGTAGGCGACCTGTCGGGAGACCAGTTCGGCTCGGACGTCATCTCGCTCGGCGACGTCGATGGGGACGGAATCTCCGACCTTGCCGTGGGTGCGCCGTTCGATCACATCTCGATCATCGAGGGCTCCGTCTGGATCTTGTTCCTGAACGCGGACGGGACCGTGAGCTCGAACGTGAAGATCCGCGACCTGCCCCCGCAGTTCTACGCCACATGGGGTCGCAGCCTCGCGCCGCTGGGCGACGTGGACGGCGACGGTGTGCCCGACATGGCGGTCGGGTCCGTGGGGGGCGGGCACTACGGCAACCACCACTTCGTCGACGTCGTGTTCCTGAACAACGATGGCAGCATCAAGTCGGTCGTGCAGCATTCGTCTCCGTCGGCGCCCGACAGCTCCTACAGCTGGGCGATCGACGCGCTGGGCGACGTGGACGGGGACGGCGTCGGCGACCTGCTCGTCAGCGACCCCGCACCCGAGGCGTGCCTCTTCTGCTCGCCGGATGGCGCGGTCTACATCGCCCACATGAACGCCGACGGTACGCTGAAGAGCCGAACGGAGCTCTCCGAGGACTCCGGCGCCTTGCCCACGAACATCGCCTGGGAACACTTCTTCGGAGGAGCGGTGGCCTCGCTCGGGGACATCGACGGCGACGGGCGCGCCGAGATCGCGGTCGGCAGTCCGAACTCGCCGGGCGGCGGCACGAACCGCGGCCAGGTCTTCGTCCTGCGCGATTGCGAGTCCGTGGTCGCGTCGTCGAGCGTGCGCAACGGTTCGGGCTCGAATCCGCTCGGCTTCGCCGAGGTCTCGCCGGCGATCATGAACACCGCATGGACGACGACGGTCGACGTCTCGGCTCCGGGAACGATCGGCAGCACGGTCTCCGTCGGTAGCGGTCCGCTCGCCGGCTTCTTCCTCACGGGCCCGATCACGGGCGAGCTCCTGATCCTGCCGCCGATCCTGTTCGTCGACGTCCAGCTCGGCGCGGACCACGCGATCCCGATTCCGGTCGATTGCTCGCTGGCGGGCGCGACGCTCTCCGCTCAAGCCCTGCGCATCGATTCCGGGCCGCCGCTCGGCTTCGTGGCGAACAACGCGATCGACTTCACGATCGGGACCGAGTAGCGCCGCTCAGCCGAGCTTCTCGGGGTCGAGCGGGCGCCAGATGTACGGATAGCGGAAGCGCTTGCCGTTCGAGGCTTCGACCGCCGCGTAGACCGTCAGACCGACGTTGACGAGGTTGATCGCGATCAGGATCGGTAGCCCCAAACAGCAGCACACGATCGACACGCTGAGGAGCGAAGCCAGGAGCTGCACGGCGAACACGTTGACCTGGAAGTTGAAGGCTTCCTTGGCGTGGTACACGGCCTCGGGGTGGCTCTCCTTCAAGGCCTGCCAGAGGATCAGGGCCGCGAGCAGGCCCGGCAGGTTCATGAGTGGCGCGCTGGCGGACGAAAAGTAGGCCAGGAACGTGACGAGCGTCGCCAGGTGACAGACGGCCGGCCAGGACGAACTCGCGGTCGGCGGAGCGCCGGGGGGATCGTCGCCCGTGGCCCCCGCACCGGACGAGGTCGGGGTGGTCCGGGCCGGCGGCGTCGACGCAGGTCGCGGCTCGCGCGGCGCTTCGTCATCCTGCTCCGGCCGATCCACATCCCCCTGGGGCGTGTGAGGAGGATCTGCGGCGGGCTCTTCCGGTCGCTCGAACGGGAACCCCTCTGCGGGCCCGTCCTCGGCTTCGTCTTCGTCGTTTGCTTCGTTCATGGGCTCGCGTGCGGCGTCACCCTACCGGACCGGGCGACTTGCATTCTCTTCGACAGGATTCGTTGGGGAGAGCGCCCGCCGGATTTCGTCCAGAGACTCCGCGTTCCATTCTGGTCCGGCGGAGTCGCAGGTCCGCGCTCTTCGCCGGTTTTCCTCGTCGGGCTGGGCCACGGGCCCCGACCGCTCCCGCGAGAACCCCTCATTGGCTCCGCGCAATGCCATCGAATTCACGATCGGGACCGCGGCGCTGCGCCGGCCGACGTGGCGCCGCTCGCGAGCGCGAAGCCGATCAGGCGGTAGAGCAGGCGGGCGCCGACGATCTCGTCCCAGCCTTCTCCCAGAGGGCGTTCCTTGCCCGGCGCGACCTCGTTGACGTCGAAGCCGACGATTGTGCGACCCGAGCGCACGAGTTCGTCGAGCCACAGGTTGGCTTCGTCCCAGGAGAGGCCCCCCGGCACCGGCGTACCGGTGTTCGGGCAGAAGGCGGGGTCCAAGCCGTCGATGTCGAAGCTGACGTAGACCTTCTCGGGCAGCACTTCGAGCTCGCGCCGCACGAGCGCGACGAGGCTGTCGCCGCAGTGCTTGGTGCGGAACCAGTCCTTGTCGAAGACGGCCCGGATGCGGCCCTTGGAGCTCGCGATCGTGTCCGCTTCCTCCTCGCACAGGTCGCGGATGCCGACCTGCAGGAGTTGTTTGACGTCGCCGACGTGCTCGAGCACGTTGTGAAAGATCGAGGCGTGCGACCAGGTGAAGCCCTCGTAGGCCCGCCGCAGGTCGGCGTGGGCGTCGACGTGCAGGAGGCCGAGGCCGGGATGGCGCTCGGCCTGCGCGCGGATCGCACCGAAGGGCGTCGCGTGGTCCCCGCCGACCAAGCCGACGAGCTTTCCGGCCTCGAGCTTCTCGCGCGTGCGCTCGTAGACCCACGTGTTGAGCTCGCCGCCGATCGCGTTGACGCGCGCGAAGGCCTTGGCCAGCTCGGCCTCCGTCTCGCCCACGTCGAGCCGGCCGCGGATGTCGGACGTCAAGGCTCCGGCCTCGCGGTTCCAGGCATCGACGGCATCGGACAGGGGGTCCATCCAGATGCCCGCCTCGTAGGGCCGGCCCGTGTAGAGGTCGAAGAGGTCGACCTGATGGCTCGCACGCAGGATCGCGTCCGGTCCGTGCGCGGTGCCGCGGCGGTAGGACGTCGTGGCGTCGAAGGGCACGCCGAGGACGTGGACGGCGGCCTGCGCGGGGTCGCATGCGAGGCCGAAGATCCCGGCGTCGGGGCGCGCGGCGGCGTCAGGGTCGAAAGTTCCGCTCATGGGGGGGCCTCGGGCCAGGGCGCGTTCTATCGTCGCCCTCGCCCGCCGGCATCGATTTCTTCGGGATTGCGCCAAGAGGCCGCCGGTGGCTGCCGTTTCGCACCCCAGAGCCACGCGAATGGACGAACGCTCGGACGCAACCCTGCTCGAGGCCTGGACCGCCGGCGCTGCCGACGCGCTCGGGATCCTCGTGCAACGCCACCAGGCGGCCCTCGTGCGACACGCACGGGCGCTGCTCGGGGACGCGGGCGCCTCCGAGGACGTCGTGCAGGACGCCTTCCTGCGCCTCGCCGAGAAACCCCCGGAACTCCCCCCCGCAGCCCGCGGGAATCCGGAGGCGGAGACCGCCGTCCTGGCCTCGTGGCTTCACCGGGTGACGAGGAATCTCTGTATGGATGCCATGCGAAGCGAAAAACGTCGCAAGCGGCGCGAGGAAACGGTCGCGACGAACGAGGCCACCCGCGGCGGGTTGGGCACGGTCGAAGCGAACGATACGCGCGATGCGGTCGAACGCGGGTTGGCGAAGCTGCCCGAGGAGCAGCGCGAAGTGCTCGTGCTGCGCCTCCTGGGCGATCGCAGCTACAAGGAGATCGCCGAGATCACCGGGAAGAAGGCGGGCACGATCGGTTGGTTGATCAGCGTCGGATTGAAGGCGCTGTCCACCGAGTTGGCCCCCCTGATCGACGCATCCCGAACGCAGGTCCAGAACCTGCATGGAGAACTGTCATGAGCGCGCACGACAAGAGCGAACGCGAGCTTCTGCAAGAGAAGCTGTGCGCCTACGTCTTCGGCGAGCTCGAAGACACCGAACGCGCGGCCTTCGAGGACGAGCTGGCGGCCTCGCCCGAGCTCAGCGCCGAGAAGGAACGCCTGGAAGCGACCATCGGCCTCGTGCGGACCGCCTACACGACGGAGGACGCTTCCTCGGCCGGGAACGACCTGGCGCAGCGCATCGTCGCGGCCGCCAGCGATCGACGCGACGAGGACGTACGCGCCCGCGAGCACCGTGGCGGCTTCCTGTTGCTGCGCGGGGGACCGTTCGTCCGCGCCGCCGCGGCAGTCGTCTTGCTGTTCGGCGGCGTCGTGCTGTGGAAAGAGTTGCACGCCCCGCCGGCGCCCGCCGCGACCGCCCTCGACGGGGTGGCGCGGGCACCCGAGCTCGAATCCGGCTTCCGCAAGGACTCCGACGCCGGCGCTGCGCGCTACGCACCCCCCGAGGATGCGTATGCGCAACGGCAGAAGGCGAGCACGCTCGCGAAGGCGGAAGGGCTCGGAGAGTCGAAGGAGCTCGCGTTTCAGGCCGGCGAGGCCGTGCGCGAGCAGGCGGCCGAAGTCGCTCCTGAAGTCGCTCCTGGGGACGCTCTCGGGGCGAGTCTCTTCTCCGACGCCTCCAGCGTGACGGCTTCCGATCCGGACCGAGCCTTGGGGGACCTGGGAGAGCTCGACTTCGAAGCGACTTTCGAGGAACTGAACTCGCTCGGTTACGTGGCCGGGGGCGGGGACGATGGTACGGACAAGCTCGCCGACGGCCCGCTCGAGGTGCAGCTCGGTCTCCTCGCACGGGGCGAGCCGTCCGTCGCCGCCGGACTCGAGCCGTCCGCGACCCCGTCCGCTCCGTCTGCGAGCGGGCCGAGTTCCCCCGGGCTGGGAGCGCCCGGTGGGGCGGGAGGCCAGGCGCTGAAGTCCCCCGCTTCGGCCGGAGGTCGGGCGGTGACCTACAAGGGTGCCGGCGACACCGTGCCGCCCGCGAGCGGAGGGGCGCGCTTCGGCAACAGGCATGGCGGTCGCGTCCGCCAAGCGGAAGCCGAAGAGGAACCGATCGCGGAGCCGACGCTCGAGGCGCTGGGCTACGGGGGCGGCGGACCGGAGCGCCGGTTCGTCACTCCCAGGCAGCGCGACGACAAGGAGCAGGCGCAGGACCTGCGCGGGCTGCTCGAAGCGGCTCCGAGGCGAGCACGAAAGGACGGGCGCAAGGAGGTCGAGCTCCTGCGCGACATCGGCTACGTCGAGTCGGAGGAGCGTGACAACGCGCTGCGCGACGAGCTCTCCGCCGCACGGAACCCCGCGGACGCGAAGGCCTACCTCGCGCAGCTGGACAGCATGTGCGGACTGCGCCCGAACGAGGCGCCGCGGGACTACTTCTTCCGTTGCTGGGGCGAGCACCCCTTCGTGCGCACCGCCGACGATCCGCTCTCGACCTTCGCGGCGGACGTCGACACGGCCAGCTACGCCCTCGCACGGCGCACGCTCCGCGCCGGTCGCTTGCCGGCGCGCGAGCAGGTGCGTACCGAGGAGTTCGTCAACTACTTCCGGCCCGACCTCGTGCCTCCGACCGAAGGGCGCCCCTTCGCCGTGCGTGTCGAGCTGGCTCCGGCCTTCGATGCGCGCGCTGCGACGCTGCAGGTTCTGCGGGTCGGCGTGCGAGCGCGCGACGTCGACGCCTTCGAGCGTCAGGACCTGGCCTTGACCTTCGTGGTCGACGTGTCGGGTTCGATGGACATGCCGTTGCGCATGCCGCTCGTGAAGAAGAGCCTCGAGCTCCTGCTCGAGCAGCTGTCCACGAACGACTCGCTCGCGATCGTGACCTTCGCGAATGAGGCGAGCGTGGCCCTGCCGATGACCTCGGCCGCCAACCGTAGCGCCGCGCTGGACGTGATCGCCGCGCTGGAGCCCGGGGGCGGGACGAACCTCGAGGCCGGCCTCTTGACGGGCTTCGAGCACGCCGCGTCGCAGCTGACCGCGAACGCAGTGAACCGCGTGGTGCTGCTCTCGGACGGCGTCGGCAACATCGGCGAAACGGACCAGCTGAGTCTCCTGGCCGGTGTCAGCGCGCAGCGCGACCAGGGTGTGTACCTGAACACCGTCGGCGTCGGGATGGGCGATCACCACGACGCCTTCCTCGAGCAGCTGGCGGATCGCGGCGATGGTCTGTTCAACACGATCGACTCCGAGCGGGAAGCCCGGCGGGCGCTCGTCGAGAACTTCACCGGCGCCTTCCAACCCGTCGCGCGCGACGTGAAGATCCAGGTCGAATTCGATCCCGCCCAGGTCCTGAGCTACCGTCAGCTCGGCTACGAGAATCGCGCCATCGCCGATCGGCTCTTCCGCGACGATGCGGTCGACGCGGGCGAGATCAACGCCGGCCATCAGGTCTCGGCGCTGTACGAAGTCGAGCTGGCCTCCTTCGCGAACACGGCGGGTCCGCTCGCCACGGTCCGCCTGCGCTACAAGCCGGCCCATGCCGTCGACGCGGGCGCCCTCGACGAGGCGGCGCGCGAGCAGGCCGAGGTGGCGACGGAGGAAACCCTCGCGTTCTCGGCCGCCGACGCTTCGACCTGGCAGGGCGCGACGCCGGGTTTCCGGCGGACCGTTCTCGTGGCGCGCTTCGCCGAGTTCCTGCGCCGCAGCGTGCACGTGCGCGAGCGCTCCGTCGCGGAGCTCCTCGCGGCCTCGATGGCCCTGGCGCCGACGCTCGCCGACGAGGAGTTCGACGAGTTCGTCCAGCTGGTCGAGCTCGCCGCCCCGGATCTCGAGCGCGAGTTCGAGGCGTTGACGGATGACGTGGCGGAGGCGACCTACGCCCTGACGCGCGCCATGTACCGCCGCGCCTTGCTGCAGGCCGAGAAGGTCGACGCCCTGGCCTTGACCGAACCCGAGGACGGCGCCGACGAGAGCCCGGAGGCGCTGCTCGAGAAGGAGATCGAGAGGCTCGAAGCCGAGCTGCGCGCGCTCGTGCGCAAGCGCTTCGGCGCAAAGCCCGAAGGCCCCGTCGTGAGCCCGGGCAAGGGCCAGCGCTGATCGTCCGCGGAAAAAAGCCAGATGTGCGCCAAGATCGCCCCGGCGCCTGTCGTTCCAGGTGCATGAAGACCATCCACCTTGCCCTCGCCCTCGGCCTGTTCGCCACGTCCTGCCGCACGGAGCGGCCTCCGGCCGATCTCGTCGAGACGACGACGGAGACCACCGCGCCGAGCACGAAAACCCTTCCGACCCTCGAGCTCGCCGGACGCGACCCCGTCTCGGGTGCGATGCGCCTGCGCATGACGAACACGACCGAGCGGACCTACACCTTCGTCGGCTACGGCCCGGACGCGCCGATCCTGACCGAGGAGTTCTTCGCCGACGGCGCCTGGTCGCCGGGCCCGTTCTTCGCCTGGTGTGGCACCGGGCTCGAGGCGCGCACCTTCGCTCCCGGAAGCAGCTTGACCTTCTCTAGCTACAGTCCGGCGGCCGAGCGCCCCGGACGCGTCACGATCCGCTTGACGGATACGACGACGGACCGCGAGGTCGAGCTCACCAGCGCGACGATTCCGGTCGAAGTGCGCTGATCGAAGGCGCTTGCAGCGACCCGCTCGTGTCCGCCTGTCGAACGCGCTTCGGGTCAAGCGCTCGAGCGCGTGGCCGTGACCGCGAAGCCGATCCAGCCAGCGATCAAGAGCAGGCCGCCGAGCGGGGTGAAGGGCCACACGACGGCGCTTCCGATCTCGAGCGCGAGCAGGTAGATCGAGCCGCTGAAGCAGACGGTGCCGACGAGGAAGCACCACGCCACGGCGCTGCCCCCGGGGTGTGCACGACGAAAGAGGCCGAAGGCCAGGAGGGCCAACGCGTGCCACATCTGGTAGCGCACGGCCGTCTCCCAGTGCGCGAGCTGGTCAGCGGCCTCGAGACGCTCGCGCAGGGCGTGGGCGCCGAAGGCGCCGAGCGCGACGGCGACGGCGGCCAGGCCGCACGCGATGACGAGAATGCGCCGGGTGGACATGCGCCGCACTGTAGCGGTGCTCACGAGCGGCGACGATGACAACCCGGAATCAGTCGAGCAAGGCGAGCTCGGCCATGACCGTGCTGATGCGGTCGCATTCGACGTCGGTCAGGCACGCTGGCGGAAGCGCATAGAGCACGTTGCCGAGCGGGCGCAGCAGGACGCCGCGCTCGATCGCGGCGGCGCGCAGGCGCGGGGTCATCGTGGCGAGGTAGCCCGGCGCCTCGCCCGCGGGGGGCACGAGGTCCAGGGCGACGATCCCGCCGCGCTGACGCAAGTCGCGGACGCGGCGCTCGCCGTCGAGCCGCTCGACGAGGCCCGCGTGGATGCGCTGCCCGATCGCGTTCAGGCGCGCGACCGTATCCTCCTCTTCCAGCAGGGCCAGCGAGGCCAGGGCCACGGCGCAGCCGATCGGGTTGGCCGTCATCGTGTGTCCGTGCGGAAAGAAGCGCGAACGGTCGGACGACAGGAAGGCCTCGTAGACCGCTTCGCGCGTCAGCGTCGCCGCGAGGGCGACCGTTCCGCCGGTCAGGGCCTTCGCGATGCACAGGAAGTCGGGCGTGATCCCGGCCTGTTCGCAGGCGAAGAGCGTTCCCGTGCGGCCGAAGCCCGTCATGACCTCGTCCGCGATCATGTAAGCCCCGTGGGCGTCGCAGGCCGCGCGCGCGTGGCGCACGAAGGCGGGCGCGTGAAAGCGCATGCCCGCGGCCCCTTGAACGAGCGGCTCGACGAGGACCGCCGCGACGCGGCCCGCGTGCTCGGCGAGAGCCGCATCCAGCGCGCCGGCGTCGACCGGCACGCGCTGCACCTCGAACAGAAACGGCGCGAGCGGCTCGAAGAAGGGCACGGGGTCGCCGACCGCCATCGCTCCGAACGTGTCGCCGTGATACGCCTCCTCGAGGGCGAGGAACACGGTCCGTTCGGGCGCTCCGCCGTGCACGTGCGCGAGATAGGCCATCTTCAGCGCGACCTCGACCGTGGTCGAGCCGTCGTCCGAGTAGAAGACGCGCGTGAGTCCGGCGGGTGCGAGCGCGAGCAGTCGTTCGGCCAGCTGCACGGCGGGTTCGTGCGTCGCTCCCGCGAAGAGGACGTGATCGAGCGTGCGGGCCTGGTGCGCGAGCGCTGCGACCAGCTTCGGGTGACCGTGACCGTGCAGGCAAGTCCACCACGATGCGATCGCGTCGAGCAGGCGCCGCCCGTCCTCGAGCTCGAGTTCGGATCCCGCGGCCGCGCGCACGGCGAGCGGTTCGGCCTCGATGCCGTGTTGCGTGTAGGGATGCCAGATGCAGCGCGCGTCGCGCGCGGAGAGCGACTCGGGGGTCATACGAACAGGCCGTCGAGCGGGTTGGCATCGAGCCAGGCGTCGAGCGCGAGGCGCTCGAGCACGGCGAACGGCTCGATCTCGAACACGCGCTCGATCTGTCCCATGCGACACAGGGTCTCGCGGTTCGAATCGTGGCGCTCGCCGACCAAGAGCAGCGCTTCGGGCACGATGTGCCGCGTGCGCAGGGCCTCGAGCGTCAAGAGCGTATGGTTCAGCGTGCCCAGTCCGGAACGCGCGACCAGGATGCAGGCCGCGCCCTTGCGCTCGAGCCAGTCCGCCTGCGTCACGTCCAGCGTGTAAGGCACGAACAGGCCCCCGGCCAGCTCGACGACGCGGTGCGCGTGCCCCAGCGTGCGCTCGAGCCCCTCGAGGGCACCCTCGATCTTGGACGGGTCGATCGTCGTCGCCTCGTGGGCGGCGGCTTCGTGCGGCGACGCGGGCAACGTCAGGCTCCAGGCCGGCCGCAGGAGCTCGTGCGGCGCGGCGCCGGTGAGATTGGCGACCGTCTCCGTATCGCTGTCGGGGCCCGTTTGCACCGGCTTCCAGTACGCGGCGGGGCCGCGACGCTTGGCCGCCAGGAGCAGGAGCGCACTCGCGACGGTCTTGCCGACGCCGGTGTCGGTCCCGACGACGAACAGGGTGCGTCCCGTACGGGCGCGGCTCGTCTTCGTGGCGGGCGGAGTGGGGGTGGACTTGGGTTTCGTGCGCGGGAGCATGCGCGCGAGCTCGTCGGCCTCGGCGTCCGTGTTCGTGGCGTGACAGACGAGGCGCAGGCGCGACGTGTTCTCGGGCACGCTCGGCGGTCGCACGGCGCGCACGTCGAAGCCCTTTGCCTTGGCCGTTTCGGCGAGCTCGAGCGCGCCTTCCGCGTCGCCGATGACATAGGGCACGATCGCCGCGGCCGGGAGCTGCATCCCCAGACGTTGTGCGAGTTGACGCGCGAGCTTCAGGGCGCGTGCGCGCTCGTTGTCCGCCGCACGACAACGCTCGATCGCCGCGCAGAGCCCGCCCGCGAGCGCCGGCGGGGGAGCGGTGGTGAAGACGAAGGCGCGCGCGCGGTTGAGCAAGTGCTCGCGCAGGGTGCGCGAACCGACGACAAGGGCCCCGGCGACGCCGAGCGCCTTGCCGCCCGTCACGATGCGCGCGATCAGCGTCGGCGAGTCGGGATCCAGCCCCGCTGCATTCCAAGCGCCCGAGCCCTCGCTCCCGAGCAGGCCCGCACTGTGAGCTTCGTCGACGATCAGGCCCGCGGCGTGCCGCGCGCAGATCTCGTGCAGCGCGTTCAGGTCCGGCGCGTCGCCGTCCATGCTGAAGATGCTCTCCGTCACGACGATCCGCCGCCGCGCGCCACGCGCATGGCGCAGCCCGCGCTCGAGCTCCTCGAGGTCGAGGTGTCGGTGCACGTGCACGCGCGCGTGGGACAGGCGCGCCCCGTCGATCCACGAGGCGTGTACGAGCTGGTCGGTGAAGACCGCGTCGCCGCGTCCGGCCAGCGTCGCGAGGATGCCCAGGTTGGCCTGGAAGCCGGACGGGAAGAGCAGCGCCGCCTGGGCGCCGAGCCACTGGGCCGCGGCCGCTTCGGCGCGCTCGTGCAGGGGCGTTCCGCCGCCGAGCAAGCGCGACGCCCGCGAGCCCGCGCCGAAGCGTTCGAGCGCCTCTCGGGCCGCGGCGATCACGCTGGGGTCGGTCGACAGGCCGAGGTAATCGTTGGAGGCGAAGTCGACCCGCCCCTCGCGCTGGTCGTCGAGGGCGCGACGCAAACCGGCCGCTTCCCAAGCGGCCATCTCGTCGGTGAGTTCCGTCTCGAGGGAAGGCATGGCGCGCATCCTACGCGAAGGAGGGAGGCCCTCCGAGCGCGCGCCCGTGGCGGCCCGAGGATTCCCAAACGGGGGCGCGTGCCGGCACGCGTTGCGAGGTCCTTCCGGCGGCCGCGCGACCGTCGGGTCGGGTCCGCCTTCCTCACCGCGGACGCAGACGAAGCGGCTGCGTCCCGCTCAGAACCGCCGCCGCAGCCCGAAGTGCAGCCCGAAGTCGGGGCTGTTGTCGACCTCGATGATGTTCTCGATCAGCCCGATCTCGAAGACGCGGTTCGAGTCGTACTCCCACTTCCAGCCGAGGTTGATCTCGTGCGACGGTGCGTCGAACGGGTCGCGGGTCTCGGCCACGCCTTCGCTGACGAGGTACTGGAGCACCCAGGAGCGATCCGGACCGTAGCGCCATTCGACCGCGAAGAGGCCCGAAGCCTGGCGTGTGTCGAGCGGCAAGCCACGGGCCTGGTCGAGTCCGTGCCAGGCGAAGGCGAGGCCGCCGTAGAGATAGATCTCCCTGCTCACACGCCGCGACGAAGCGAACGAGAGGCCCACGCTGAAGGGATTGGCGCCCTCGAGGTCGGCGTGTCCGCCCAGATGGGCTTGGGCACCGATCGAATAGGAGAGCGCCGGCAGCGTCGCCGTTCCGCACGTCAGGTTGTGTTGCAGGAGGACCCCGATGTCGGTCGATTCCGTACCCGAGCGCCGGTCCTCGATCGCGATCCCGTCTTCGGCCTCGAGGCTGATCACGTTGTCGTTGTCGGGAAACTCGTCGCGGCCCGAGGCGCCCAGTCCGAAGAGGTCGTGAAAGGCGTCGGTGATCGGGTCGAGAAAGCTGTCGTAGCGCGAGAGGTTGCGGACGTTGAACTCGAGTTTCAGCTCGTTCGACAGGCCGTAGGCCACCGCCAAGGCCGAGTTGAGCGTCAGGTAGTCGAGGCGGAAGTCGTCGCGCCGAAAGGCGAACACGTTGGCGAACGACTCGGTCCAGGTGACCTCCCACTGACCTTCGGTCAACGTCGAAGGCGTCTCCGGGCGCAGCCCGAAGCGCAGGACCTGTCCCGGTGACTGACTCGGAAGCTGCAGCGGTCCGTAGCCGACGTGCGAGAAGCAGATCCCGAGCCCGCGATAGCCCTCCAGGTCGAAGGCCACCGGCGTGTTGTCGCCGTCGGCCCAGGCCGCCGGACCGCTGCCGCGTCCTTCGCGCGCGCGGCGTGCTCCCTCGCTCAGAAAGGCCACCATGCCCGGTCCCGGCAGACCTCCGACCAGCTCGAGCAACACCTCCCCGTTCGCGCGTTCGACGAAGAAATGCGGCGTTCCCGCGACGCGGTAGGCGCGCGCGAGAGCCGTGTTCCGATCGAGCTCGAGGAAGACGATGTGAAAGGCGGCGCCCGCTGCCTGGACGTCGGCGCGCTTCAGGGTGTTCGTACGCAGCTCGCGGCAGGCCGAGCACCAGGCCGCGCCGAAGGTGATCAAGAGCGGCCGACCATCGCGCTCGGCCTGAACGCGTGCCGCCTCCAGATCCTTGCCGATGACGAGCTCGTCCGCCGCTCCCATGCCCGCACAAAGCAGGGGCACGGCAAGCCGCAGAAGAGTTCGGCGGACGACGCAGGTGAGTTGGCTGGCGCTGAGCACGGCGGAAGGCTGGGCGTTCGTAAGGGGCGCGGAGCTGTGACGAAGCGAAAGCGTCCGGGCCGCCTTTCCCGGGCGACGGCTCGAATCGACTACGATGCCAACATGCCCGCCACGAGAATAGCCCCGAACCGACGCCACGGAGCGTGGTCCCACCGCGTCCACGCTCGTCCGCGGAGCGCGCGCGTACCCGAGGGAACGGCCGGTCCAAACGCCGGGCGCGCGGGCGCCGGCGCGCTCCTCTTGCTCGCAGCCGGGCTGGGCTTGGCCGGAGTGCTGGCCTGGCGGCTGGCGTCACGCGCGGGGCAGCCGTCGGTCGTGACGCTCGAGCCCCTGGACCACGTGCCTGCCGCGCCGGGCGCGCTGGCCGAGCACAGTCTGCTGCTCGTGACCCTCGACACGACGCGGGCCGATCGCCTGGGCTGCTACGGGAACGGCGCGATCCGCACGCCGACGTTCGATCGCCTGGCGGCGACCGGCATCCTGTTCGCCGACACGCTGGCGGTCGCTCCGACGACGCTGCCGTCGCATGCGTCGATCATGACGGGGCTCTACCCGACCGAACACGGCGTGCGCGCCAACGGCTTGTTCCGCCTCGAGGCGGAGGCCGAGACTTTGGCCGAGCGACTGCGCGCGGCGGGATTCGCGACCGGAGCCGTCGTGTCGTCCTTCGTGCTCGATCGACAGTTCGGGTTCGCCCAGGGCTTCGACGTGTACGACGACGAGCTGTTCAGCGCCAACGTCCCGACCGACCGTCACTTTCGCGAGCGCGAGGCGGCGGAGACCACGCGTCGAGCGCTGCGCTTCCTGGACCAGGTCGGCGACGAGCGCTTCTTCCTGTGGGTGCACTACTTCGACCCGCACCACGAGTACGCCCCGCCGGCGCCCTTCGACGCCGCCTACGAGGCGAACCTCTACGACGGGGAGATCGCGTACGTCGACGCGGCGCTCGCGCGCCTGCTCGAGAAAATCGATTCCGATCGGACCTTGGTCGCGGTCGTCGGCGACCACGGCGAAGGCTTGGGGCAGCACGACGAGTTCACGCACTCCTATCTCACCTACGATTCGACCTTGCACGTGCCGTTGCTCTTGAACGCCGACGGGCTCGCGGGCGGCGTGCTGTGCACGCGACCGATGTCGCAGGTCGACGTCCTGCCGGTTTGCCTGGCGCTGCTCGGGATCACCTCGGGACCCGCGGCCGAGCGCGCGCTGGCGGCCGTCCCGCGCGCGCACCCGCGCTGGTTCGAAACCCTCGCGGGGACCTTGGAGTACGGCTGGGAGCCGCTCTACGGCGTCGTCGTCGGTGACGACAAGTACATTCATGGCGCGGACCCCGAGCTCTACGACCGTGCGAGCGATCCGGGTGAGCTCGCCAACCTGGCCGGACGCCGCGGCGCGCGTGTCGAGGAGCTGCGGCAGCTCGTCACGACCACGTTCGCCGACGACCTGCGCACGACGCCCGGGCCGACGGTCGCGCTGGAAGGCGACGAGCTCGAACGGCTCCAGAATCTGGGCTACTTCGGTGCGGGCACGAACGGAGCGTCGGCGGACGCGCGGGGAGGTCCGCCGCCGGCGCCGCGCACGATGATGTCCTTCCTGAAGCGCGTCGAGTTCGCGCGCACTCCGGACAAGCCGTTCGCAGAGCAGATCGCCGAGCTCGAGGCCGTGCTGGCCGAGCGTCCGGACTTCTATCCGGCCTGGAGTGCGCTCGGTGGCGTCTACCGCGACATCCCCGATCTCGAAGCGGCGGCACAGGCGCTCGAGCGTTGCCTGGTGCTGCGCCCGGGACTCCCCGGCAGCGCCACCGACCTGGCCCTCGTGCGCACGACCCAGGGCCAGAACGACGAGGCCCGACGCCTTCTCGAGCCGATCGTCGAGGCCTATCCGACCCTGACGCGTTCACGCGCCCTGTACGGGACCGTCCTGGCGCGGCTCGGACGCTTCGACGAGGCGTGCACGCAGCTCGTCGCGGTCTTCGAGCTCGATCCCGACTACCCGAACGTCGCCGCGAACCTGGCCCAGGCCGCCCTGCGCGCCGGCCGCGCCGACGAGGTCGTCGCGTTGTTCGAAGCCCACCTCGCGGCCGAACCGGCGGCGGCCACGATCCGCCGCCTCCTGGGCGAGCTCGAAGCCGGACGCTGAGGCCGCCGTGTAACGCCGCTGCGTTGACCCGCTTCCATCATGCCCTCGCACGACCCTCCGGCCTGACCGGCCGGCTTCGCCCGTCCCTGACGACGCGTGAAGTTGGACCGAACGGTCGCACGATCTCGTGATGGAAGCGAGTTAGAGTCGATTCGGCACCCAACGATGCAGAGCCCCTGTCCGAACGAAGCCGACTGGCGTGCCTTTGCGCTGGGACGGCTCGGCGACGAGCGGCTGGAGGCGTTGGCGACGCACCTCTTGGCTTGCGACGCCTGCACGCAGCTGCTGGCGGGCCTCGACGGGCAAGCGGACGAGTTCGTCCAGGACCTCGCCGGGTTGGCGGACGAGCGGGGTGAGGTTCCCGACGAGCTCGTCGCCTCGGCGCGCGCGGCCTCGGAGGGCGCGGCCCTCGACCCGGGCAGCCGTCTCCTGCGCCGGCTGGCGGAGGGGCGCACGCGGCTCGCGCACTTCGAGCTGACGGCGTCGCTCGGATCGGGCAGCTTCGGGCACGTGTTCCGGGCCTGGGACACGAAGCTCGAGCGCGAGGTGGCCTTGAAGATCCACCGCGCCGGCGCACTGGCCGACGCCGCGGAAGAAGAGCGCTTCCAGCGCGAAGCCCGCAGCGCCGCCCAGCTCGCCCATCCGGGCATCGTGCGTCTGTTCGAGACCGGGCTCACGGCCGAAGGCGTGCCCTACCTCGTGTGCGAGTTCGTCGCCGGCGAGACACTCGAGAAGCGGCTCACGCGCGGAGCGCTGGGCGTCGCCGAGGCGGCCGAACTGGTCGCACGCGTCGCCGACGCGTTGGCGTTCGCGCACGCGGCCGGCGTGATCCACCGCGATGTCAAGCCTTCGAACATCCTGCTGGACGAGCAAGGTCGACCGCACCTCGCCGACTTCGGCCTCGCGAAGCGCGAGCGCGAGGACACCGTGACCGCGGCGGGAGATCTGCTCGGGACGCCGGCCTACATGTCGCCCGAACTCGCGCGCGGCGACGCGCACCACGTCGACGCCAAGAGCGACGTCTACAGCCTCGGCGTCGTCCTGTACGAGGCCCTGACGGGCGAGCGTCCCTTCCACGGCAATCGCCGACTGCTGCTCCTGCAAGTGCTCGAGGACGAGCCGTTGCCTCCGCGCCGATTGGACGAGTCGATCCCGCGCGACCTCGAGACGATCTGCTTGACCGCGCTCCAGAAGGCGCCGGCCGGACGCTACGCCGACGCGCGCGCCTTGGCCGACGATCTGCGCTGCTTCCTGGCCGGCGAGCCGGTGCGCGCGCGGCGCTTGTCGTTTCTCGTGCACGCCTGGCGCTGGGCGCGGCGTGAACCCCTGGCCGCCAGCCTCGTGTCCGCCGGCGTGCTGGGCTCGGTCCTGGGCTTCGCGCACCTGTCGTCGCTGTCGCGCGAGCTGGTGCGCTCGGCCGCGCTCGACAGCGCGACGCAGTACGCCGACCTGCTCGAGGTCGTGAACGATCTCTACAGCAGCGAGGTCGTCGAGCGCGTCGGAGGGCACGGTGTCGAGGTCACGGCCGACTACGCCACCAAGGAGGGCGCGATCCCCTTGCCGGCGACGCTCTTGACGGGTCTGTTGGAGCGCATCGAAGACGAGGGGTCGGGCATGCGCGGCCGCCACTTCAGCGACTATCCGTTCCGCACGCGTCGCGACGGCGGGCCGCGCGACGTCTTCGAACGCGAGGCGCTCGACACGCTGACGCGCGGGCCCGACGAGCCCTACGTACGCTTCGGTCACGACGCGGAGGGCAGTCCCGTGCTGCGCTACGCGCGCGCGCGCGTAATGCGGCCGAGCTGCGTCGCCTGCCACAACGCCCACCCCGACAGTACGCGCCGCGACTGGAAGGAAGGCGACGTGCGCGGCGTGCTCGAAGTCGTGCGCAGCCTCGAGCGCGACGAGGCCCGCATCCGTGCCGGTTTGAGGGGCACGAGCCTGTTCGTCGGCGGTGGGGCGGCCCTGATGCTCGCGCTCGGCTTCTTGGTGCACGTCGGCGACAGCCGGCGTCGCGCGGCCTGGATCCGCGGGAGCGAGCGTTGAGCGCGGCCTCGACTTCGCGCAGCCTCCTGGCGCGCGCCCGCGCTCGAGAGGCCGTCGCCTGGGAGCGCATCCTCGAGCTCTACGCGCCGCTCGTCCTCTTCTGGATCCGCTCGTCCGGCCTGCGCGGCGACGATGCCGCCGACGTCTTGCAGGACGTGTTTCACGCCGCCTCGAGCCACATCGAGGGTTTTCGTCGCGATCGCGAGGGCGACAGCTTTCGGGCCTGGTTGCGCACGCTCGCGCGTACGAAGGTCGCCGACGCCTTCCGCAAGCGCGAACGCCTGCCGGCCTACGTCTCCGGTTCCGAGCTGGCCCGTTGCGCCGCCGAACGCGACGAGCCGTCGAGCGTCGTGAGCGCGACGGGTCCGGACGTGGCCGCCCCGCTCGAGCGCGCGCTCCAAGCCGACCTCCTGCGCCGAGCGCTGGTCGACGTGCGCGCGCGCGTCCAGCCCAACACCTTCCGGGCCTTCGAGCTGACCGTCCTCGACGGCCGCAGCCCGGATTCCGTCGCCGACGAGCTGGGCATGACGGCCGGCGGCGTGCGCGTGGCGAAGTCGCGCGTCTTGCAGCGCCTGCGTGCGGCGCTCGGCGACCTGGAACCGGCGTAGAGCGGTCCCGCTCGCTCAGGTCGGGCGCAGGCGCGGCACGAGTGCGAGCGCCGCCAGCGTCACCAGTGCACAGGCCGCGAACGCGAGCGGGTAGCCGCGGGCGGCCGCCAGCGCTCCGCCGGCGGCGACCGCCCAGGCTTCGCAGAGGTTCGTGGCGCCCATGTAGGCGCTGAACTGCGTGGCCCCGAGGCTCGGGTCGCTGCAGTCCATGAACAGGGCGTAGGACGCGGCCGTGAAGGCGCCGATCGCGAGGTAGACGATTCCCAAGAGTACCTGGAGCACCGACGTGTCGCCGCCCGTCGCTGCACCCAGCGCCAGGACGAGGACGGTGGTGACCACCGCGAGGCCCGCGACACCGACCGCCCGCTGTCGGCCGTGGCGATCGGCGTAGCGGCCCCCGGCGAGCGCGCCGACCAGCATCGCGACGACGGCGGGGACCAAGAAGAAGCTTCCGACCAGCGCGGAGTCACCGCCGGCGTCGAGGAGGAGTGGACCCGCGAAGCCCCCGACGACTTCGAAGGCGGCGCCCGAGGTCGCGGCGAAGGCGAGCACGAGCCAGGTGGTGCGGCTCGACAGCGCGCGCGCGAGCTGGCGGCGGAAGGGGCCGAAGCGCGTCAACTGCGTCGGCGGTCGGGAGTCCTGCGCTTCGTACGTCGGCTCGTGCACGAAGAGCGCCAGCAAGATGCCGCCGCAGAGGACGGCGATCAGGCTGAGGACCAGGGCGCGTCCGCCAAAGCGCTCGAGCAGTATGAGCCCGCCGCCGCCGAAGGCGGAGCGCCCGACCAGCATGCCGGCCTGCATCCAGCCGTTGAGCGCGCCCCGTTCGCTGACCGGCGTCGTCGCGATCGCCAGCCCGTCGATCGCGACGTCCTGGGTCGCAGCGGCGAAGCCGTGCACGACGAGCGCGGCGATGATCCAACCCGAGGCCGTGGACGAGCCCGCCGGGTCGAGCACGACCAGCGGGACGAGGCTCGCCGCCATCAAGAGCTGGGCCGAGACGATCCAGCCGCGGAAGCCCCAGCGTGGTCCGCGCAGCACGTCGACCAGCGGCGCCCACAGGAACTTGAAGGCCCACGGCAGGACGAGGAACGCGAGCAAGGCGCCGATGCGATCGACGTCGCCCCCGGCCTCGCGCATCATCGTCGGCAGCGCCCACCACAGAAAGCCGATCGGCGCACCTTCGGTCACGTAGAGCCCGGCGAAGAGCAGGCGTCGTCCGCGCGAGTGCGTGCTCACGCGACGGGCGCGGACGGTTCGGGCGAGAGGTGCGCGGCCATCGACACGTGATCGTACGGTCTCGCGCGCCGGCTTCGAGGACGCCGCACCCACACGCGGCGACAACGGCCGTCAGGGCCGGCAATCGCGATGTGGTCGAGCTCCCGTCGCGGCCCGGGCCCGGGCCCGGGCGGATCGCGGTGACTTCGCGCGGCGGGGGGTCGAGGCGCTGCGGGACCTGGAGGGAATTCGCTGCAACGCTGCGCAGCGGCCAGAGGGTCTTCGGACGAGCGCTGGCCGAGCGCCTCAGGCGACGGGCTCCGCCACTTGCGTGCCGCTCGGAAGTTCGACCCGCGTCCGGGGCAGAGCCTCGGGATATTCGCGTCGCAGGAACTCGATCAAGCGCTCGCGGACGAGCACGCGCAGGTCCCAGGCCCGCCCCGAATCCGAGGCGCTGACAAGGGCGCGCAGCTCGAGCGTCGCGGGCTTCGCGTCGGTGACCTGCAAGACGCAGACGCGTTCGTCCCACAGGTCGGTGTCCCGCACGATGCGCTCGAGCTCGGCGCGGACCGCAGCGACTGGAACGGTGTAGTCGGTATGGAGGAAGACCGTGCCCAGGATGCGAGCCGACTTGCGCGTCCAGTTCTGGAACGGCTCCTGGATGACGCGCGAGAAGGGGACGATCAGGCGGCGCTCGTCCCAGATGCGCAGGACGACGTAGGTGGCCGTGATCTCCTCGATGCGTCCCCATTCCCCGTCGATGATGACGACGTCGTCGATGCGGATCGGCTGTGTCAGCGCGATCTGCAGACCGGCGATCAGGTTCTCGAGCACCGGACGCGCCGCGAGGCCGATCGCGAGCCCGGCGATTCCGGCCGACGCCAGGAGGCTCGCCCCGAGCTCGCGCACGCGCGGGAAGGTCATCAACGCGACCGCGACGCCGATCACGATGACGAACACGGACAGCGTCCGCGTCAAGACGCCGATCTGCGTGTGAACCCGCCGTGCCTCGAGGTTGTCGGCGACCTGGATGTCATAGCGGTGCTTGACGTGGTCCTCGATCGCCCGCAGCACCACGACGCTGAGCCAGGTCAAGGTCGTGATGATGGCGATCGCGAGGCTCTGGGACAGGGCGGGCTGCATCCAGGTCACCCGTCCGGACGTGGCGAGCAGCTGGAGGCCGAGCAACACCAGGCCCACGCGCGCCGGCCGCTGGACGCGCTTCACCAACAACTCGTCCAGCTTCCAGCGCGTGCGTCGCGCGAGCACGGCGAGGATCCGGAACACGACCGCGTGCAGGCCGAGCGCCGCCAACACCGTCAGGCAGAGCGGAACGAGCCCGAGGTCGGCGACCCACGCTCGCCACGGCAAGTCTTCGGCTTGCACGTGGCTCAAGAGCACACCCAGGCCTCCGGTCGCACAGTCCCTGCTCTCGCACTCGTTCTCATGCCGGGATCCTAAGCAGCCCGTCCGGGAACTCAACAGGCGCCTTGCGGGGCGTCCATGGGCTGCAGGAGACAGCAGCCGGCACTCGACGAAGTCCCGCGCGCGTCCGAGCAGCAGCGCAGGACCGACTTGTTCGACGTGTTCCTAGTGGGGTGACGCAATCATTCGCTTCCTCTGCTTGGTGGCCTTGCGTTCATGGCAAGGCGCAGCGACGACGCGCTTTCGTGGATCCATGTCGCGAAGGATTGCATCACCCCACTAGCCGCGCAGCAGCTCGAGCGCCTGCGCTCGGCCGTCCGCTTCGATGCCGCTCTGGCTGGCGCAGACGCGGGCGAGGGCGGCGGCGTGCAGGGGACGGAAGGCCGGCCGGTCGCCTGTCAGGGCTTCGGTCTGCGTGCGGTAGTACTTCTCCGCATGCAAGGCGCCGTCGCTGGCGACGCAGTTCGCGAGCAGGACGTCCAGCATGGGGCGCAGCTCACGCGCGCTCGAGGCGAAGGCGTGGGCGGCCGCGGCCGCGTGCAGCTGGTCGCCGCGCTCGACGGCTTCGGACAGCGTCGCGATCAGCTCGGCTTCCGAACCGGTCGCGAGCTCGCTAGCCGGTTCGGCGATCGCGAGCGGCTCACCCACGTCGCCGGACTGGCCGCCGACGTAGTAGCCTCCGGAGACCAGCGCGAGCTTCGTTTGCTGCTCGCTGCCCGCGCGCGCGATCCCACGCCAGGCGGCCGCCGTGTCGGACGCGTGCACGCCCGTTCCGGCGCCGTGCACGCTGCCGCGCGGACGCTTCGAATCGTTCGCATCCGGGCGCCCGCGCTGGCGCAGCATGAGCAAGGTCGTCGCGAGCGAGTGTGCCTGCCCCAGGTCGTCGGGCGCGAAGCCCTCGACCAGCGCGGCGGCGGTCGACGTGGCCGCGGTTCGCCGGTCGGAAGCGACCAGCTCGTGGGCGAAGGCGTCGAGCTGCGCGTCCGGCATCCGGCGCGTGCCGAGCGGCGCCGCAAGGACCCCGGTCGCGTCGAGGACCTGCGGCAGGTCGTCGCACACGGCGCGGCGCTTGATGTGGGACTCGCGGTCGATGCACTGGCGCAGCACCTGGCGCAAGAGGACGCGCGCGTGCTCGGCGCCCGTCAAGCGCAGGATGTCCCATGCGCGCCAGGCCAAGACGACGCGATGCACGTCGACCTCTTGATTGACGGCCGGCAGGAGCGCCTCGAAGGCCCGGCTCGGATCGGCCGTCACGAGTGTGTCGAAGGCGGCCTCGGCCGTGTCGAGCTCGCGCGCGCGGACCCGCGCGACCAGGAAGCGCGCGTCGACGGCCTGCGCCCCGTCGTAGGGGCGCGGCGCATGCGTGAGCGTCGGAGCGCGATCGTGCTCCGAACCCTGGATGCGGGCGGTGTTGCGAACCAGGACCTTCAAGAGCGGGAGCGCTGCCTCCGCGGCCGGCAGCTCGCGCGACATCTCGAGGGCGGGGACGAGCGCCATGTAGGCGTGGTAGCCGAGGTAATCTTCACCGCCGAAGGCGCGCGCGTTGGCGAGCGCCGCGGCCCCGACGAGGTCCGCGGGCGCGACGCCTTCCCGCAGGAGCGCCACCACCTTCGGCTGCAGGTGCTCGAGCGGCGTGTCGGTCAGGAGCTCGACCCACGGTCCGAAGCGGCCGAAGGCCAACGGATCGTCGGCCTCGAGCCAGGACGCGGCCGGGCTGGCGCCGAAGCGACGCGCAAGCCCGCTCCCGAGCGTCGCGACGAGCATCCCGCCGCCGACCTGGGCCAGAAAGGCCCTCCGACCCGGAGTCCTGTCCGCCGTTTCGTGCGCCGCATCGATTTCCATCGCGCTCATGATCTGCTCCTCGGTGTTTCCGTGGCCTTGGACCGCGGCCGGGCGTGTTGTCGCGCCCTTGCGCCATCCAGTCCCTGGAAGGAACGCAACGATGTTACAGCACGCGCGCCGGGAGCTCTGTCGGGGCCGCGTCGGCGGCGAAACGCCTCCACGCGGATTCCCAAGGACTCTCCGTCGGCGCCGTGCGTTCTGAGCGAGCCCGGCCCGCCCCCGCGCGAGGTCTCGCCCGCGCGGGGTCCCGAGGAGAGACCCCCCCATGCCCTCGAACCCTCTGACCGCCCTCGCCTTCACCCTGCTCGCGCTCCTGCCGGCCTCCCTTTCGCCTGCCCGTGCGGCCGACGCCCGTGCCGACCAGGACCGCGTCGATGCCTGGCAGGAGGACGTGCTCTTCCTGGTGGACGAGCTCGTGCGGCTGCATCCCGATCCGTGGTTCGGGATTCCCGAGGACGAGTTCGCCGTCGCGGTGGACGAGCTTCTGGGTCGCCTTCCGGAGCTTTCCGACGACGCGATCGTGGTCGAGCTGATGCGGCTCGTGGCGCGGATCGCGCGCGAGGGTCGCGACGGGCACACCGCCGTCTGGCCGACCGGCTTTCGGATCCTGCCCGTGCAGGTCTACGGTTTCGAGGATGGTTGGTACGTGGTCGCCGCCGCGCGGGAGCACGAGCGCTTGGTAGGAATGGAAGTCGTCGCGATCGGAGGCCTCGAACTCGACGAGGTCTGTCGGCGTGTCGCGCCGCTCCTGACACGCGACAACGCGGCGGACTTGCGGGCCAAGCTCGCGACGATGTTGCTGTCGACCGAGCTCTTGCATGCGGTCGGTGTGACGCCTGCGGCGGCGAGCGCGTCCGTGCGACTACGGGATCGCGACGGGGAGACCTACGCGACACAGCTCGATGGTCAGACGATCGCGGACTACGCGCGCTGGAACACGTACCCGCCGGTCCTGCCGCCCGCGGATGCGAAGCTGCGCTGGCTCCGCACGGACCCGCGCGCGTTCTGGTCGGAGGTCCTGCCCGAGGCGCGCGCGCTCTACGTCCGCTACGCCGCGATTCAATCCGACGATGGGCGCGGCGTGGGCTTGGCGGACTTCGTCCAGGAGCAGGTGCGAACGTGCGAGGAGCAGGGGCTCGAGCGCCTGGTCCTCGATCTGCGCGTGAACGGCGGCGGGGACAACACGACCTTCGGACCCTGGCTCGAGCGCTTGGCCGGCCACGCGACTCTCGACCGTCCCGGTCACCTCTTCGTGCTCACCAGCCGACACACCTTCTCGGCCGCGGGCAACTTCGTCACGTCGATCCAGCGTCGGACGAACGCCATGCTCGTCGGAGAATCGACCGGCGGCGCGCCGAACCAGTACGGCGACGCGACGCTGGTGTCCCTGCCCAATCACAAGGACCTGCTGATCTTCGTGTCGACCCGCCTGCACCGCTTTGCGGAAGAAGGCGACGAGCGCCTGACCCACGAGCCGGACGTTCGCGTAGCGTTGACGTCGCGCGACTGGTTCGAGGGTCGCGACCCGGTCCTGGAGGCCGCGCTCGCGTACGGCGAGTGAACGGCTCGCCGCGGCGCTCGTTCAGCGCTGGAGCGCTTCGAGCCCGAGCTTGGCGAAGAGCGCGGCGTCGCTCGCGGGCGCCGGGTTGGGCGTCGTCAGGAGTTCGTCGCCCACGAAGATCGAGTTGGCGCCGGCGAAGAGGCACAGCGCCTGGCCCTCCTCGGTCATCTCCGTGCGCCCGGCGGACAGGCGCAGCACCGCCCGCGGCATCAGGATGCGCGCGGCGGCGATCGTGCGGACCATGTCCGTCCAGTCGAGCGGCTGCACGTCGGCCAGAGGCGTCCCCTCGACCGGGACCAGGGCGTTGATCGGAACGCTCTCGGGCTGCGGATCGAGCCCGGCCAGCTCGGCAAGGAGCTCGGCGCGCGCCGTCTGCGACTCGCCCATGCCGAGAATGCCGCCGCAACACACGCTGACGCCGGCGCGTCGCACCGACTCGACCGTGCGCAGCCGATCGTCGAGCGTGCGCGTCGAGATGATCGCGTCGTAATGGCTGCGACCCGTGTCGAGGTTGTGGTTGTAGTAGTCGAGCCCGGCCTCCTTGAGGCGTCGCGCTTGATCGTCGTTCAGCATCCCGAGCGTGACGCAGGTCTCGAGCCCGAGCTCCTTCACCTCGCGCACCATCTCGAGCACGCGGTCGAACTCGGCGCCGTCGCGCACCTCGCGCCAGGCCGCGCCCATGCAGAAGCGATCCGCACCGTTCTCTCGCGCGCGACGTGCATCGGCCACGACTTCGTCGACCGCCTGCATCGGCTCGCGCTCGACCGCGGTGGCATAGTGCGCGCTCTGCGAGCAATACGAGCAGTCTTCCGGACAGCCGCCCGTCTTGATGTTCATGAGCTGCGAACACTGGACCTTGTTCGGGTCGTGGTGCCGGCGGTGCACGCTCGCGGCCTCGAACAGGAGCTCGAACAAGGGCCGCGCGAGGAGCGCTGCGACCTCGTCGACGGTCGTCTTCGCGCGGACGGCGGAATCGGTCGTGGTGGCCATGGTGGCGGATTCTATGCCGAAGGTCGCGCGGGTCGAGCCGCGCGCGGGACTTTCCGCCGGGGAGCGCGTGGGAGCGTCGTGCGCGAGGTTCGAGGATGTCCTCCGGTGCCGGGACGATTCCGCCAACCGCGGCGTGGCACCTGTACGCTTCGTCGAATTCACGGATTCGCCAGCGCTTCCCGCTGTTGCGCCCCGGTGGATGTCGATGCCCGGGCATCCGAAGACCGGCTCGGCGGACCCCTACGGGGCTCGCGCGCCGGCCGTCGATCGGGTAGAGAGGGCCCCTTGTCCCGCTTCCTTCCTCTCATCGTCTGCGTGGCCGCCTTCGCGCTCTTCGCCGCCACGATCCAGAGCACGCCCTTTTCCGATGGCGTGTACCTCTCGGCGAAGGTCGCGGCGGGGCCGAAGCCCTACTACAACGCGCTCTACATCCCCGCGGGTTGGGCCTTCCACCGGGCCTTCGAGCCGCTCTTCGGCTGGTCGGCCTTCACCGCGCTCGGCTGGTTCTCGGCCCTGTGTGGCGCGGGCGCGGCGGGCCTGTTGGCGCGCGGACTGCAGCGACTCGGATCCACGCCCCTGTCGGTCGTCTCGTGGTCGGCCTTCTTCATCGTCACCCCCGGCGTGTGGTTCTTCTCGACCTGCGTCGAGGTGCACGGGATCCAGCTCCTGGGGGCGACGGCGGCCACGCTGCTCGCGTGGCGCGCGCGCTCGTGCCGAAGGGGGCGGGCCCTGGCGCTCCTCTACGCGGCCTGTGCGCTCGCGCTGCTCTCGCACCTGACGACGGTGCTCCTGCTGCCCGGACTCGCCTTGCTCGCGCGCGGTCGCGGGGATTCCGTGGACGAGGACGTCGAGCCGAAGGGACTCGGCCTGCGCGGCCTGCCCTGGCGAGCGGTGCTCGCGGCCCACGGCGCACTGTTCGTGCTCGCGCTCGGCGTCTTCTGGATCTACTCCGGCAACGAAGAAGGGCTGAGCCGCAGCAACCCGCTGCAGGCGCTCGGCGTCTTCGGGCGCAAGTATATCGACAAGATCCAGGGCGGTCGCTTCTACGGCCCGGCCGAGATCGCGAACTTCCTGGACGCCGAGCTCCTGCAGCCGGCCGGCTTGCTCGTCATCTGCCCGCTGATCGCCCTGAGCGCCAGAGGCCGTGCGGCGCTGCATTGGCCGGCGCTGCTCGCGTTGTTGCCCTACGTCGTGGTCCTGCCCGAGGGCGGCATCCGCGAAGGCGGCGCCTACTTCCTGTCGTTCTATCCGCTCTTCGTGCTGGCTGCCGCAGACAGCTGGAACGAGCTCGTGACCCGTCCTTCCTGGCGCAAGTTCGGTCCGGCGGCATTGGTTTCGTTCGTCCTCCTGCAAGCCCTCTCCGGTGCGATGCGCTGGTCGCGGGCCGAGAACGAGCTGGACGCGCGCGAATGGGTGACCTTGGTCGAACCGCACACGCCGCCCGGGAGCCTCGTCTTCACCCGCTCGCTGGCGCGCTTCCACGCCTTGAAGTACGGCGAGCTCTCGCGCACGCGCACGCGCCAGGTCGACCTCAACCGCGAGTTCGAGATGGTCCCGCGCTCGGGCTGGGAGAAGGAAGCCCTCCACAACCTGGGGGTCGCGCGCACCTTCCTGCAAAACGGCTCGCGGGTGTTCCTCGACGCCGACTTCCTCGACGCCGAGGAGCGCCCGGCCTCCCACGAGCGCTTCGAAGAGCTCCTGCGCCGCCAACCCCTGCGCCTCGCCCCGATCCCCGCCGACGCGGTCCGGCCGTTGCTCTACGAGCTGGTGCTGGAAGACGCGGGCGGCTGAACGGCTGCCCCAGGCAACCGAATCACCAACCGCCCGCCTCCTGCGCCATGACTCGATCGTTGACCCTGGCCTCCCACGGCGATCGGGAGATCGTCGTCACCCGCAGTTTCGCCGCCGGTTCGTAGGAAGTCGGCCCAGGAACAAGGCGCCCAGGAAGAGGCACAGCAGGAGCTGGGTCCACGTGGCGACCGTGAAGCCGTCCGCGCGGGCCGCGGTCCAAAACCTCAGGCCGCTGACCACACTCCCGAGCGCCAGAATGGCGAGGAGGATGAAGCGAGGCAGCCTGGCCAGCTTCTTCAATCGTTTCTGACGGGCGGGCCGCCGGGAGTCGAGGTGTGCCCCAGGAGGACGGTCCAGCCCAGCCCGGGCGAGGGCTTCTCGAGCAACCACGTGATCACACCGCCGTAGGTGAACGCAGGGGCGTCGGGGAAGGTCAGTTCGGTGCGAAAGTGCGCGCTGGCGGAGGCCAGGCCCTGTCCGAGCGGCAAGACCTGGACCTTCGACAGCTCGGTCACGAAGGCGATGTCCGCGAAGCGTCTCATCCCGGACAGGACGTCGTCGGGGCTGGCGTAGGAGCGCACGCCGTCGGTAAACCAGGCGAAGCGTCCATCGGCGTTCAGGAGTGCGCGGACGGCGTCTTCGTCGCGGGCTTCCAGAGCAGCGATGTAGTCGACGAGGAAGGCCTCGACCTCCGTCACGGCCTGTTCCGACCCGCTCGCGGCGACCTGGGATCCTGGCTTGTGTGTCGAGCCGCTTGTGAGGCCGGGGAGCAGTGCGGCGAGCAGGACCAGTGGCGCCCCTCGACGGGTTCGTGCGAGCCATCTCATCGAACTCCCTCCACGTATTGCATGGCGCCGACGACGTTGCCCTCGGTGTCCTGGAACATCACCAGCGTTCCAACCCCTTCGATCTCGAAGGGCTCCATCGTCAGCGTCCCGCCGTTCTTCTCGATCGCGCGGGCCGTGGCATGGACATCAGCGACCGAGATGGAGCACTCGAATCCGATCATGCCCTGGCCCTGGACCGGCGCACGACGCTCCTGGAGCGCTCCGTGGAGCGCCCCAGGGCTCGTGTGGATGCGCCAGAAGTTCGGGGGCCCCCAGGGTTCGAAGGTCCACCCGAAGGTGGTCTCGTAGAAGCGCTTGGCGCGCTGGCAGTCGTCGGCGTGGATGGCGAAGTGGGCGATGTCGTTGGGCATGGGGGATCTCCTTGATGCGCCGATTCTAGAGGGGGCCGCATGTGTCGTCTTGCGCTATTCTGTCAAGTGATGTCGCCAAACCGACAAGCGGAGCCGACGATCGACGAAGGGGAAGCCCATCTCGTCGTGCGCTCCCTGGCCCTGCGCCTGCCCTCGGGGCAGCGTCTCGAGCCGCATGCGCATCCCTGGTCGCAGCTCGTCTACGCGACCGAGGGGGTCCTGACCGTCACGACCGACCGCGGGGCTTGGGTGGTGCCGCCCCAGCGCGCGGTTTGGATTCCGGCCGGCTTTGTGCACGAGGTCCGGACCACGGGCCGGGTCCGCATGCGGGCGGTCTACCTGCGACCCGGATTCGCGGAGCTGCCGCACGAGTGCTGCGTCATTCAGGTCTCGCCCCTGCTGCGCGAGCTGGTCCTTGCGATCGTGGGACGCGGCATGCTGCGCGACGACGCGCCCGTGGACGTGCGGCTCGCCGGCGTCCTGGCAGACCAAATCCAGGACTTGCCCTTTGCTCCCCTGCAGGTCCGTTATCCGGTCGACGAGCGCGCGCGTCGCGTGGTGGAGCGCGTTCGCATGGACTTGGCCGCGTCCGCTTCGATCGCCGATCTCGCCATCGGAAGCGGAGCCAGTGCGCGGACGATCGAGCGCCTTTTTCGGCAGGAGACGGGACTTTCCTTCGGGCGTTGGCTGCAGAAGGTCAAGGCCCTGCACGCGCTCGAGCGGCTCGCCGTTGGAGACTCCGTCACGGCAGCCGGGCTCGCGATCGGGTATGAGAGCACGAGCGCCTTCATCGCCATGTTCAAGCGTTTGCTGGGGACGACGCCGGGGGCCTGGTTCCGGCGAGAGCCCGCGACCGGCAAGCAATCCAAGGCCTCGCCGGGAAGGCGAGCCGAGGGCTAGAAACGTGCCTCGGACGCGTTGGGGACGGACGTTTCCGCGCGCCGCTCGCAAGAGCCTGGCAGGCCCGGCCGCCACCAGGGGGGCGGCCTTCGAGCCGCGCGCCGCCTGCCAGGTGGGCACGGATGGGCGGCTCGCGGGTCGCCACACTCGTCGTCGCCGATCTCCGCGCTACCATGCGCGCCGCATGGAACCCGCGAAGCCGACGAATTACTGGGACTACATCCGTGTCGAGGAGGTCCTGTCCCTGCAAGGGGGGTTGAACGAAACCGAAGACGAGCTCGACAACTCCGAGGTGCTCTTCATCACGGTGCACCAGATCTACGAGCTGTGGTTCAAGCTCGTCCTGCGGGAGATGCGCTCGCTGCGCGACTTCTTCCATCAGGAGCGCGTCGAAGAGCAGGCGATGTCGAACGCGGCGCGCAGCATCAAGCGTGTCGTCACCGTCCTGCGCCAGTGCGTCACGCACTTCGAGGTGATCGAGACCCTCACGACCCGCGAGTATCTGGGCTTTCGCGACAAGCTGATGCCGGCGAGCGGATTCCAGAGCGCACAGCTGCGTCAGATCGAGATTCTGATGGGGCTCGACGATACGGAGCGGGTTCCGCTCGGGCTCGACGAGAGCTACATGGACGCGCTGCGTGCCCACGACGGGACGGAGTCGCCCGCGTACCTGCGCGTGCAGGCCGCCAAGCTCGACACGCCGTCGTTGGCGCAAGCGATCGAGGCTTGGCTCTTCCGCACGCCGATCGGTGGCAAGTACGCCCACGAGGAGGGTGCCGAGACGGCGCTGCAGCGCTTCGTCGACGACTACGTCGGTGCGCACGCGCGGACGGTCGACAAGAGCGCGGCGTTGGCCCTGGCGCGCGCCTTCACGCCGAGCGACCGCGAGCGGCTCGGGGCGCGCTACGCGAAGGAGAAGGCGGCGATCGAGGAGTTTTTGGCGCCGGACGGCGGCGGTGGACGTCGGCAGCGCGTACGGGCGGCGATGATCTTCCTCGTGTCCTACCGCGAGCTGCCGCTCCTGGCTTGGCCGCGCGAGGTCCTGGACGGCCTGATCGAGCTCGAGCAGGTGTTCGTCATCTTCCGGCAACGACACGCCCGCATGGTCGAGCGCGTCATCGGTCGGCGGACGGGGACCGGCGGCAGTGAGGGCGTCGACTACCTGGACCGCACCGCCTTGAACTACCGCGTGTTTCGCGACCTGTGGGCCGTGCGGACGTACCAGATCCCGAGCGAGATGAACCCGGACCTCGAGCAGGCCGACTTCTACGACTTCCGCAACGGGTAACAGGACGGGTTCGAGCTTCGCTCGGAGGTCTTCCGGCTCGCGCTCGCGTTCACGAAAGAACCTTGGATCGCGTGCTTCGTCCCGGGGCTTGAAGCCGCCGTGGGCCGGGCTTCACGCAGAGAACGTCCGGCCTTTAAGAAACCTTGATCCTGCCCCTCTATATCTCCCGCGACTTGCAGCCCGTCGGCCGCCTTCGAGCCGGCGCCAGCAGCGCGGAGTGACCATGCGGAAGACCACCATCCTGCTCATCGAAGACGACGCCGACATCGCGGAGGTCGTCCGGTACAACCTCGAGCGCGAGGGGTACCGAGTGATCGACGCCGGAGATGGCGAGAAGGGCTTCGTCGAGGCCCTGCGGACGCGGCCGAGCTTGATCCTGCTCGATCTCATGTTGCCGGGGATGGACGGGCTCGAGGTCTGCCGGCGGCTGCGGGCCGAGGACGCCACGGCGGATATCCCGGTCATCATGCTGACGGCGAAGGGCGAGGAGGCCGACATCGTGGTCGGGCTCGAGATCGGGGCCGACGACTACATGATCAAGCCCTTCAGTCCGCGCGAGCTCGTCGCGCGCGTGAAGACCGTCATCCGGCGCGTCGAGCGCGAGCCGGAGACCCGCAAGACACGCGTCCGCATCGGCGAGCTGGTGCTGGACGCCGCGCGCCACGAGGTCTTGCACGATGGCGCGCCCGTCACGATGACCCGGGCCGAGTTTCGGCTCCTGTGGACCCTGGTTCAGCGACCCGGGCGGGTTTTCCCGCGGAGCGAGCTGGTCGACAGGATCACCGCCGGGGAAAGCTATATCATCGATCGCAACGTTGACGTTCACGTCAGCTCCATCCGCCGGAAACTCGGGGCGGCCGGTGACATGATCGCGACCGTGCGAGGCGTCGGATACAAGTGCAAAGACTGAGGGTCGTTCGTTCCCGTTTCTTCCGGAACCTCTACGCCGCGACGGCGATCGTGCTGGTTCTGACGGCGTGCTTGATCGGCTCCCTGGTCGACCAGCGGCTGGGCAGCGCTCTGGAGGAGAACCTCGAGAAGTCCCTGCGCAACGAGTGCGAGTTGCTCTCCCCCTTCGTCGTGTCGTTCCTGCTGCCCGGGCCTGGCCAGGTGAGCGACGAGTTGCAGCGGCACCTGCACGTCATCGACGGCGAGGTCGGACTGCGCGTGACGGTGATTCGTCCGGACGGCGTGGTGATCGGAGACACCGATCACGATCCCGCGCGGATGGCGAATCACGGGGATCGCAGCGAGGTCCGCCAGGCGCTCGAGGACACGTCCGGTCTCGGGGTCGCGCGTCGAACGAGTGCGACCGTGGGCTTTCCGATGCTGTACGTCGCACGTCGTCTGGAAGGGCCCTCGGAAGCCGGAGCCGAACCGCTCGGGGTCGTTCGCGTGGCGATTCCTGTGACGAGCATCGCGGTTCAGCGTGGTGCGGCACGGCGCGCCGTGGTCCTGGGGGGAGCCGTGGGCCTGCTCGGCGCGCTCGTTCTGGGGCTCTGGTTCGCGCGTCGCGTGGCGGCGCCGATCACCGAGGTGACCCGGGTCGCCGAGGACCTGCGCGCCGGTCACTTCGAGCGCCGTATCGAGCTCGAGCAGACCGACGAGATCGGGATTCTGGCCGACACGATGAATCGTCTGGGCGAGGAGATCACCACGCGCATCGCGACGATCTCGAAGGAGGACGCCCAGTTGCGCGCCATGCTGGCCGGTATGGTCGAAGGGGTCATCGCCGTGGAGGACGACGACCGGATCCTCTTCTGCAACCAGGCCGCGATCCGGCTCTTGGCGTTGCCCGTGGCCGGAGTCGAAGGCCGCCGGCTCTGGGAGCTGGCGCCGGTGGTCGAGCTCGAGGAGCTCCTGGCCGAGGCGCGGCGGACCCAGGCGCTTTCGCGCCGCGAGATCGAGCTGCACCGCACCGGGCGCGAGCGCGTCTTGGACGCCCACGCGAGCCCCTTCCGTACCGACGATGCGCGCGGACTCGTGGTCGTGTTGCACGACGTCTCCGACCTGCGTCGTCTCGAGCGCATCCGGCGCGACTTCGTGGCGAACGTCTCGCACGAGCTGAAGACCCCGCTGACCTCGATCAAGGGCTTCGTCGAGACCCTGCTGTCGGGGGCGATCCACGACGAAGGCAAGAACGAGCACTTCTTGCAGCGCGTCGATGCCAACGTCGACCGGCTCTCGAACCTCGTCACCGACCTCTTGAGCCTGGCCCGCATCGAGTCCCAGGAGGCCGAGCCGCTCGGGGTGCCCGTCGCCTGGCGCCCGATCGTGGAGGGCGTCCTCGGCCGGCACGAGGAGCGGCTCGCAAAGAAGGCGATCCGCGTCACCGTCGACGAGAACGCGCCGACGATCGAGGTGCAGGGCGACGCCGAGGCCATGACGCAAGTGGCCGAGAACCTGATCGACAACGCGATCAAGTACTCGCCGGGTCCGGGCAAGATTGCGATCCGGATCGCGGCCGAAGGCGAGCACGTCGTGCTGTGCGTGCGCGACGACGGCGTCGGGATCCCGCGTGAGGATCAGGAGCGTGTTTTCGAGCGCTTCTATCGCGTCGACAAGGCCCGCTCGCAGGCGCTCGGCGGAACGGGGCTCGGGCTTTCGATCGTGAAGCACCTCGTCGTCGCGATGCGCGGCGAGGTCGACCTGGAGAGCGAGCCGGGTCGCGGCAGCGCCTTCTCGGTGCGCTTGCCGCGCGCGTCCTGACGCCACCGAGGTCCTCGACGACCGACGGGCCGCCCCGGATCTTCCGGAGCGGCCCGTCGTCGTGAGAACCGTCGCGGGTCAGGCCCGCGCGCTCTCAGTAGTCCGCCTGGAAGCGGAGGATGGCGATCGTCGCGTCGTCCTCGATCGCGCCGCTCTCGGCGTCGGATTGGATGAGGTTGAGCGCGATGCGCGTGTTGGGGTTCAGGATCCACTTGAGCGAGGCCGTGATGTTCGAGATCTCGTCGGCGCTCGGGCCGTCGTCGAGGTCGAGCATCGAGTAGCGCAGACCCGTCTGCCACGCGCCGCCGGAGAAGCTGCCGCGCTGGACGTTCGTGTTCGGCTTGACGCGATCGAACTTGCCGGCCGACTTCTTGTAGTTGCGGCGCTCACCCGTGAGGAAGTAGGTGACCTCGGTGTAGAAGCCCGCGTAGTCCGCGTCCATGCCGCCGGATTGCGCGTCGACCGCGGCCATGAAGTACTCGGCCTGGGCGGAGAACGGTCCCTGGACGTAGGCGACCTCGAGTCCGCCGAGGTTCACGCCGTCGGCGGCGAGCACGCCGGTGTCGACCGGGCGGTTCATGAGGTGAGCCTCGGGCCGCGAGCGGAAGCGAGCCATGTCGTCGTCCGCTCCACGCAAGCTGTAGGACAGACCGAGGTGCAGTACGCGCTCGCCGTCGTCTTCGTGGATCGGAGCGGTGGTCACACGACCGGTGAAGGCGTACTCGCCGTCCTGCTCGGTGTCGCCGGGCCCGTTGGTGTTGTTGTCATCACCGAAGTCGTCGGAGTCACGGAAGATGCCGAACGTCCAGTTGAAGTTGTCACAGGAGTCGCTGAGCGCGATGCCCGTGTTGCGGCCCGGGACGAGCGCGTTCATCAAAGAACGTTCGTTGAACGAGATGAAGCGGCTGCTGGTGAGCTCCTCGAGGCTCATCGGCTCCTTGAAGTTGCCGACGCTGACCTTGCCGATGCCGGTCGCGAAGCTGAACAGGACGTCCTTGAAGTCGGCGTCGCCGCCGACGAAGTCGTATTCGGCCTTGTAGTCGACGACGTCGAAGACGGTGCCGGAGACCCCGATGCGCGCGGCGCGGAACTCGACGCCATCGTCCGTGTCGTAGAGGCCGTCGTCGCCACCGGTCGCCCACGTCCAGTCTTGGAGCAGGCGGCCGAACACTTTGAGGGTGACGTCGCCGTCGGCGAGCAGCGTGGAGAGCGAAGCCTCGGGAGCAGGCTCGACCTCGTTGCCGTTGTTTGCATAGGCGCCGCTTGCCGTCAGGCAGAGAGTCGCGGCCGTGAAGATGGTCTTCATGATCGAATCGTTTCCAGGAGAGGTGGAGAGCTCGACCTGTTGGGCGAGCGTTGCGTAGGAGGCTGGGGGGGGACCTCGTGGGCCGGGATGATAGGGGCTCCTTGCCGCGCGGCGCCAGGTCGAGGCAGGCCTTTCACACCTTCACCAAATCTTCACGAACGGCTCACCACGCGTTCATGGGGCTCTGGTCTCTTGCGGTCGAAACACGAATCGAATGTCCACATCCGAAGCACGTGCTTCGGCCCTGGCGGCAGTGGCCGCCTCTACCGAGTTGCAAATATGACCCCGAGACAAGCAGGTCCCATGAACGTCCTCCGACTCGCCGCCGCCGTCACTCTCGTCGGCGGAGTCTCCCTCGCCCAAGCGGTGCAGGTCGATCCGCGCTTGCCCGTCTACAAGCCCGTGCAAGGTGTCACCGGCGCGATCAAGAGCGTCGGCTCCGACACGATGAACAACCTCCAGACCCTGTGGTCGGAGGGCTTCAAGACGATGTACCCCAACGTCGCCGTCGAGATGGAAGGCAAGGGTTCGTCGACGGCACCTCCGGCCCTGATCGCGGGCACGGCGAACTTCGGTCCGATGAGCCGCGAGATGAAGAGCGCCGAGATCGACGACTTCGAGAAGGCCTTCGGCTACAAGCCGACGCCGCTGCCCACGAGCATCGACATGCTCGCGGTGTACGTGAACAAGGACAATCCGATCCAAGGGCTTTCGCTCCAGCAGGTCGATGCGCTCTTCTCGAAGACCCGCAAGGGCGGCTTCGCGACCGACATCGTGAACTGGGGCCAGGTCGGCCTCACGGGCGACTGGGCCAAGCAGCCTGTCAGCCTGTACGGCCGTAACTCGGCTTCCGGCACCTACGGCTTCTTCAAGAGTAACGCGCTCTTCAAGGGCGATTACAAGGACACCGTCAAGGAGCAGCCGGGCAGCTCGTCCGTCGTCCAGGGCGTGGCCACCGACAAGTTCGCGATCGGATACAGCGGGATCGGCTACAAGACGGCCGACGTCCGCGCCATCCCGCTGTCCGTCGACACGAACTCGAAGCCGGTCCCCGCGACGGCCGAGAACGCTTACACGGGCGAGTATCCGCTGGCTCGCTTCCTCTATCTCTACATCAACGCCGAGCCGAACGCCCAGCTCGACCCGCTGCGACGCGAGTACGTGCGCTACATCTTCAGCCAGCAGGGACAGCGGGACGTCATCAAGGACGGCTACTACCCGGTGACCTTCGAAGTGGCGCAGACGGCCCTGGCCAAGCTCGGCATCCAGATCGAGCCGAACAAGTCGAATCTCCAGGAAGCCGGCGCCGGGCGTTGAACGTGAGAGCCTGCATCGAACCAAACGCAGGGCCGAGCACCGCTGAGCGGGGTTCGGCCCCCGGCCTTTCTGTCCAGCCGTGAACCAACGAAAACGACGTGAGCGCAGGACACGTCCGCGCGTGCGCTTCGCGGAGTTCGCGTCCCGCTACCTGATCACCATCGGTGGGATCGGGACGATCCTCGCGGTCGCGATGATCTTCCTCTTCCTGGTCGGCGTGGTCGTGCCCCTGTTCCGGGGCGCCTCGATGGACGGGGCCGAAGAAGCGGAGATCGAGCGGCTCGCGTCCGAGCCGCTGCACGTGGCCGTCGACGAGTACAAGTCGATGGCGGCCATCCTGCTGCGCGACGGGACCGTGCGCGTGCACCGGCTGGACACCGGGGAAGAGCTGCAGCGGCTGCAACCCTTCGGTGGGGCTGGCGGTGGGGCCGGCGCCGACGAGCGCACGCTCACCGCCCTCTCGGTCTCGCCCGAGGGCGACGACGTGGCCTTCGGATTCTCGGACGGCAAGCTGCACCTCGGCCGCTTCGGCTTCACGTCGGCCTTCCCGACCGACGAGGAAACCCCGGACGTCGCGCGCGACCTGGGGCCCGGCGCGATCGCGGTGCATGCGGGCAAGATCTACGTCCTCACGACCGAGGGCAAGCTGCGCTCGCAGAGCTTCACCCTCGAGATCGGCGCTCCGATCGAGTCCCAGGCGAACGCCGCCATCCGGCTCATCGCCCACACTTCAGACGATGCCACCGCCGTCCTGGCGGGCTTCACGGACGCCGGTCGGATCTTCTACACGAAGACGCGCGAACGGACGAACCTCCTGACCGGCAAGACGACTTACGCCAGCGACGACTACGAACTGCCGCTGCGGAGCGAGGATGCGGCTCCCGCCTTCCTGCACCTGAACGGCGGCGGCGACAGCGTCTTCTTGGCCTGGGCGAACGGCAAGGTCGTGCGCTACGACGTGCGCGACCCGTCCGCTCCCCTCGTCGCGGAAGAGCTCGACATCCTGGCCGATCCCGCGGCCGAGCTCACCGTCTTCGAGCCGATGCTGGGGCAGGCGACCTTCATCGTCGGCGACAGCAGGGGCGGGCTGCGCGCCTGGTTCACGGCGCGTGTCGACGGCGCGCCGACGACCGACGGCGTCCAGCTGCTCCTGGCGCACGAGCTCGCGACCGAAGGCTCGGCCGTCACGTCGATCGGAGCCTCGCCGCGCACGCGTTTGATCGCGAGCGGTCACGCCGACGGCGGCGCGCGTCTGTGGCACGTGACGACGAACCGCTTGCTCGCGACCTCACCCGGGCCCGAGGGAGAGCCCATCGAAGCGATCGTCCTGGTCGCCAAGGAGGACGGGGTCGTCGCCGCGACGCGCGTCGGCCTCCTGCACTGGGCCATCGATCCGCGCTACCCCGAGGCCAGCCTGGCGGCGCTGTTCCGGCCGGTCTGGTACGAGGGCTTCCCCGCGCCGACCCACACCTGGCAGGCGGAGAGTGGCACCGACGAGTTCGAACCCAAGCTCGGCTTCCTGCCGCTCGTGTTCGGGACGATCAAGGCGACGTTCTACTCGATGCTGTTCGGAACGCCGCTCGCGCTCCTGGCGGCGGTCTTCACGAGCGAGTTCCTCGATCGACGGCTGCGCATCCCGATCAAGTCGTCGATCGAGATGATGGCCAGCCTGCCGAGCGTGGTGCTGGGCTTCCTGGCGGCGCTCGTGATCGCGCCCTTCGCCCAGAGGATCATCCCCGCGACCCTGGCCGTGTTCGTGACGCTGCCGTTCGCCTTGCTCCTGGGCGCTTACCTGTGGCAGCTCATGCCTTCGAACCGGGCCGTACGCTGGGCCGGTTGGCAGCGGCTGGTCTCGATCGGCGTGACGTTGCCGATCGGTGTCGCACTGGCGCTGTGGGTCGGTCCGGTCATGGAACGACTCTTCTTCGCGGGCGACATGAGGCTGTGGCTCGACGGCCAGATCGGCACGGCTACGGGCGGCTGGATGCTCCTGTTGATCCCGCTCTCCGCGCTCCTGGCGCTGGGCTTCGGTGTGCGCGTGCTGGCACCCTTCGTGCGCCGACGGTCGAGCGCCTGGACGCGCTCCCAGTGCGCACGCTACGACCTCGCCAAGTTCCTGATCGGCTCGCTTCTGACCGTGGCCATCGCCCTGGCCCTGTCCGCGGGTCTCGACGTGGCCGGTTTCGATCCGCGCGGCTCGGTCTTCGACACCTACGTGCAGCGCAACGCCCTGATCGTGGGCTTCGTCATGGGCTTCGCGGTCATTCCGATCATCTACACGCTGGCCGAGGACGCGCTCACCAGCGTTCCCGAGCACCTCCGGCTGGCCTCGCTGGGCGCCGGCGCGACACCCTGGCAGACCGCCGTGCGCATCATCATCCCGACGGCGATGAGCGGGCTCTTCTCCGCGGTCATGATCGGGCTCGGGCGCGCGGTGGGGGAGACGATGATCGTCCTGATGGCGACCGGCAACACGCCCGTCATGGAATGGAACGTGTTCAACGGCTTCCGGACGCTGTCCGCCAACATCGCCGTCGAGCTGCCGGAGGCGGTGCAAGGCAGCACGCACTACCGCGCGCTGTTCCTCGCGGCGCTCGTTCTGTTCGCGATGACCTTCGTGCTGAACACGGTGGCCGAGATCGTGCGGTTGCGCTTCCGCAAGCGGGCGTACCAGCTATGACGATCACGGCCGATCCGCCGCCGGCTGCGCAGGCCGCGGGCACGCCGAAGCGCCCGCGCAAGAAGGCCCTACGGACGACGTCGCTCTTCGCCCACGGCGAGCCGATGGTCTGGTTGACCGGAGGATCGCTCGTCCTGGCCGTCTTCATGATCGCCGGCCTCTTGGGGTTGGTCCTGTGGCAGGGCGGTTCGACCTTCTGGCCGGGAGCGATTCTGCACGTCGAGCTGGCCGACGGCTCCGCCTACCTGGGTGAAGTCGCCTCCAAGAGCTCGTTCGCGCCCGAGGAGAGTCGGCTCGAGGCTTTGTCCGATGAGGTCGCGGAGCGCGCGCGGACCGAGCTGGAGGCGAACGGCGGTCTCGTCGACCGCTTCCAGTTGCGCACCGAGAACTTCGAGCTGACGAACGTCCACTACCGCTGGATCGAGGACTACCACGTCCTCGACCGTTCGCTGCCCGAATGGGCCTTGCTCGTCGAGCGCAACACCTGGGGGCGCTTCTACGGGACACCGGTCGCGTTCCGACTCGACGGCGCGACGATCGCCACCGAGCCCGACGAAGTGTGGAGCCGCTTCCAGGAGCACCACGACAAAGCGCGCGCGCGCTACCACGCGCGGCAGAGCCTCGAGACGCACGAGATCGGCGCCGTCAACCGCACGCTCGAGGACGCGCGCTTGCACATGCGCGCGGCCGAGCTGGCCGAGGGACGCGACTCCGAGCGCTGGCGGCGCGCGGAAGCGGCGTACCGCGCGGCCGAGGAGGAGGCGAACGGTGCGTTCACGCGCATCCGCCGGGAGATCGACGCGCTGAATACGGAGAACGGGCGCTACGAGCTCGTCCTCGAGACCTCCGACGGTGTCGAGAAGGCGTTGGCTCTGGACGAAGTCGTCCGCATCTTCCCGGCCAACCAGCTCGGCTTCGGCGGCAAGCTCTCCGTCTACCTGTCGCGCTGGTGGGAATTTTTGACCGCCGACCCGCGCGAGGCCAACGCCGAGGGCGGCGTCTTTCCCGCGATCTTCGGCACGATCGCGATGACGCTGCTGATGTCGCTGGTCGTCGTGCCGTTCGGCGTGCTGGCCGCGCTCTACCTGCGCGAGTACGCCAAGCAGGGCACGATCGTCAGCATCGTGCGCATCGCGGTGAACAACTTGGCCGGTGTGCCCAGCATCGTCTTCGGCGTCTTCGGCCTGGGCTTCTTCTGCTACGTGATCGGATCGTCGATCGACGAGGTCTTCTTCTCGGCCAAGCTGCCCAACCCGACCTTCGGCAAGGGCGGCGTCCTGTGGGCGGCGCTGACGCTCGCCTTGCTGACGTTGCCGGTCGTCATCGTCGCGACGGAGGAGGCGCTCTCCGCCGTGCCGAACTCGATGCGTGAGGGGTCCTATGCCTGCGGCGCCACGAAATGGCAGACGATCCGCCGCATCGTCCTGCCGCGCGCCGCGCCCGGGATCATGACCGGCATGATCCTGGCCATCGCCCGCGGTGCGGGCGAGGTGGCACCGCTGATGCTGGTCGGTGCGGTCAAGCTCGCTCCGGAACTGCCCGTGGACGGTGTCGTTCCCTTTCTGCACCCCGAGCGCAGCTTCATGCACCTGGGCTTTCACATCTTCGACCTGGGCTTCCAGAGCCAGAACTCCGAGGCGGCCAAGCCGATGGTCTACACGACGACGCTGCTTCTGATCGCGATCGTCGTCCTGCTCAACCTGGTGGCGGTGTGGATCCGCGGCCGCCTGCGCCGCAGGTTTCAGAGCGTGCACATTTGACGGCACTCCGAAGGATGGAAACCATGACGATCACTCCCCACGGCTCCTTGAAGAAGGCACCACCCTTGACCATCCCACCGCGCCAGGCCGCCCGCCTGCCCGAGAGCGACGCCGCCGCCGGAGGCCTGTTCGAGGCCATTCAGCGCGGCGAAGCCTTCGAGACGGTCGTCCACGAGGCGACCCGCGGCGAGAAGCCCGTGCTGGAAGTCTCGAACTTCAACCTCTGGTACGGCGAGGCTCAGGCGCTGCACGACATCTCGCTCGTGTGTCCGGACGGCAAGGTGACGGCCCTGATCGGACCCTCGGGCTGCGGCAAGTCGACGCTCCTGCGCTGCGTCAACCGGATGAACGACCTGATCGATTCGGTGCGCGTCTCGGGCGACATGACCCTGAACGGCGAGTCGATCTATACCGCAGGCGTCGACGTGATCGAGTTGCGCAAGCGCATCGGCATGGTGTTCCAGAAGCCGAATCCGTTCCCGATGAGCATCTACGAGAACGTCGTCTATTCGCTGCGCATCGACGGTGAGCGCGACCGTTCGGTCCTGGACGAGGTCTGCGAGCAGAGCCTGCGCGGCGCGGGCCTGTGGGACGAGGCCAAGGACCGCCTGCAGTCGAGCGCCCTGGCCATGTCCGGCGGGCAACAGCAGCGCCTGTGCATCGCCCGTGCGATCGCCGCCGAACCCGACGTGCTGCTCCTCGATGAGCCTTGCTCGGCGCTCGACCCCATCGCGACCGGCCGGATCGAAGAACTGATCGACGAGCTCAAGGGCACCTACTCGATCCTGATCGTCACGCACAACATGCAGCAGGCCTCGCGTGCGAGCGACTACACGGCCTTCATGTATCTTGGCCGCCTGGTCGAGTTCGGTCCAACCGACGAGATCTTTCTTCAGCCTCGCCTCAAGGAGACGGAGGACTACGTGACCGGTCGCTTCGGCTAACCTGAGGCGACGAACCCCGAGTCCGACAGGCGCCGTTTCCTCGTTGCCGGCTCACCGCACCCGGCCCACTCCCATGTCGAAGCACCTCAGTCACGACCTCCATAAGCTCGAGCAACGGCTTCTGTTCCTGGCCGGCCAGGTCGAGGAGGCCGTCCGCCGCTCGATCACGAGCCTGCTCGAGCGCCGCATGAACCTGGCCGAGCAGGTCATCGACGGCGACGCCGACATCGACCGTCGCGAGGTCGAGCTGGAGGAGGACTGCCTCAAGATCCTGGCCCTCCACCAACCCGTGGCCTCCGACCTGCGCTTCGTCGCCGCCTGCCTCAAGATCGACAACGACCTCGAGCGCATCGGCGACCTGGCCTCGAACATCGCCGAACGCACGATCTCGATCACCGCCAAGAGCTCGACGATCGTCCCCGGCCGCTTCCGCGACATGGTCGAAATCGTCGCCAAGATGCTGCGCGAGAGCATCGATTCCTTCGTCCGCGGCGACGCCGCCGCGGCCCGCCGCGTCTGCGCAGAGGACGACCAAGTCGACCGCATGAACCGCGAGATCATCTCCCAGTTGCTCGAGAAGATGCACGCCGACCCGGACATGATCGACCAGGCCGTCGAGCTGATCTCCGTCTCCAAGAACCTCGAACGCATCGCCGACCACGCCACGAACATCGCCGAAGACGTCGTCTACCTCGTCAGCGGCGACATCGTGCGCCACCGCGTCCGCGAAGCGACCGCCTGAGGTTCACTGGAAGAACTTCTGGAACAGGGGCAATTCGAGCACCACGCCGTAGGTCAGGCTCGTCTCGACGTCCTTGTCCCCGCCAGTCTCGATCTCCTCGAAGTATCCGACTCCGATCATGAAGCCGAACTCCGGAGTGATGTCGTAGCCGGCGCCGAGCGCGTAGAGCGGGCCATCGATCAGGTCCGAGCCCCCGACCTTGCCGAGGCTGACCCCGGCGCTCAGGAAGAACCGGTCCCAGGTGAACGCAGGGATCTTCTCCGTTCCATCGAAGGCCCGCGCATGTTCACCGACGCGCGACGGAAAGCCCTTGAAGTGAAACATGACGCTGGAGAACTCGTTGCCGCCCCGGTCCGCGTCGACCGAGGTCGCCCAACCGACCCCCGTGCCCCACCAGGGCTTGGACTCGCCTTCCGATTGCTCGATGAGTTGATCGAGCTTCGCATCCAGGTCGCTGACCTGCTCCTCGAGATCCTTGGCGTTCGCGGCGTCACCAGCGATCGGCTTCACCTTGCTCTTGGGCTTCGCCCCTTCCTGAAACGAGAGGTTCGCGAGCAAGGCCTTTTCGGGCACGAGCGGGTCACGGCCCGGCCCCATGCAAGCACTCGCGGACAGAAGGACGACGGCGCTACAAAACAAACGTGCGTACATGGCAATTCCCCTCCTCGGTTGGTGAAAAGCGGGAGGCGGTGCCAGGTCAGGACGCACCGCATCCGACGAGCCGGCTGAATGTAGTTCACGGCGAAGAACCTGGCAAACTGAGCCGGATCGGCCTCAGCGGCGGTGGCGACTGGAGTCGATCTCTCGTAGGAACGAGCGGAGCCAGGGCCATGCACATCCGATTCCAGAAGCTCTCTGACCGGCGTCACCGGCTGGAGGTCACGCGCTGCGACGGAAGCGTCGAGGCGGCTGAGCTCGACTCGCGGAGCTTTCTGCGCCACGACCTAGCGCACCTCGCGGTCGAGCTGGAGGTGCCCTTCGTCAGGGGTTTCTGGGGTTCGGTCGCGGGCGGTGCGAGCGTGGGCGGGGTGGCGTTGACGGGTGCCGACGTCATGGCGGCCGAGGCCTTGGCCGGTCCGGTCCAGACGCTGCTGCGGACTGGGGTGACGCCCGAGCGTGTGCTGGCGCTCCTCGAGCGGGTGGCGCCGGAACGCGCCAGCGCGGAGCTGGCGGAACGCATCGCGGAACGGGCTCGGCGCTTGCTCGGGCAGTGGCGGGCCACGCCCTACGGAGCTGCGCTGGAGCTCGACTGGCCCGAGCCGGAGGCTCGCGCCTGAGACACGGCTGGGTTCAGCCCGCGCTGTCGACCGGACGGCGTGTCCACAGCAGGCGCGTTCCGGCGACGAGCAGGAGGCCGCCCAGGAGAAGGAGTCCGGGCCAGGGCAAGGCCGGAACCGTTCCGACGAGCTGGATCTCGAGCTCGGGCGCCGTTCCGCCGTAGAACGGGTAGGCGGGCGCTTCGCGCGTGTCGAAGGCGCGCGCTCCGCCCGGAGCTCCTTCTTCGCCGAGGACCACCCAACCGAAGTTGCCGGCCGGGTTGGCGAGCATGTCTTGCACGTCCGCGACGAGCTGGGGTGTCGACGGGAAGGTGTAGGTTCCTTCGCTCGGGACGGAGATCGTCGAGCTGACCGTCGGTGAGAAGTCGCCGCCGGCCGTGGCCCAAGCCGTCGCGGGGAAGAAGGCGAAGCTCCAGCTCGCGTCGCCGGTGGTCGCGACGGCGCCCGAGCCGCCGCTGATGCCCGCGTCCGACGTGCCCTCGCCCCAGTCGGCCGTCGCGCGCTGCAGCCGGATCGTGCGCGCGACGCCCACGTCGAGGACCGACACCATGCTGCACTCCACCGTCAGCTCGACGGAACCGATCGTGGCCGCGAACGGCACGCTGCCGGCCACATCGAACCGCAACAGTCCGCGCCGGATGTGATTCCCTCCGCCGATCCCGCCGGTGCGCCCGGCGAAGAGTTGCGGGCCGAGGGCGCTGCTGAGCTCGGTCGCGGTCGAAGGCTCGTACAGCGTGTTGTCGCGGTCGGGGTTGATCTGGATGACCTGGGCATGGGCCCCCGTGCCGAGCAGTCCGGCGAGAAGTCCAACGAACAGGAAAGCGCGTGTGGTCATGGAAAGCTCCTGAGGTCGGCGTCAAGGCCTAGGACGCAGGCCCACCGAACCGACCGCTCATGCTGCCATGCCGGGGCCCGACGTGGGGAAGGTCTTGGTCGAAGGCGGAGCCTGCCCGCTTGTTCGCCCGCGGGGGCGCGGCAGAATGCGGGCATGACGTTCGACTCCCGCTCCCCGCGCTCGAAGACGATGCTCTTGACGGGGGCCACCGACGGGATCGGCCTGGCGCTGGCGCGCCGGTGGCACGAGCGGGGGGAGCGGGCCATCCTGCACGGGCGGCGCGGGGTCGAGGAGCTCGATCCGGCCTGGTTCGATCACCTGCGCTACGTGCAAGCCGACTTGGCGCGGCCGGACGCGGCCGGGCGCATCGTGCGGTTTCTCGACGAGCGTGGGCTCGAGCGGCTCGACCTCCTGGTCCTGAATGCCGGGGCGGGTTGGTACGGGGCGATCGAGGAGCTCGGGGCGGACGAGTTGCGGCGGCTCGTGGCCGTGAACCTGACCTCGTCGATCGAGCTGGTCCACGCGTTGCTGCCGCGCCTGCGCCGGGCCGGCGGGCGGGTCGCGTTCGTCTCGTCGGTCGTCTCGGCCTTGCCTGCCCCGGACTACGCGGTCTATGCGGCCTGCAAGGCGGCGCTGGAGGGCTTCGCGCGCAGCCTGCGGTTGGAGCTCGCGGGAGCGGTCGACGTCCAGGTGCTGCGGCCCGGCGCGACGCGCACCGGGTTGTTCGCGAAGAGCGGCGTGCCGGAGGGCGAGCTCGATCCGGCGCGCTTTCCCGCGCCGGAAACGGTGGCGGCGCGGATCGACCGACACCTCAGCGGGGCGCCGCACTGGACCACAGTGGGGACCGGCAACCGGGTACTGCGCTTCGTGGGTCGCAATGCGTCGCGCCTGATCGAAACGCGCGTCAAAGCGCGCAGCGCTTCCGAGACCGCGCGGAGCGCCGCGGAGTCGCCGTCCGAAGGAACCGCCGGATCCGGTTCCAGGCGCTGTCTCGTCACCGGCTTCGCCCAGGGCATCGGCCGCGCCGTCGCCGAGCGCTTCGGCGCCTCCGGCTACGCGCTCGTCGGCGTCGACGTCGATTCCGAAGGAGCCGCGCGAGCGGCGGGCGAACTCGCCGCCCGCGGCATCGACGTGCGCTCGATCACGGCCGACCTCGCGACGCGCGCCGGCGTCGAAAGCTGCCTGGCCGAGCTCGCGCACGAGGGGCCCTTCGACGTCGTCGTCCACAACGCGGGCATCAACGCCGTCGGCGCCTTCGAAGGCGCGGAGCTCGCGCGTCAACGTCAGGTGGTCGAGCTCAACTTCCTGGCGCCGCTCTGGCTCTCGTCCGAGCTCCTGCGTGCGAACGCGCTGCGCGCCGGCGGGGGCTTCGTCTTCCTGTCGTCGCTCTCGCGCTTCGTCGCCTATCCGGGCGCGGCCGTCTACGCGGCGACGAAGGACGGCCTCGCGTCCTTCGCTTCGAGCCTGGCCGCCGCGGTCCAGGCCCGCGGACTCTCCGTCCTGACCGTCTACCCGGGCCCGACGCGGACCGAGCACGCCCGCCGCCACAGCCCCGCGGGCGCGAGCGAGGCGCGCCGCATGCCGCCCGAAGAGTTGGCCGACCGCATCGCGCGCGCCTGGGACCGCCGCCAGCGCGTCCTGGTCCCGGGCGCCTCGAACCGCTTCTTCGCCGCCTTCGGTCACGCCCTGCCCGGTCTCGCCGGCAGGGCCATGCGCAGCGCGATCTTCGACAAGCTCGAGGCCGAGCGGGCGAGCGCGCCCTCGACAGATGCGGCGCAGGTGAGGTAGAACCGACCTCCGGAGCCCCTCGGCTCCGCTTGTTTGTCTTCCTTGGTTTCGGCTTCCCTGAACGGGTGCGAGTCGGATGAAGAGCCACTACTACGGAACCGTTCCGGCGCTCGATTGGATTCTCGCGCGCTACTACTACAAGCAGCACCGCGTGTGGATCGCGGAGGAGTTCTACACTTACAGGCTCCCGAATCCGAAGTCGTCTGATCCGATCCTGATCTACCAGGACCTGTACCAGCCCTGGCGCGATCTCGACGACTTCGACAAGACGATCAACCAATCGCGCGCCAACCTCCATCGCGGCGTGCAGGCCCGGCAGGCCTTGGGTCACATCACGGCGGCCGAAGCGCGTCGGCTCAAGCGCGTGTGCAACGATGTCGACATCGTCTTCTTCTATCCGCTCGTCCTGCGCGTCGACCTGGACGACCTGCGGGCCAAGGGGCGCAAGCTGACGATCGCCGGGTCGGGGAGCACGGTCGGCTCGCACGAGTTTCTGGCCGAGGATCTCGTGACCGGGGACTTCGAGCTCCTGTTTCTCGATTACGACACGGACGCCGACTTCCAGCTCCTGGTCCACGACGCTTACCTCGGCAAGTCGGCGCCGACCAAGGCCAAGGTCGACAAGACCCTCGCGGGGAGGTGCTGAGATGGCCCGCGAGATCCCGGTCGCGCGCACCCCGTTCCGCGCCTTGACGATCGAAGAGTTCCAGTCCATCGGACAGGACGAGGGAGACCGCGAGACGTTCACGGACTTCGTGTGCGACCTGCAGGCGCTCGTCGTCGACGGGCTGGGCTCTCCGTACTTGCGGGCGACGGACACCTCGGACGACCTGCGCGAGACGGTCTACCAGAGCGAACCGCCCGAGTCCGCGACGTTCGCCGCGCTTCGCGACAAGTGGAAGGCGAACCGCGAAGGCAGCCTCCTGCTGCACACCGAGCTGGAGTCCGTCGGGCCCGGCACACTCGACGTCGCGCGGGCCCGCGCCGAGGCCTTCCTCCAGCCCTTGTTGCTCGAGTATCGGGCGCTGCGCGGATACGAACGCATCGTGCCCGTCCTCGACGCCCTCGACGGCGTGCGTACGGCGCTCGACGAAGGACGCCTGTCGGACGCGCGCCGCGGGTTCGAGAGCGCGCTCGGTCGCACGAAGGTCGCGAGGCACGAGAAGCCGGTGGGCGCGATCCTCGGCGGCCTCGGCTGGTTGCACGAGCAGGAGGGCGATTTCGGGGAAGCGCGCCGCTTGCACGAGCGCGCCCTGCGGATGGACCAGCGCCTCGGCATCCTCGAGGGCATGGCCGCCCACCTCTTGAACCTCGGTCGGCTGCACCGCGACCTCGGCGAGGACGCGCACGGCGATCGCCACCTCCAACGTGCGGCCCGGATGTTCGAGCGGCTCGGTGACCAAGAACAGGCGGACGAGGCCCGGCGTCTGCAGTCGTCGCACGACCCCCTCGAGGAGCCCGGAGGCGAGCTCGAGCTGGAGTAGAGGGCGCTTGGTCCAGCGCTCGACACAAATTCGAGATCCACGCAACATCCTGGCGGGGGAAGGAACGTGCGGGGACCGGGGCCAGCGTTCGACCCCGGCCCCCGACAACCGAGGAGGTCTGCCGTGCTCGCCCAACTCATCGCTCTCTCGCTTCCGTTCGTTCTGTCCGGTCTGACCGCGGCGCAGGTGACCGGGGTCCGCGTTCGTTCGGTCCCCGAGACCCCGGCCAGCTTCGTCGCCCCGCGCTTGCTCGAGGATCCACAGCCGGGCGTGCTCGGCGGGATGCGGGCGGCGGGCGATCTGGACGGGGACGGAGACGTCGACGCTTTGCGGCTACGGCGAGCCCCGAACAGCGCGTGGAACGTCGAGGTTCAATCCTGGCTCAACCATGGCGAGCTCGGCTTCGCCGTCAGGCACGTCACGAGCTTCCAGCTGCCCGGCACCACGTTCGGCACCTTCAGCGTGGCGTCGAACGTGCAGCTGGCCGACGTCACCGGCGACGGAATCCTCGACCTGCTCTACGACCGCTTCGATCCGGCGGCGCTGGTCGGACCCTCGGGGCTGTTGGTGCGGCCCGGAAACGGGGACGGCAGCTTCGGACCGCGCCATCTGTTGCAAGAAGGCGGCACGCTCTTCTGGTTCGGTGTCGGGGACCGCGATGGAGACGGCACGAACGAGCTCGTCCTGGGCGCGCTCGACGGTGCGAGCAGCGAGCGCCTGCGCTGGTGGAGCTTCGATGGCGCGGCCTTCGTCCCCGGGCCCGCGCTCACGACGACCGGGCTCGTCCTGTCGCGCGGCGTCGTCGCCGACTTCGATGCGGACGGGGCGGACGACGTCGCGCTCATCGGCAACGCGAGTCAGGGGCTCGTGCGCCTCTTCCCGACGCGCGCAGGGACGCCGACGATCGGGCCGATCGTCGCGTTGCCGCCCGAGATCCAGGGCGTCACGCGCTTGAACGCGGGCGATCTGGAGGGTGACGGAGACGACGACCTCTTCCTGGTCCGCTTCGACACCGCTCCCGACCCGGCCGCCTTCCTCGTGCTCGCGCAGGAGGCCGGCGGCCTCGTCCCGGGCGCCGTCCAGCTCGTCGAGAACGCCAGCTTCGACTGGACCGTCACTTCGAACCCGGCACTGGCCGACTGGGACGGCGACGGGGATCTCGACGTTCTGACGTCCGCCATGAGCTTCTGGGAGAACGACGGCGACAACGCGTTCCTGCTGACGGCCAAGGCGGCCAACGTCCTTCTCAGCGCGGACGACCCGGCCTTCGTGGCCGACTTCGACGGCGACGGCGCCCTCGATCTCGCCGGGGGGTGGGCGCTCTTCCAGGGGGACGGAAGCTTGCCGCGGAGCGTTTCCCAGCCGCGGCGCGACGATCTCTCGGGACTCGGCGGCGGTGACGTCCGCGACTACGAAGGCGATGGGGACCTCGACTTCGTGCGACCCGATCGGCTGACGCTGAACCACGGCGATGGGAACTTCGACCTGCACGTGCGCAACGTGCCGTCGGAAGGGCTGGTGCGCGTTCCCGTCGGCGCCGGGGACTTCGACGGGGACGGGCTCGACGATCTGGTCGCGGCCCTCTTCGCGGCGGGACCCGGTCCCTTCGATCCGCCGACCTTCGAGCGCATGGCGCTCTACACGGGGACGGACAGCGGGGATTACGTCGTGAGCGCGACGGTCCCGAACAGCGTCGAGATGGCGGCCCCGTCGAGTTCGGCGGATCTGTCCTGGTGGAGCGCCGACGTCGACGACGACGGGGACGAAGACCTCGTCGTCCTGAACGGCTGGTGGAGCAACCAGGGCGCCGGCGTCTTCGATCCGCTCCTGCTCGCCGGTTTCGACGGGCTGCCGCTCGCCACCTCCGATGCCGATCAAGACGGGGACGCGGACCTGCTCGTCGCCCACGGCGGAGAACTCCGCAGCCTCAGGAACGAGGGCGGCGGGCTGCTCGTGCCGCAGGTGCTGGGAGCGCATGCGAGCGGGAGCCGAGCGCGCTTCGTCGACCTCGAAGGCGACGGCGACCTCGACGTCGCCTCTTGGCGCGAGGGCTTCGACGGGCTCGCGCTGTACGAGCTCGCGTTCGGAAGCTACGCGCCCGCGCTGACGCTCGACCTGCCCACGGCGGCGGGCATCGACGTGGCGGCGGTGGATGTCGACGGGGACGGCCTCCTCGATCTCCTGGCCCACAGGACCTCGAGCTTGCTCCACCTCGAGGTCGCACTCTTGTCCGTCTGGTCGGGTTCGACGGAGCTCGACTACGGGACGCGCAAGGACTACGTCGTGCGCGCGGGCGGCGGGAGCTTCGGGGACTTCGACGCGGACGGAGACGTCGACGTCTTCGGGATCTGGGCCGTCGAGAACCTGCGCTTCGACGGGGAGGCGGACGGCGTGCTCGAGCAGTACCGGATCGGAGCAGGCGTCCCCGGCTCGGGTGGCTTGCGGCCGGTGCTCGGTGCGAGCGGTCCCGTGCGCGTCGGTTCGACGAGCGTCGCGCTGCACGCACGCCGCGCCCTAGGTGGGACGAGCGGCTGGCTCCTGACGGGCGCGGGGCGCGGATTCCAACCGTCGGTCGCTTTCCCCGGCGTGACGAGCTTCGTGGATCCGCTGCTCTCGACGTCGGTGATCTCCTTCGGCGGTGCACCCGGTGCTGCGGGCCGCGGGACGACCGACCTCGCGCTGCTCCTTCCGCCCAGCCTGGTCGGCCAGTCGCTGACCTTCCAGGTCTACGCTGTCGACCCGGGCTCGGCCGTGGGAATCGCGACGTCGAACGGCCTCGAGCTGACGATCGGCGAGGCGGCGCGCTCGCACGACTTCAAAGCCGCAGGGACGCTGCTTCGTTAGGCCGCATCCATCCTGAGACCGTGGGACGTGCGGTCCAACTCGCTGCCAGGCGGCGAGAGGCCGGCGAATTCGGCCGGCTGGGCCGAGGGGTCGCGCGGGCTCAGGATGGATGCAGCCAGCACGCGCGGGAAGCCGGGCAAGGAGCCGATCCGCTCGCGTGGACGTGCTTCGTCCTGGGACGCGCGGACGTGGCGCCGGGAGCGAGTAGAATCCCCGGCCTCCCCGCAACGGCGCCGCTGCGCGCCACGTCCCACGGTCTGTCCCGATGATGCACGCCTTTCTCGCCGCCGCCGCGCTCGCGCTGCCGTTCGCTCCCGCTGCCCTCCAGGATGAAGTCCACGCGGTCGAACCCGCCGAGCTGGGCCAGGCCAAAAACGTCCACCGCGCCGGTTCGTTGTGGTTCGCGGGACAGTTCGAACAGGCGGACATCGAGGTCCTGAAGGCGGCCGGGATCGCGCGCGTGATCTCGGTGCGCACCGACGGCGAAGTGCCGTGGGACGAGCGCGGGCTGGTCGAGGGGGCCGGGCTCGACTTCGTGAACGTGCCCTTTCGCGATCCCGAGCTCCTGTCCGACGCGATCTTCGGCGAGATCCGCGCGCTCTTGCGCCAACAAGAGGGGCCGACGCTTCTTCACTGCGGTTCCGCCAACCGCGCGGGCGCGGCCTGGTTGCCCTTCCGCGTGCTCGACCAGGGCGTGCCGGTCGAGACGGCCCTGGCCGAGGCGCGCGAAATCGGCATGCGCACGCCGCACTACGAGGGCAAGGCGCTGGCCTACATCGAGCGCCAGTCCAACCGCGAGAAGAGCGTCAAGGAGGGCATCAACGACAACTTCAAGGACGCAGACCTCGACGTCGACAGCTTCGTCGAGCGCTTCGAGGTCGAGAGCCGCGAGGTGTACGCGGCGCAGAAAGGGATCCTGGCGGCGTGCCAGCTGAAGCCCGGTCAACGCGTGGCGGACGTCGGCGCCGGCACCGGGCTCTACACGCTGCCCTTCGCCCAGGCGGTCGGCGCCACCGGCTGGGTCTGGGCGGTCGACATCGCGCCGCGCTTCCTGCAGCACATCGGCACGCGGCTCGACGAAGCCGGGATCACGAACGTGTCCGGCGTCCTGTGCTCCGAGCGCTCGATCGACCTGCCGCCCGCGTCCGTCGACCTGGCCTTCGTCTGCGACACCTACCACCACTTCGAGTATCCGCGCTCGACGCTCGCGTCGATCCTGAGCGCGCTGCGACCGGGCGGACGCTTCGTGCTCGTCGAGTTCCACCGGATCGAGGGCGTCACGAGCGAGTGGCTCCTGGGCCACGTGCGCGCCGACCAGGCCACCTTCCGCGGCGAGATCGAGGCGGCCGGCTTCCGCTTCGTGGAAGAGGTCGCCATCGAAGGCCTGTCCGAGAACTACCTGCTCGTCTTCCAGAAGCCGGAGTGAGGCCCGCCGGGGACAGCGCGCGTCCCTTCGGACTCGCCTCGGCGACGGCGCTCGTCGTCGCCAACATGATCGGCGCGGGCGTATTCACGACCAGTGGCTTCGCGCTGGCCGACCTCGGCGACCGCCGCTTCGTGCTGGCGGCCTGGGCGGTCGGCGGCCTGGTGGCGCTGGCGGGGGCGGTGAGCTACGGCCGCCTCGCGAGCCGGATCCAGGAGTCCGGGGGCGAGTACGTCTACCTCGCGCGCGCGCTGCATCCCGGCGTCGGCTTCGTCGCGGGCTGGGTCTCGCTCCTGGCGGGCTTCACCGGCGCGATCGCCTTCGCCGCGCGCGCGCTCGAGGCCTACCTGCTCCCGGCCGCGAGCCGACCGGAAGCGCTGCCGTCCGGAGCGCTCGCGATCGCGACGATCGTCGTGTTCGCCGGCTTGCACGCCTCGTTCGTGCGCAGCGGGTTGCGCGTGCAGAACGGGATCGTCCTCTTGAAGGGAGCCTTGCTGGGGCTCTTCCTCGTCGTGGCCTGCGCGCGGTTCACGGCCGGCGCGTGGCCGGGCGCGAGCGTGGCCGAGGCGGACGTCGGCTTCTCGCCCGTGGCCTTCGCGGGCGCGCTGGTCTGGATCTCGCTCGGCTACAGCGGCTTCAACGCAGCCGTCTACGTCGCCGGCGAGGTGCGCGACGCGGCGCGGACGGTGCCACGCGCGCTCGTGCTCGGAACGCTGGTCGTGACCGCGCTCTATCTCGCCTTGAACACGGTCTTCTTATGGGCGCCCGAGCCGGCCGACATCGTCGGTCGCGAGGACGTCGCCGGGGCAGCCGCGGAAGCGCTGGGCGGCGCCTGGCTGACCGGGATCGTGCGCGCGGTGATCAGCATCGCGCTCGCGACCTCGGTCTCGTCGATGCTGATCGCGGGACCGCGCGTCTACGCCCAGATGGCGCGCGACGGGCTCTTCCCACAGCGCTTCGCCGGTCGCGCGGATGCGAGCGGCATCTCGCCCTGGGCCGTCGCCCTGCAGGCGGCGCTCGCGATCACGGTCGTCGCGTTCAGCACGCTCCAGGGCCTGCTCGGCTACCTGGGCTTCACGCTCTCCCTGAGCGCCGCCGGCACGGTCCTGTGCCTGTTCGTCCTAAGGCGCCGCGACGGCGAACGCGAACCCCCGTTGTTGGCTGCGGTCGCCTTGCTGTATGTCGGCGCGACGCTCGGCCTGGCCTTCGTCGCCGCCTTCGATCAACCCCTGCAGCTCGCCGCCGCGCTGCTCACGCTGGCCTCCGGAGCCCTCGTCTACCACTTCTGGTGACGATGCCATTCGTGAACCCGGTCCGGGTTCAGCGCTTGACGTCGTTCAGGTCCCAGTCGTACTTCAAGGACTTCAGCTTGGCGTCGGCCAGGAAGTCGGAGAGCTCGGGAGCGTAGCGCGCCAGGTACTCACGCACGCTGCCCGCGTCGCGTTCGAAGTCGCCGGCGAACCAATCGAAGATCTGGGATAGCCGTGCCTCGCCCTCCGCCACGTCGAGCTCGTTGCGCGCCGCGTCGTGCACGAAGGCCTTCATCTGCGCGTCGAGCTGCTCGTCCAGGCGCGCGGCGACGAAGGCCTCGTTCAAGAGCGGCGGACAGCTGATCGAAGCGCAGTTGATCGCGGCGTGGACGCGCGCGTCCTCGAAGCGGGCGCGCAGGATCCCGTGCTCGATCTCGTTCAAGGACAGCTTCTCGTCCTTGCCGTCCGGGTGATGCGCTTCCATGCGGATGAAGCCCTGCTCGAAGACCGTCTTCAACCCGAAGGCCTTGTCGAGCTCCCGGATGCTCTTCAGCGGATACTCGTTGATGACCTTCTTGATCGTGTGCGCGTTGTACGTGTTGATCCAGAAGGCAAAGCGCTGCGCCTTCGTCCAGCCCGCGAGCTGCGCCGGCGTCACCGCGTGTAGCGCGTCGAGATAGCGCTCGAGCTCCTCCGGCTCGGCCTTCAGGGCCGCATAGTCGAAGCGGTCGCCCTGCACGTGTCGCGCCAGGACCTTCGTCCAGAGCGCGTGGTCCTGATCGAAGTCCGCCGCCCGCGCGGCCTGCACCGGCGGCGCCACGAGCCCAGGCACGGTCGAAGGCGCGGAAGGCGAGCAAGCGAAGAGCACGAGCAGCGTGGCGGCGAGCGATAGAACGGTCATGGAACTCTCGGAGTGGACGACAACAAAAGGGCGGAGAGGCGGCCGGCCTGCGCGAGGCGGAATCGTCACGCCCCACGGTCGTGAAGACAAGGCCGGAGGAGGGGCCGCCCCTCCGCCGGACCCGGTACGGCGAGCCCTGGGATCCGTGACGTCCGAGCCATCTCCCGCACTGGATCGAGTCTCCTCTTGCCCGAACCCCTCCTGGTGGGGCTGCGCTCGTCCCGACACCGAGACCCGAACTCGTTGCGAGAGCGGCGCCTCTCTTGACCAGGGCGCGCGCGGTGTCCGTCTTTGACGGTGACTACCGCCGCCGCTGGGATAGGCACCCGCCCGCCGCCGACGGCGACGACCGCTTGACCTTCCTCGGTCTCGATCTCGACGGCGATGCCGACGCCTACGCCGCCCGCAACGGCCATGTTGCTGGACGCGGGCGTCATGATGGTGACCGACCACTGAGTTCGTAGGCTTCCGTGTCGAAAGGCACGGTTCCTCCGCAAGCTCTCGACGAGCCGACGTGAACTGGAAGGCAGATCGCTCGATATGGTCCGTGCCTGCAGATGAGGCGCACGTCCGTGCCGCTGACGGATCCGGACCGGGTCGCGGTCTCGCGCACGGATCACCCCCCGGCCCCAAACAGCCTGCTGACGATGTACCCTCGACGAAGAGACACGCTGCCGGGAGGACAAGGATCCCCGGTTTCTCGTGGCTTCCGTGAGGCGTCAAAGCCGTGCCGAACTCTTTCTCGGACAGGGCCTCCGTGGGGGGCCCGATCGACCACGACTGTCCAGAACCGGTGAGGAACCGATGACGGCCCTTCAAGCGATTCGATCCAAGCTCCTCGCGGGCGCCACTCTGGCGGCGCTCGCGTTCGGTGGACTGACTCTCACTGCGCCGCCGACGAGCGCTTTCCCCGTCCTCTTGTGCGGCCCCATCTTTCTGTGGTCGTGCAGCAACGGTGGTGACCCCGAAGTCTCCGTGGACAGCGAGGGAGGTGATCCCATCGTGTTCGCGGGCACGATCTGCGAAAAGCTCCGGTTCGAGGCCCAGACGGGCCTGACCTGCACGCTCTTCGGAGGTTGAACGGCGATCGTCCCGTGCCGGGCGGGACCAGGACCAGCCGGCGGCTCGTCCTGGCCTGCCTGGCCTTGGCCGGCCTCGACGTCGCGCTGGCTCTGCGGGTGCGCCTGCTCCAACGCCGCTTGGCCGTCTTGGCCGCACCGGACCCGCGTCGGGCCCTTCTCCAGGGCGACCGGTTCCCGCGGGTGACCCTGTTCGACGCGGCGGGAGAAGAGCGAGCGCTGCTCGATCCATCGACATCGGTCGCAGCACTTGTCCTCGTGTCGTCCGCCTCGTGCGGCGCGTGCGATGCCGTGCGGCCCTTCTGGAAAGCGGTCGTTCGGGCCGATTCGACCACCTCCTTGCGCGTGCTCGAGCTCGTCCTGGACGCGCGCCCGGAGGAGCTCTCCGATCACGAGTCGCTCGGGTCCCCGGGCGCGACGCTGCTCGTGACGCCTGGTGGGGACGGCTTGGAGCTCGCGGCTCGCCTCGCCGGCCTACCGGCCGCGATCTTGGTCGATGGAGACGGCGCGGTCGTGCATGCCTTCTACGGCGAGGTCCAAGCGGGGCTCCTCAGCGCCGTCGAGGACTTCGTCACAGGCAGGTAGCGTGATTCCGCGGCCAGAGGACCAGCGGCGGAGGTCGAAGCGGACCAGGTTCTGGAGCTGGATTCCCTCGCGCCGGGCCGGGAGCCGGCCCCGACCCATGGTTCGAAGCCCCGCCCGCGAGCACGACACTCACGGACGGGGCTCTGGATTCGATCGGGGTCTAGCTGCTAGCTAGCGAGCGAGCTGGACCGTCACGCGTTGGGGCTGGAAGGGGGGCGCGGGGTACTCATAGGCACCCAGGTCGATCGTGTGGCCGACCAGGGCGGTGCCCGTATCGGGGGTGTCGGGGAAATCGACGGCGCGCGGGTTTCCGATCAGGTCCCGTGGGTAACCCGGGAGCAATTGCGTGGTGTCTCCCGCGTCGATGCACGGGGATCCTTCGAAGAGCGAGAGATCGTCGTCGAGTGTCCCGAGAATCGAGTCGGCGCCTTGCGGGTCGTTGAACAGCGGATCGACGTCGATGTTCGCGCCGGGAAACCCGCCCAGAACGTCGCAGTTCTGAACGTCGACGTTGGAGCCGATCTCGAAAGGCGTGTTGTTCCAGGAGATGCTGTTGCGCACGCGGAGGTCTCCTCCCGTGGTTTCGTAGCAAGCTCCACCGATGTTGCCGAAAAAGGTCGAACTCTGCACCGTCACGGTTCCTGTCGCCCCCGCGCGGAGAGCGCCTTCGTTATCGGAAGAGACGTTGGAGTTGAAGGTGCAGTCATGCACCAAGCCCCTTTGTACGAAGGCGCCCCCGCCCGTCGTGGCGGCGATGTTGGCAAGGAAGCGCGAGCGAGCGATCGTGATGGATCCCGTGAAGTGGCTTGACAGCGCTCCTCCGTAACCGACCAGGGACGAGTTGCCGTAGAAGAGGCAGTCTTCGACGGAGACCGGCGTCGCGCTGGCCGTGAAGCTCGTGAAGGCGCCGCCGAAGTTGGCCGTGTTGCCCTCGAAGTAGCAGCGCGAGAAGGTCGGCGCTCCGGTGTCGGTGAAGACCGCGCCGCCTTGATGGACGGAGGCGTTGCCGACGAAGCGGCAGTCCTCGATCCGCGAGCTCGAGTTCGAGACATACAAGGCCGCCCCGCGGTAGGCGTGGTTGTTCTCGAACCAGCAAGCTCGGATCGTGGGCGTGCCGTTCGCGATCTCCATGGCGCCGCCCAGGTCGTTGCTGGAGCTGCCTCGGTCGAAGTTTTGGAGTCGAAAGCCCTCGAAGACGGTTCCCGCCGTCTCGCCGCTGTCGGCCAGGACACCGGGCTGGCCGGGCATGCTCGTGCCGTCCAGGACCGTGAAGGCAGGGCCCGCTTGACTGCGGACGGTGATCTCCTTGCCCGCGAGGTCGAGGGTCTCGGCCAGGAAGTAGCTCCCGAAGTGGTCGGAGGGCAGGACGACGACTTCGTCACCCGCGGAGGCCGCGGCAACGCCCTTCCAAAGGTCGTCGAAGGGATGCGCCGGCGAGCCGTCTTCCAGGGGGTCCGAGAACGTGTTGTTGCTGGGGTCCGAGATCCCGTGGACCGGGTCGCCCGGGGCATTGTCATCGACGTAGAAGGTGGTCTGGGCGCCGGCGAGGCTGGCGCTGACCAGCAGGGAGAGCGCGATCCGGGCAGAGCTGAAGGAGATCGCGGAGGGGTTGGAAATGGACAGCTTCATCGGGGTTCTCCGTGGCAGAGAGGTTGGCATGACCCACCTCGAGTGAGTGGTTCGCGCACCCCTGGGGGTACAGACACTCTCAGAGCGACGTCCCGCCGAAGAGCCTTCAAGAATTTCGAGCAGGGTCAGTCCGGATCCGGTGCGGGGCGTCCGTTCACCACATGGCGAGCCTGGACGTCCTTCTTGCGCCACAACGCCGCCTCGGCCGGCTTGCCCCAGGCCTCGTAGAGCTCGATCAAGGCCTCCCTGCTCCGTAGCGCGCCGGGGAAGCTCGAGCCGTAGCGCTGGACGGCCAGTCCATGGAGCTCCAAAAGGGTGGACTCCGCTGCGGCCAGGCGGCCCCGATGTCGATCCATATCCGCTCGGTACTGCATCACGATCAAAGTGCCGCGATGGTCGTTTCCGTTGAGCTCTCGATTGAGCTCGAGCGCGCGCTCGAAGAGCGGCTCGGCCAGCTCGAAGTCCCCCTGCTTCTCCAAGGCTCGGGCCAGGTTGCCCATGGGAACGAGCGTGCTCGGATGCTCTTCCCCAAGCAGGTCGACAAACAGCTCCAGGGCCTCGGCAAAGTAGAGCTCGGCATCGCCGAGGCGATCGTTGTTCATGTAGGCCAGGGCCAGGTTGTTCAGCGCGCGGGCTTCGTTTTGCTTCCCGGGCGCGAGGCGCCGATGGGCTTCGAGCACCCGTTCGTAGAGAGGTATGGCGAGTTCCGGTCGGTCCGTGTCCTTGTAGATCCCCGCCCTGCCCTCGAGCAGATTCAGGTTTGTCACGTGGTCCGGGCCGAAAGCAACGGCCGCCAGCTCCTCGGCATCGCGGTAGAGCGCGAGCGCTTCTTCCCAGCGGCCTTGCTGGCGATGCAGTCCGGCCAGGTTGTTCTGGGTGATCAGCGTCAGCTCGGCGTCGCGCCCGAGGACCTCGCGACGCAGCTCGAGACAGCGCCTCAGGTAGCGCTCCGCGTCCTCGTGACGGCCCAGCCGCAGCATCAGACGCCCGAGCCCGTTGTAGCTCGTGATCGTGTCCGGGTGACGTTCGCCCAGGAGCTCTTCACGCAGCTCCAGCGTGCGCTGGAAGAACGGTGCGGCGAGCTCCTGTTGCCCGAGATTCATGTAGCAATTGCCGATGGTGTAACGAATCTCGGCTTCGACGAGCGGCTCGTCTTTGAAGCGATCCTTGACGTTGGCGGCGGCGGCATCCAGGACCTCGAGCATCGTGACATCGCGCCCCTGACGGTCGGGGTCGATGGCCCCCAAGAGGTCTCCGTTGAGGAAGTCGTTGATGGCTCTCGCGACAGCGGTTTGTCGCTCGGCCTCGATCCTCCTTTGCTCCGCCAGGCGCGCGGCGCGGGCCTGGCCGACGGCAGCGAGTGACGAGATCACGGTGGCTACGGTCAAGACGAGGGCAATGGCTCCAGCCGCTCCGACGAGGACGCGGTTGCGGTTTGCGAACTTGCGCACGTAGTAGAACGTGCTGGGCGGATGGGCCGCGATCGGTTGCTGGTCGAGGAAGCGGCGAAGGTCGTCGGCCAGCGCCTCTGCCGACGAGTAGCGCTCTTCCTTCCGCTTGGCCAGGGCCTTGTTCAGGATCGTCTCGACGTCGCTCGGAAGGCCCGGGACGAGCTTGGCGGGTCGCTCTGGATCCTCGTCCCGCAAGCGCCGCATCGCCTCGGGTAGCGGGACTTGATTCAGCTCTTGGGGAAGCCTGCCCGTGACGAGCTCGTAGCCCAAGACACCCAGGGAATAGACGTCCGAACGGGTGTCGAGTTGGGCCGGATCGGAGGACATCTGCTCGGGGCTCATGTAGGAGATCGTTCCGAGCAGATCTCCTGTGCGTGTCACGAAGGAAGCCTCCGGATCCACGTCGATGGCGCGAGCGATTCCGAAGTCGAGAATCTTCGGTCCGTGTGGGCCGACCAAGATGTTGCTCGGCTTCAAGTCGCGGTGAACGATCCCTTTTTGATGGGCGTGATGCACCGCGCGAGAGATGCGTTCCATGAGGGACAGGCGCTCGTCCAACCCGAGCTCGTTCTCGGCTGCGAATTGCGTGAGCGGCTGACCACGCACGATCTCCATGGCGTAGTAGGGTTGCGGCCCTTCGGACGAGGGGGCCACGCCGGCTTCGTAGATCTGCGCGATGCCCGGATGACTCAGCCACCCGAGCATTTCAGCTTCGTGCTCGAAGCGTCGCAGGATCTCCGAGCTGGCCAGGACCGAGCGCACGAGCTTGAGCGCGACCGTGCGTTGCGGGTACTCCTGCTCGGCCTCGTATACGATCCCCATGCCGCCACGGCCGAGCTCACGAAGGATGCGAAAGTGGGCGATCTTCAGCGGAGGCTCGGATCCGGACGCATCACGAAAGCCAGGTGCGTACTGGACGGCGGCGGGTTGATCGAAGGATCGGCCACCGGCGTTGTCCGCGGCCAGCATCCCCTCCACCAAGGCCTCGAGCTCTGGATCCTGCCCGCACTCCGCCGCGAGCCGTTGAGCCTGCAGCTTCGGATCCAAGTCGCAAACGAGAAGGAAGATCTCGCTCGCACGCGTGTGTCGGTCCTCGGACATGGGGGCTCGTCGGGTGACCTGAGGTCGGCTGCTCCGCGCCCAGGATCATTCTAGACCCGCGCCGGACGGGCAGGCGGAGCTTTCAGGAGACATGGGGGCGCGGGGCGGTCACGGCCTTGGATCACGGGCTATATTGGTCGGGCATGTCGGATTCACCCGCGGACTTCGGTGACGGACAGGTGTCGTCGCTGCGCGAGACCGCGACCCTGTTCTTGCGTTCGGCGGTCGACGGTGACGCCCGTGCCATGGACCGGTTGTTTCCGCTCGTCTACGACGAGCTGCGCGGCCTCGCTGCCGGACACCTACGGAACGAGCGCAGCGGACACACGCTGCAGCCGACGGCGCTCGTGCACGAGGCCTTCGCCAAGCTGATCGACAGCAGTCGGTTCGAGTATCAAGGTCGCGCCCAGTTCCTGTCGCTCGCTTCGCGCGCCATGCGCCGCGTGCTTGTCGACCACGCGCGTGGACTCGCGCGCATCAAGCGCGGAGGCGGTTGGCAGCGCGTCGAACTGGATCCCGCGCCCAGTCTCACCCAGGACGACCTACCCGACCTCGTCGAGCTCGACCGTGCCTTGTCCCAGCTGGCCGAGAACTCCGAGCGTCAGGCCAAGATCGTAGAACTGCGCTTCTTCGGGGGCCTCGAAGTCGACATGGTCGCCGAGGCCCTCGGGCTTTCGAAGTCGACTGTCGAGCGCGAGTGGCGCGTCGCGCGCGCCTGGCTCGCCTACACCTTGCAGGGGGGACGAGAAGGGAGCGCTCCATAACGGCGTCGCCGCCCGTCGGGCCTCGTCGAGAGGGAGGCCCGCAGCACACTCTCCGTCACACAACGAACCTCCCCAGCGGTTGCTTTCGTGCGACGAGAAGAGCGAGATCCAGGCGCTGGAAGACAATCCGGCGTCGTACATCCGGGCCGCTTCGGCGACCGACATCCTGGTCAAGTTCAAGCGAGCCCGACGCACGCTCTTCCGGTGAATGTGCTGCACACCGTCAGGTGGACACCACTCGAGGTGGGGCAGTTGTTTCTGTTCCTAATCCAAATGCCCCCGGTCCGAGTCGCCCATCTCGACACCCCCGGCGGGGAAGTACGTGCTCCAGCGGCGGTCGACGAGCTGCGCCGTGTCCGGGTCGCAGAAGAGTTCTTCGGGGTAGTCGGGGCGTAGGCGGGCGTCGAGCGTGAGGGGGGGTGTGAAGGCGGGGTGGTTGTGGACCAGCTCGACGTCGCGCGCGGCGACGTCGGAGGCGGGGTCGAAGCGGGTGAAGGTGGTCCAGAGGAAGTTGGAGGTGCTCTTCGTCGCGCGCGCGGCGTCGTCGGAGAGGACGACGACGGGCCAGTGGCGGAAGGCGTCCCAGGCGGCGAGGCGGGTCTTGGCGTCGGGTTCGTCGGCGTAGGACGGGGCCGTGACGACGAGACAACCCGGGGAGAAGACGCGCACGTCGGTGACGCCCGTGGGGACGTCGCCTTCGAACTCGGTCGGGAGCTTGCGCAGCGGCTCGCCGATTCCGAGCAGGACGCCCTTGCTGCCTTCGTTGATGCGGGGGCCGGCGTAGTCGAGCGAGTCCATCGACAGGTTCGCGAACAGGAACAGGTCCGTGCGGAAGTCGGCGCGCTCGAGGACGTGCGTCCAGACCGCGCGGAAGTCGCGCAGGTCGAGCGGCCGGTCGACCGCCAGCAGGAACTTCGTCAACGACAGCTGGCCCTCGCCCAGGATGCGGAAGGCCTGCGCCATCGCCTCGCGCTTGTAGCGCTCGCGCACGACGGCCGCGGCCAGGGCGTGGTAGCCCGTCTCGCCGTAGCTCCACAGGTCGCGCACGCCCGGCATCGCGAGCGGAAAGAGCGGTGCCAGGAGCTCTTGCAGGAAGTCGCCCAGGAAGAAGTCCTCCTGGCGCGGCTTGCCGACGACCGTGGCGGGGAACACGGCGCCCTTGCGGTGGAACATGCGCCGGCAGTGGAAGACCGGGTAGTCGTGCGTCTCCGAGTAGTAGCCGTAGTGGTCGCCGAAGGGGCCCTCGGGGCGACGCTCGCCCGGGCGGAGTTCGCCGACCAGCGCGAACTCCGCGTCGGCGAAGATCGGAACGCCCGCGCCGACATCGGTCAGCGGCAGCCGTCGGCCCAGGAGCAGGCTCGCGAGCAGGACCTCGGGCACGTTCTCGGGCAGCGGGGCCAGCGCGGCCAGCATGAGCGCCGGCGGGCCGCCCAGGTGGATGCTGACAGGCAGCGCGCGTCCGGCCGCCTCGGCCGCCTCCAGGTGGAAGCCGCCGCCCTTGCCGATCTGCATGTGCAGGCCGGTCGTCGCGTCGTCGAAGATCTGCACGCGGTAGATCCCGAGGTTCGACGAGCCGTCGTCCGGATGTTCCGTGTAGACCAGCGGCAGGGTCAGGAAGCGGCCGCCGTCGCGGATCCAGCTCTTCGTCGCCGGCAAGGTCGTGAGCCGCGGCGGATCGCAGGTGACCGCGGTGACGGGTCCGCTGCGCTTGCGCCGCAGTCCGACCTTCGCGAGCGAAGCGAAGAGGCCGCGCTGCTTCCACAAGCGCGCCGGCGTCGGCGGCACGAGCTCGTGCGGCAGGCGCGCGACCTGGGAAAGGATTTCCCGCGGGCGCGTGCCGAAGGCGGAGAGGACGCGCTCGCGCGTGCCGAACAGGTTTACGACCAGCGGAAACGACGCGCCGCGAACGTTCGGGAACAACAGCGCCGGACCCCCGGCCGCGATCACGCGGCGGTGGATTTCGGGCACTTCGAGCTCGGCCTCGACCTCGGTTTCGACGACGACGAGCTGGTTGGTGCGGCGCAGGCGGTCGAGCCAGGTCGAAAGGTCACGCGGAGGGGCTTGCATGGCACGCGGGGCGCGACATGGTAGCGCCGCAGCACCAGGGAACCCGCTCTCTCTCCGGCTCCTCGTGCTTCCGTCCGACGGGATCGTGCGCAACCTCGACAGATCGGGCAGGTTCGACGAGCATGGAGCGCAGCCTATGATCCCCCTCCTCCTCGTTTGTGCGTCGATCGTGTCCCAGGGCGGTGCCGAGCTCGACGGGGCCGCGCCCGCGACTTCTCCCGACCCGGCCCCCGACCCGTCCAGCGCCGCGCTCCTCGCGCCGCAAGCGCGGGATCCGGAGGCCTTCGGCCCGCGCGAGGCCGAGCACCTCTTGAACCGGGCCGGCTTCGGCGCGCGGACCTTCGAGGTGCGCTCGGCCGTCGCCACGGGGCGCGCCGCGCTGCTCGACCGGTTGCTGGGCTCGTCGAGCTTCATCGAGGATCCCTTCTACGCCCGCATCCGCGCCACGAAGGGCTCGGCCAAGCTCCTGGCCAAGCTGCCGATCGACGAGCGGCGCATGCGCAACCGCGAGATGCGGCAGGAGGATCAGGAGCAGCTCGAGGCCTTCACGCGCTGGTGGTTCGAGCGTTTGGTCGATGGCGAGGATCCGTTGCGCGAGCGCATGACGCTGTTCTGGCACGGCTTCTTCACGAGCTCGCAGCAGGACGTGCGCAACTCGCACGAGCTGATCGTCCAGAACCAGTTCCTGCGGATGAACGCGCTGGGGAGCTTCCGCACGCTCCTGCACGGCATCGCGCGCGACCCGGCCATGCTGGAGTACCTCGACAACGACTCGAACATCAAGGGCAACCCGAACGAGAACTTCGCGCGCGAGCTGATGGAGCTCTTCACGCTCGGCGAGGGGCACTACACGGAGGCCGACATCAAGGAGGCGGCGCGCGCGTTCACGGGCTGGTCCGACAACCGCGGCAACTTCCGCTTCCGCAAGGGCAAGCACGACGGCGGCGAGAAGACCGTGCTGGGCGAGACCGGGCGCTGGAAGGGCGAGGACGTGCTCGACATCCTGCTGCGGCAGGAAGCCTGCGGGCGCTACCTCGCGGAGCGCTTGCTCGCTTGGTTCGAGGGGGTCACGCCGGCGCCCGAGCGCAGCTCGGATTACGGACGCTTCCTGCAAGAGCACGACTACGACATCGCGACCTTCCTGCGGCGCCTGTTCGAGGACCCGCACTTCTACGGCGACGACGTCGTCGGTCAGCGCATCGCGGGGCCGGTCGACTTCCTGGTCGGCGTGGCGCGCCGGCTCGGCACGCGGCCGCCCGGACGCTTCTTGACCGTCGCCACGGGGATCCTGGGCCAGCGGCTCTTCTATCCGCCCAACGTCAAGGGCTGGGCGGAAGGTCCCGCCTGGATCACGACCTCGTCGATCATGCAGCGCGCGAACTTCGCCGGCGTCCTCCTGGGCGAGGTGCGCCTGTCCGACTTCGCGCAGGACGCGGCGATGGTCGAGGACGACGACATGATGTCCGCGTCGACCGCGGGGGCTTGGACGCAAACCGATCCTTCTCCGGATGACGCAACGGATGACGCAACGGACAACGGCCCGGGCGGAGCCGCGGAGGACGTCGAGCCGGCTCCGCTGGCAAAGGCGACCGAGGCTTCGGCCAAGATCGACCTCGGTGAGATGCGTCGCCTGCGCGGCTTCGACCGCATGGGCTGGAAGCCGCGCCTCTCCTTCGTGGCGCAGCTCGCGCGCGAGGACCGCCGCCGCGACGGTGGCATGGCCGACGCGCTCCTGCGCGACTTGCTCGCGGTCGACGTCGGTCCCGAGACCCGCTCCGAGGTCGTGCGCTTCCTGCGCCGCGAGCGCCAGGCCCTGGGCGTGGAGAACGGCGAGCTGCTCGACGATCCCTACGCGGCCGAGCCGCTCCTGCGCCGCGTCGCGCACCTGATCCTCAGCCTGCCGGAGGCCCAA
>JAJDEW010000128.1 GCA_029259595.1 Planctomycetota bacterium | reverse complement strand
CCCGACGAGTGCCAGCCCGACTGCAACGCGGACGGCATCCCGGATGCTTGCGAGCCCGATTGCAACTCGAACGGGGTTCCCGATGCGTGCGAGCCTTCCGGGGACTGCGACGCCAACGGTGTCCCCGACGAGTGCCAGCCCGACTGCGACTCGGACGGTCTGCCCGATGCCTGCGAGCTCGACTGCAACGCCAACGGCACGCCCGACGACTGTGAGACCTTCGCCGACTGCGACGCCAACGGTGTCCCCGACGAGTGCCAGCCCGACTGCGACGAAGACGGCATCCCCGACGCCTGCGAGGCCGACTGCAACGCGAACGGCACGCCCGACGACTGCGAGACGTTCGACGACTGCAACGCGAATGGCATCCCCGACGAATGCGATGGGCTCGCGGATTGCAATGCGAACGGCCTGCCGGACATCTGCGAGGCTCTACCCGACTGCGACGCGGATGGCATTCCCGACGAGTGCGAAGCCGACTGCAACACGAACGGCACGCCGGACGACTGCGAGGACCTGGGCGACTGCAACGGCAACGGCATCCCGGATCCGTGCGAGAGCGCGCGGGACTGCAACTCGAATGGCGTCCCGGACCACTGCGAACCCGACTGCGACGCGAACGGCGTGCCCGACGCCTGTGAGCCCGACTGCGACCTGAACGGCGTACCCGATGCGTGTGAGCCCTTCGTCCCGCTGAAGACCGACCGCTCGACCCTGTCGGTCGCAAGCGGAGGCTTGCAGCGCTTCTGCATCGACGGCGGCGATGAGCTCGGCGGCTCGACTTACCTCTTGCTGGGGAGCGCCTCCGGGACGGGACCGGGCTTCTCGCTGGGAGGGCATCACATTCCGCTGAACCTCGATCCGTACTTCAGAACGACACTGCGCAACCGGAATCAGATCCCGCTCTTGAACGGCTATGGGCGGCTCGACTTCGAGGGCCACGCCGTCGCGCTCTACTTCCTGCCGCCGAACTCGAGTGCGAGCCTCGTCGGCATGAAGCTGAACCACGCCTACGTCGTCTTCGAGCCGCCGACCCGGAACGGACCGGTGGCGCTGGGATCCGGCGCACAGCAGGCGTCCGCGTTCGGCTTCTCCCTGGTCAGCAACGCGGTCGAGGTCGAGTTCGTGCCCTGAGGCTCAGTCCGGCTCGGGGCAAGCCAGCCCGGCGAGCGCAGCGGCGATCGGCTCTCGCAGGACCTCGACGCCCCGCAGAACGGCGCGGTAGAGGCGACGTGCCGCCGCCAGACTCTCCTGGACGCGGGTCGCCGTGCGCACGGCTTCCTTGGCCGCGAGGATCTCGGGTTGGTCGAACAGCGCGAAGAACTTGACCTCGGCGAGCTCGGCCACCATCCGCGCCTCGACCTCCTGCAGCTTCGGGAGCTTCTTCGGATCCCGGACCGCGAGCGTCGCGAGCTCGAGACACTCCCGTGCCTGCCCTTCGATGCGCTCGAGCCCGTCGCGGCACGCGGTCATGTAGGTCGCGAGGACTTCGCGCCGCCGCTCGGGTCGATGCTCGGCGCAGGCCGCGTTCAGGGTCACGTCGAGGTCCAGACTCTCCGTGCTGCACTCCTGCACGAGGAGGGCGAGGGGCACTTCCTCCATGCCCGGGATGCGGGCCCCACCCTCGGTGCAGTTCAGCACCAGCGTGTGCTCGCGCACGTCGGACGTGATCGTCTCGAACCAGCGCAGGAAGGTGAAGAAGGTGGTCGAGGTCCGCACGACTCCGCCGCCGTAGCCGGGCACCTCGAAGGACTGCTGGTCCTTCGTGAAGCGTAGGCTGCCGTCTTCGAGCCGCGAGCCGATTCCGGTCGCTCCGACCGGCTTGCGCAGGTAGAAGCCCCCGTCCTCCTGAAGCTCGACCCGAGCGTCCCCGTCGACGCTGCCTGCGGCGTAGTAGCGTCCGTCCGGGAAGGACAGGTCCTGCCCGACGAGCGCGATCGGGTCGCACCCCAGCTCGAGCGCGAGCGAGAAGGCCGAACAGGCGACCGAGCCGCCGGTCTCGAGGCGCGCGCTCTCGCCGACTTGCTCGTAGATCCAGTGATCGGCCTGGCCGTTTCCGGCGAAGGTGAAGGTGTGGGGGACGTCCAGCCGGAACATCGCGTCGCGGCAGGTCGCCGCGACGGCACAGGCGGACACGCCGGTGAGGTCGACGTCGACGAGGTGACGCTCGAGGTCGCCGGCATCCGCCGCCATCAGGATGTCGGGAGTGACGCCGGCCTTCTGCAGAGCGCCCATCACGTGCGTCCCGCTCACGATCAAGGCCTTGCCCTTCAGCTCGGCCAGGAGCGCGATGTTCTTGTCGAGCGAGGGTCCGGGCGACACCAGCACGCAGGGCTTCTTCGCGAAGCGCCCGCGCAGGGCCGCGATGGAGGGATGACGGGCCACATGACCGAGGTTCGCCAGACTCTGCGACAACCACGTCATGCCGAGCAGGCCGACGGTCCGCATCTGGAGTCGCTTGGAACGAATCGCGTCCTCGAGTCGTTTCGCCAGCGCCTGATCGAAGCCGGCGGGAAGCGCGGGGTCGCTCGAGCGACGGACATTCAGGCGCTGCGGCAAGGCGCCGGTCAACGCCATCGTCTCCTGCAGGATGTCGCGCTCGCTGCGCAGCACCCGCGCGCGTGGATGGAGCCCGTCGGCTCCGGCCCCGCCGGGGAGCCAGACGAAGACGCGCTCCTGCCCGTTCTCGAGCAAGAGCTTCGAGTCCTCCTCCCAGCCGCGACCACAGAGCACGAGCAGGTCCTGCTCGAAATCCCAGCCGCGCGGCAGGTGGGCGACGATCTGATCCAAGCGCTCCTGCGTGCTTCCCTCGGCCTGCATCCGACTCCTTTCGGGTCGATTGCGAAGCGGCCTTAGAACACGTTCCGAAACCTGCCGGCCGAACCCGCCGGGGAGGCTCCCTGACCCCCGGGTGCGCTGACGCCACGGTCAGCGGGGGCCGCGCGCCGGAGGGACGCCTCAGGGGGCGGCCAGCTCGTCCCACAGCGCCGCCAGGTCCGCCGCCAGAGGGCTTTCGACCTCGACAGCTTCGCCGCTCGTCGGGTGGCGGAAGCCGAGCTTGTGGTTGTGCAGGGCGTGGCGTTCGAGGCGCAGGCGCGCGCGGTCCGCGTCGGTCAGCTCGCCCTCGGCGTAGCGCAGGAAGACGTCCTCCTCGACGCCGTAGAGCTTGTCGCCGACCAACGGGTACCCGAGCGCTTCCATGTGGACGCGGATCTGGTGCTGGCGACCCGTCCTGGGCCGGCAGGCGAGCAGGGCGTGTTCGGGCCGCCGCGCGAGCACGCGCCATTCGGTCACCGACGGCATGCCATCGGGGCGGACCGCGATCTTGAGGTGCACCGAGCTCCCGCGGGCGGGACCGAGCGGCAGATCGACGACCCCGCAAGCGCGCTCGGGCACGCCGTGCACGATCGCGAGGTACTCCTTCTCGACGCGCCGCTTCTCGAAGTCGTTCATCAGCTTCGCGTGCGCACGGCGGTTCTTGCCGATGAGGACGACGCCGCTCGTCTCGCGGTCGAGCCGGTGGCAGAGCCGAACGGGCACGCGGAATGCGTCGCCCGCGGGCCGGCCCTCGAAGGTCGCGGCGTAGCGCGCGTGCACGAGCTGGATCAGGGTCCCGACCAGGTAGCGGCCGCTCGGATGCACGGGCAGGAGCGGCGGCTTGTCGACCGCGAGCAGGTCCTCGTCCTCGTACAGGATCACGAGCTCCTGCGTCGCACCCAGAACCGGCAGGCGCAGCTCCTCGGGAATGCGCACGACGACGACGGCGCCGTGGCGCAGGAGGCGGGCGGGGCGCTTCTCCTCGCGCAGCGGCTCGTCCGGCCGCGAGGGCTCCCCGGCGGCGACGGAGACCAACCCGTCCTTGATCAGCCGCTGGATCGAGGTGCGCGAGCGCCAGGACAGGTGGTGGCGCAGGAAGGCGTCGAGTCGCAGCTCGAGCTCGTCGTGCCGCAGTCGGAAGTCGCTGGCACGGACCTCGATCCGTACGTGCTCCGGCGCCTGGGAGAGGTCACGGTCCTTCGGGAAGAGTCCCACGGGCAGGGCCGACGTGACGGGGCGCTCAGGGCCGATCCCGATTCAGGGGAGCGGCTCGCGTGCGGCCTCTAACCCCGGCTGTGTCGCAGGCGGGCGCGACGGGCCGCCTTCAGGATCGTCCGCATGCGCTCACGACGCTCGCGACGGCGCTTGTCGGAGCGCTTCTCGTGCCAGGTGTTCGCCTTGGCCAGGCGGAAGATGCCGCCGTAATTGCACTGGCGCTTGAATCGCCGCAGGGCGGCTTCCAAGGACTCGTTGGACTTGACCTCGACCTTGATCGTCATACGGACGTGCGCATGGAAATAGGGTTCCGCTGGGAAAAGGGCGGCCCAGTATTGCCTTCCTCCGCGGTGCGGCAAGCTTTATCTGGAATTCGAGCCGTCCCGAAGCGATCCTCCGCCGGGTGCCGTCCCGCCCCCCGCCGTCGCCACCGCAACCGGATTCCCCCGACGCCTCCGTCCCGCCGCCGCGACCGCGTCCGGCGTCGCAGGAGAGCGAAGGTCGCGACGCGGCGCGCGCCCGCAGCCGCCGCAAGAGCCCCCAGGCCGCCGCGCCCTGTGTCCAGGGCACGATCGAGCGCGTCACCTTCCACAGCGCCGACTCGCTCTACAGCGTGCTGCGGATCCAGCCCGAGCGCGGCTTCGGCGACCCCGAATCGAGCGTCTCCATCCTGGGCGAGCGGCTGAGCGCGGTCGGTCCGGCCACCGATCCGACCGAGGGCCTTCGCGTCCGCTTGACTGGCACTTGGTCGGTACATGGCACCCATGGGCGCCAGTTTCGCTTCGAGCGCCTGGAGGTGCTGCCGCCCCTGGATCGGGCCGGCCTCGAACGCTACCTCGCCTCCCCCGTCTTCCGCGGGATCGGGCCCAAGCTCGCGGAACGCATCGTCGACGTCCTGGGCGCGAACTGCCTCACCCTGATCCGCAACGAACCACAGCGCCTGGCAGCTGTCCCGGGGCTGCGGCGTGCGGTCGCGACCGAGCTGGCCGAGGCGGTGCAGCGCGAGCTCGGCTCCCAGGAGCTCTTCGCCTTCCTGCTCGGGATCGGGCTCGGCCCCTGGCAGGTCGACGCGGTCGTCAAGAAGTACGGTCCGGACGCGGAGGCGAGCCTGCGCAAGAACCCCTACCTCTTGGCCCAGGGCATCGACGGCATCGGCTTCCAGACCGCGGACCGGGTGGCCCGCAACCTGGGGCTGGACGAGAACGCGCCCGAGCGGCGCGCGGCCGCCGCCTGGCACGCCCTGAAGCGAGCCGGCTCGGAGGGCCACTGCCTGGTGCCGCAGCCCGAGCTGTTGGAGCGCGTGCGCGAGCTCCTGAAGCTCGAGATCGCTCCGGAGGACTTCGCGGCGGACCTCGCGACCCTGGCCGCTCGGCGCGACATCGTGCTGGAGACGCTCCCGCCCGCGCCGGATGCGCCCGCGGGCGAGGACGAGGTCGGAAGTCGGACGCTCGTCTACCTGGCCTGGCTCCACACGTCCGAGTGCGGCCTGGCCGAGAACCTGCTCGCGCTGCGCGACGTCGGGCCGGTCCGCGCCCTGGCCGAGGAGGACGACCTGCACGAAGCCGAGGCGCGCGCCCAGCTGGACCTGCACCCCGACCAGCGCGAGGCGGTGCTCGGGTTGCTGCGCCATCCGGTGTCGATCCTGACCGGCGGCCCCGGCGTCGGCAAGACGACCATCGTGCGGCTCGTCGTCGGGCTGGCCCAGAGCGCCGGCGCGCGCGTCCTCCTGGCGTCCCCGACCGGACGCGCCGCGAAGCGCCTGGCCGAGGCGTCCGGACACGAGGCGCGGACGGTGCACCGGCTCCTGGGCTTCGATCCGGCCCGTGGAGGCTTCGCACACGACGCGAAGGAGCCGCTCGAGGCCGACCTCGTGCTGGTCGACGAGATCTCGATGCTGGATCTCGTGCTGGCCCATCACCTGGTGAAGGCCATCCAACCGCCGACGCGGATCGCGTTCGTGGGCGACCCCGACCAGCTCCCTTCCGTTTCGGCCGGCAACGTCCTGGCGGACCTCTTGGACTCGGGCGCCTTTCCCGTCTATCGGCTGTCGCGCGTCTTCCGCCAGGCGGCCGAGAGCCGCATCGTCGCGAACGCCCACCGGATCCTGGCCGGGGAGGGACTCGAGCTCCCGCGTCGGGGTGATCCGCCCTCGGACTTCTACTTCTTCCCGAAGGAGGACGATGTGGAGACCGCGGACCTGCTCGTCGACGTCGTGACGCGTCGCGTCCCGGAACGCTTCTCCTTCGACTGGGTGCGCGACGTGCAGGTGCTCGCGCCGATGTACCGCGGGCCCTGCGGGGTGGATGCCCTCAACGAACGCCTACGTGAGCTCGCGACCGACGGCGCCACCGAGCTCGTCGTGCGCGGGCGCACCTGGCGGGTCGGCGACCGGGTCATCCACACGCGCAACGACTACGAGAAGGACGTCTTCAACGGCGACATGGGGAGCGTGGCGCGGATCGCGGGCGACGGCTCGGGCCTCACGGTGCGCTTTCCGGAGCGAGAGCTGTTCTACGAGCGAGACGGACTCTCCGACCTCCAGCCGGCCTTCGCGATCACCGTCCACCGTTCCCAGGGCGGGGAGTTTCCGGCCGTCGTGATCCCGCTCCTGCGCTCGCACTACCTGATGCTGCAGCGCAACCTGCTCTACACGGCGGTGACGCGGGCGCGTCGGCTGGTCGTTCTGGTCGGGTCCCACCGCGCGCTGGAGCAGGCGATCGCCAACGCGACTCCGGGTCTGCGCAAGAGCGGGCTGGTGGATCGGCTGCGCGTGCGGCCGATGGAATGAGGGGAGCTCGCGAGAAGCAGCTTTAAGAAAAGCGGGCTCGATCCTCCCCTCGAGGATCGAGCCCGCAGCAATTTAAGAACGCGAGCCGCTGTCGAATGCGAGGCCCTCTCTCTCAATCCTGCCCTTTGAGTCCGCCTTGCAGCGGACTCGGCGGGCCCTTGGGAAACCTCAGTGGAGGCCCGGTTCGTTCAACAAGAGGGAGAACGAGAATCTCCGCACCAACGGGCTAGAAAACTCGAAAAAACTCGGTCGAACACGGCACGTTCCCTGTTCGTGGACACGGGCTGACACGTTGTTCCAGCTGCAACTCCGTCACGAACGCGAAGGCACGGGCCGCTCCTTCCGCGCCCCGCGCCGACCGGGAAAGGTCGCGAGCAGGGCCGGCAAGAGCACGAGATCGCCGACCAAGGCGGCCGCGAGTCCGACCAGATGGAGCGCGCCGAAGAGGCGGTTCGTCGGGACCGACGACGTCAGGACGACCGAGACGCCGACCGAGAGAACGACCGTCGTCAGGACGATCGCGCGTCCCACGGAAAAAAAGGCCGTCCGCAAGGGCTCCGCACTGCCGGCCCGCTGCTCGCGGCGATGACGCGCGAGGAAGTGGATCGTGTCGTCGACGGCGAGACCGAGCAACACGGTGAAGAGCACGGCGGTCCCCATCTGCAGCGGAAGTCCGGCGACGACCAGGAGCGCGCCGATCACCGCCAGCGGAAAGACGTTCGGGAGCAAGCTCAGGAGACCGAGCCGGATCGAACGGAACTCGAGCGCGATCACGCAGAAGATGAGGACCGCCGCAAAGCCCAGGCTGCGCGCCAGGTCACCGATCATCCGGTTGATGTACGTGCGCGCGATCAGGTCGGTGCCCGTCAAGTACAGCTCGAAGGCGGGAAAGCGCGACTCGATGCGCTCGAGCGCGAGCTCCATCTCGGCATACAGCGGCAGGATCACCTCGGAGCCCTCGTCGGGGACCTGGACACTGACGACCGCGCGCTCCAGATCGGTCCGCAGCAAGCGACGCGTCGCGTCCTCGGGCAGGAGCGCGAGGGCCGCTTCGGGCCGTGCGAGGCCGTTCGGAAGCGAGGCGAGCAGCGAGCGGATCGAGAGCGGGCGCTCCAGACCCCGCATGCCCGCGCGGACTCCCAGCGCCTCGAACTCCGCTTCCGTCGCCGCCAGGACGTCGAGCAGATCGGTGAGCTCGACGCTGTCGCCGCCGCTCCAATCGACGACCGTGTGCGCCGGCAGGACTCCACCGAAGACCTCCTCGCAGTGCAGCAGGGCACGGGTCGCTGCGCTGTCCGAGGGCATCGCTTCCAGCAGCCGGTTCTCGGGCACGAGTCGGCTCGACAGACCGACGCACAGGAGCGTGACCAGAACGCCGCCGATCGTCACGAGTCGCGCGTGAGCGAGCACGAAGTCGATCAGACGCGTCGCAGAGACCCGCACCACGCCGCCGTTTCGCCGGTCGTTCGGCGCGGGCTCGGTCCCCAGTCCCCGCAGGTAGCGGACGGACAGGGGTTGGATCGTGATGACCGCGAGGAAGGCCAGCACGACGCTGACGGAGCACAAGAGACCGAAGCGGCGGATCGCTTCGATGTTCGCGAGCCCGAGTGACGCGAAACCCACCGCCGTCGTCAGGGACGTCAAGAAGCACGGCATGCCCAGGTGCCGCACGGCGTCGACCGCTGCCTCCGGGTTCGAACGCCCGCGCCCCAGCGTCACGCGCGCGTCGATCAGGAGGTGCATCGAGTCCGTGAAGCCGATCACGATGACCAGCAAGGGCAAGACCGTGCCCAGAATGTCGATCTTGGCGCCCGCCAGGCCGATGAAGCCCAGGGCCCAGAACGAACCGACGAGCGGCGGCAGGCACGCCGCCAATACCGCCGCGATGCTCTTGAACAAGAACCACGCCAGCACGAGACACACGCTCGACGCGAGGCCCATGAAGAGCACTTGCTCGAAGCGGATCGTCTCGTAGATCTCGACCCGCACCGACGGCACACCGGTCAGCCGCGCGCGCACCGCGCTCCCGTCGACCTTGACGCCGTCGATCTGCGCGCAGACGGCTTCGAGGGCACCGACGACCGGATCCAGCTCCTGAATCGAGAGCGCGTCGCCCGCTACACGCGCGACGAAGAGCGCCGTCGTCCGATCCATCGACAGGCTGCGTCCGCCGACCAGGGGGTGCGCGGCCGCCCGCTTTCGCGCCGTTTCGAAGGCGGAAGCCGGCGCAGAGCTTGATGGCAGGAGCGGCTGCGGCAAGGGGCCGGCGTCGAAGACCAGGACCTGGTCGAGACCGTGAACGGCCTCGAGTCCCCCGACCGCGCGCAGCGCGTCGGCGGCTCGCCGCAACAGGGCGACGCCCTCCGGCGTCAACCAATCGCGGGCCTCGAGCACGACCAGCGCGTCGTTGTCGTCGGACCCGAATTCCTCGTAGAAGCGCTCGAGCCTGTGAAAGCCCTCGTCGTCGTTGTAGAGGATCGCGCGCGGGACTCCGTCGAAGCGCAGGCGCGTGAGCCCGAACAGCGCCACCGCACTCATCACGAGCACGAAGGCGACGATCCAGCCCGGCCGACGTCGCAGGAAGTCCGCGTAGTGCTCCATGGTGCCGACATGGGACGGCGGGCCGCGCTGGAATGCAATCGCGGCGCTGGTGCGCGCCTGCCTGATGATGCGATCAGGCTGACGCGAACAGGGTGACGCGACCAGGGTGACGCGAACGGGCCGACACGGCGAACGACCCGGGACGCAAAACCGGGATCCAGCGTGAGCTGAATCCCGGTGCGTGCGTCACAACGGGTCCGCCGCATCCGAACGCGTCGGAGCAGCGCGACCGGGCGTGGTTGTAGGAGTGCCAATCAGGCGACACAAGCGCAAATCCAGGCCGAAGTGCGAGTTTCCTGCCGGGATCGAGCTCCATTCCGCGAATGGAGAATCGGCGAGTTCGAGCTCGAAGCCAGCGAGCACGGCTCAAAGGAGCGAGCGGTGCCGGCAACCGCGCCCCGCGCCGACGCCGAATCCCTGAAGGAAAGCCGCAGAGGTTCGATACCGTGATCGGCGCCCCCGACAACCTTCCCCCGCTCACTCCGACGCAATGGACGACATCTACCAGCGCTCCCTGGATCGCCACCGCGAGACCCGAGGCAAGATCGAAGTGCACTCGCGGATGCGACTCGAGTCCATGGACGAGCTCAGCCTCGCCTACACGCCCGGAGTCGCGCGTCCTTGCGAGCGCATCGCGGAAGATCCGGCCGAAGCCTGGGAACTGACCTGGAAGGGACGGACGGTCGCGGTCGTCTCCGACGGCTCGGCGGTGCTCGGGTTGGGAGACATCGGTCCGCTGGCGTCGCTGCCGGTCATGGAAGGCAAGGCCGCGCTGTTTCGGGAGTTCGCGGGGATCGACGCCGTGCCGGTCGTCCTCGACTGTCGCGACCCCGACGAGATCATCGCGATCGTGCGCGCCATCGCGCCGACGTACGGGGGCATCAACCTCGAGGACATCGCGGCGCCGCGCTGCTTCGCGATCGAGGCGGGCCTGCAGGACGTCGGGATTCCGGTCCTGCACGACGACCAGCACGGCACGGCGATCGTGCTCCTGGCGGCGCTCAACAATGCGGTTCGCCTGCTGGAACGCAATCTGGGCGACATGAAGGTCGTCATCAACGGAGCCGGTGCGGCGGGACGCGCGATCGCGAGGCTCTTGACCTGCACCGACACGAGCGATCGCTGCATCCCCGTGGGCCAGATCCGGATCTGCGACTCGCGCGGGATCGTCTATCCGGGTCGCGAGCACAACGATGCGCTCAAGGAAGAGCTGGGCGCGCTCACGAATCCCGATGCCGAACGGGGCGACTTGCGGGACGCCCTGCGCGGCGCGAACGTCTTCGTCGGAGTCAGCCGGGGCAACCTGATCGACCGCAACGACGTCGAGACCATGGCGCCCGACTCGATCGTGTTCGCGATGGCCAACCCGCTACCCGAGATCCTGCCCGAGGAAGCCGAAGCCGGCGGAGCCGCGATCGTCGGCACCGGACGCAGCGACTACCCCAATCAGGTGAACAACGTGCTCGCCTTCCCCGGCCTCTTCCGCGGCGCGCTCGAAGCGCGCGCGACGCGCTTCACGAACGCGATGAAGTTCGCGGCCATCGACGCGATCGCCGAGAGCGTGGAAGAGCCGACGAAGAAACGCATCCTGCCCACTCCGTTCAACCGCGCCGTGGCGGTCGAAGTCGCGCGCCGCGTGGCCGAGGCGGCGCGAGCCTCCGGCGTCTGCCTGTAGCCGGCGTCCACTCCAGGCCCGGGCGCTTCAGCCGGACGTCTTGACGTAAGCCGTCCAGGCCTCTTCGAAGTCGCCGCCGCGGACGCCGAGCGCCTTCTTGAAGTCGGTCGACGAGCCCTGGCCGCGGTACACGCCGCGCAGGTACTCGAGGAAGCCGTCGCGGTGCGCACCTTCGTCGCCGTGCAAGCAGAAGTGGACGAGCGTGTAGGCCTGCGCGTACTTGAGGTCGCGCTTCGACGAGGCGCGGAAGTCGCCCTCGTTGAAGCCCAGGACGCGTGACAGGTCGTAGGGACGGTCCGCCTCGGCGTGGACCGTGAAGCGTTCCTTCGCGAGCCAGCCGGGCTCGAGCACCAGGCTCCCGGGCACGCCGCGCGCGGACCAGCCGATGTACTCGGCCAGCCCTTCGCCGAGCCAACCCGGGATGGCGCCCGAGTAGGCGCGCTCGCGCACGGCCGTGAAGTCGAGGAGCTGGTGCGTCGCCTCGTGCACCCAGAGGCGCTGGCGCAGGCCACTCGACGCGTCGATCCGCAGGATGCCCTCGTCGGGCGCGTAGTAGCCGGCCTCGCCGCCCGACTCGGGATAGGAGGCCGCGTCGGCGTGCACGTGCACCTGCATGGGCTCGGTCTGCTCGAACAGCCGCAGCTCGCGCGCCAAGAGGTCGAAGAAGCTCGCGTAGAGGTTCTCGAGGTCGAACGCCAGCTCGACCGCCGCGTACAGCTCGAGGTTCGTGCGCAGGGTGTAGTGCAGGGTTTCGATCTCCCACGCCCCGCCGAAGTCGCGCGCTCGCTCCAGCGCCTTGTCGAACGTGAGCGAACGCCCTCCGACCGAGACGAGCCAGCTCTTCCTGCGCTGCTTGTGCCCGAGCCCCGCGTGCGCCTCGGCGTTGTCGGGGTCGACGGCGAGGACCCGCCACCAGAAGAAGCGCGCGTCACGCTCCAACCCGGCCCGTGACGCCTCGCGCGCGAAGATTCCGTTCTCGCGCACGTTCCGGCCATCGAGGCGCGCCGCCTCCTCGAAGAGGTCGCGCTGCCGTTGGGCGATCGACGAGACCTTCACGACCTCGTCGCGGTCGAACTCGCGGTCCCGCGTCCCGCTGCGCAGGACCACCGTCTCGTCGTCCTGGTAGACCACGCGCCCGTCGAAGACCTTGCCGCTCTCGAGTTCGACCGTGTCGGGTCCGTCCCCTCCGAACGCCAGAGCGAACGCAAGCGATCCGAGAACCAGCATGGCCTTCATGGGGGGGGTCGGAGCACGGCGGAACCGACGGCCGAGTATAGGCTTTCGCGCTCGACGTGCTCCGGGCGCACAACGGAGCCTCCGCTCGGCTACCGAACGGCCTGGAGCGACGCCTACCTCGAAAGCTCGATCGCGAGGAGTCCGGGGGGACCGTCGATAAGCGCGGGGACGAGGAGCGAACCCCGCAGGCCGCCGTTCGTTTCCGCGACGAGTTCGGTCGTTTCGAGCGGAGCATGGATCGAAAGATCGAGCGGCCAACCGGCGTGCGCGTCGAGCGGTGGGAGCGGGAGCTCCCACCAGCCGTCGGCCAAGCGCGCCCGCAGCAGGCCGGTCGGCACGGCCTCCTCGCCCGGCGGAAAGACGAGGGTCAAGATGCCGGGGCGACCGGAAGCCAGGGTGACCGACAGTGCCGTCGTCTCGCCCTCGCGAATCCAAACCTCGCGGTGCTCGGAAGCGTGCCCGCGCGCGTGCACCCAGAGGTCGTAGCGGCCCGGCGGCAAGTCGGCGGACGCGCGCCCGTCGGGCGTGAGGCGTACGCGATCGCCCATCTCGAACAGGCGGCCGTTCCAAGAGCGACGTCCGTCCGTCAACAGCACGCTCATCGTCAC
>JAJDEW010000127.1 GCA_029259595.1 Planctomycetota bacterium | reverse complement strand
CGCACGCCCAGCTCGACCGAGGCCCGCGCAGGCCCGCCATGGGCGGGCCGCAGCCTCGGAGCGGAAGGCTCCGTAACGTGCCGTTGCGCGGCGCCAGCCGCGCAATCAGGCACAGGCGCACGACGAAGTGTGCGCCGCGTCCTGAGGTCGTCACGCCTGCGAGCGACCGAATGGAGGCCCTCGGGTTGCTTCCCTCGCGGCCGTACCCGCCTCGTTCTCGCCAGCGCCGCACCCAGCGCGAGCCGATGGCGAGCGAAGCGAGCGAGGCCACCCGGTCGGTTCTACAGTCGCTTCCACGCGGTGGCGGGGACCGTCACGAAGACCGCCAACGGACGCTGTCGCTACGGACAGCGAACGGACTCGGCCTCCACCAACGGACTCGCGCGCTGCGCGCGCATCGCTGCGCGCTGGGAACGGCGCGGGCGAGAAGGTGCGCTGACGGCCGCGAGGGACGCAACCCGGGGGCCGGGCCGTCAGATCGCCGTGGGCCGACACCTCCTCAGGACGCGGCGCACACTCCGTCGTGCGCCTGTGCCTGATTTCGCGGCTGGCGCCGCGAAACGGCACACAACGGAGCCTTCGGCTCCGAGGCTACGGCCCACCTGCGGCGGGCCTTCGCAACCTTCGTCGTCGACCTGCGCCACCGTCCTTCGCGACGGTCTTGCGCCACGTCCCAGCTCGTAGGTCCTCGACCGGACCCGTCGACGAGCGAGGAACCGAGCTGCGGAGCGCAGGCCCGCCGCAGGTGGGCCGTAGCCTCGGAGCCGAAGGCTCCGTGCTGGTGCCGTTTCGTGGCGCCAGCCGCGAAATCAGGCACAGGCGCGCGACGCAGTGCGCGCCGCGTCCCTGGTCTCCGCGCCGCGTCTTGAGGAAATCCCCCTACCCCTCGCGCTTGCCCAGCGCTCGGGTCACGAAGAACCCGCCCACGACCACGAGCAGGGACAGCGCGGCCTGCAGCCCGGCGGGGCGGTAGGTTTCCAGCTCGAGCCCGAGCAGCTTCAGGTCCCCTGCCGTTGCCTCGGCGTGGCGGACCGACAGGTCGAAGGCTTCGGCCTCCTCGAACACGACGCCGGTCTTCGCTTCGATCGCCTGCCGCTCCTCTCCGGCCACGAGCATGGCGATCGCCTTCTGGCGCGACTTCTCCACGAGCTCCGGGTGCACGGCGCGCTGGAAGGGCCACAGGCCCAGGACCGAGCCCAAGAGAAGCCCCAGGAGGACGCCGTGAGACGGGCGCTCGAACTTGGTCAACAGGAGCTTCAACGCGTTCGAAAGGAGTCCGATCCCGAGCACGGCTCCCACGCCGACGGGGACGATGACGCCGAGCGAACCGACGAAGTCCGTCTTCAAGGCGCCCGGTCGCAGGCTGCCGACCACGACGTCGTACAACCCGAAGATCAAGAGGATGTAGGACCCGGAAACCCCCGGCAGGATCATGCTCGAGGCGGCCAGCGCGCCCATCAACACGAAGACGGTCACCGTCTGGGGCAGGGCCGCGTTCGACAGGCCGAAGGCGAGGGCCGCCATGCAGACGACTCCGGACAGAATCGCTGCGACCTCACGCTTGCCCAACGGTCGCACGACCGCCCACAACAACGGCACGCCTCCCAGGGTCATCCCGATGAAGAGGCTGTAGGCCAGCCAGCGCTTCGTGGTGACGAGCCACACCGCGGGCGTCGCCAGGGCGAGGACCGCGATCCCCAGGCCGACGGCAAGGACCGCGAGGAACTCGAGCGAGCGCCGCGACGGGCGCAGGCGCGTGAGCTCGGCGATCGCGCCGATGAACGCGTCGTAGAGCCCCAGCGCGAGGATCATCGTCCCGCCACTGACGCCCGGGACGAGGTTCGCGAAGCCCATCAGAAAGCCGCCGGCGAGGGTGCGGCCCCGGGAGCTCACCGGGGGAGTCGACAAGTGGGTGTCCGTGTTCGTCATCGTTCTACCGTGTCGGCGCAATGTGCTCGAAACCCGAGTCCGCATCCATCACAAGCCCGCGTGACCGTGCGGTCGACTCGCTGTCGGGTGGAGCTTGCTGGACGGCGGCCCCGCAAGCGACCCTTGACCGCTCGTCCAGGACGCCGAGATTCGGAAGGTCGCGCCCGGTGGCGAGGGGCCGGTCAGGCCGCAAGGTCGCGCGCGTTCTCCGCACACGCTCTGGAAGGCCGGGGGCGCGCCTCAAGCCACGCTCGCGTCTTCGTTCGCATGCTCGTCGTCCGCCTCGAAGCGGGCGATCGGGCCCGCCAGGCGCCAGCGCACGCGCAGGAACTGGACGACGGCCACCGCGGCCAGGCCGCCGACGATCCCCCACCAGAGTCCGCGCGGCCCACCGTCCTGGACGAAGCCCAGAACGAGCGCCAGGGGCACGCCGACGAACCAGAAACCGACGAAGTGGATCACCATCGGCCAGCGCGTGTCCGCGGTACCGCGCAGGACGCCGACGGCCACGATCTGCACGCCGTCGAAAACCTGGAAGAGAGCCGCGAGCGGCATGAGCGTGACCGCGATCGCCAGCACGTCGGGCAGGTCGGTGAAGACTCGCGCGAGTCCGTGCGGCGCCACGAGAAACAGCAAGGCGAAGCCCACCATGACCAGCGCTCCACCGGCGAGCGAGACGGTCGAGGCCCGTCGGACGCCGTCCTGATCGCCACGACCGACCGCGTTGCCGACCCGCACGGAGGCCGCGATCGAGATGCCGAGCGGAAACATGAACGAGATCGACGCGAGCGTCATGGCGACCTGATGCCCGGCCATCTCGACCGCTCCGAGCCGCCCCATCAGGAGCGCGACGACCCCGAAGGCCCCGATCTCGATGCCGAACGAGATCCCGACCGGGAGTCCGAGCCGCAGGAGACGCAGGATCGGTGCGAGCCGCAGGGTGCCGGGCGCGAGCGGGCGCACGAAGCCCGCGAGCTCGCCCCAGGCCACCCACAGAATGCCGAACGCCATCGACCAGCGCCCGACAACCGTGGCCCAGGCACTACCGACCGCGCCGCCCGCCGGAAAACCGAGGTGACCGCCGATCCACATCCAGTCCAGGACGACGTTCAGGAGGTTCGAGCCGACGATCACGATGAAGAGCGCCCGCAGCCGGTGCATCGCCTGCAAGACCTGCCTCAGCGTGACGAACAGCAGGAAGGCCGGCACTCCCGCGATCGTGATCAAGGAGTAGTCGGTCGCGATCGGAAGGACCTCGCGGGGTTGACCGAGCGCTTCGAAGACGGGCTCTGCCGGAAGGATCGCGAGGGCAACGGGCACGGTGAGTACGAGCGCGAGCACGAGACCGCGCTGCAGCGCCCGGCGGATCGCCGGTGCATCGCCCGCGCCAAAGGCTTGGCTTGCGACCGGATCGAGTCCCGTCAGAATCCCCATCGCGATCGCGATCCACGTGAAGGTCCACGTGTGTCCGAGCGTCACGGCCGCGAAGTGCTCCGGCGAGACGCGCCCCATGAAGGCGCCGTCGATCGCACCCATCGACATCATGCCGAGCTGGATGGCCACGACGGGCACCGCCAGACGCAGCTGGGCCCGCACTTCACCTTTCCAGTCGCTCGCGACGGACCCGGACATCGCGGAGAGCCTACTCAGCGGGAGGGCACGGTGGCCTGCGAAAGCGCGGACTCCTGCGCCTGGAGCCAGGCTTCGAACGGCCCGCCGGCGGACGCGCGCAGGGCGAGCCCCCCCACGTCGGCGAAGGCCACGGTCGGCAGCGCGCGGCGAACGAAGTCGGCCGGCACGCCGTCCTCGTGCGAGGCGCAGGCGTCGTCCCCACGCTCCTCCCCGAGGCAAGCCTCGCCCGCCGCCGGGCTACCGGCGCTCGCGCCGTCCCCGCTCGCCAAGCACGGGGGACTCGCCGCGAGATCGCGAAGCACGATGCCCGCGGAGGCGAGGCGTGTCCGCATCGCCCGGAGGGCATCGAGCGCACAGCGCCGCTCTTCGAACGAAGGGTGCGCCGCTGCATAGCGCTCGAACGGAAGAAAGCCCTGGAGCTCGCGCGTGACGAGGAACGAGCGGCGCGCGACGAGTCCCCGCCCCTGCGCCGCGACGACGAGCGGTTCGGGCGCACCGATCCCGTTCGCGAGCAGGCGACAGGAGAGGTTCCAGTGACGCTCGGCCACGCTGGCGCAGCGTTCGACGAAACGCGTGCGCAGGAGCTCGCCCCAGGACGTGTCGCGGAAGCGCTCGAAGAGCACCCACCCGGTTCCCGCGCCGCCCGGCCGCCCCGTGAGCCGCCCGCTCGCGTCGGGCGTACCGGGCAACGCCATGCGCCAACGCTCGTGCCCCGCACACTCGGAGACGAGCACGGCACCCGGTCGCGGCGGTCCCTCGAAACACGCCCCCGGATCGTCGAGCCCGAGCGCACCGAGATCGTCGAGCCCGCTTCGCATCGTCACGCGGAGTTCGTTCACGGCGGGAGTCTACCCGCGACGGGGAGGGCAACGGCAACCCGTAGGGCGGTGACGAGGGCTGCGGAGGCTCGCCGTAGGCGGGCCGCAGCCTCGGAGCCGAAAGGCTCCGTACGTGCCGTTGCGCGGCGCAGCCGCGCAATCAGGCACAGGCGCGCGACGGAGCCTGCGCCGCGTCCTGAGGTCGTCACGCCAGCAACGGACCGCATGTCGGCCCTCGGGTTGCGCTTCGCGCGGGAGCGATCGTTTCGGTTGCCCGACCTCGTTCACGGCGCGAACCGCTTGCGAGCGAGGCGTCCTGGAGAGTTCCCAGGTCGCTTCCGCTCCACGGACTCGCTCGCCTTCGGCTCGCAATCGCTGGGCGCTGCGAACGGGACTGGCGAGGGCGAGACGGTTCCTGCCGCGAGAGGCGCAACCCGAGGGCCGGGCGATCCGAGAGTCGCAGGCCGAGACATCCTCAGGACGCGGCCCGCAACTCTCGGACCGCCCGGCTCTCGGGTTGCGTCCCGCGCGGCCGCACCACCACACTCCCGCGGAAACCCGCCTCACCGCGTCCAGCACCGCGCACGCGGCTGCGCGAGTCCGCACTCCCCCGCCCAGCGACGGAGTGTGCGCCACGTCCTGAGGCCTTCGCGTACACTCGCGGGCTCCTCCCGCCCACGAAACCCGTACGAAGCTCTCCGGCATGTTCCTCGCTCTCGCGCTCCTCGCTTTCCAGGACTCTTCCTCCCCCACCGCTCTCGTCCCGGCTCCCGAGGCCTTGCTCGAAGTCCGTCTCGCGAATGGGGCGGAGGGGCTCGCGCAACTGCGCGCGGCCGACTTCGACGTCGTCTGGGTCGCGCCGGAGGGGGGGCGTGTTCAGGTCGTCGGGGACGCCGAGGAGCGTGCGCGGCTCGCGGCCGCGGGGTTCGAGGCCGTCGTGGTGCGCGAGGATCTCGTGGCGCATTACGCGTCGCGGCTCTCGAACGAGGCCGCGCGCGCGGCCGGGCCGGCTGCGCTCGGGGCCTGGCTCAGTCCGCCCTTCGGGCAGGGTTCGCAGGGCGGCTATTACGAGTGGGCCGAGGTCGTGTCCGTCCTGGATCAGATCGCGGCCGCCTATCCCGCGCTCACGACGAGCAAGTTCTCCCTGGGACAATCGCTCGAAGGGCGTGACCTGTGGGCCATCAAACTGAGCGACAACCCGGGAGTCGACGAGAACGAGCCCGAGGTGCGCTTCGACGCGATGCACCATGCGCGCGAGCCCGAGAGCATGCAGGCCTTGCTGTGGGCCTTCCTGCACCTCGTCGAGAACTATGGGACGGATCCGCTCGCGACATGGATCGTCGACAACCGCGAGATCTGGTTCGTGCCGGTCGTCAATCCGGACGGCTACGTCTTCAATCAGGTCAATACACCCGGCGGCGGCGGCCTCTGGCGCAAGAATCGGCGCGACAACGGGGACAGCACGTTCGGCGTCGACATCAACCGCAACTACACCTTCGGCTGGGGTACGGACAACGAAGGCTCGAGCCCCTCGACCTTCTCCGAGACCTACCGCGGTACCGCCCCGGCCAGCGAGCCGGAGATCCAGGCCATGGAAGCCTTCATGGTCGCGCGTGACTTCCGTACCGCGCTCTCCGTCCACACGTTTTCGAACCTGTGGCTGTACCCCTGGGGTTATGTCGCCGGGACGAGCCCGGACGAGGCGGCCTTCGCGGAGCTCGCGGGTCTCGCGACCGAGGCCAACGGCTACGTCGCAGGCCCCGTCTCGCTCGTGCTCTACCTCGCGAACGGGGGCACGAACGACCACGAGTATGCCCTGCACGACACGCTGTCCTTCACCCCGGAGATCGGCGGCGACGGAGACGGCTTCTGGCCGGCGACGAACCGAATCGTGCCGCTCGCCGAGGAGAACTTGCCGGGCTTCCTGAGCACGGCACTCGCGGCGGGCTCGTTCGTGCGCGTGCCCTCCGAGTCGCGCACCGAGGTCGGAAACGGCGACGGGTACTTCGATCCGGCCGAGACGATCGAGCTCCGGCTCACTGTGCGCAACAGCGGTCGTTCGGCCACGGCGACGCCCGTGACCGTGACCCTCACGAGCGCGAGCCCCGACGTCACGCTCGGCAACGCGAGCCACGACTTCGGGACACTCGGCTCGTTCGCCGAGGCGAACAACGCCGCGACCCCGTTGACGCTGACCATCGACGGTGCTCCCCAGGCGGGTGCCCTGGCCTACACGCTGACCGTCGCCTGGGACGGCTTCGTGGAGACGATGACGCGCACGGTGGGAATCGGCGCGCCGCGACCCTTCCTGACGGACGACGTCGAGGTCGACCTCGGTTGGATCGTCGGTCTGGTCGGTGATACGGCCGCGACGGGCACTTGGGAGTTTGGCGATCCGGTCGGCACGTCGGGCGCCTTCGGCCCCATGAACCCCGAAGACGATGCGTCTCCGGGCGGCGTGAACTGCTTCACGACGGGCAACGGCGGGACCGGAGCCGGCGACGACGACGTCGACGGCGGAATCACCACGTTGATCACGCCGGCGCTCGATCTCGAGGACGTCGACGGCGCGATCGTGAGCTACTCGCGCTGGTACGCGAACGACGATGGTGACGACCTGTTCGAGGTCTCGATCTCGAACGACGACGGCGCCACATGGGTCGAGCTCGAGGGCGTCCTCGGTCTCGAAAACGCCTGGACCCAGCGGAGCTTCGCCGTCGAGGACTTCGTCCCTGCGACGTCGACGGTGCGGCTGCGCTTCGTGGCGCAGGACGAGCCGAACAACTCGATCACCGAGGCCGCGGTCGACGAGCTTCTGGTCGAGACCTTCGGCTCCGCGCCCCGCTTCAACCTGTACGGACGACCCGCGCTCGGCACGCCCGTAGCGGTGCACGTCACGGGCACGGCCGGCGACCCCTACGTCACGTACTGGAGTCTGAACCCGGCCAGCTTCACACTTCCGTTCATCGACGGGACGATCCTCCTGTTCCCGCCGCTCGGGCGCTTCACGACCGGGCTGGTCGGTACCGGGGGCCTCGGGCGCGAGCTCGTCACCCTGCCGAACGATCCGAGCTTGCTCGCGGTCGAGTTGCACTTCCAGGCGCTCGTGCTCCACGGCGGAGCCTTGGTGGTGACGAACAAGGACGAACTCGTCTTCGAATAGCGAAGGCGCGGGACCACGAGCGAGTCGCGGCCGCTTCCTTGCGAACGGGCCAAGGCGTCCGTTCGGTCTTTACGGAACGGTTCTCGACGACGTCGAAAGGCCTTCTTGGGAGCCCGTTGACAAGATCATTCGTGGCTGGTCAACGAACTCCTGGGGAAGAAGCGCCGCATTCGCTTTCCGTTCCCGCTTCGACCGCTCCACGACACGGCCCGCGAACCGCTCACCGGCTGGAAGCGGCATGAATTGCTGCGGCTCCGTACGTTCATCCGCACCTTTCCATGCTGCAATCGACATTGCAATTTGCTAATTGGAAACGTGTTCTATCCGCTTGATTGCGAAGTTGCAAACCAGATTGCAAATGCGAATTCGAACCCGCACGTCTTTGCGTACTCCTAGGGTTCAGCGAGGTAGTTCCACCGGGCCAACCCCATCGCTCGCTGGATTTCATTCGTCCCCCGCAGAGTCTTCACAGAGGTAGTTGCCATGAGAAGCAACGAGAGCATCGCTCTACTTGTTGCCGCCACGCTGATCGCGTCGACGGCCCACGCCCAAACCGGGGCCCTGATCGCCGGAACGATCGATTCGATCACCGTCGACGACCCGTCCGACATCTGGTCGGGAGGCGAAATCGTCGTGTCCGGCCAGAAGGTCATCATTCCCCGCAACCTCTTGATCGACCTGCCGGCGAACCGCTTGACCCTGCAGCAGATGTTCACCGAGGCTCCGCCCGCCGCCCGGGCATTCGCGGAGGCCGGCTTGGCCACGCTCGACCAGACCAAGGTCAACCAGGGCACGGCCAACATCCTCGGCAACCGAGGAACGGACGGCACCGTGATCGCCGGTCACGTCGAGATCGCCAAGGGAGCCGAAGTCGTGAATGGCGTCGTCACCTACATCGACCACACCGACGGCTACTTCGTCATCGACGGAGCGCCCGGAGATCCGAATACGGGCATCATGGTGCGGATCAACGATCCAACCGGACGCTTCACGATCCAGCAAGGTCGCGGCTGTGACGGTGGACCCAACTGCAGTCCGGACGAGCGTTATGGCGTCGATTCCGACAACTACACGATCACGGCCACGACAGGTGTCCCGATCGGGATCCCGAGCACCGTTCCGGTCGAGCAACGCGCGGGCTTCGACCCCGTGGCCGACGCCGCGCTCGTGGGCCAGGCCGCGAACGCGAACGGCGTCGGCGACCCCTGGGCACCGGTGAACAACCGCCAGAGCCCGATGGCCGATTCCCGCTTCTTCGCCCCCCTGCAGGTCGGGGACTCCCTCGCCTGCGAGGGCAACTTCGAGTACATCGCCGGCGAGTACTTCCTGTCCGTGCACACGGTCTTCGTCTTCTCCTCGATCACGACTCGCTTCGCTCCCGATCAACCCGATTACCTCATTTTCGACGAGGTCGAGTGGGACGTTCCCGGCTTCCAGAACGAGCGCGTACGCGCGCTCTTCATCGGCTTCAACTCGCTCTCCGCGAGTGACGTCGACCTGTTCGCCCTCCACGTCGATCCCGCCACGAACGGAGACGTCGAGTACGTGATCGGCTCTACCAGCAACAACCCCGACACGACCAACCAGGGCGTCGGCGCCACCGCAGCGGGCATCTTCAAGTTCCGCTACGACGTCGACTTCACCCAGGCCACCGACGCACGCAATGACCCCTGCCAGAACCTGATCAACGCGGGCTTCCCAGGACGCTGTCCGGCGGGCGGCAACCTCGGTGAACAGTTCGCGATCCTCTCCCCGATCTCGCGTGAGATGATCGGGCGCTCGCGCCACAAAGCGACGCTGCTTCCGGGCATCATCACCCGCGACATCAACGGCAACGAGGCGACGAACGGCGAATACTTGACGCCGGTCGGTCTCGGCTTCCCCGAGTTCGTCGAGATCAACCTCGCCGCGCTCGACACGCCGAACATCTTCGCGGGTCTGCCCTGGAACCTCGACCGCAGGCTCGGCCCCGGTGGCTGCGACGGCGCCTGTGAAGGCACCGCCGTTCCGCTCGAGCCCTTCCCCTTCTCGGGTCGGGATCCGCGCACGCAGGCGGCCATCCCCGGCGGTCAGCAGAACCGCGTCCTCTCCTTCCACCCCTTCGTGGCCGGCGTGAACACTCTGGCTTGGCCCCCGTCTGCACCGAACGTGATCCCCATCACGCCGACCCGCAAACCCGCCCCCGGCACGACCGGCGGAGGCCCGACGGGACCGATGGCGCAGTTCTCGAGATCGAGCGATACAGGGGAGCTCCCCCTCACCGTCTCCTTCACGGATCAGTCGACGGGAGTCGTCACGAGCTGGCTGTGGGCCTTCGGTGACGGAGGGACCTCGACCCTGCAGAACCCGGTTCACACCTTCGCGGATCTCGGCTCGTTCTCGCCGATCCTCATGGTCACCGGACCGGACGGCAGCAACACCACCGCCGTGATCAACGGCATCACGGTGAACGAGGTTGCACCCACTGTCCTGCAAGTCGACTTCCTCGCCAACCGCACGTCGGGACCCGCGCCCTTGACCGTCCGCTTCCGCAGCAGCGTCGTCATCGGGACGGCGGACACCGGCACCTGGGACTTCGGGGACGGTGGCTCGTCGACCCTGCGCAACCCGGCCCACGTCTATACGACCCCGGGTACCTACACGGTCTCCCTGACGGGAGTGGGGCCGGATGGAACGGATACCGAGACGAAAGTGGGATTCATCACGGTCACTCCCTGAGGCTCGCACGAGTCTCTGCTTCGGCGCCGGCCGACCTCTGAGAGGGGTCGGCCGGCGTTTTCGTTCCGGTCTCGCACCGCCCCGTGCCAGGGAAGAGCCCTGCGCCGTGATCCCTGGCCCGACCGCAAAGGTCCTGGGCCGGAAACGCTTGCCTGCAGCTCGCTGGCGAATGGGGCATCCTAGCGGCAATGCAACTTGCACCTTTGTAACTCTAAGTCATGCCTACGCATGCACTAAGGGCCTTATTAGCATCTTGCAATCTCAATTGCAGGGAAACCCGTTTAGGGTTTCGGTAGTCGATGCTCGGGCTCACCGAGCGAGTTTCGGAGTTGCGTCCGGAGCGATCCCCATTTCGGACATCCCATGGAGAGGTTGCGTGATGTTCTTGCCGTCTATGAATCGCGGGGCAGCCGTCGCTGCACTCGCAGCTGCCGTGTCCCTGGCCCCCCCGGCCCCTGCGCAATCGCTCACAGCGATCCCCACCACAGAGGAGATGATCGAGGTTCTCCGCAACCCGACCGCTTCGCTGCCCCTCGAGCGCATTCTCTTCCCGGGTCTGACTCCGATCCCCGGTCTCGCCGTTCACTCGATCTTCGGCAACACCCTCACGGGCCAGCCTCTGTTGTTCGACAACGGAGAGATCTCCTACGAGATTCCGGCCGTGGGCGTCTCTCCGTTCGTGAACGGGGAACCCGAGCGCGCGCTCGCACTGCCCCTCTACGAGGGTGACTTCATCACGGATCGCGTCGCGGCGGTTCGTCTCGGAAAGGCCCTGTTCTGGGACATGCAGGTCGGCAGCGACGGTGTCCAGGCCTGTGGATCCTGTCACTTCCACGCCGGTGCGGACAACCGCACCAAGAACCAGCTGAATCCGGCCACCCTCGCCGGAGACAGCCTGCTTTCGATCAAGGGCAAGAACCAAGAGGTGGACGCGGGCGATTTCCCGTTCCACAAGCTCGCAAACCCGAACACGCAGGGTGAGCCGCTCCTGAACCCGGAGAACGTGCTCAGCGACTCGAACGACGTCTTGTCCTCCATGGGCGTTCGCTGGCGTCAGTTCGTCGACATCCCGACGCCCGGACCCAGCGCCTTCATTCCCGGAACCAACCCGCCCGTCCTGCGGCCCGACTTCGGCATCGCCCAAGCCGATCCCGTCGGTGACGTCTTCCAGAACGTACGTCGCGTCGAACCGCGTAACACTCCGACGTTCTTCGCGGCCTCCCACAACTTCAACAACTTCTGGGACGGTCGTGCCCGCCAGGACTTCAATGGCGGGACACCGCACGGCGCCTCCGATCCCGATTCGCATGTCTTCGTGGACGGCGTTTCCGGACTGGAGGCCACGCGTCAGTTGATCCGGTTCTCGAGCTTTGCCTCGCTCGCGACGGGCCCCGCGCTCAGCAACTTCGAGATGTCCTTCGACGGTCGCAACTGGGCCAAGATCGGCAAGAAGCTGCTCCAGGCCGGCGTCACTCCGCTGGCGAACCAGCTCGTCGACCCGACCGACAGCGTGCTCGGTCCGCTTTCCAACCAGAACATCACGCCCGGCATGCCCGGCTTGAGCATCAGCTATGCCGAGCTGATCGAGCAGGCCTTCCGCGCCGACTTGTGGTCGAACCTCACGGACCACACCCAGCAGGTCCCCGAACCCGCGGATCCCTTCGACGGTGTTGCACTGGTCATCGTGCCGGGCGCCGCCAACCCGGCCGCGACCGACCAGTTTGCCCAGAAGGAAAGCAACTTCAGCCTCTTCTTCGGGCTCTCCACACAGGCCTACACGCAGATCCTGAACCCGGACCAGTCGCCCTTCGACCAGTTCCACGAAGCGAACCCGGACGAGTTCCTCGGCATCGTCGAGGACATCGACCCGGTGACCCCGGGCGTCCAGGTCGTCGGACTGAGCGAGCGGCAGCTCTTCGGGTACGACATCTTCCAGAACACGAACCTCTCGCGGCGCAACCCGCTGGGAAGAGGCGGCAGCTGCAACATCTGCCACTTCGGACCGAACCTGACCGAGAACTCCCTGGTCGCCATCCACGGGGTGTTCCCTCCCGATCCGATCACGGGTGAGGACAAGCTCCTTTCGGGGTTCCTGCTCGAAGAAGCTCTGAACGACAACGCCAGGGTCACCATGGAGATCGACGCCATGAACCAGGCCCTGGACGGCATCGCGGCTCCGGACGGAATCGCCCTCCTGGACAAGGGCATCTACAACATCGGCGTGCGCCCGATCGCCGAGGACCTGGGACGCGGGGCGGACGATCCCTTCGGCCTTCCGCTCTCGATCGCGGCCCTGGCCCTTCGCAAGGGCGGCTTTCCGGTCGGTGAGTTCTCCGATCCCCTGAATCCCGTCCCGCCGTTGCCCGCCCACCTGGAGCCGTACGTCAACGACTTCCCGACCGGTGCTTTGTTCCCGAACGTCAACCAGACGACCTTCCTTCCGGACACGGTCGCTCCTTCGAACTTCATCCTGCTGCCCACGGGGACCTATCCCACGCCCAACCGGGTCGGCCGCATGGGGAACTTCAAGGTGCCGAGCCTGAAGAACGTCGAGCTCACCGGCCCGTACTTCCACAACGGCGGCGTCCTGACCCTGCGTCAACTGATCGACTTCTACGCCCGCGGCGGAGACTTCCCGATCACGAACGAGTCCGAGCGTGATCCCTTGATCCGGGACCTCCAGGTGGAGTTCGAGACCTTCCTCACCGAAGAGGACAAGGTCGCACTGGTGGACTTCCTCTTGGCCCAGACGGACGAACGGGTGCGCTTCAAGCAGGCTCCGTTCGACCACCCCGAGATCATCATCCCGATCGACGGCACGGCCTCCGACAACGTCGCCGGTCGGGCAGCACTCCTGGCCGACGCGAGCTTCCGTCAAATCGCCGCGGTCGGCGCCGCCGGTAGCAGCGAGCCGATCGGAAGCTTCCTCGACATCTCGAACGTCGAAGGCAGTCCGGGACCGGACCACTTCGACGCCGTCACGCTGGCCCCGGGCATGAGCCTGTCGGCTCCGGCGCCGGGAGTCGCGGGGAGCCTCTTCACCGTGAACGTCACGGGGGCACAGCCGAACCGGGCCGTCGGGATCCTCATCAGCCTGAGCCTCGGAAGCTCGACGATGAACCTGGGGAACTGTGGCGGGATCGAAGTCGGTCTCGCACGCCCCTTCCGGATCGTGGCGCGCACGCCCACGGACGCCAACGGGGATGCGACCTTCAGCATTCCTGTTCCGGCGGGTGCTGCTGGCAGCACCTATCACATGCAAGCCGTTCAACCGGCTTCGTGCCAGGCCAGCGGAACCCTCAGCAACACGTTCTAGTGAACGCACCTGGCGAAACGACTGCGACGTCCCTTCACGCGAAGGCGACTCTGCCCTTCGCGGGGGGGACGTCCGCACTCTGCGCCCACTCGAGCCGCGCGCAGGATCGATCTGCACGAAGCGGCGTCGCGCTCCATCCCAAGCTCACCCTGCCTTTGCCCCCTGCGAAGTAGGGCTGAAGAGAAAGTCCCGAGGAGCCACCCCATGGGCTCTTCATCCGGATCAATGCATCCGTCCCTAGAGAGGTAGACATGTCTTCCAAATTCCGAATTCCTATGATTCTGGTAGCTGCCGCGGTGTTCCCGGCAGTCGCCGGAGGCCAGACCGGGGAATTGATCTCCGGCACGATCGACTCCATGCGAGTCCTCAACGCGAGCGACCCCTTCTCCGAAGGTGAGATCGTCGTCTCGGGCCAGAAGGTCGTCATCCCGCGCAACCTGTTGATCGACCTGCCCGCGAACCGCTTGACGTTGTCCGAGATGTTCACGGGTGCTCCGCCGGCCGCGCTGGCCCTCGGAGAATCGGGTCTCGCGACCCTCGACCAGACCAAGGTCAACCAAGGCTCGGCCACGATCCTCGCGAACCGCCAGCCGGATGGAACCGTCATCGCTGGCGAAGTCAGCATCGAGAAAGGCGGCGAGGTCGTGACGGGCATCGTCACCTTCATCGACTACACCGATGGTTACTTCGTCATCGACGGAGCGCCCGGCGATCCCAACACGGGCATCATGATCCGGATCAACGACCCGGATGGTCGCTACACGATCCAGCAGGGACGCGGTTGCGATGGCGGCCCGAACTGCAGCCCGGACGCACGCTACGGCGTCGACCCCGACAACTACACGATCACCGCTACGACGGGCGTCCCGATGACGATCCCGAGTACGGTTCCCGTCAGCCAACGCTCCGGCTTCGATCCGGTCGGCGACGCAGCCATCGCCAACGCGGCCTCCAACGGCAGCGGTGTGGGCGACCCCTTCGCCCCGCAAGGCAACCGCTTGACCCCGATGCTCGATTCGCGCTTCTTCGCGCCGATCAACGTCGGCGACAGCCTCACCTGTGAAGGCAACTTCGAGTTCATCGCCGGCCAGTACTTCCTGTCCGTGCACACGGTGTTCGTCCACGATGCACTCCTCACGCGCCGGACCCCGGACCAGCCCGACTACTTCATCTGGGACGAAGTCGAATGGGACGCCCCCGGCTTCAGCAACCTGCGCGTCAAGTGCCTCTACATCGGCTTTTCGTCGCTCTCGCTGCCCGAAGTCGACATGTATGCCCTGCACGTGGACCGCGATACGGGCGAGAACGTCGAGTACGTCATCGGTTCGACGGTCAACAACCCCGACACGCTGAATCACGGCATCGCGCCGCTGACCGCAGGGAACGTCTTCAAGATCAACTACGACGTCGACTTCATCAATGAGGTCGACGACCGTCGCTCGCCGTGCCAGAACCTGATCAACGCCGGCTTCGGCGATCGCTGCCCCGGTGGTGGCCTGACTCACGAAGAGAACTTCAACATCTTGTCCCCGATCTCCCGTGAGCTGATCGGCCGCTCGCGCCACAAGGCGTCCTTGCTGCCCGGCATCATCACGCGCGACATCAACGGCAACGAAGCCACGAACGGCGAGTACCTGACGCCCGTCGGCATCGGTCACCCCGAGTTCGGCGAGATCGACCTCGACGCGCTGCAGAGCCCGTTCATCTTCGCGGGCATCCCGTGGAACATCGATCGGCGTCTCGGCCCCGGCGGTTGCGGCGATGCCTGCACTCCGGCCAACACGGCGCTCGAGCCCTTCCCGGTCTCGAACCTGGATCCGCGGCTCCAGGGTCTGCTCTCGGCTCCGATCACGGCCCAAGCCCGCAACCGGGTCTTCGCGTTCCACCCCTTCGCGGGCGTGAACATCCTGCCGTGGCCGCCGAACGCTCCGGCTCCGCGTCCCATCACCCCGACGCTGAAGCCGGTTCCCGGTGGCGGCGGCGGCGGTGGCCCCACGGGACCGCTGGCGCAGTTCTCGACCTCGAGCGACACGGGCGAGATCCCGTTCACCGTCTCCTTCATGGACCAGTCGACGGGCAACGTCACGAGCTGGCTGTGGGCCTTCGGTGACGGGTCGACCTCGACCCTGCAGAACCCGATGCACACCTTCAGCGAGCTCGGCGCCTTCTCGCCGATCCTCATCGTGAACGGGCCGGACGGCAGCGACACCGCCGCCGTCATCGACGGCATCACGGTGAACGAAGTGGCACCCACGGTTCTGGACGTCGACTTCCTCGCCAACCGCACCTCCGGACCGGCGCCCCTGAGCGTTCGCTTCCGGAGCCAGGTCGTGATCGGCACTGCCGACACGGGCACCTGGGACTTCGGGGACGGCGGCACGTCGATCCTGCGCAACCCGTTGCACGTCTACACGACCCCGGGCACCTACACGGTCTCGCTGACCGGTGTCGGCCCCGATGGAACGGATACCGAGACGAAAGTGGGATTCATCACGGTCACTCCCTGAGGCTCGGACGAGCCTCTGCTTCGACGCCGGCCGGTTTCTGAGAGGGACCGGCCGGCGTTTCCGTAGGTCGAACGCTTTGGAGCGGCCGGACTCTGGCTATGCTCCCCGCATGACGCGCCTGTTCCTCTTCGACGGCACGGCCCTCGCGTATCGTTCGCACTTCGCCTTCTCGCGCTCCGGGCTCTCGACCTCGGACGGTCGCCCGACCGGCGCCGTGTACGGCTTCACGACGGCCCTGAGGCGCATCCTGGAGAAGGAGAACCCCGAGGCGATCGCCGTCGCCTTCGACGCGCCCGGGCCGACCTTCCGCCACGAGCGCTTCGCCGACTACAAGGCGACGCGCGAGAAGGCTCCCGAGGAGATGATCGCCCAGCTCGACATGATCAAGACGATCGTCGAGGCCCACGGCATACCGATCTACGAGCTCCCGGGTTTCGAGGCCGACGACGTCATCGGGACGCTGGCGATTCGAGCGGCTGAGGCCGGCTCGGAGGTCTTCCTCGTCACGGGGGACAAGGACTTCATGCAGGTCGTCAGCGACCGTGTGAAGCTCTACAACATCTTCAAGCCCGGTATCGAGCTGGTCGTCCAGGGCGAGGACGAGGTGCGGAAGAAGTTCGGCACCGACCCCGGGCACGTGATCGACGTGCTCGCGATCATGGGCGACGCCTCGGACAACGTCCCGGGCGTCAGGGGCATCGGCGAGAAGGGCGCCATCAAGCTCATCGAGGAATTCGGGTCCATCGCCGGCTTGCTCGAGCGCATCGGCGAGGTCAAGGGCAAGACCAAGGAGAAGCTCGAGGACGATCGCGACAACCTGCTCATGTCCCTCGAGCTGGTCCGCATCGACACGAACGTCCCCGTCGAGCGTGACGTCGACACCATCGGCCCGCCGGCACCGGACGATGCTCGCCTGCTCGAGCTGTTCCGCGAACTCGAGTTCCGCCTTCTGGTCGAAGAGCTGGAGGCCAAGGCGCCCACGGCCCGCGACGACACCGAGCGCGACTACCGGCTCGTGAAGACCGCGGGCGACCTGGAGGCGATGCTGGCCGAACTCCGCGCCGCCGGTGCCTTCGCGCTGGACACGGAGACGACGAGCCTCTTTCCGCTCGAGTCCACGCTGGTCGGGATGTCGTTCTCGTGCCGCACGGGGAAGGCCTGGTACGTACCCTTCAACCTCGACCCGCCCGTTCTGCCCGGCGGGACTCAGGCGCTGCTCGCGGCCCTCGAACCTCTCCTGACCGACCCGGGAGTCCGCCGCAGCGGGCAGAACACGAAGTACGATTGGCTCGTCCTCGCCCATCAGGGGTTGCGGCTGCCGCCCCCCGACTTCGACACGATGGTCGCGAGCTTCAGCATCCACGGGGCACAACTGCGCCACAATCTCGACACGCTCGCCCTGCACTACTTCCACATCCGCAAGATCCCGACGAAGGAGCTCCTGGGCACCGGCAAGAAGCAGATCACGATGGACCAGGTGCCGATCAAGGAGGTCGGCGAGTACGCCTGTGAGGACGCGGACGTCACGTGGCGCTTGACGAAGGTGCTCGAGACCGAGCTGGACGACGCCGGCGCCCAATCGCTCTTCCACGACCTCGAGATGCCGCTCGTTCCGGTCCTCGCCGCGATGGAGGAGCGCGGCATCCGGGTCGACGTCGCCTGGCTCGACGAGTTGGCCGCCTCGATGGAGAAGGAGCTGACGACGGTGGTCCATGGCATCCAAGAGCTGGCCGGCGAGAACTGCAACGTCAACAGCACGAAGGTCCTGGGCGAGGTCCTGTTCGAAAAGTTGCGCATCCAAGACGAGGCGGGCGTCAAGCGTCCCAAGCGCACCAAGACCGGGTGGGCAACGGATGCCGAGACGCTGTCCTCGAAGTACGGCGACGTCGAAATCGTTCGACGCCTGCTCGAGTACCGCGAGGTCTCCAAGCTGAAGAGCACGTACGTCGACGCTCTACCGCGCTACGTGAACAAGGACACGGGTCGCATCCACGGTTCGTTCAGCCAGGTCAGCGCGGCGACCGGTCGCCTGGCCTCGAGTGATCCCAACCTGCAGAACATCCCCGTTCGCACCGAACGCGGCCGCGAGATCCGCAAGGCCTTCGTGCCACGCGCTTCGGATGAAAGTGGCGATTGGGTACTGTTGGCGGCCGACTACAGCCAAATCGAGCTGCGCGTCATGGCGCACCTGACGGGCGACGAGCACATGTGCCGCGCCTTCGAAGAGGGTCAGGACATCCACGCGGCGACCGCCATGCGCATCTTCGGCGTCGAACGCGACGCGATCACGCGCGAGATGCGCAGCCAGGCCAAGGTCATCAACTTCGGGCTCCTGTACGGGATGGGGCCGCAACGGCTCGCGCGCGAGACCGGCTTCAGCGTGCCCGAGGCGCGCGAGTTCATCGAGCGCTACTTCAGCTCGTTCCCCACCGTGCGGCGCTGGATCGACGACCTCCTGGCCAAGGCGCGTCAAACCGGCTACGTCGAGACGCTGCTCGGACGACGGCGCCGCGTGAACGACGTCAACTCGACGAATTCGCGCGCGCGCGCCTTCGCCGAGAACGCCGCGGTCAACACACCGGTCCAGGGTTCGGCCGCCGACATCATCAAGCGCGCGATGATCGACCTCGAAGCCGAGCTGGCGGGTTCGTCCCTGGCGGGGCGGATGCTCTTGCAGGTGCATGACGAGCTCGTGCTCGAAGTGCCGCTCGCGCAGCTCGAAGAGACCCGCGAGGTCGTCCGGCGCGCGATGGAGGAGGCGGTTGTGCTCGACGTCCCGCTGCAGGTCGACTTCGGTCACGGCAAGAATTGGTTGGAGGCCCATTGAACACCTTGCGCGAAACGGTCGACCGCGACGACGAGCGCTGTCTGGTGCAGCGGACGCCCTCCGTCACCCCCGAGCTGGCCCGACACTTCCTCGAGGAGCTCTGGCACTGGCGCGAGGGGAACGAGCTCGGCGCCATCCGCGTCGAAGCGAGCCCCGTCGGACAGGTCGTCCTGAAGCATGAGTTCGAGCACGGTTGGAAGGGCGTGGTCGGCGTCCTCGGCGGCCGCGAACCGCGACTCGTGCGCGCCTTCCGCATCGGACTCCTCGCCTGCAGCAAGGGCTTGCGCACGCCCGAACCGCTGCTCGTGATCCGTTGCGAGAAGGGGCTGCGGCTCGAGTGCCTCCTGGTCATGCGCCACGTCGAGGGCGACGATCCTTGGCTGCGCGTCGCCGCCGTGCGCAGCGAACGGCGGACCCTGCTGGCGGACCTGGCACGGGAGATCGCGCGCTGGCATGCCGCCGGCTTGCGCCACCGTGACCTCAAGGCCCCGAACCTCCTGTACGACTCCCGTCGCGAGAGCCGCGGCCCATGGATCCTCGATCTGGTCGGCGCGCACGAGGTCGGACACCCGTCGCTGGCGATGCGCGCGCGCGACCTCGGGCGCCTGAGGGCCAGCGCACGGGCGGCCGAAGTGCGCGAGGACGACTGGGCGCTCTTCCGCGACGCCTACGTTCGTGCTTGTGCGGAGCTCGGGACCCCGGTCGCGAACGCCGGCCGCTTCGAGCAGGCGATCGAGCGCTGGGCGAGCAAGAAGCTGGCCCGCAACCGCCGGCGCCGACGGCCCTTGGCCTGATCGGCAGCTGGCTCGCGTCAGCCGGCCACCGGTTCGTTCGGAGCGCGCGGAACGGCGAGAAAGAGCGCCTTGTCCGAAAAGCACGAGGACACCCGCTCGAGCGCGACCAGCTCGAGGCCAGCCGCTTCCAGCTCGCGCACCACGTCGGAACGGGTCAGGGCCGGCCGCAGCCGCGCGAAGAGCCCGAGTCGGTGGCGCAGGCGACGCAGGCCGTGCTTCAGCGTCGCGTCGTAGCGCACCTGTCCGACCACGCAGCGCTCGGCCACCCGCGCCAGCTCGGCCAGGATGCGCCGCCTGACGTCCAGGTCCTCGACGTGGAAGAGGAAGCGCAACGAGACCACCGCCTGGACGGAGGTGCCCGCCAGGGCGAGGCGCTCGGCGTCCCCGACGAACAACCGCCGCGAACGCCCGCGCGCCCGTGCCAGCATGGCCGGCGAGACGTCGGCTCCGATCGCCCGGTACCCGGCGTCTTCGAGCGCTCCGAGCAAACGACCCGTCCCGCAGGGCAGGTCCAGGACCCGGGGGCGGGCCTGCCCGAGCCCGCCCCCGAGCCCGGCGCGCGCGAGCAAGGCCCGGACGAGCGCCACGTCGCGCCGGTGCTTGCGCCGCTGCAGCGGCCCCCGAAAGCGGGCCCGTTCGTAGTTCGCGGCAACCTCCGGCGAGGTCCAGGCCTGGCGCTTGGGAAAGGACACGGGGCGCATGATACGGACCGCGCCAGCCCTTCGAGCGACGGACGTGGCGAGGTCGGGAGAACCCCGGGAACGCGCTGCGGGGCCGGAAAGCGTGACCCGAACCGAACAGGGGCGTGGGGCCCGGGCGAGCCCCGGATCCCTGCTCCCGACCGTCGGTCGTGTCCCGGAGGGGAAGCGGAGCAGGTGGTGCGCTCTCCCCCGATCCCGTGCTCACCGTGCTCCTCGCTCTCGACCGCCATCCCACCCGGGGCCCCGGCCACCCACCCCGGGGGGCAGACTCGAGCTGGCGCGAAAGGTTGCGCAAGGCGTGCCGCGAATCCGTTTCCGAGCGCGGTCGGCGCGTCCGAACCAACTCGCAGGTTGCTGCCTTTAGTCGTTGTCCTACAATGACTTCACGTCTGCTCCAGCGCGAGCCGATGCCCTTCGGGAGCGAACGGGAGTCCTGGGGCTCTCGACCGGCTCCGGGAGGGATTTTGGGGCGTCCGGCTGGTGCCGGAGGCTCCGAGCGCTTCCAATCGTCGCGCGTCCGTCACGAGCAACCCAATCCGCAAGACAACGCAGCCGGGTGGTCCACGACCGCCCGCACAGGCCAGTCGATCCATGTCCGAATCCGCCATCCAGGAGACCGTCAAGAGCGCGGAAGAATTCGCGGTCGTCCCCGAGCTGTGCATCGCCTGCGATGCGTGCTGCCAGGACTTCCCCGAAGTCTTCTACATGGGCGACGACCAGAAGGCTCACGCCCATGAGCAGCATCCGGGCGACCTCTACAACGCGCGGACCGTCGTCGACGTCTGCCCGACGGGTGCGATCGAGTTTTCCGGCGAGCTTCCGCCGCCCGAGGACCTCGGTAAGCTCGAGGAGGTCGAGGGTTGGGAGCTCGCGTGGTCGAAGTGGCGCGGGGTCGAGCAGGACGAGCTCGAGCGTGATCGTCGCTATGGACGCGACTACGACATCGAGCGCAACGAGGGCTATACGAAGGTCACGTTCCGCTTCCCGACGCGGGTGCCGGCCGTGCGCAACCGCTTCCGCTACGGACTCCAGGAAGACATGCCGCTCTACCGGCATCACGTGCAGCTCGAGGACGGGACGCTGCTCGTCGCCGGCTGGCTGACCGACCCGAAGATCCGAGCCCTGACTCACACGACGTCGTCGTTCCCCGCGCAGTTCATGACGACGCTCGGGGTCGAGGGTGAGATCATCGGAATGAGCTCGCGCTACGACGCGCACGCGGTGCTCGAGGTCGTGCTCTTCCACCAGGCCGCCGTGATGGACACCTGGCAGTGGCGCGCGCACTTCATCACGGACAAGTGCACGGCCTGCACGATCTGCGAGCGCGTCTGCCCCACGAACGCGATCACGTCCGGCGAGATCTTCTACATCGATCCCGAGCTCTGCATCAACTGCTCGGTGTGCGGGGTCTACTGCCCCTTCGACGCGATCGACGACAGCCGCGGGACGACGGTCCAGCGCATGAAGATCAAGAAGATCCCGAAGGCCGTCGTGCACGAAGAGCTCTGCACGGGCTGCGAGTTCTGCGTCGACGTCTGCCCCTTCGAGGCGCTCGAGATGCGGGCCCTGACCGACGACCCCTTCCCGCAGCCGCAGACGAACCAGGTCGCGTCGGTCATCGACAAGAACTGCGTGTCCTGCAAGCTCTGCGAACAGGTCTGCATCAAGGACGCCGTCGAGGTCCCCCGCCAGCACCAGTTCGAAGACATCGGCATGAGCTTCATGAGCTACGTGACCGACAACCACTGAGTCGCGGACCGACGAGAGAAGCCCGGAAGTGCGCGAACCCGGTGGGTTCGTCGACCCTACTCCGTGCGCAGCTCGTCCGGACGGGCGAAGGTGCGGGCGGGCTCGCGGCCGAGCAGGCTCGCGGGGAGCACGGTGCCGCGTCCGAAGCGCTCGCGCAGGCTGTCCAGGGCCTTCGTCGCCCGCTCTTGGCGGACGTCGCCGCCGCCTTCGAGCCGCGGCAGAGCGTGCAGCTCGGCGTCGGCGAAGAGCTCGTTCTGTATCGGAGCGCGGACGTCCTCGAGGTTCGAGATCTGAACGCCCAGCAAGCGCAACGGCCCGGGCCGCACGCGCTCGAGGAGCTCGCGAGCGGTCGAGTAGATGCGCTTGCCCACGTTGATCGGAATGTCGAGCGTCTTCGAGCGCGTGACCGTCTTGAAGTCGGCGAAGCGCGCCTTGAGCGTGATCGTGCGACCGCGCAGGCCGCGGTGGCGCAGCTCGTAGGAGACCTCTTCGCAGAACTCGTAGAGGAACAGGCGCAGTTCCTCGCGATCGGCGATGTCGTCGGTGAAGGTCCGCTCCATCCCGTGCGACTTCTCGACCCGATTCGGCGTCACGCGACGTGGATCGATGCCGTGCGCCAGGTCATGCACCCAGGCTCCGCTCGTTCCGAACTCACGCAACACGACCTGCTTGTCCTGGGACGCGAGGTCGCCGACGGTCCGCACGCCGAGGCTTTCGAGGCGCTTGGCCGAACGTGGCCCGATTCCGAAGATCTTCGAGACCGGCAACGGATCCAGCACCTCGCGGATCTCGTGGGCGCGGATGACACGAAAGCCGTCGGGCTTGTCCAGGTCGGAGGCCAGCTTGGCCAAGAACTTCGAGGGCGCGACGCCGATCGAAGCGACGAGTCCGGTCTCCTTGAGGATCTCGGACTTGATGCGCTTGCCGATTTCGAGCGGTGTCCCGAAGAGCCGACGCGAGGCGGCGACGTCCAGGAAAGCCTCGTCGAGTGAGAGCGGCTCGACCTGCGGCGTGAAGCGCCGGAAGATGCGCATGATCTGCCGGCTGACCTCGGTGTACTTGTCGAAGTCCGGCGGCAGGAGCACGAGGTTCGGGCACAACTGCTGGGCGCGCGAAGTCGGCATCGCCGAGTGCACGCCGAAGCGCCGAGCCTCGTAGCTGGCCGCGGAAATGACGCCACGACGGTCCGCTCGCCCGCCGACACAGACCGGTTGCCCGGCCAGCGACGGTTGGTCGCGGATCTCGATGGACGCATAGAACGCGTCCATGTCGACGTGCAGAATCGGGGGGTCTTCGACTGCCATCGTCCTCAAGAGGGTGCCCCCCCGGCGGCGATTCCGTCAACCATGGGCGTTGCAACAACCGTTGCCCTCGCTACCTTGGTCCCCCGTTTTTCGCGCCGACATGCGCTTTCACGACGTCCGTATCGCCGCTTTTGGCCACGCCCTGCCCACGCGCGTGGTCACCTCGCTCGAGCTGGAAGAGCGCCTGGCACCGCTCTACGACCGCTTGCGGCTGCGTCCTGGCCGACTCGAGCTGATGACCGGGATTCGGGAGCGCCGCTTCTACGACGAAAAAGTGCGGCCGAGCGAGGCGGCGACCCGCGCCGGCCTGGATGCGCTCGAACGCTCGGGTCTTTCCCGCGCGAAGATCGGCGCCTTGATCCACGCTTCGGTGTGTCGCGATTTCCTCGAGCCGGCGACGGCCACCGTCGTCCATCGCGCGCTCGAGCTACCCGCGGCGTGCACCGTCTTCGACCTCTCGAACGCCTGCCTCGGTGTCGCCAACGCGATGGTCGTCGCCGCACACATGATCGAGAGCGGCGCGATCGAGGCGGCGCTCGTCGTCGCCGGCGAGGACGGCGGTCCGCTCGTCGAAGAGACGCTGCGCGCGGTCCTCGCCGACGAGAACATGACGCGCGAGCGCTTCAAGGCGGCCTTCGCCTCGCTCACGATCGGGGCGGGCGCGGCGGCCGTGGTGCTCGAACGCGCCGCACAGGATGATAGCGATCGGCGCTTGGTCGGCGGTGCGGTACTGACCGCGACCGAGCACAACGTCCTGTGCCAGGGCGATCGCGCGGCGAGCGGTGACGGCCTCTGGATGGAAACCGACTCCGAGGCCCTCCTGGTCGCGGGCAACGAGCTGGCCGCGCGCACGTTCGACGTCTTCCTGCACGAGCTCGAATGGACGCGCGCCTCGATCGATCGCGTCGTGACCCACCAGGTCGGCTCCGCGCACCGGCGCCTCTTGTTCGAAACACTCGCGCTCGATCCGGCGCGCGACTTCCCGACCGTCGAGACGCTCGGCAACATCGGCTCGGTCTCGCTCCCGCTCGGCTTCTCGTTGGCGCTCGAGGCCGGCCGGATCGAGCCCGGTCACCGCGTCGCGCTCCTCGGCATCGGCAGCGGCCTGAACTGCATGATGCTCGGCGTCCACTGGTGAGCGAGCGCAAGGACGCCAGGCGCGTCGACAGCGTCGGGCCCCGGGGATGTCGTTTTCGTGCGCCTGCACGCCAGCGCCCCTGCCACGACCGCTCACGAACGCCCTTCACTCCGAACGACCCGCTCCTGGAATCCGCACCGCATGAAGAAGCTCCGCGTCCTGCTCGCCTGTCACGAGGAACTCGTACCGCCCGATTCGATCGAGGGCCTCTCCGATCACGCGATCAAGGACTTCCGCACCGAGTTCGACGTCATTCAGGCCCTGCGCGAGCTCGGGCACGAGGCTGAGGCGCTCGGACTGGACGGGGACATCGACGTCGTGCGCCGCGCGGCCTTCGAATACGAGCCCGACATCATCTTCAACCTGATCGTCGAGTTCCTCGGTGCCGCGACCTACGACCAGCACGTCGCGAGCTACTACGAGCTGTCGAAGCTGACCTACACCGGCTGCAATCCGCGCGGACTGACGCTGGCCCGCGACAAGGCGCTCTCGAAACACATCCTGCGCGACCAGGGCGTGCCGGTTCCCGCCTTCCACGTCTTCCCACGCGAGAAGTTCACCCGTCGGCCGCACGACCTCGAGTTCCCGCTCTTCGTGAAGTCGGTCAACGAGGAAGCTTCGCTGGGCATCTCGCGCGCCTCGATCGTGCACGATGACGACAAGCTCCAGGAGCGCATCGAGTACATCCACGACACCGTCGAGACCGACGCGATCGCCGAGGAGTACATCGAGGGGCGCGAGTTCTACGTCGGTGTGCTTGGCAACCGGCGCCTCACGTCCTTCCCGGTCTGGGAGCTCTTCATCCCGAACCTCCCGAAGGGCGCGCCACGCATCGCCACGCGCCGCATCAAGTGGGACATCGACTATCAGCGCCGCATGGGCGTCCGCAACCGCCGGGCCGAGAACCTCGCACCCGAGCTGGAGCGCGAGATCGCGCGGATCGCGAAGGCCACCTACCGCGCCCTCGACCTGTCCGGGTATGCGCGCATGGACCTGCGCATGCGCCCCGACGGCCGGCTCTACGTGCTGGAGGCCAACCCCAACCCGGATCTGACCTATGGCGAGGACTTCGCGGACTCGGCCGAGGCCGGAGGAATCGAGTATCCCGACCTGATCCAGCGGATCCTGAAGCTCGGCCTGGATTACCCGACCGAATGGAAACTCAGGAGCGAAGTTTGAGTCGGGCGCGGCCGCTCCTTAGATAAGGGGCGATGGGCCGCATCCAGAGGGAGCGCGTCGCGGTCGCTGGCGACCGGATCGCGGCGCTCCGCATCGCGCCGCCGCGCGCAGTGACGCCACGGGGAACCGTGTTCGTGCCGCCCCTGATCGGGGGCAGCGGCTTGCAGCAGGTCGCCTACTTCCGCGGGCTGAACCGAGCCGGCTGGACGCTCGCGACCTTCGACTACCGCGGCCATGGGACGAGCTCGGGCAACTTCTGCGTCCGGCACGCGCTGGAGGATGCGCGCGCGGCGCTGGCGCACGTGCGCGCGCGAACCCAGGGAACGCTGGTCGGCATGGGCGACTGCTTCGGCGCGATTCCGCTGCTCGTCGCCGCCGAGCGGGTGCCGGGTGCGCTCGACGCCGTCACGCTCTTCAACCCCATGCCGGACCTGCGCACGATCGCGACGCCCCGCGAGCTCTGGAACAACGCCTGGGCCGCGCCGCCGGGGCTGCGACCGCGGCACCCGTTCGACCTGCGCGGGCTGTTGTTCGCGACGAACGCGAGGCTCTTCCCCGGCGTCGACAAGTCGCGCGACCACTTCGGGATCCTGCGCTACGAGCGCGCGCGCACGTGGCGCCTCGCGTTCGAGTACGCGCTCCTGCGTCCGCTCGCGAAGTTGCGCCTGCCCGGGCTGAACGCGCTGGTGGTCTACGGCCGCGGCGACCGCCTGTTGCGGCTCGACGACGCACGCTCGGAAAGCGCCTACCGAGAGGCCTTCGCGCGTGTCCTGCCGCAGGCTCGCTTCCATCCGCTCGTGGACGTCGACCACTTCTGGACGGCGAGCTACGACGTCGCGAATCGGCTGGCCGAGGGCTTCTTCGCCTCGCTCGGCGACCAACCCGCTCTGCGCCGCGACGAGAGCACGCTGGCACCCCGACGTCCCCCGGCGTCCCCCGAGCCTCCCACTGGCGTGCGCCTCGCCCCGGGCGCCGCGAACTTCAGCGCGAACCCGGTGAGGCGTCCGGCCGAAACCACCACCTGAAGGGCTTCACGACGTCGAGCGGCTTGTGGCGCCGCGCGTCTCGCACGTCCAGGCGAGCCAGCGTGCTGACCTGCGCGCCGGCGGAGAGCGCGCACTCTCGCACGACAAGGCGACCCCGGCGGCCCTCGTCCGCGCGCTCCTCGGTGTAGACGAGGCGCGTTTCGTCGGGCGAGATCGCGAAGGCCCGGATCGGTGCGGCAGCGAGGCCCAGCGGACGCGCCCCGGCGCTCGGTCGCCCGTTGCGATCCAGCGCCTGCAACCAGACGTCGCATCCCTCCGCCGTCGACCGCACGAAGGCCAGCTGCTCGCCTCCGTCGAAGACGACCGGCAAGCGCGCGTTCGAGAGCAGCGGCTCGAGAGCCCGCGCGTCGCGCGCCCCCGCGAGCTCCAACCGCCAGAGCGTGGGGCCGGCGTCGCTCTGCGCGGGGGCTTCGAGCGCGGGCCCGAGCGACCCCGACGCCGCGAACAGCACCCAGGCCCCCGCCGGCCCGCAGGCCGTCCCCTCGATCGGCCACGCCAGGGGAGGCGTGAGGCGCGCCGCCCAACCGCGCTCGGGATCGACCTCGAACAGGGCCGAGCGCCCCCAGGCACCGCCCTCGAGGGCCCAAGCGTCGTACTCGTCCCGGCGCCAGACGAGCAGCGTGTCCCGCCCCTGCGCGCCTGGGCCCGAGCGCAGACGCGCGGGCCCGTGCTCGGCCCGGCGGGATTGCGAGAGCCGCCGCCAGCTCGTGGCGTCCCCGTCCAGATCGAGGCGGTAGAGCTGCCAGACATGATCGTTGTGACCCCCGCCGGCGGTGATCTGTTCGCGGCCGGAGACGAACGCGAGCGGGGCGCTACCGCCGCCGGGTGTGGGGCTGAGCGGCACGGGATCCGCGATCTCCCAGGCCTGGGGGGTGACGGCCCGCCAACCCCGCGCCTCGCGCGCCGTCCCCGGGGCTCGGGGTGCTCGCGCCTCGAGCCACAGCGCACCGTTGGCGGCCAACCCGAGACGTCCGTCCGCCAGGAAGAAGGGTTGGGCGCCAACGGCCCGTCGGCGGTTGTGGATGCCGCCGGCCACGCTGCGCAGGCCGAGCAAGGCCTGGTCGACGGTCCGGCAGGAGCCGGCGGTGACGAGCAGGGCGAGGAGGGCCAGGGCGGTACGGGCGGAAACGGCCATCGACGCGGCATCCTAGCCAGACTGGTCCGCCTTGGTGGGGATCGGGCGGCTCGGATCCGGTGAAGATCCCCGCGGAAAGGCCGCAACCGGCGCTTCTCGCGTCCGTCTTTCGAACCGGGGCCCTTCCCGGTGGCGAGCGCATCCCAAGTCCGGCTCCTGCAACGACTCCGGCCCTCGGGGACACCACCCAAGCGGATCAGTTTCGTTGGCCAAGACCGGTGGGCGGGGGCGCGCGGGGGAGGTTTGCGGCCCCCAGGGCGAGGGGCCGACGACGAGCGGCGGCCGCGCGGGGTGGCCGCCTGGCCGGGCCGGGCTCGGGGGATGGCCGGGCGGGAGCGGGGCCCGGGGCTCCGGCCGCCAAAAAACCGCTCCCCGTCCTTGGATGGACCCCTTCCGTGTGGCAAAACGCCGCCTCCCGTTCTCTGGATTTCAGGAATTCCTGAAATCCAAGGCCCGACGGATCCGCCCATGAGCTCCTCCTCGTCGCCCACCGACCTCGCCGCCGACCCGCAGACCGACGTCAGCCCGAAATTGGAAGAACCGCTGTTCGCGGAGCTCCCGACCTTCGAGCTCTTCTTCAAGACGTTCGGGTTCAAGCGCGTCCACGGTCGGGTGTGGGGCCTGCTCGTGCTCTCGAAGGGGCCCCTCTCCAGCAAGGAGATCGCGAAGGAGCTCTCGATCTCGGCCGGCGCGACGAGTGCGACCCTGAACGAGCTCGCGGAGTGGGGTGCGATCACCTCGCAATTCGACAGCTCGCGCCGTTGCCACCTGCACACTGCCGTCGGCAATGCGTTGTCGATCGTGGCGACGGTGTTTCGCCGCCGCGAGCAGGTCGTCTTCCAGCAGTTCAACCAGACCGCGCAGCGGGCCTTGCACTTCATCACCGAGCGACACGGCGAGCGCGATCCGCGCGTGCTCACGCTTCGCTCGATCATCACGACCTGCGAGATCGGCGACGCCCTGATGCAGCTGGTCTTTTCTGCGGTGCAGAACGCGATGAGCGATTCCGAGAGCGTGCTCTCGCGAGCCATCCATGCTGCCCTCAAGGTCGGCGTCGGCGTGCCCGCACGCATGTTCGGAGCGGGCTTCGCCGCCCATGCGGCAGCCGCGAACAACCCTTCGCTCAACGGCAAGCGCGATGGCTGACCTGCCGCGCGTCGTCATCACGGGTCTGGGGCTGACCAGCCCCAACGGCAACTCCCTCGCGGAGTACCGCGCCAATCTGCTCGCCGGGCGATCCGGTGTGACGGACTACGAGATCCGATACGTCGGCAAGACCCTGGCCGGCGTCTGCGACTTCGATCCGCTGCGCTACCAGAAGAAGAAGGAAGTTCGACGCGGGACGCGTGCCGGAAGCATCGCGGTGTACTGCGCCAACGAGGCCGTGGCCGACGCGAGCGTCGAGCTCGCGCGCTACGATCCGCAGCGGATCGGCATCTACACGGGCATCACCGAGCACGGCAACGTCGAGACCGAGAACGAGATCTACGACGTCAGCCAGTACGACTACGACCTGCGCTACTGGTCGCACCACCACAATCCGCGCACGGTGGCCAACAACCCGGCCGGCGAGATCACGCTGAACCTGGGCGTCAAGGGGCCCGCCTACAGCCTGGGCGGTGCCTGTGCGGCCGGCAACCTGGGTCTGATCCAGGGCATGCAGATGCTGCAGCTCGGCGAGATCGACTTCGCGCTCGGGGGCGGCATCTCGGAGAGCATCCGCACCTTCGGCATCTTCGCCAGCTTCCGCGCCCAGGGCGCGCTGGCCGAGCACGCCGACCCCGCCAAGGCCTCGCGCCCGTTCGACAAGGAACGCAACGGCATCGTCGTCGCCGAGGGCGGCTGCCTCTTCGCGCTCGAGCGGCGCGACGACGCGCTCGCGCGCGGCGCGCGCATCGTGGCCGAGGTGATCGGGCACGGCGTGAACTCCGACGGAACCGACTTCGTCCTGCCCGATGCCGCGGGTCAGAACGCCTGCCTGCGGGCCGCGCTCGCGAGCGCGGGGATCGGGGCACAGGACGTCGACCTCGTCTCGACGCACGCCACGTCCACCTCCTCCGGCGACGTCATCGAGTGCCGTGCGATCCGCGAGGTCTTCGGGGATGCCGAAGACGTCTACATCAACAACACGAAGAGCTTCATCGGCCACGCCATGGGCGCCGCCGGCGCGCTCGAGCTGGCCGGAAACCTGCCGTCTCTCGCGGACGGCGTCGTCCACCCCACGATCAACCTCGACGCGCTCGATCCGGAGTGCGAGGTCAAGAATCTCGTCGCGAACACCCCTCGGGACGTCGGCCGCATCGACACGATCCTGAACATGTCCTTCGGCATGCTCGGGATCAACTCAGCGGTCATCGTCCAGAGCCACCGCGACTGAAACCGTTCACTCAACTCACGACCCAGGAATCCGATCCCATGACCCGAGAAGAAGTCGTCGTTGCCATCAAGGACATCATCGCCACGATTGCCCCTGACGAAGACCTGAGCGGGCTCGACAACGCGGAGCGCCTCCGCGAGCAGATCGACCTCGACTCGATGGACTTTCTCGACATCGTCATGGAGCTGCGCAAGCTCTATGGCGTGCAGGTCCCCGAGGAAGACTACAAGGAGCTCGCGACCATCGACGGGTGCGTCAGCTATCTGCACCCCCACCTCGCCGACAAGGCGCTGCACTGCGCCGCGAACGCCTGAGTCGCGCGAGGCACGCCCTTGTACGACGCGGTGGTCATCGGGGCCGGGCTGAGCGGGCTCGCAGCGGGCCTGCGGCTCGCGCAGTACGATCGCCGGGTCGCGGTGGTCGAGCGGCACGAGCTGTGGGGCGGCCTGAATTCCTTCTACACGAAGGCGGGGCGGCGCTTCGACGTCGGCCTGCACGCCCTCACCAACTTCGTGCCGCCGCGCACGCCGAATCGGCCCTTGACCAAGGTCCTGCGGCAGCTGCGCATCCGTCACGAAGAGTTGCGCCTCGGTGAACAGGGGCACTCCGAGATTCGCTTCCCTGGCCTCGCGCTGCGCTTCACGAACGACTTCCGTGAGCTCGAGAGCGAAGTCGCGCGCGCGTTCCCGGCCGAGATCGACGGCTTCCGCCGCCTGGTGCAAGAGGTCCGCGACTACGACCTGGGCGACGACGCGACCGCCGGCCGTAGCGGACGCGCGGAGCTGACGCGCCACGTCCGCGATCCGCGCCTGGCGGACGCGCTCTTGCTGCCGCTCTTGTGGTACGGCAGCGCGCGCGAGGACGACGTCGACTGGAAGATCTTCGTGGTGCTCTTCCGCAGCATCTTCCTCGAGGGCCTGGCGCGGCCGGAGGGCGGCGTTCGGACGCTCTTGAACCTGATCATCAAGCGCTTCAAGCGCACGAACGGCGAGCTCTTGCTCGGCAACGGCGTGGAGCGAATCGTCCACGAGGGCGGGCGCACGCGCGGCGTCGTGCTGGACGACGGAACCGAGCTCGAGACGGATACGGTGCTCTCGTCCGCCGGCTACGTCGAGACCCTCCGGATGGCCGGCGAAGACGACCACATCCAGAGCGAGGACGTCGGGCGGTTGACGTTCCTGGAGTCGATCTCCGTGCTCGACACGACCCCCGCGGAGCTGGGCTGCACCTGCGCAACGGCCTTCTACTGCACCGAGGAGCGCCTGACCTATCGCGAACCCGAAACGGGGATCGACCCGCGCTCGGGCGTCCTGTCGGCGCCGAACAACTTCGCGAGCGAGAAGCCCCTGCCGGAGGGGGTGATGCGCGTGACCGTGCTCGCGAATCACCACTACTGGACGACGCTCTCCGAGGAGCGCTACCGGGCCGAGAAGGAGCGCGCCGCGAGCGCTGCGATCGAGGGTGCCGCGCGTTATTTCGGCGACTGGCGCCCCCATTCCGTCTTCCAGGACATCTTCACGCCCCGCACGATCCAGCACTTCACCGGCCACGCCTTCGGCGCCGTGTACGGCTCGCCCCGCAAGCGCTGGGATGGGACGACCCACCTCGGTGGCCTCTTCGTCTGCGGGACGGACCAGGGCTACCTCGGGGTCGTCGGTGCGATGATGTCGGGCATCCTGATGGCCAACAAACACGCCCTGGTGCCGAGCGCCCGATCATGAAGGACGGCTCGACCCTCCAGCCGCGCTACTTCAAGGGCAGCTCCGACGGCAAGCGACCGCTGACGTTCGACCCGCTGAAGAAGGCGCGCGCTAGCTACGACGTGGTCGTCGTGGGCAGCGGCCTGGGCGGCTTGACCGCGGCGAACATCCTGGGGCGAGCCGGACACAAGGTCTGCCTGCTCGAGCAGCACTACAACTTCGGCGGGCTCGCCACGTGGTTCAAGCGCCGCGGCGGCCACGTCTTCGACATTTCCCTGCACGGTTTCCCCGTCGGAATGAAGAAGACGTGCCGCAAGTACTGGAACACGGAAATCGCCAGCCGCATCGTTCGGCTCGAGTCGGTGCGCTTCGACAACCCGCAGTTCTCGTTCGACACGGCCTTCACGCGCGAGGACTTCACGAACAAGCTGGTCGACGTCCTCGGAGTCCGGCGCGAGACCGTCGAGGCCTTCTTCGACGACATCCGCCGCATGGACTTCTACGACGACAGCGGTGAGAAGACCGGCGCGCTCTTCGAGCGCTGGTTCCCGGGTCGCAACGACGTCCACCGACTGTTGATGGAGCCGATCTCGTACGCCAACGGCTCGACACTCGACGATCCGGCGATCACGTACGGAATCGTCTTTTCGAACTTCATGAGCAAGGGCGTCTTCACCTTCTCGGGCGGGACCGACAGCCTCGTTCGCGCCATGCGCGACGAGCTGGTTCACAACGGCGTCGAGCTCTTCAACAACGTCCAGGTCGAGCGCATCGTCGTCGAAGGCGGCGAGGTGCGCGGGATCGAGACCGACAGCGGACGCTTCATCGCGGCCGACGCCGTCGTCTCGAACGCCAACCTGAAGACCACGATCGAGAAGCTCCTGGGCCCCGAGAGCGTTCCGGCCGAGCTCTTCCGGAAGAACCGCGATGTGCGTCTCAACACCTCGAGCTGCCAGGTCTACCTCGGACTCGAGAAGGGCGCCGAGATCGAGGACGTCGGCGAGCTCCTGTTCACTTCGACGCGTCCGACCTTCGACTCGCCCGCGCTCTGCGACCTCCACGGTCAGAGCCGGACCTTTTCGTTCTACTACCCCCGCATGCGGCCGGGCTCGGACCGCTACGCCGTGGTCAGCTCGACGAACGCCAACTGGTCCGACTGGGCCGAGCTGTCGCCGGAGGGCTACGAGCGCGAGAAGGAGCGCCTGATACGGGACACGATCGACTGCCTGGAAGGCTACCTGCCGGGCGTCGGCCGCAAGATCTCCCACGTCGAGGCCGCCACCCCCCGCACCTTCGCTTTCTACACGCAACACCCGCAGGGCACGTCCTTTGGGACGAAATTCGAGGGGCTCGAGGTCAGCATGGAGCTGCCGCGCCAGATACGCGGCCTCTTCCATGCCGGAAGCGTAGGCATCATCATGTCCGGCTGGCTCGGCGCAGCCAACTACGGCGCCATCACCGCCAACAAGGTCGACGAGCTGCTGCACCAACGCGCGGCGGCCGCAGCCGTCCGCGACGAGGAAACCGTCCGATGAGCGCTCGCTCGGAGATCGAAGCTCGGATTCCGCACCGGGAGCCCTTCCTGTTCGTCGACCGCATCGTGCAGGAAACGGAGCGGTCGATCGACGCGGAGTGGGACGTGCCCGCGGACGGTTCATGGTTCGCCGGGCACTATCCGGGCAATCCCGTCCTGCCCGGCGTCTTGATCTCCGAACACGTCTTCCAGGTCGCTGCGCTCTTCGTTTCGCAGCGGCTCGAGGGCTTCGACGAAGCGGCCGGCGTCCCGGTCCTGACGAAGATCGAGAAGGCCCGCTTCCGGCGGATCGTGCGCACCGCCGAGACGCTCTGCACGAACGTCAAGGTCGACGAACGCGTGGGGCCGGCCTGGTTCATGTCCGGGCGCGTCCTGTGCGATGAGGCGGTGGTCCTGCGCATATCGTTCGTCTTGTCTGCGGCCGGCGCCATGCAACGAGTGCTTCGAACCTGACGGGCGATCCTGGGGGGTGCCTTTGTCGAACTGGCTTCAATTGGAAGGGAAGACGGTCTTGGTCGCGGGAGTCGCGAACCGAAAGAGCGTCGCCTATCACGTGGGCAAGCGCCTGCAGGAAGCCGGTGCGCACGTGCTGTGGGTCGTGCACCGCGAGGAGCGGCGGGCCGAGCTCGCACAACGCCTCGGTGACGACCCGATCTTCGTCTGTGACGTCGAAAAGCGCTCGGACATCGAAGCCCTTGGGCGCGACGTCGCGGCGCTCGGGCGCCCGTTGGCGGGCTTCCTGCACTCCATCGCCTACGCCAACTACTCGGACGGCTGGCAGCCGTTCCACCGGACACGCAAGGAGGACTTCCTCCAGGCGGTCGACGTGTCGGTGCTCTCGCTCGTGCAGCTGGCCGACGCCCTGCGCGCGTCCTTCGAGGAGAACGCCTCGGTCGTCACGGTCTCGATCTCGTCCACACGCATCGCCGCCGAGAACTACGGCTACATGGCGCCCGTCAAGGCCGCCCTGGACTCCGCCGTCGTCTTCCTGGCGAAGAGCTTCGCGGCGCTCGGCAACGTGCGCTTCAACAGCGTGCGCGCCGGCCTGCTCAAGACGGCCTCCTCCGCCGGCATCCCCGGTTACCTCGAGAGCTACCTCTTCGCCGAACAGCTGACCCTGCGCAAGCGCGCCCTCGCGACGACCGAGGTCGCGGACACGGCGCTCTTCTTGTTGTCTCCGCGCTCGGCCGGCATCAACGCCCAGGGAATCGTCGTGGACGCCGGCATGGACGTGAACCCGTTCGACGCCGAGGTGCTCCGCAAGGCCACGGCGCTCGAGCCGACGCCTTCGCCCGCCAGCCTGAGAACTGTCACACAGCCGCCGTCCGGGGGAGGCGAAGCATGACGCTTCTCGCGAATCCCGGGACCGGTCTCGGAGCCGACGTCGAGCATCTGCGGCGCCGCCTGGCCCCGATCGCGGCCCAGCTGCCGTTCGAGCCGCGCGTCTTCGTGCATGGCGCGCCGGCGGGCGGCGAGGCGATCCGCCAGCACTACTTCGACGAGGGACCGCGCGACGGCGAAGCGTTGCTGTTCCTGCATGGCAATCCGACCTGGAGCTTCATGTGGCGGGCGCTCGTACGCGCGTTCTCCGACGCCTACCGCTGCGTCGCCCCCGACCACGTCGGGTGCGGGCTCTCGGACAAGCCGCGGACCTATCCCTACACGCTCACGCGCCACATCGAGAACCTCGAGCGCCTCGTCGACGCGCTCGGCCTCGAACGCGTGACGTTGGTCTTGCACGATTGGGGCGGCGCGATCGGCATGGGCTTCGCCCGCCGTCATCCCGAGCGGATCGCACGGCTCGTCATCACGAACACAGCGGCCTTTCGATCGAGCCGCATTCCCCTGCGCATCGCCGTCTGTCGCCTGCCCGTCTTCGGCTCGCTGGCCGTGCGCGGTTTCAACGCCTTCGCCAAAGCCGCGACCTTCATGGCGGTCGAACGCCCGCTCACGCCGGAGGTCAAACGCGGCTACCTGTTGCCCTACGACACGTATGACCACCGCGTGGCGACGCACGAATTCGTCCGCGACATCCCGATGGGGCCGAGCCATCCGTCGTGGAGCGAGCTGGGGGCCATCGAGGAGGCTCTGCCCCGGTTTGCCGACCGGCCGGCGCAGATCCTGTGGGGCGAGCGTGACTGGTGCTTCACCCCGACCTTCCGCGAGCGTTGGGAGCGCGTCTTCCCGCAGGCCGAAGTCGTGCGCTTTCCCGACGCGGGCCACTACCTGACCGAAGACGCCGGGCCCGCGCTCGTCGACGCTGTGCGCGGCTTTCTGGAGCGAAACCCTTGAGCCTGCTCGAGAGGCGACGCCTGCACGGCTCCGACTTGCCCCCCCTCGGGGACGAGGTCAACGTGTCCGCGCGCCTGCGCGCGCGCGCCAAGGAAGCCCCCCAGCGTTGTGCCGTGCGAAGCTACGACGGACGCGAGCTCTCGTATGCCGAGCTCGAAGACCGCGTGAACTCGATCGCCCGCGGCATCAAGCGGCTCGGCGCCAAGCGTGGGGACCGCGCCTGTCTGTTCGTGCCGCCCAGTCCCGACCTGATCGCGATCACGCATGCGCTCTTCCGCCTGGGCGTCGTGCCGGTCCTGATCGACCCCGGCATGGGCCGCAAGAGCCTCTTGGATTGCGTCGAGCGCGTTCGTCCGCGCCTCTTGATCGGGATCCCGAAGGTCCACGCGGCCCGCCTGCTCTTTCCGCGCGCCTTCCGTTCGGTCGAGTTCTTCGTCACCGTCGGGCCGCGGCTCGGCTGGAAGGGCCAAACCCTCGAGAAGCTCGCACGCGAAAGCGAGCCCGATTTCCCGATCGCCGACACGCTCGGCTCGGAGGAGGCCGCGATCCTCTTCACCTCGGGTAGCACCGGACCGCCCAAGGGCGTCGCCTACACGCACGCGATGTTCGAGTCGCAGCTCTTCGCGCTCGAGAACCTCTACGGGCTCACACCGGGCGACGTCGACGTCGCTTGTTTCCCCCTGTTCGCACTCTTCGACAACGCGCTCGGACTGACGACCGTGTTTCCCGACATCGATCCGTCGCACCCGGGCCAGTGCAATCCCGAGAAGATCGTGCACGCCATCGAAGCGAACGGAGCCACGTTCACGTTCGCCTCACCGTCCGTCTGGCGCCGCGTCGTACCCTGGATGAAGGAGCACAACCGCCGCTTCACGACGCTGCGACGCGTGACTTCGGCCGGGGCCCCGATTCCACCGGCGCTCGTTCAGGAGCTCTACCAGCTGCTCCCCGCGGGCAGCGAGGTTCACACTCCCTACGGAGCGACCGAGGCGCTCCCGGTCGCGAACCTCGCGAATTCCGACCTCACCGACGACGTGCGGCGCCGCGTGGAGAACGGAGAAGGCACGTGCGTCGGGCGCGCGGCACCCGGCATCGATGTGCGGCTCATCCGCATCACCGACGAGGCCCTGGGCACGTGGCCGTCGGGCGCCTGGAACGACGATTGGGAGGTCGAGCCCGGCGAGATCGGGGAGATCTGCGTGCGCGGCCCCGTCGTCACGCACGAGTACAAGTTCGCGCCCGAAGCGACGCGCCTCGCCAAGATCCGCGACATGGGCCGTGTCTGGCACCGACTCGGCGACGTCGGACGCATCGACGATGACGGTCGGCTGTGGTTCCTCGGCCGCAAGTCCCACCGCATCGAAACCGCGCACGGACTGCTCTTGCCCGTGCCGACCGAAAACGTGTTCAACACGTGCCCGGGCGTCCTCCGCTCGGCCCTCGTCGGCGCCGGGACGCGCGGAGCCGAGGAGCCGCACCTCGTGATCGAACTCGAGCCCGGCGTGCTCCGCAGCGACGTCGAGCGCAATCTGCGCGCGCACATCGAGACACACTCCGACTTGCCGAAACTCGCCGGGATCCACTTCCACTCCGGCTTTCCCGTCGACGTGCGCCACAACGCGAAGATCAACCGGCCCGAGCTGAAGCATTGGGTGGAGGCCAAGTCGAAGTGAAGGTCCTCGTCACCGGCGGTGGCGGCTTCCTCGGGCGAGCGATCGTCGAGCGCTGCGTCCTGCGCGAGGGCTGGGACGTGCGCGCGGCCAGTCGCTCGCGCTACCCCGAGCTGGAAGCCCTGGGCGTGGAGTCGGTGACCTGCGACCTCGGCGACGCGCAGGCCGTGCGCGCGGCCGTGCGCGGCTGCGAGCTGGTCATCCACACGGCCGCACTGACCGGGGTCTGGGGGGCACGCGCCGACTTCGTGCGCACGAACGTCCTGGGCACGCGCCATGTTCTCGCGGCTTGCCGGGCGGAAGGCATCGCCCGGCTCGTCTACACGAGCTCGCCCAGCGTCTGCTTCGACGGAACGGACCACCACCGGGCCCAGAACGACCTGCCCTACGCCGCGCGCTTCTTGTGCGCTTATCCCGAGACGAAGGCCATCGCCGAGCGCGAAGTCCTGGAAGCCAACGGGAGCGAGCTCGCGACCTGCGCCCTCCGTCCCCACCTCGTCTTCGGACCGCGCGACCCCCACCTGGTACCACGGCTCCTCGACCGCGCTCGCAAGGGGCGGCTCGCGATCGTCGGCAGCGGCGACAACGAAGTCAGCCTCACGTTCGTCGAGAACGCCGCCGCGGCCCACACGGACGCCGCGCGGGCGCTGGTTCCGGGCGCACCCCACGCGGGCCAGGCCTACTTCATCGGCCAGGAAGAGCCCGTGCAGCTCTGGCGCTGGATCAACGGACTCCTGGAGACGACCGGACACCGGCCCGTCCGACGACGACTGCCGGCACGCGTGGCCTACGGAGCGGGCGGCCTGCTCGAGTTCTGCTGGAAGCACCTGAAACTGGACGGAGAACCGCCGCTGACGCGCTTCGTCGCAGCCCAGCTCGCGAGCTCGCATTCCTACGACCTGGAGCCCGCACGGCGCGACTTCGGCTACACCGAACGCGTCGATCTCGCCACCGCGACGGCACGCACCGTCGACGCGCTGCAGGCCGCCGCTCGGGCCTGAGCGACGTTGATCCACGCCACGGGTTCTGCCAAGCTTCTCCGTTGCCCCGACCGCGCCGTCCCGACCACGGACGGCGACTTCCACGCGAGGTCTCCATGCGCATCTCCACCCTCCTCTCGGCCGGCCTGATCGGCCTCGTCTCGTCCTGCATCTTCGTCGCCGGGAACACGAGCGACCCCGAGCAAGCCGGCACGCTGAAGACCGTCCGCGCCGACGGCTTCAAGCGCGCCAGCGCCGACCTCGACGCCAAGAGCGCGAGCGACGTCGAAGGGCACGCCACCTTCACCGAGGTGAAGGCCGGCACGATCGTCGAGCTCGTCATCGAGCAGGCACCGCCCGGTTGGCACGCCGTGCACGTGCACGAAGTCGGCGACTGCTCGGCCACCGACGGCTCGTCCGCGGGCGGCCACTTCAATCCGACCGGCGCGGCCCACGGCTCGCCGCACGCACCCGAGCACCACGCCGGCGACCTGGGCAACGTTTGGGTCGACGCGAGCGGACGCGGGCACCACGTGATCCTGATGCCGGATCTGACGGTGACGGCGGGCCCGAACTCCGTTGCGGGACGCGCCTTGATCGTGCACGCCGGCCCGGACGACCTCACGTCCCAGCCGACCGGCGCCGCGGGCGGACGGATCGCCTGCGGAGAGATCCACTGACCCTCGCTTCGTTCGCGAGCGCGGGCGGGTAGGCTGAGTCGTCCCCGGAACGTGAGCAGCCGGGAGACTCCCCCCGTGTCGATTCCCCGCGACCCCCGACAGGCCGACTCCGGATCGAACGCCGCCGCTCGGACCGGCTCGGCGGTCGAAGTCTTCCGGGCCGACTCCGAGCACGAGCGCCGCGAGCGGGAGCTCGTGTTGCGAGCGATCGGGATCGCCTACGTGCGCGCGGACGAACCCGCCGGCCGTGCCCTCTACGTGCAGCCGGCCGACGCGGAGCGTGCCTTGACCGAGCTCGCGACCTACGAGCGCGAGAACCGCGACTGGCCACCGCGGGAGAAGCTCGATCCGCCCGCGATCGGCGTCGTCGCGGGGCTCGTCGGCTACGCCCTCGTCCTGGGCGGCAGCTACGTCGCCACGACGGTCGGCCCTGGCTCGGCACGCGCCTTCGCCGCCGGTCGCGCCCACGCCGGTGCGATCCTCGACGGCGCCTGGTGGCGCACGTTTACCGCGCTGACGCTGCACACGGGTCCGCCCCACCTCCTTTCGAACCTCTTCTTCGGCGGTCTCTTCGCAGCGCTGGTCCTCGTGTCGGTGGGCGGCGGCTTCGGCGTGCTCGGAATCCTCTTGGCCGGCGCCCTCGGCAACTTCCTGAACGCGCTCTTGCAGTCCCCCGAGCACCTTTCGGTCGGCGCCTCGACGGCCGTCTTCGGCGCGGTCGGAATGCTGGTCGGCGCGGAGTGGCGCCGTCGCTTTCTCCTGCGCGTTCGCAAGCTGCGGCGCGCGGCCCCGATCGTGATGGGGATGCTGCTCTTGGCCTACCACGGCCTGGGTTCGGGCCAACCCGACGACCGCACCGACGTGCTCGCCCACGTCACGGGTCTCGTCTGCGGCCTGCCGCTCGGCGCGCTGTGGATCGGCCTGCCCAAGCGCCTGCGCTACGATCGCGGCGCCCAGCTCGCAGCCGGCGCGCTCGCGCTCGCCCTGCTCGCGGGCGCCTGGGTCCTGGCGTTGATCTGAGGGCCCGGTCCCGGCCCTCAGCCTTCGGTCGCTTCGTCGGCTCCGGTCCCGTCCGCGGGCGGCGGCAGGTACTCGAGCCCGTACTGCAGGGCCTCCTCGAGGGAGAAGCCGGCCGCCACGCGCGGCGCGAGGTCCAGTCCGACGCGCTGGAACAGGAGGAACGAGGCTTCGAGCAGGACCGGGGAATGCGCGCGCAGAAAGTCCTGAACGGCGGTGACACCCTCCTGCGGCGAACCCGCCTCGAAATCACCCGCGAGGAGCGCGATCTCGGCCAGGCGCTGGGCCATCCATTCGCGGTCGCGGACGCGCGCAGGTTCGCGGATCATCACGGCCAGCATCCCCATCGCGATCTTCTGGTGGCACGGATCGAAGTCGGCCAGCGCGGCGCGGACCGTCTCGGGAGTAGGCGCGTCCATTCCCCCAGTCTAGCCAGCAAAGGAGCACAGAGCGCGCGTGACTTGACCCCTGTGGAAGCTCGTGCTCTGCTCTCGTCCGGATGGCAAGCGACCCCAGGATTCCGGAACCGACCTCGATCGCACCCCACGACATCGGGGCGGCGATCGCGGCGCTCGGCAAGGAACCCACGCGCTGTCTCGTGTGCCCGGCGGAGCGCCCCAAGCCCCTGTTTCGTCGCTCGGGCAAGCGCTTTTGGATCTGCCGTTCGTGCGAGCTCGTCTTCGTGCACGACATCTATCCGGAGTTCGTGCAAGACGACGACACGCTGGCCCAAGACTACGAGTTCGGCACGCTGCGCAAGGCCAAGCCGCGCGCGCTCCGCAAGTGGGACGAGCTGTTGAACGAGCTCGAACCGCAGCTCGAGACCGGGCGCTTGCTCGAGGTCGGGTGCGGACAGGGACTCTTCCTGGAGCACGCGCGTGCGCGTGGCTGGGAGGTCACCGGGGTGGACTTGCTCGAGCCGTTGGCCGCGCTGGCGCGCACGGAGCGCGGCCTCGATGCGCGCACGGGCGAGCTGGCGGACGCGGCCCTGCCCTCCGGCACGTTCGACGTCGTCTACTCGTCCGAGGTCATCGAGCACGTCATCGATCCGATCGCGCTCCTGCGTGAGATGTACCGCGTGCTGCGTCCAGGCGGACTCGCCGTTCTCTTGACCGGCAACGCGCGCAGCTGGTCCTCGCGCGTGCGCGGCGGCTCGTGGTCCTACTACGAATTCAAGACGCACGGTCACATTCGCTTCTTCAACCCGAAGGCGGCCCGCGCGCTGGCCACGGCGGCGGGCTTCGCGGGCGTCGAGACGCGCACGCGCGGGTTCGCCCTGCGCGAGGCGGGCGAGATGCGGGGGCGCTGGTACAAGCCCCTCGTGCAGTCGGCGCAAGCCGTGCTGTCGCCCTTCGCGGGACCGCTGCACGCCGGACATCGCCTGCGGATGGACTTCCGCCGCTGAACGCGCTCGCGCGGCCGGTTCAGCGCGCGCGCTGGATCAACTCGACGCCGAAGCGCCAGGCCGCCGCGACCTCTGCCGAGGTGCCGCCCTTGTCGCCGAAGGCGTTCGCCAGGTCCAACCCGGGCCGGTAGCTCGCAGCAAAGGGAAGCTGCGCGCGCGCCGCACGCGCGGCGCGCTGGAAGTCGGTGCCCTGGGCGCCGGAAACGACGGCCTCGTGGCAGGCCGTGCAGACGGCCCCCAGCTCTTCGCGGCGCTCGAAGTAGCGCTCGCTCGCGCCGGCCTCGACGGCTTCGGCCATCGCCACGTAGGCGACGCGGGCCTCCTCCGCCAGGGCCTGGTGTCGGGCAGCTCCCTCTTCCCCGAGCACCGGCGCGAGCTCGCTCGACACGTCGGCCAGCGCCGCCAACGCGTCCACGAGTTCGGCCAACCAGGCCGCCGGCGGTGGTTCGTTGCGACCGACCGACACGGCCCGCAGCATGTCGTTCTTCGCCATCACGCGCCGTTGCGTCAAGAGCGCCCTGGCAAGCGGATCATCAAGACCTACGAGCCCCTCTGCGTCGTCCGCGTTCGAACCTGCTCCCCCCGGCGCGTTGCGCGGGCGCGCGAACTCCTCACGACCCGGACTGCGCCCGGCGACGGGTCCCCGGAACTGCCCCAGGAATGCTCCCCACCGACGCGTCGGATCCTCGTCGAACTCCGCACTACCCCACAACCCGGCCGTGAGCACGCGGTCCCCGGCCATGGCCACGACCACCCGCCCCTGGCTCCCGCCCACGAGCGGAACGAGCGCCACTTCACAGGTCCGTCGCGCGTCGTCCTCGGTCGTCGCCGCGAACAGCCGCGCCCCGTCGAGCGCGCTGGCGGCGAGCCCTTCGCGCAGCTCCATCAGCCGCAGCACATCCGGCTCGAGCTCGACCTCGAAGACGTCGGTCAACGCCAGCCCCAGGTCGTGCTCGAGAGCCGCCTCGGGATCCTCGCACTCCGCCCGCGGGAGCGGGACCGCAAGGCCGAGGGAGACGGCGAAAATCGTTCTGGCGAGGTGCGGCTTCGTGCCGGCCATCGTAGCCGAAGGGCCCCGTGGCCCGGGCCAGGGGGCCCGGATCGAAGGCCGTCCGCGGCTTCCATGACCCGCGCAAGAAGAGCCGGAAACTCAGGCGAGCGCAGGTCGAGAGCTTGTGCGAAAATGCGTGTTCGTCCCCTCGACCCCCTCGAACCGCTGCGGTCCGTCGCGGCGCGCCATGAACCCCCTCCACCGCCTCCATCCCGTTCTCTGGACCCTCGCCCTGGCCCTGGCCACGCCCGCCTCCGCCCAGTGCAAGCTGAACCGCCTCCTGGCCGGTCCCGGCCTGGGCCAGCCCGGCGATCAGCTCGGGCGTGCGGTCGCCGTCTCCGGCTCGACCGTCGTCGCCGGCGCCTGGGCGGACGACGACGCAGGCAACGAGAGCGGTTCGGCCTACGTCTTCGAACGCGTCGGTGTCGTGTGGCACCGGACCGTGAAGCTCACCGCTTCCGACGGTTCCGCCGGGGACCGCTTCGGCTTCGCGGTCGACGCGACCGGGGACGTCCTGGTCGTCGGAGCGTATCGCGAAGATGCGAACGGCAACCCGGATGCCGGCTCGGTGTACGTGTACGAGCGGCAGACCAACGGCACGCCGGACGATCCGCTGGACGACACGTGGCTCGAGAAGAAGCTCACGGCGAGCGACGGCACGGCCCTCGACGAGTTCGGTCACGACGTCGCCATCGACGGCGAGCGCATCGTCGTCGGGGCGCGCCAGGACGACGAGGTCTTCGGCAACTCGGGCTCCGTCTACATCTTCGAGCGCGTGGCCGGTATCTGGGTCGAGACGCAGAAGCTCACGGCCGGAGCAGGCAACGCGGGCGCCACGGACCAGCTGGGCTTCTCGGTGTCGATCTCGGGCGACTGGATCGTCGCGGGCTCGCACCGCGACGACGATTTCGCCACGAACGGCGGCACGGTCTACGTTTTCCAGGACACGACTCCGAGCGCGCTGGCGGGCTGGGTGCTGCGCCGCAAGTTCGGGCCGTCGGATCCGGATGTCGACGATGAATTCGGGACCTCGGTCTCCAACGCCGGCGACACGATCGTGGTCGGCGCCTGGCTGGACGACGACGGCGGCTCGGAAGCGGGCAGCGTGTACGTCTTCGAGCGCGACGATCAGGGTACGCCGTCCAACTTCGCCGACGACGTCTGGGTCGAAACGCGCAAGCTGGTCGATCCCGGCGGCCAGGCCGGGGACCGCTTCGGGTTCGGGCTCGCGCTGAGCGACGTCTTCGCGACGCCCGAGCGCCAGTTCCTCGCCATCGGCTCGTACCGCGACGACGACGTCTTCAACAACGCCGGCAGCCTGTTCATCTACCATCGAGACACGAAGGGGACGGCCACGAAGCTCGACGACGACTGGCTGTTCGACGGGAAGCTGTTCGCGCGCGCTGACCAGGACGAGTTCGGGATCGCGGTCGACATCGAGGGCGACGAGCTCGTGGCCGGAGCGCAGTTCGACAACTCCGACGGCACGAACGCCGGCGCGGCCTGGATCGCGTCGGCCTCGGGCGAAGACTTCCTGTCCCTTTCGGGCGAACAGGTCGTGCTGTCCGGCACGGCCGGCGGCAGCCAGGCGCTCGAACTCAACACGTGCGTCGAGGGCGCCGGCAGCCTCTACCTCATCCTGGGAAGCTTCCAGGCTGCCCCCGGCTTCGACCTGGCCGGCTTCCACATCCCGCTGAACGTCGACTCCTACTTCACGTTCACGGTGCGGATGCCCAACTCGCCGGTCCTGAACCCCTCACTCGCGACCCTCGACGCCGAAGGCCGCGCGAGCGCCACCTTCAGCCTGCCCCCGGGTTCCGTCGGCGCCATCGGCGGCAAGATCTGGCACGCCTACGGCGTGTTCCAAGGCGGACTGGCCTTCGTCAGCAACGGCGTCTTCGTCGACGTCGGCCCCTGACGGCGCGGCCTCAGAGCTGCCAGTCGAAGCGCACGCCAACGACGAGGGCGTCGTCGAGCGCGGCGTCGCCACCGGGGTTCACCACGTACTGGACGTCGGGTTGCACGAACAGCCACGACGCGAGCTGGCGGCGGTAGAAGAGCTCGAACGCGAGCTCGCCGTCCGCGCTGAAGCCGGCGCCCGCTTCGCCGGAGAACTGCACCCAGGTCGCGCCGAAGCCCAGAGCGTCGTTCGTGCGTCGCAAGGCCGAGTTCACGACCAGGCCGGCACCGACGTGCAGCCGAGCGTCGCTCAGCTCTTCTTCCGCGCCACCGAGCTGGAGGAAGGAGACGACTGACTCCCCGAGCTCCGCGTCGTCGCCGAGTGGACCGAGCTCTTGGTCGAGCACCAGATACCAACCGCGCGCGTGGTCTTCGCGACCACCGTCGAAGCGATCGAACGTGCCCGTGTGCTCCCAGTAGCCGGCCCCGACGCGGCCGGGGCGGTCTCCGTCCCAGACGCGCGCCAGCTCGCCGATCAGGAAGAGGTCGGAGGGGCTGCCCAGGAAGGTCCCCGGCCCCTTCTTGCCGGTGCGAACTCCGCGCGCCAGAGCGCCGTCGAAGGCCGCCACACGCAACGTCGTAGAGCGCGCGACGTCGACGCCGAGGAGCACGGCAAAGGCCGGGTCGGGAAAGGTCGGAAAGACGAAGATCGTCGGGCTGAAGCCCATCGACGAGTTCACGAACCAGAGGCCGTGCTCGACATAGGCGAACTCGGTGTTAGCGTCGAACTTGCCGACCTTCAGGCGCGCGCCGGCGGCTTCGAAGCGCTGCTCGAGCCAGAGCTCGGCCAGGATGTGGCCACGGTCGGCCTCGATGTTCGACACGACCTGGGAGTCCCCGACGGCGGCGCTCAGCTCGCCCTCGTTGCGCAGGTACCACTCCGCACCGAGCGTCGCCCCCGTCCAATCCGCGAGCTCGGCGAGGTCGGCCTCGAAGTAGGCGTCGAAAAAGCGCAGCTGTTCGAGCTTGTTGTCCACGCCACCGCTCACGACGCGGAACACGTCGTGCAGGAAGGTGAGCTCGAGTCGCAGGGACTCGGACAACAGACGCCGCCAGCCGACCCAGGCTCCCGTCACGCCCTCGGCGTCGGGATGGAGCGCCTCGGTATGGGTCGGACGCCGGCGATCGAGCTCGACCGCGGGGGGCGCGCTCGTCTCCTGCGCAGCGAACGTGGGTGCCCCGGCCAGGGCGATGCCAAGGCAGACGACGGTCGAGGGGGCGACGCGGAGAAAGCCTCCGCCCGAGAGCGGGCTCACACTCGCTTTGCGCCCTTGTAGCCGAGCAGGAGCCCCAGCACGAAGCCGAGCAACAGAACGACGAACAGCATCGCAGCCCGTGGCATCGTGATCGTCCACACCAGGATCTCGGTGTCGACACTCTCCGTGTTCTGGAGCACGACGATGCCCGCGAGGAACGACAGCGCGCCGAAGGCCAGAGTCTTGAAGTTCCTCATGCGTCCGCACTCGTCAGCGTGAGCGCGCGCGAGCGTTCCAGCTCACGAATCCGCGCCAGGAAGTCCTCGAACGGTACGGTCACTTGCTCTTCCTTGCCGCGCTCGCGCACGGTCACGGTTCCGGCCTCGACCTCGTTGCCGCCCGCGATCAAGAGGAACGGGACCTTGTCGTTGCGGGCCTGTTTGATCTTCTTGTTCATGTGGGCGGGCTCGTCCATGCACTGGACGCGGAAACGCTCGCGCTCGAGCCGACCGGCCAGCCCGCGGCAGTAGTCCGCGTGCTCTTCACGGATCGGGATCAGCGCGACTTGCGCCGGCGCCAGCCAGAACGGGAAGCGACCCGCGTAGTGCTCGATCAGGATGCCGATGAAGCGTTCGAACGAGCCGAGAATGGCGCGGTGCACCATGATCGGTCGCTTCTGACGCCCGTCGGTGTCCGTGTAGTGGATATCGAAGCGCTCCGGCAGGTTGAAGTCGCACTGAACCGTCGAGGTCTGCCACTCCCTGCCGATCGCGTCCTTCAACTTGAAGTCGATCTTCGGCCCGTAGAAGGCACCGCCGCCCTCGTCGAGCTCGAGCTCGATGCCGGCCTTGGCGGCGCCCTCCTGCAGCGCCTTGGTCGCGTTCTCCCAGATCGCGTCCTCGCCAATCGACTTTTCGGTCGGGCGGGTCGCGAGGTAGGCGGTGTATTCGAACCCGAAGGTCGTCACCGTCTTGCGGATCAGGTCGATGACCCCGGCGATCTCCGACGACAGCTGCTCGGGCGTGCAGAAGATGTGGCTGTCGTCCATCGTGAAGCCGCGCACGCGCATCATCCCGTGCACGGTGCCCGAGCGCTCGTAGCGATAGACGGCGCCCAGTTCGGCCAGGCGCAGCGGCAGTTCGCGATAGCTGCGACCGCGGTTCTTGTAGATGAGCACGTGCCCGGGGCAGTTCATCGGCTTGACGCGGTAGGGCATCTCGTCGATGGCCATCGGCGCGTACATCATCTCGGAGTAGTTCTGCAGGTGCCCGGAGACCTCGAACAAGGACTCACGGACGACGTGCGGCGTGTACACCGGCATGTAGCCGCGACGCTCGTGCTCCTCCCACCAGAAGCGTTCGATCTCACGCCGCACGAGGCCCAGACGCGGATGCCAGAACACGAAGCCCGCGCCGGCTTCGGCGTGCAGGCTGAAGAGGTCCTGATCGGTTCCGAGCCGGCGGTGATCGCGTTCCTTGACCTCTTCCAACCAGGTCAAGTGGGCGTCCAGCTCCTCCTTCGTCCAGAAGGCCGTGCCGTAGATGCGCTGCAGCATCGGCCGCTTCTCGTCGCCACGCCAGTAGGCGCCCGCAACGTTCAAGAGCTTGAAGAAGTAGGGCCGATCCAGGCGATCGATGTGCGGCCCTTCGCAGAGGTCTTCCCAGTCACCGTGCGACCAGAACGTGATCGTCTCGTCGGGCGGAAACGAATCGAGGGCCTCGACCTTGTAGTCCTGGCCCTTCTCGGCGAGCCGCGCGCGCGCCTCGTCCCGGGCGTACTCCGTACACACGAGCTCGGGAGAGCGCTTGGCGATCTTGCGCATCTCCTTCTCGATCCGCTTCAGATCCTTCTCCTCGAGCGGCTCGGGGAGCTGGAAGTCGTAGTAGAAGCCGTGCTCGATCGCGGGGCCGAAGCCGAACTGAACGCCGGGGAACAGTCGCTCGACGGCAGAGGCCATCAAGTGCGAGACAGAATGGCGGAGGGTCGAAAGCGGAAATGGCTCTGCGACCCCAGGGGCGTCCGTGGACTCGGACATGATGCACACCGAAGGGAACGTGTGGCCCCTCCACTCCCACCTGGAATGCGGGGTCGCCGAAGCCCCTTGCAACCCCAGCGAACGAGCGCGAAGGGTAACGGCTGCCGAAGCCCTCGACCAGGTCTCTTCGCAGAGTCATGGATCGTGGGGGAACGATCCACCATGGGTGGGGGAAGGTGGGAAGGGAGCTCTGCGTTGGTTTTTGTCGGGGGCTCCGGCTGCCTGAGCATCGATATCGGTCGGGTCAGGAGAATGCAGGAGTCCTTTTTGGGATCCACTTTGCGACTTGCTACGACATCCTCTCCCGCAGGGCGCAGCGGCCTGTTCCGGGGCCGCGGGCACGGGCTGTTTCAGGAAGGTGCAACTGGGGTGCGGCGGGCATGGGTCGTGTTTTGGGGCCTCGGGATCGCACTCCTTCGGCTGGACGCCTCGCTCGCCTTCGGCTCGCAAGCGCTGTGCGCTGTGGACGGGCTTCCGCCAGCACGAGACGGGACCGGCCGCGAGGGTCGCAACCCGAGGGCCGAGCGGTCCGAGAGCCGCGGGCCGACACCTCCTCAGGACGCGGCGCACACTCCGTCGTGCGCCTGTGCCTGATTGCGCGGCTCGCGCCGCGCAACGGCACCAGCACGGAGCCTGGCGGCTCCGAGGCTGCGCTACGGCCCGCCTGCGGCGGCCCTTCGCTCCGCAACCACAGTCGTCGACCTTGGATGGAAGCCTGTGATGTGGAAGCAGCGCGAGAGGTCGTGACGACGGTCGATGACGAAGGCCGCGCAGGCCCGCCGCAGGCGGGCCGTAGCCTCGGAGCCGAAGGCTCCGTGCTGGTGCCGTTTCGCGGCGTTCAGCCGCGAAATCAGGCACAGGCGCGCGACGGAGTGCGCGCCGCGTCCTGAGGTGGTTGGGGCTCGCGACTGCCCGATTCGAAGGCCTTCGGGTTGCGACCCTCGCGGCCGGTCCCATCCCGAACCGGCGGAAGCCCGTTCACCGCGCACAGCGATTGCGAGCGAAGCGAGCGAGGCGTCTCGGTGCGTTCCAAGGTCGCTGCCGCGCCATGGACCGAACGACGGTCGACGACGCGGCCCAAGGGGCGTGCGCTCCGGCGTGGTCGACGGACTCGCTCGCTTCGCTCGCAATCGCTTTGCGCTGCGAGACGGCTTCGAGCAATTGGATCGAGCACGGCCGCGAGGGAGGCAACCCGAGGGCCGCGCCGTCCGAGAGCCGCGGGCCGACACCTCCTCAGGACGCGGCGCACACTGCGTCGTGCGCCTGTGCCTGATTGCGCGGCTCGCGCCGCGCAACGGCACCAGCACGGAGCCTGGCGGCTCCGAGGCTGCGCTGCGGCCCGCCTGCGGCGGCCCTTCGCTCCGCAACCACAGTCGTCGACCTTGGATTGAAGGCTGTGATGTGGAAGCGGCGCGAGAGGTCGTGACAACGGTCGATGACGAAGGCCGCGACGGCCGGCCGCAGGCGGGCCGTAGCCTCGGAGCCG
>JAJDEW010000126.1 GCA_029259595.1 Planctomycetota bacterium | reverse complement strand
CTGGAACTGGGTGGTCTCGTTCCGGACGAGCAATCCCGGCAACGACATCGCCGTCGACCCGAACGTGACGGGCGGCGTGGCCGATCCGAACGTCGACGGCGCCTTCGGCGCCTTCTACGTCACGGCCCACGACCCGAACGCCCCTGGCTTCTTCGCAAAGGGCCGGCTGCAGTACGTGGACGAGTCCTACCTGCAGTTCGCCCAGACCCAGGACTACTTCCTGATGGGAGGTGCCGGGGGACCCGAGAACTTCCTGGGGTACGTCGAGTTCGACCAGACCGACTCGCCGGGCAATCCCTGCCTTGGCAGCCCGTTCTTGCACCAGTACACCAACCACGCCTCGGACTTCGACTCGGGCGACCCCGTGGACACCAAGCACACGTGGCTCGCCGGGGGCGCGACGCCGTTGGGACAGAACATCCTCGGCGCCCTCAATTACCTCGAGGACCAGGGCGTCAACAGCCTGTACTTCGTCACCTACAACATCGACGGAGGGGACGGCAACGACACCTGGCCGTGGACCTCCCGAACCGAGAAGCTGCGCTACGACGTCAGCAAGCTCGAGCAGTGGGGACGGGTCTTCTCCCACATGAGTCACCGCGGGATCCAGATGCAGTTCTTCTTCGAGGAGTTCGAGAACGACGGCGTCCTCGGCAGCTCCCCGACGCTGACCACGGCCCGCAAGCTCTACTACCGTGAGATGATCGCGCGCTTCGCGCACAACCACGCGGTCCTTTGGGTCATCGGGGAAGAGACCAACCACGACGAGCCGACGCTCAAGGCCATCGCGGACTACATCCGCGACGTCGATCCCTATGGCCACCCCATCACCTGGCACACCATGCATCCCCCGCCGTCGATCCTGTCGCAGTACGACCTGTTCTTCGGGTACCCGACGATGGACACGACGGCCATCCAGACGACGCCCGTATTTTTCAACGACGCCGCTTTCCGTGTGCGGGACGAGATCGAACTCCGCGGGGTGAAGAAGTGGGCGGTCTTCGCCAACGAGCCGAGCACGAACGCCACTCCGGCCAACCTGACTGTCAACCGTGCCAAGGGCCTGTGGGGCAACCTCATGGGCGGCGGAGCCGGGGTGTCCTGGTATCCGGGCAACACGTGCCCCCACCACGACGTTGGCAACGACGACTTCCACGACTTCGCGGGCTACTGGGACGACACCAAGCACGCCCTGGACTTCTTTCAGACCTACCTGCCCTTCACGGAGATGGAGGAGAGCAACAGCTTGGCCAGCCCCGCGTGCCTGGATCCCCTGACGTGCACGACCCTGGACTTCGTCTTCGCCAAGGACGGGGACACTTACGCCGTTTTCCGAGGCAGCGGCACGACGTGCAGTCTGGACCTCGGAGCGAGCACCGACGATTTCTCCGTCGAGTGGTACGACCCGCGAACGGGAACGCTCTCGGTCGGCACCACCATCACGGGCCCGGGCTCGCAGCCCCTGGGAACCCCGCCAGCTTCGGGCGGGTTGGACCTGGTGGCCCTCGTCCGCAAGCTGTAGACGCGTTCACGCCTCCGCAGCTAGCCCGCTACCAGCTCGAACTCGCACGACCCTTCTGCTTGACCGGCTGGATTCGCCAGCCGGTCCAGGGCTGGGCTCATGGCTCTTCCCGATCCGAGAGCCAGCTGTTCAGCCAGGCTTTCGCAAAGCGCCAGTCGCTTTCGACCGTGCGGGAGGAAACCGAGAGGAGCTCGGCGACCTCTTTGGCAGTCAGTCCACCGAAGAAGGTCAGTGTCACGACTTCGGCCTTGCGCGGGTAGTGGCTCTCGAGGGCTTGCAGCGCCTCTTCGATCGCGATGACGTCGTCACTCGGACCATCGCCGGCGAACTCGGCGAGCGTCTCGGCGTCGAGCCGTCGCAGGTGCCCGCCACGCTTGAGGCTGGCCTTCTTCTGCAGGTGATCCGCCAGGATGTCGCGCATGGAACGGGCGGCGGCCCCGAAGAAGTGGGCGCGACTGCGCCAACCGATGTCCTTGGATCCGACCAGGCGAACGTAGGCCTCGTGCACCAAGGCCGTCGCCTGCAACGTCTGACCAGGTGCAAGTCGTGCCATCCGTGAGGCCGCCAGTTTGCGAAGGTCTGCGTAGACCAGGGGCAGCAGCTTGTCGGAGGCTTCGCACTCGCCGCCCTCGACCGCGCTCAGAATGCGGGTCACCGCTTCCGGAGCTCCTGAAGATGGGCGATCGGGCCTGCTCATCGAGTTCTCAGGGATTGCCTGCGTGCCGGGTGGGTCTTGGAGAATGGCCAGAAGATGGAGCTTCGTGGGACACGGCCGATGGGGAGCAACAGCCGAAGGCCTCTGCGGCGAGCTCTGTCCATGGCTTCAAACGCTGGACGTTTCAGGCCTTCACTGCGCACCGATCGTTATGTCGAGCGCGTTGTGCAACGTGAAGCTCAGCGGGCCGAGGGTGAAGCTTGTCGCCTGCGTAGTCAGGGGCAGGCCGACCAGGTTGCACGCAGGTGGAATCGGAATCGCGTGCAAGCTGCCGAGCACGACGTCCGGGGCGAGCAGGGGCGGCAGCAACAAGAGTTCGCCGTTCAGGAGACCGGACAGGACGAAGCCCGGAAAGGGACCGCCGAGGGCGATGTGAACCGTGGTTCCGACCGCGCCCGGAGGAAGATCGACATTCGTCTGCCAGAACCCACCCGTGAGCGCGCCGCTGAGCTCGGTGAAGCCCGCAGGATTCAGGCCGCTGCCGTTGCGAGGGGTCGAAGTCGATGCTTCCGGACGACAGAGGCGGAACACGTTGGAGCTCAAGAACCCCCCGATGTAGACGCTTCCTTGCCCGAGGGCGATGTCGGAAGCCGCGTCGAGCACCTTCCCGGACCCGTCTCCCGTCGCGTCGATGATCTCGGTGATCGCGCCTCCCGGTTCGATCCGGAAGGCGTTGTCGCTGTTGCTGCCGGACACGTAGACGATGCCGGCCGCATCCACGGCGATCCCGTGCGCTTGGGACAAGGCTTTGCCCGCGCCGTCGCCGGAGGCATCGATCAGCTCCGTGATCGTTCCTCCCGGGCTGATCCGAAAGGCGTTGTGGCTGAACTTGCCGGTCACGTAGACACTTCCCGTGGCATCCAGAGCGACTTCCCAGGGCGCATCGAGCGTGTTGCCGGCACCATCCCCGGTGGCATCGATCAGCTCCGTGATCGCCCCTCCTGGCGTGATACGAAAGACGTTGTCGCTGTCGAAGCAGGGCACGTACGCATTCCCGAGCGCATCGATCTCGACGGCGTTCGGCCCGTCGAGCGCATTGCCCGCACCGTCGCCACTCGCGTCCACGATCGCGGTGATCACTCCCCCTGGAGTGATCTTGAAGACGTTGTCGCTGAGGTAGCCCGTGACGAAGACGTTGCCCATCGCATCCACGGCCAGACCGAAAGCCGCGCTGAGCGAGTTGCCCGCGCCGTCGCCCAAGGCATCGATGACCTCGGTGATGATTCCACTCGGCGTGATCCGGAACACGTTGTTGCTGAGCCTGCCTGCCACGTAAACATTGCCCCCTGGATCCACGGCCAGGCTTTGAGGCGAATTCAGGAGGTGACCCGCTCCGTCTCCCGTCGCATCGATGAGCTCGGTGATCGCGCCTGCGGGCGTGATCCGGAAGACGTTGTCGCTGCCCGCCCCATTCAGGTAGACGTTGCCCGCGGCATCCACGCGCAGGTGGCCTGGCCGCAGGAGTCCATGACCCGCGCCGTCCCCCGCGGAGTCGATCAGCTCGGCAATCTGCGCGCTGGCGAGCGTGGACAGGCTGAGCGTGAGCGCGAGCACCTCGCCAGTGCGTCGCACTGCGAACGACCACCCGCTCGTCAGCCGACCCGCGCGGCGACGGATCCTGGGAAGGTCGAGAATCCTGGGGCTCTTCATCGGCTGACTTCTGCACCAGAGCATATCGAATCTCCCAGGGTCCGCTGACGATGTCAGGGATCGATCGCCCTGGCGGGTCGCAACCCGAGCACAGGCAGCTGTGTCTCCGCACGTCCCGGCAATCTCATCGCCGAGCGTGCATCGACGGGCCTGCTTCGGCTGTTGCCCCCGCGGGCGACCTGCTCCAGCAGCGTCTCCGGGCCCGTCCCTGGTTGCGTGCCGTAAAGGTAGGGATGGTTGGCGCACCATTCCGACACGTTGCCGAGCATGTCGTACAAGCCGAAGGGATTGGCCCGGAAGCTTCCGACCGCCGTGAGCGCGAAGAAGCCGTCTTTGCGACCCACGAGATTCTCGGCCCCATTCCGCAGGTCGCTCGCTTTGTCTCCCGTCCACCAGGCGCTCGATGTTCCGGCCCGCGCGCCATACTCCCATTGCTCTTCCGTCGGCAGAACGAGCCCGAGCCGGCGCACGAACCGCTCACACTCCGTCCAGGTCACCTGATTGACCGGGTTGCGCGGGAAGAGCTTGACCATTCCCTTCTGGTACATGCTGGGATTCGTTCCGGTGCCGAGCACCCACTGGGCCTGGGTCAACTCGAACTTCGACAGGAAGAAGGCCTCGACCTCGACCTGGGTCGGCGGCCCTTCCCGCTTGCTGTCGTCTGCGGCGGGGTCGTAGTTCGCAAGGCCGGGGTCTTGCCCTTGGCAGCCCATCAGATAGCTTGCTTCCGGCAGCAGCACAAACACGATTCCCGTCGACTCTTCCAGCACGAGTTTGCCGTCGGGTCCTCGCCGAGCCGGCGGACCCGTTCCGAGGTGCGCGAACTCCCAGAGCCCCGAATCCGGATCGGGTCCCAGGGGCAAGAGCGCCATCTGCGGCGCGAGCTCCAATTCCGGATAGGCGGAGTGGATCGCGGGGAGCGCGCTGCTCCATGCCTCGGCGAACTCACCACCGTGCACGAAGCCCGCCTCGAGCTCGCTTGCAAACGCACACCGACGCGGGATGCTCCACCCGTATTCCGCCGAGACACCCTGCGGTGCGAGCAGGCCCCTGACCGGATCCTCGAGCTCTTCGAGACCGGACACGAGCTCGCTCAACATCTCGTGCCGCCAGGAGTCCTCGTCGGATTCGAACGTGTAGCTTCTCCGCACACGGACCTCCGACTCCAAGGCCACGATGGCGGGCTCGAGCTCGCTGATGCGCTCTTCGGCTTCCTCGAAACGCGCCTCGGGGATCCCTGTCGCGTCACCCTCCATCCACAGCTCGAGGTCGGCGATCCAGGCAGCGAGCTCGGCTTGCTTGCTGTCCAGCTCTTCGGCGAGAGGATGTGTCCTGCGGTCCCGCTCTCGCTCCGCGCTATCCCACGGCAAGACACGCGTACGCACCCGATCGCGCTCTTCGCGATGAAAAGCGAGGCCCGCGAGCAAAGCCTGCGCGCGCGCCTCCCACGCTCGCAAGGCAGGGAGCTTGTTCGGATGGGAAGGGAACAGGCCCTCGGCGTCGGCGCAGAGCTTCTTCAAGCGGTAGGCGTCCGCTTGCGGCAAGAGGGCGCGCGCGACCTGGGCGCTCGCTTCTGCTTCGAGTCGACCGGAGACGAAGCCGTAGATCCCCGCCAGCGCGGAACCCGTGATCAGAAGGGCAGCGGCGACCCTGACACGGTTGCGGCGCACGAACTTCCGGGCCCGATAAAACGAACCGGGTCGGCCGGCGAGCACGGGCTCGTGGGCGAGGTGACGCTTCAAGTCGTCCGCGAGCTCGGAGGCGGAACCGTAGCGCCGCGTCGGGTCCTTCTCGAGCGCCTTCAACGTGATCCAGTCCAGGTCTCCGCTCAGCTGGCGAACGAGCGTGCGCTCATCCGTTGCATGCAGCGAGGCGACCTTCGTCGCCGACCCCGACTCCCGGCGCAAGCGCGTGCTGGGCGTGGGTGGATCCACCTCGCGGATCGTACGCTGGATCTCCGAGAGCGGCACGCCGCACGCGGAGCCATGCTCGAAGGGCAACAAACCGCTCGTGAGCTGGTACAGCACGACCCCCAGCGAGTAGATGTCCGAACGCGTGTCGATGTCGAGCCCCGTGGGATCCGCCTGCTCGGGACTCATGTAGTCGAGCGTGCCCAGGATCTGCCCCTGCAGCGTGAAGAGCGTGCGCTCCGCCAGTCGACCGGTCGTCGCGCGCGCCACACCGAAGTCGATGATCTTCGGAACCGCGCGTCCGTCCTGATTCATCACCAAGAGGTTCGATGGCTTCAGATCGCGATGGATGATCCCCTTCTGATGTGCGTGCTGAACCCCCTCGCAGACCGCAATCAAGAGCTCGATGCGCTCTCGAGTCGAGAGCTTGAGCCGATCGCAGTAGTCGTTGATCGGAACGCCCGGGACGAGCTCCATCACGAAGTAGGGCAAGCCCTCCGCGGTCGTCCCCGCATCGAAGACCTGTGCGATGTGCGGGTGCGACATGCGCGCCAGGGCCTGACGCTCTGCCTCGAAGCGGGCGATGACCTGGGCGCTGTCCATGCCGGGCTTGATCACCTTCAACGCCACCCGGCGCGCCACGGGTACCCGTTGATCGGCTGCGTAGACCTCCCCCATCCCACCCTCGCCGATCTTCTCGAGCAGCCGGTACGGCCCGATCGTGGAGCCGACGCGCGCGGCCAGGCTTGGCTGTAGCCGGCTCAGACGGTCCTTGCCTGCGAGGCCAGCCAGGAGCCAGGCCAGCTCCGCACGCAGAGCCTTGTGCTCCCCGCATTCCTCATCCAGGAACTTCGGGACCTCATCGGGGGCAAGCTGGGACGCACGCTCGAAGAGCAGCTCCAGGCGCTCACGCTCCTGCGGCGACAGCGCCTCTGGGGCGCCCGGGGACGGATGGTGGGACATGCTCGAACGAATTCTCCGGAATCGATTGCGGTCTGGGGAGCCCGATTCGGGATTAGGCCCCGGAAGGAGCTCCTCGCATTCGAGTGACCTTCCCTCATCCGAACCAAGACTCCCTCGCGAGCGCGACCGATGATCACAGAACACCGGATCCCCTGCCCTTCTGCCACGCGACTGTCTGGCCTGCTCATGGTGTTGGCTCTCCTGGCCTCCGGCTGCACGGAAGAAGGAGACACGATCGTGACCAATCCCGGCGGCCAGACCGGCGGAGGCAACGGTGAGCCCCCGAGTCCGGGCATCGATACGGACGGGGACGGACTCACCGACCTCGACGAGTTCAACGGCTGGAACATCGCCATCGATTTCGATGGCCATGGCCCGAGCTCCATCACCACCAAGCACGTCACGAGCGACTACGAGAAGGGCAGTGCCGATACGGACGGCGACGGACTGAGTGATCTCGTCGAATTTCAGCTGCGCCTCGATCCGCGTAGGGCCGACAGCGATGGCGACGGACTGACGGATCGGGACGAGCTCGACATCTGGACCAGCAATCCGGCCAGCGTCGATACGGACGGGGACGCGCGCGGGACCGGCTCCGGAACACCCAATGCCTTGCTATTCGATGGCAACGAGATCCGGCTGCTGTGTGACGGCAACGACCCGGGCGGGATCTGCAGGCACGCTGGCACCTCGCCCACGCTCGCGGACACGGACGGTGATGGTCGGACCGACGCCGAGGAGTTCGACGACCCGCTGCGCAGCCCCTTGGTGGCGGACGTGCCGGAGGTGAAGACGACTGTCGTCGGTGACGTCACTGTGCGCTTGGACATCGACTATGCCGAGACGCTCGGCCAGGCGAGCCAGTACGGCGGCTCAGTCAGCGCCAGTTCGACCGGGACGAATTCGATCGGTTGGTCGCGCATGAATACGGTCGGTATCACGATCGGCGCGGAGATCACCGCGGGAGCGCCGCCGGGAGTCAAGGTCAACGCGGAGGGCTCCTACCAGCACCAGTGGGGCCTGAACCAGACCCTGTCGGTTTCCAACTCACTCACGAGAGAGAGTTCCGAGTACCTGACCGACTCCCTCAACCTGACGGAGACTGCGGCCAGCGGCTTCCTGTCGCTCGGCCTCCAAATCGAGAACATCGGGGTCTTTGCCTACCAGCTGGAGAGCCTCGGCTTGACCGCCTTGCAGTGGAAGCCCAACCTGGAGGATCCGAGCTCCGAAGGGAGCTTCGAAACGGTCGCGACGCTCCTGCCCGTCTTGAACGACATCACGCTCGGTCCGGGCGAGAAGACGGACGTGATCCAGGTCGTCGCCACGGGGGTCGATGCCGCCCTCATCAAGGAGTTCCTCGCACAGCCTTCGACCCTCGGCTTCGCTTCCACGAACATCGAGTTCCTGGCCTCCAACGGGATCAACTTCGACTTCCTCTCCGAGGAGACGCTTGCGCGCACGGCTGGCATTCAGATCGACCTCGGGGACGGCGGCTCCGAGCTCTATCGCGTCGCGACGAACGTAGCGCGCGGTCCTGGAGGCACCTACGGCGGGATCACGATGGGCACGATCATGAGGGAGATCCTGCACATTCCCTACGAGACGACCGAGTCCTCTACCACTCCCGGGGAGTTCGTTCTCACGTCCGTCGACGGCGTCCAGACGATCGCGGGAGGCGGGCCCGGCTTCCTTCCGCGTGGGGCCTGGACGATCCTCACCGAGAATGAAGAACAGGCCGCAGTTGGTCTGAGCTTCGACGACATCGTCGTTCACGCCGGAGATTCGATCGCCCTGATCTACACCAGGGATTCCGATCAGGACGGCCTCTTCCGCTTCCAGGAAGAGCTCTATGGAACCTCGGACCAGACGGCGCACTCGGACGCGGATTCCGAGCACGTGGACGGCGATGGGCTCAGCGACCACTTCGAGATCCGAGTCGGTTGGGAGGTCGGTCCGATCGACGACCCGGACCTCGGCCCCTCAGAGCGGACTTACCTCGTGTACTCCGATCCGACGCAGCTCGATTCGGATGGAGACGGCTTGAGCGACGACCTGGAACTCGCACAGCGAACGGACCCGAAGAAGCCCGACACCGACAACGACGGGCTGAGCGACGGAGAAGAGGTTGCCAGGGGCTTGCCGCCGTTGATCCGTGCCCCGCGGCTCTACGTCGACCAGGCGCTCGGCTCGGACACCGCGTCGGGCACGACCTGGCAAGACGCGTTCGCTGAAGTCTACCAGGCCCTGGCCGAGGCCGAGAGTCGCCTGGGTGGAGACCCGACCGATGACGTGAGCGAGATCTGGGTGGCCGCCGGCACCTACCTTCCGACCGACGACCTGGATCGGAGCAAGTCGTTCGAGCACTTCGCGGGCGTGAACGTCTACGGTGGATTCGCGGGCGGTGAGACCAAGCGCGAAGCGCGCAACAAGAACCCTCTGTTCAATCGGACGGTTCTCTCCGGAGACCTGGCCGGGAACGACGCGCTAGGCGAGCTCTCCGACAATTCCCTGAGCGTCGTGCACTACGATTCGCCCTTGCCGCCCAGCGGAGCTGGACCCGTCCTCGATGGGTTCACGATCACTGGCGGCAACGCGGCGGGTGACCCGGGAGGAGGGATGTTCATCCAGTGCTACGAGCTGGCGTCCCCGACGCTTCGCAATGTCTTCTTCTGGCGCAACCAGGCCGACGTCGGAGGTGCGGCACACGTACAGAGCTCAGGAGCAAGCGACGTGGTCGGGCCAGTCTTCGAGGACTGCGTATTCAGTGAGAACGTAGCCTTCGGAACCATCTTCGAGACGCCTGGGGGAGCCGCGCTGAACCTCCAGGATTGCGGTGCTGCGATCCGCCAGTGCGTCTTCACGGGGAACACCCAGGGCCCCGATCAATCGATCGGTGGCGGCGCGATCCGTTCCATTCAATCCGGCCTGCAGCTGGTCTCGGTCGAGGACAGCGACTTTTCCTTGAACTTCGCAACGTTCGGTGGAGCCGCATCCCTGACAGGCGGGATCTTTCGCTTCGACCGTTGCCGCTTCCGGGGCAATCAAGCGGGCGTGGGGCTGGCGATCCGCAGCGATGGCACCAAGCTCGCCATCGCCCAGTGCCTGTTCTTCAATAACAAGACTATTGGGGATCCTGGTTGGGCCGTCCTGGCACAAGACCAGACGGAAGCCTACATCCTGAACAGCACGTTTCATGGGAATGACGGCGCGGTGCGCTTCGAATCCCCCAACCGGAGCCTGATCTCGAACTCCATCCTCTGGAACGGACCTACCAACAGTCTGGGGGTCGACCCCAGCGACGCAGGGGCGCTCGAGGTTCACAGCTCCTGCATCGAGGGACTCAGCGGTTCCCTCTATGGCGGCTTCGGCAACATCGGCACAAACCCCTTGTTCGCCAATGGGCCGAACGGCGACCTGCGCCTCGGCGCGAGTTCCCCGTGCGTCGACGCCGGCAACAACCTGAGTGACTTCGACCCCTTCGCACTCGGCTTCCAGCCACTTCCGGCAGCCGACCTGGACGGCAAGGCGCGGATCGTCGATGGGAATGGCGACGGAGACGACGTGCTCGACATGGGAGCCTACGAATTCCAGGGCTTCTGAGTGGTGCGGCCAGCAGCGACTCTCCCCTCCCCTGCCATGCAGAGCAACCGACGGAAGGGACTCCCCCTCTTCCTTCTGGCCAGCAGCCTCTTCGGCGGGCTGGCGACGCTGAGGAGCAGCGGGCAGCCCGCTCCCAGGCTCCTCGGTGGGTACCCCTCGAAGCTGACAGGCGTTCACCACGGCACAAAGGCAGACGTCCTTGTCAGCCACAGTACGCCGGGGGGGGAACCGAACCCTACGGGCCTTTCAGAACGGGTGGCCGCAACGCTCGAGCCTGCAGAGCGAAGGGTACACGTCGGGCCTGAGGTGCCCCCGCCGACGATCCGGGCAACCCTGGCTGGCCGGATCACCGAGGGAGGCTCAGAAGGTGTGTCCGCACGCATCGAGTTCGAGTCAGGTCTCAATGCGGAGCGCTCACTGCGCTGCTCCCCCTCGGGCACGTTCGCGGCAACGGACCTGCACCCCGGATTCCAGCTCCTTGCGATCACGGTCCCGGGCTACCCGGTGTGCAAGCGTGAGCTGTTCCTGCCCCCCTATCGCGAGACGCTGCTCGAGCTCGACTTCGGCGCGGCACGCCTCGTTCGTGGCTGGATTCGCGACGAGCATGGGCAACCCGTGCCCGCTGCTGAAGTCGCGCTCGATGGAAACGCGGTCTGGACGGATTCGAGCGGCCGGTTCCTGGCCCTGCAGCACGCCTCCGGCCCCGCCAGTATCGTGGTCCGAGCCGAAGGCTTTGCCCACCAGCGGCAAGTGCTCCGGAGTTCCGAGCCCGACGACGTCCAGCTCACTCTCACTCCCGCCTGCACGCTCGAGCTTCAGGTCGGCCCGGTGACCGCCGGACCGTACGATGCGGTCATCGTCTATCTTCGCTCTCGCGGAGCACAGAAGATGGTCGGGAGACCTCCGCAGCCCGCGACCCCCTGGTTTCTCTTCAGCCCCCTGCGCTGTGCTCCAGGCGACTCCGTGCGCGTGACCAACCTGCCGGCGGGAGAGCTCGAGGTGCTCGCCTTCCACCCCCGAGCGCGGGGCGTTTCCGCGCCAGTCTGGACAGACCCCGGGCACGCGGCGTCGGTATCGATCGTCATGAAGCCGCTTGCGACACTGCAAGGTCGCGTGACCCGCGCCGGTGCAGCTCTATCCAACGCCGCGGTCCGCCTCGTTTCAGGCCAACCGGTGCGAGAGCTCGTTGCGGCGAGCACAGGCCTGGGCGACCTCCCCCGCCTGCAGCCGTTGACCTGGCTCCCCAGCACGGCTCAGCACACGACCACCGCGCTCGATGGGAGCTTCACCCTGGGCTGGTGGCCGTACCGCCCCTCTTCGCCTTTCCTCACCGTCGAGGATCGAGCTGGCTCCACCTGGACCCAGGCTGTCGACGGAAGTGCGGTGACGATCGACTGGTGAGACCGTCCGATCAACACCCCGCATCGGGGCGTCCGAGGGAATCCAGATCGTGATGTCACCCCGCCTCGAGCGCGCGGCCGCACTGCGCCCAGTTGCCGTCTCCAGCCTCCTGCTTCCTGGCCGAGGGTCGCCACCACGGCAAGCAAGCGTCAAGGGGGATGGGCTAGCGTCCCTGCAAGCGATCGTTGCGGCGGAGAACGCTGCCTTCGGTGCCGAAGGCGAAGGGCAAAGAGCGGTTCTGGGGATGCCAGAACTCCTGGTGCGTTTGCACCTGGAAGTGCAAGTGCGGGGCCGTCGTGTTGCCGGAGTTGCCGACTTGGCCGATCTTGTCCCCGGTTTGGAGTGCTTGGCCGGCGCTGACCGCGACGGAGCCGTTGCGCAGGTGCGCGAAGACGACGAAGCGGCCGTCGACTTCGAGCACCACGTGGTTGCCGAGCGCCCGCCTCTTGTCGCTTTGCAGATTGAACATGCCACCATCCTCGGTCCCGTCGGCCGCAGTGACGACCGTGCCTGCGCTCGGGGCGAACAGGTCTTGCTCCCAGCTGTGCCAGCCTTCCCGTGTGGTCGAGCCGGCTCGGATGAGCCGGTCATCGACTAGGTGCACGAAGTCGACGGCATGGAGCTGGTTCCTGGCGACGGAGTGATGATTGACGAGCGGAACGCGTCCGGCTTGCAAGACCAGCCATTCGCCGTGAAAGGGGACGCGATCGAAGACGACCTCCGGAGAAACCGGCGGCGACAGGGCGCGCGCCAAGTCGATGCTCAAGAGCAGTCCCGCGAGGGCATACACGACGGTCGCGCCGCGACTCGTGCGCTTGGCTGGCAGGAGCTCGAGTACGATGCGCAACAATCCGGCGATGGCCACGGCAACCACCATCCAAGAGATGTCGTCAGCGCGCGGAAAGACGATCAGCGTCGTGACGCAGACGACCGTCCAGGTCCAAGCTCGACAAGCTGCCAAACCCAGCGGCAGGCGTTGCTCCCTGGAAAAGGGAGCGCGTATGATCCTGAAATCGAGCCCCTTGCGAAAGGCCAGCACGATCCGGCTCAGGAGCGCCCCGATCAACCCCAGGAAGAGGGCCGCCGCGAGCGCTTGGTGCGACAGGAAGCCGGCCAAGCGCAGTGCGACGAAGAAGAGCACGAGCAACACTGCCCCAGCCGTTGCCAGGATCTCTCGCTTGAGCGTCATGCGCTCGGGGCTTCGCCCTTTGGTTGTTGTCGAGCCGCGCATCTGCCTTCAACCCACCGACCCTGTGTACGAAGGCCGCCTTCTCCCGGCAAGCCCAAAGAGAGCAGCTCCGGTCGTGGCCTCCAAGTTGTCCCCGAGACTCGTCTGCGCGCTTCGCCCAAGGAGTTGACCGGATCTAGCGCGGCGGTTCGCGCCGCGCGAGTCTTCGCTGGTCAGCGATGTACAGCTGCTCGACCTTCTCCCGTGCCCACGGAGTCCGGCGAAGGAACTTCAGGCTCGAGTTGAGGCTCGGATCGATGCTGAAACAGTTGATGCGCACCTGCTCGTACAAGTCGTCCCAGCCGCGGCGCTCGACCAGGTCGTGAAGGATGGCCTTCAGCGTGACGCCGTGCAGGGGGTCCTTCGGATGCTCGCGCGAAGCCGTCATCGGCGTTGGCCCGACTGCTTTTCGCCGCGTGAAGCAGGGCCATCGACGAGCGTGGCGCGAAAGCGCTTGCCCTTGATCCGGCCACGGTTCAGGCGGTCGACGGCGATCTGGCTCAGGCCCTTGTCGACCGCCACGTACGACAGACGATCCTGGACTTCGATCTTGCCGATTTGGCGCGCCTCGAGACCGCCCGTCGCGCCGGTCAGGGCCCCCAGGATGTCACCCGCACGGACCTTGTCCTTGCGTCCACCGGAAATCAGGATCGTCTGCATCTTCGCGCGCCGAGCGAGGGAACCCAGGAGCACATCGAGACGCGGCTGGCCGCGCTCGCGCCGCGGAAGCACCTCGAGCGGCTCGCCCGTCAGGGCCTCGACGGCGCGCATCCGCGCGTCCTGGCCGCGGGTCGTCAGCGAGATCGCGACTCCGCTCTTGCCGGCACGCCCGGTCCGACCGATGCGGTGCACGTAGGTCTCCGCTTGCTGCGGGAGCTCGTAGTTGATGACGAGGTCGAGGCCGTGGATGTCGATGCCACGGCCCGCGACATCGGTGGCGACCAGCAACCGGACGCTTCCATTGCGAAAGCGCGCCAGGACCTGGTCGCGATGGAACTGTTCGAGGTCTCCGTCGAGGCGATCCACGCTGATTCCGGCGCTGGCGAGCGCTTGCGTCAACTCGGTGACCGTCGCCTTGAAGTTGCAGAAGATGAGCGCGGACTCGTGCGGATATTGATCGAGCAGCCAGCACAGCGCGTGAAAACGATCCTGCGGATCGATCGTCATGCGCAACTGGCGGATCTCTGCGCGCGTCCCCTCGGGCTCGTCGATCTTCACGCGCACCGCGTCTTGCTGGTACGACTTGCTCAGCACGGCGATCGACTCGGGGAACGTGGCCGAAAACAGCGCCGTCTGACGCGTGGCCGGAAGAACACGGACGATGCTCGACACGTCCGGGCCGAACCCCATGTCGAGCATGCGGTCAGCTTCATCGAGCACCAGGGTCGTGATGCCGTCCGTCTCGAGGGCGGCGGACTTCAAGTGATCGAGCAGGCGTCCGGGTGTGCCGATGGCCACGTGCGCACCGCGCCGCAACGCCTCGGCCTGAGCCCGACCGGGCTGACCACCGACCAACTCCACGACCGTCAGCCCGGCGTGCCGTCGCCCCAGCCGTCGGAAATCGCGCGCGACCTGAGCTGACAACTCACGCGTTGGACAGATCACGAGCGCCGCCACGACACGCCGCTCGAGGTCGAGGCGTTGCAGAATGGGCAGCGCATACGCTGCGGTCTTCCCGCTCCCCGTCTTGGACTGTCCGATCAGGTCCCGGCCGGCGAGAAGCACGGGGATGCTGGCCGCTTGAATCGGCGTCGGGCGTTCGTATCCGAGCTCGGCGACCACCCCGAGCAGCGCGGGCGAGAGCGCGAGAGCTTCAAAGTCCGACGTCACGCGCGTGACTATACCCGCGACTCGCGGCCGCACCATTCGTAGGCCCCAGGTCCTTCAGCTCTCCCGGGAGTCGGCGGTAGCCCAAGTGGATGTCCGCAGGCCATTCGCACGATCAGAGCCGATCCCGGCGACCCAGGACCCTCGCCTTCGCTGACCAGCGTCCTCTTGGGTCGTTCGCCGGCCGAAGCGTCTGGAGTGGAGACGTACGGGCTGACATCCGGGCCTTCGGCGAGTTCAGAAGCCCGCCATTCGGGGACGAATTCCGCGGCCCGTTTCTGGATGGCCCGGGTGCGATCAGGACGGACATGCGACCACGATGCAGGGCGGATAACAGCCTGGTCAGGACGTCGACGACCGCTGGGCGCGCCGACGGCGGATGGGGCGAAACGCTCCAGCCGTGGCTCTCTTGCCCATCGCAGCTTTTCCTACCTGGTTGACGGCCCGCAGCCTGCGGCCCTCTACTAGGAGCGATGCCTCGGTCCGCTTCGACGCCGACGCTTCCCCCATCCCACGAGCAAACGTTCCGCGGTGTGCGCTCCATGAGCGTCCAAGAGGAACGGTGCATCCGCCTCACCCACTCAGGGTGAAGCACTCCAGAACCCAAACATGATGATCCGCGTTTGCAAGCCTTTCCGTTGTTGGACTGGTAAGAGAGCGCTGACAACGGAAGGAAGACAGTTCCAATGGGAAACCGAGTCTATATCGGAAACTTGTCCTTTGACACGACGGAGGACAGCCTGCGCGCAGCCCTCTCGGAGGACGGCCGCAGCGTCAAGGAAGTCACGGTCATGATGGACCGCGAAACCGGTCGCCCGCGCGGCTTCGCCTTCGCCGAGATGGCAAACGATGCCGATGCGCAATCCGCCATCAGCGCCCTCGACGGCACCGACCTCGATGGCCGCGCACTCAAGGTGAGCGAAGCCAAGGAGCGCGCCCCCCGTGGCGGCGGAGGCGGAGGCGGCGGAGGCCGTGGCGGCGACCGCTGGTAGGAAGACACGCGCCCTGGTAGGCGCAAGCGAGTACGGGAGCGGGCGACGGGCTGAGTCCTGTTGTTCGCTCCTCTTCTTGGGCGCAGAGCCTCCGCACAGCTCTCCTGAAGTCTTCCTCTTCCGCGTTCCTCGGTACCGCAGCCTTCTCCAACCCACCTCGGCGAGCCCAAGGCCTTGCTCGTGGTCGGCACCTGGTCTCGCCGAATCCACGGTAGCGGCCGCGCTTCCAGCTGCCTCACACGAGGCGGATGCCGACGGCCTGGCATCCGAAGCCTTCGTCCAACGGAGTCCTAGCGCGCCCTCACGATCTTCAGCTTGTCGATCTTGGCCCGCTTCTTGACCGACTCTTCGCTCCGCGTCAGCGCGCTGGCAATCGACTTCAGGCTCATGCCCTTGCCCGCAAGCATCCTCAGCTTGCTGATCTCGCTGTCCGTCCAGGCTTGCCGGTGTCGCTCGAAAGGAGGGCTCATGCTGTGCTGTGGGCTGATGGCTCGTGGGGAGGGCGGGCGAAGAAGGCTTCGAAGGGGGCGGCAACGGGTGTCAGGAAGCTCGACGGCAGTTTACCAGGGCACGGGCGTTGGCATGGTCCGCCCAAGCGCCAGAAACGCGACGGACGCGGGTCACCCACGGTCTCACTTCGGAACCGCGCCCTTGTCGGTGCCTCTCTTCGACGAGAAGAAGCTCGGGTTGCGGACGATGAATTCGCGGATCCAGCGCTGGAGGAACCCGTCGTTCTCGCCGCGGTGCAAGAAACGCCAGCCGAGCAGACAGATCACGAGGGCACCCGCGGTGTCGACGATCCGATCCCACGGCCCCCCATCGCCCCTACGGATCGACCCCAGTCTTCTCCACCCGTTCTCAGTGAAACTGTGTAGGAGCTTCGTGCTGCAGCGCTCCGGACGTCCCGCGGTGAACGTGTCCGCCTGAACGGGCTGACCCGCGTTGCGGTAAGGTGGCTCGAGCGTCAGGGGGGGTGGATTGTCGACGGGGTCGGGCATGGTGCGCCGCCCGGTTCGTCCCTCGCGTCCGAAGGATATGGACATGCCGAATACGAACGTCACTCAGAAGGGCAAGACCGCCAACAACCCCGCCGTCGCCAACGTCAACGTGGACTACACGCTGCCCACGACCAGCAAGCTGAAAGGCACCTGGAGCATGGGCGTCAACGGGACGCCGGACACCGGAGTCAAGCTCGACTTCGCCACCACGGCCGGCAAGATCGAAATCTCGTGCGCCTACAGCGAGATCAAGTTCGCCGTGCACAACAGCACGAACAGCAACCAGTGGCGGTTCAAGGACATCTCCTTCGTCCCCGCCAACGCCGGTCTGACCTGCGTCCTGAGCACCGACAAGACGACGCTCACGCTCAAGGACCACGACTCGGTCACGGACGACGCCAACGCGACCACCTACGAGTACACGCTCCTCTTGCAGTACAAGCCTGCGAACTCGACGATCTGGTCCGATGGGCAGATCGATCCGCAGATCGTGAACAAGTCCCAGAGCGGGCACTGAGGCGGCGCCCTCCCCGCACCGAAGTCTCGGAGTGACTCTTCAAGAGAAGCGCGTCGGTCAGTACCTCTTGCTCGAGGAGCTCGGCAAGGGAGGGATGGGTGAGGTCCTGCTCGCGCAGGACGAGACGCTGCAGCGGCGGGTCGCGCTCAAGCGGATCCGCCGCGACCAGCGCCTCGACCCGGAGAGCCGCGCGCGCTTCCTCCAGGAGGCGCGCATCCTCTCGCAGCTCGACCATCCGCACATCTGCGCGATCCACGACTACCTGCGCAACGAGGATCAAGACTACCTCGTGCTGGAGTTCGTCCCCGGCGAGCCCCTGACCACCACGATCTCACGCGGTCTGGAGCGCACGCCGGCCCTGCTCCTCGCCGAGCAGATCGCAGACGTCCTGGTCGTTGCCCACGCGGCCGGCGTCGTGCACCGCGACCTCAAGCCGGGCAACGTGATGGTCACCCCGGACGGGATGGTCAAGGTGCTCGACTTCGGGCTCGCGCACACGAGTGGCGCGCAGGAACCGGCGGGCGACGGCCCGAGCTCGAGCTCCGGGTCCTACCTGACCGAGCAGGGCCGCATCATGGGCACGCTGTGCTACATGAGCCCCGAGCAGGGCCGCTGCGAACCGGCGACGACGGCCAGCGACATGTACGCCTTCGGGCTGCTCCTGCAGGAGTTGTCAGGGGGGCCGCCCGGTCATGACCCCAAGCTCGCGATCGACGTCGTGCTGGAGCGTACGCGGGCCGGCGTGCTCGCGCCGTCCGGACTGACCGGTGACCTCGGCGCGCTGGTCGCGCAACTGACGGACCCCGCACCCTCGCGACGCGCAACGGCCGTCGAGGCGCTCGCGCGCTTGCGCCGGGTGCTCGACGCGCCACGCCGTCGGCGACGGCTCGTCCTCGCGGCCGGAGGCCTCTTGGCGCTCCTCTTCGGCGCCGCCAAGTACACCCTCGACCTGCGTTCCGCCAACCGCGAGGCGCGCGCGGGCTGGAGCAAGGCGGACGAACTGATCCGCTTCCAGATCGCGGACCTCTACGATCGGCTCGAGCCCCTGGGCCGCACCGACATCCTGCTCGACGCGGGACGTCGGGCCGTCGAGTACTTCGACGAGCGCGGCGAGCTGACGCCCGAGCAGCGCTTGCGCTCGGCCCGCGCGCACACCTACCTGGGGCGCGTCGAGCGCGACCTCGGCAGCCTGGACCGCGCCGAGGAAGCTCTGCGCGCGGCGCTGGCCCTGACGGACGTAGCGGCGGGCCCCGGTGAGGCCGAAGCGCTCGAACGGCGCCTCGACGTCCAGCTGCTCCTGATCCTGGTCGCCCGGGATCGCGGCGACCTCGCGGCCGCCAAGCAGGAGGTGACGGCGACCCTCGCGGCCTGCGCGCGGCTCGAAGCGCTCGTGCCCGCCTCCCCCGCCGCGCAGTCGGCGCGCTCCTTGGCCTTCAGCCGCCAGGCCGAACTCGAGCTCTACGACGGCGACGTCGCGGCCAGCGCGGCAGCGGCCGCTGCGGCGCTGACCGCTGCCGCCGGGCTCGCCGACGTCAGCGTGCTCGCGCCCGGCCGGCGCCTGGAGAGCGAAGGCTACGCGCACTTCTACGCCGGCAACGCCGCCTTCGAAGCGGCCGACATGGACGGCGCCGAGGAGCACTTCCGGGCCTACCAGACCGTGGCGCGCGAGGTCTTCGAAGCCCACCCCAAGGACCGCCGCTACCGCCTCGAGGTGGCGATGACCCACACGAACCTCGGCGGCGTCTTCGACGCGCGCGGCGATCACGACGCCGCGGTCGCCGAGTTCGAGCAAGCCGTCGGCCACTTCCGCACGCTCGTCCGCGAGGACCCGGCCAACGCGCAGTGGCAGGAAGAGCTGGCCGTGGCGCTCTCCTGGCTGGCCGAGGGCCACCAGCGGCGCGGCGAGTTGAAGCGCTCGCAAGAGCTCTTCGAAGAGGAGCTACGGCTCCGCGAGGACCAGTCTCGACGCGATCCGGACAACCTCGACTGGACCTTCAAGCTGGCGCTGTCCCACGACAACCTGGCGCAGGTCTCGGAGTGGCGCGGCGAGCCCGACGCCGCTGCGCGCCTGCACACGCGCGCGCTGGGCCTCTTCGAGGAGCTGACGCGTCGCTTCCCCGAGAACGAGGGCTGGCGCTTCCAGCTGGCCTCCGTCCGCCGCAGCCTGGGCGGTGTCCGGCTGCGCCTGGGCGACCCGACCGGTGCCCTACCGCAGCTCGAAGCGGGCGTCAGCGAGCTCGCCGCGCTGGTGGCCGAGAACGACGCCAGGGATTGGGATCGTTCGCTCGTCTACGGCCGCGTCCTGCTGGGCGAGACCTACCGCCAGCTCGGTCGAACCGCCGAGGCGCAGGCGCTGTGCACCCAGGCTCTGGCCGCCACCGAGCCGCCCTGGACCGAACGCCAGACGCGCAACCTGCGCGCGGACGCCCTGACGCTGGCCGCCACCCTGGCGAGCGACGCCGGACGCCCCGACGACGTGCGCGCCCACTGCCAGGCGGGGCTCGCAGCCCTGGAAGCCTTCGGGGAAGGCACCAATGTCCCGGCCCTCGCCCTGCGCGCCCGGCTCCTGGCTCGGCTCGCGCGCCGCGACGAGCTGCTCGCGACGCTGGACCAGCTCGAGGCCTGCGGCTACGCCGAGCCCAGCGTGATGGGCCTCGCGCAGGTGCCCGGGCAGTAGCTCGGCGCGCCCTACGCAGGAGCGCGTTCACACGCGCGGTCCCGGCCGGATGCAGCGAACGCTCGCGACGTCGAGCCGCTCTGCTCGTGCTCCGTCAGCAGCTCTTCCTACTCCGCGCGTCCCCGTCGCCATGCGCATGTCGGTCGATCCGTCGCTTCGCGTCGGGCCGGCTTCTTTCGATGCCGCACACGCATCCAGGGCGATCTGTGCCCTGTAGTGACGCGGGGATAGACTCTGCGCATGAAGTTCTTGGAGAGCCTGCCTGATGTCCTTCAGCCGCTGACCGGTCCGATCGCCCTGTGGGTCGGAGTCTTCGCTGCGGCGTGGCTCGCGAACTTCCTGGCCAAACGTGTCATCCTGCGGGCCGTACGAGCTGTCGTCCAACGCACGAAGACGACCTGGGATGACGCCCTGGTCGAGCACGCCGTCTTCGAGAAGCTCTCGCAGCTCGCTCCCGCTCTCGTCTTCTACTCTGCGGCCAGGTTGCTCTTCCCCGGCGAGGAGTTCGCGTACCACGCGAGCTGGGTCGAGCGTCTCTCCAACGTGTGGATGATCCTGGCCGGTGCCCGCGCCGGCAGCGCGCTGCTCGACGCGCTCGTAGCCCTGGGATTGCGGTACGAATCCACGCGCGACAAACCCATCCGCAGCTACGTGCAGGTGATCGGGATCGTGATGTGGCTCGCTGTGGGCATCGTCACGGTCGGAACCCTGATGCAGAAGTCGCCCTGGGCCTTGCTCACCGGGCTCGGCGCGATGACGGCGATACTCCTCTTGGTCTTCAAGGATTCGATCCTCGGCTTCGTCGCCAGCATCCAGATCGCCAGCAACGACATGGTGAGACCGGGGGATTGGATCGAGATGCCCAAGTACGACGCCGATGGCGACGTGCTCGAGATCAGTCTCAACACGGTGAAGGTCCAGAACTGGGACAAGACGATCACGACGATTCCGACCTATGCCTTCATGACCGACAGCTTCAAGAACTGGCGGGGCATGACACTGTCAGGTGGACGGCGCATCAAGCGCTCGCTGGCCTTGGACATGACCAGCGTCAGGTTTCTCGAAGCCGACGACCTGGAGCGTCTTGGTCATGTGCGAGCGCTGCAAACCTACCTTGCGGAAAAGACAGTCGCGCTCGAGGCGTGGAACCGTGAGAAGAAGATCGACGACGCGAGCCGCGTGAACGGCCGCCGGCTGACCAATCTGGGGACGTTCCGCGCCTATCTCGAGCAGTACCTGCGCGAGCACGAACAGATCCGCAAAGACATGACCTTTCTCGTCCGTCAATTGAGCCCTGGGCCGGATGGGCTCCCGCTCGAGATCTACGTCTTCAGCGGCGAGCAGCGTTGGGTGGAGTACGAAGGGCTGATCGGCGACATCTTCGACCACCTCCTCGCCGCTCTCCCCGAATTCGACCTGCGGGTCTACCAGCGGCCCAGCGGCTCCGACCTACGGGCTCTCACGCTCCACCCGCACTGAGCCGTCGCCACGCGCCGGCCCAGCCCTTGCCACCGGCGCTCTGCACAACGACCGCCGCGACGGCCTGGCCGGACTCGGACTCGCGCGTCCAGAGACGGCGCTACTGTCGTACGGGACTGTACCCTCCGCCGCTTATGCTATCCTTCGATCCCTGATGTACGGTCGGTGGATTGGGGTGCAGCAAGCACTTTGTTACGGGGCTTCTTCATGAAAAACAGCAGCTCGCTATTCCGCATTCTTGTGGTGTCCAGCCTTTGCGTCGCGACCTTGTCGATGGGCGGCGCGCGACTGACTCAGGGCGCTCTTCCCGTGGAACAGTCCGACGGACTCGGGCAGACGGAGGACTTTTGGAGGACGGGATCGGAAACGTTCACCTTCGAAGGCTTCGTGCTCGCACCGGACGGCATCCCCGCCCCAGGAGTGGTCGTGACGAGCAGCGGGGGCGGCCAGACCATTACCGACAAGGACGGGGAGTTTCGGCTCGAGACCGACGTATCGGTCGAGGCAGCAAGCCTCCGGATCACCGCTGTCAGCGACGGGGATGGAGGGTTCCTCGCGAGCGAAGAGGTACGGCTCTCTACACCTCCCGGACGTGTATGGATCGGTGCGCTCCGGCTAGCTCCCCAGAGCACGTGTACTCCTGGCTGGCTTCCGACGTTTGGGGGAGAGCCAGGAACAAGCAACACGGTCCAAGCCCTGACGGTCTTCGACGACGGCGACGGACCGGCACTCTACGCTGCAGGCTTCTTTCTGACCGCGGGCGGCGTCGCGACGAATTCCATCGGAAAATGGGATGGCTCGAGCTGGACGGCACTCAACGACGAACTGACCGGCAGCATCTACGCCCTTACAGTCTTCGACGATGGTACCGGGAATGCGCTCTACGCTGGAGGATCCTTCTCGACTCTAGGAGGCGTTGCGGCCGGCAAGATTGCAAAGTGGAATGGCACGGCATGGTCTCCGCTCCGCGTAGGCATGAGCGGCTTCGGCAGCGTCCGCGCCTTGACCGTCTTCGACGACGGAGGCGGAGCTGCCCTCTACGCCGGAGGCACTTTCACGACCGCGGGCGGTATCGCAGCGAACAGGGTCGCGAAGTGGGACGGCTCGAACTGGACTCCGCTCGATAGTGGCGTGATCGGTTCCACGGTCGATTCCCTGGCTGTGTTCGACGACGGCGGAGGAAGCGCGCTCTACGTCGGAGGTTCGTTCACGGAAGCAGGAGGCCTTGCGGCGAACAGTATTGCGAGGTGGGACGGCTCGAGTTGGACGACGCTCGGCTCCGGCATCAGCAACGGCATCCAGGCCCTCGCCGTGTTTGACGATGGAAGCGGCACGGCCCTCTATGTCGGAGGAGGTTTCACGAGCGTCGGAGGCATCGCCGCCAACAAGATTGCGAGATGGGACGGCTCCAGCTGGGCGGCCCTGGGTAGCGGCATGGACGGCCCCGTCTTGACCCTTGACGTCTTTGACGTCGGCGGCGGTGCTGCGCTCTACGCCGGTGGGGGGTTCACGAACGCAGGCGGTGCCCCCGCGAACCGAATCGCGAAATGGGATGGGACGACCTGGATGCCACTCGGAGGCGGCACGAACAGTGAGGTCCAAGCCCTGACAGCATTCGATGATGGAGGCGGAACGTCGCTCTACATTGGTGGCCGATTCACGATGGCGAGCGGAGTCACGGCGAGCAGGATTGCCAGGTGGAGCGGCTCGAGCTGGGCTGCACTCGGCGGCGGCATCGACGACCGAGTAAGCGCTCTCGCCGTATTCGACGACGGTGGCGGGCCGGCTCTGTACGCCGGCGGCCTGTTCACGGCCGCGGGCCACACGTCAGCGAGCAAGATCGCCAGGTGGAGCGACTCGAGCTGGACGCCGTTGGCTGGCGGCATGAATGCCGGCGTCCTGGCCTTGGCGGTGTTCGACGATGGCGGCGGAGACGCACTCTACGCCGGGGGCGGCTTCACGACTGCAGGCGCCGTTGCGGCCGATTACATCGCGAAGTGGAACGGCGCCAGCTGGTCGCCACTGGCTGGCGGTATGAACGACAGCGTCCTGGCCTTGGCGGTGTTCGACGATGGCGGTGGAGAAGCGCTCTACGCCGGAGGCCAATTCACGACAGCCGGCGGCGTTGCAGCGAGCCACATCGCGAAATGGAACGGATCGAGCTGGGCTCCGCTCGGCAGCGGGACAAGCGGCAACGTCCATGCCTTCGCAGTCTTCGACGATGCCAGTGGAGCGAAGCTCTACGCCGGGGGGCCCTTTGCATCTGCGGGTGGCCTGGCCGCGAGCCGCATCGCGACGTGGGACGGCTCCAGCTGGGCACCCGTCGGCGGAGGAATTCTGGGCACCGTGCATGCAATGACTGTGTTCGACGATGGCGGCGGGGCGGCGCTCTATGCCGGAGGTGGCTTCACCTTTGCGGGCGGCCAGACCGCAAAGCGCGTCGCGAAGTGGGACGGCTCGAGTTGGACGGCGCTCGGAACCGGCATGAACAGCAGCGTGCTTGCATTGACGTCGTTCGATGACGGCTCCGAGACGGCTCTCTGCGCGGGCGGCACATTCACGACCGCAGGCGGCGGAGCGACGAACTTCATTGCGAAGTGGGACGGCTCGAGCTGGGCACCGCTCGGCAGCGGCATGAACAATTTCGTCTTTGCACTGACCAGGTTCGATGACGGAGCCGAAGCACTCTACGCCGGGGGCGGGTTCTCCTCTGCTTTCGACTCAGCTGACAGCTACCTCGCCAAGTGGCGCTGTCCCGACAAGACCCCGCCGATCCTCACATGTCCTGCTTCCGTGGTTGTCTTCGATGGCCTCCCGAACGGATCCGGGGAGGTCGTGAACTTCACCGTCACTGCCACGGACGACCTAGACCCCTCCCCCGTGATCCTCTGCACCCCACCCTCGGGGAGCTTCTTCGCGCGCGGTACGACGCTCGTCACCTGCACCGCGGCCGACGCCTCGGGCAACCAATCCACCTGCCAGTTCCCGGTAACGGTGAGGAACGAGGTCGAGGACAAACCCAAGATCCTCAGGTAGCGCGTCGACCGGGAGCACGGTCCCTGCTGGCTTCTTGGCCGATGCCAGAGGTGTCGGACTCGACCACCCGCGCACCGGATGGCGTCGGATGAACCGCGCGCGCCCTTCACCGCCGCGAACCGTATCCGACTACCCCCCGATGAAACCGCCGTTGGAGACGGCGGCCAAGATCAGGAGGGAGACCAGGACGATCCCCACGAGAGCTCCGAGGCCCAGGTTGCCGAGGATACGGCCTGTCGAGAGCTGGCGCGTTTCCAGGCGTGTGATGTCCGTCACGGGGATGCGCACGCCCGCTCCATCCGCTTCGGAGATCCCGGTCAGCCAGGCGCCCTCTGCGGTTTCGACCAGGCCGGGTTCGTTCAGGACCAGCTCCGACCCGGCCGCTTGCGTCACGCGCACCTGCTCGACTCCCTCCAGACCGGAGGCGTTCGGGGGAAGCTCGGCCGCTTGCCACGTGCGGGTCTCGAGGCAGCCGGCGACCAGAACCAATGGCACGATCAGAAGGAGGAGTCGGCGCATGGGCCGCACGGTACACGGGCGCCCGAGCCCGCGCGCCGTTCGGGTTCCGATTCCGCCCGAGGGCCGCGGGTCGGTCGTCCAGGCCCGAACTCGAACACAGGGCGCGCCCTCGGGCCGGGCCTGTCGGTCAGGCTCGTGTCAGTTCGCGTCCAAGGCTGCGCGCAGCCGCTCGCGCGCCCGGTGCAAGCGCGAATGCACCGTCCCCTCCGGCACACCGAGAATCGTCGCGAGCTCGGTCTGCGGCAGGTCGTCGAGAGCGGACAGGGCGACCACAGCGCGCTCGGGTGCCGGCAGGGCCGCGAGCGCCGCGAGCAGGCGGGCGGCCGTCTCGCGTCGTGCGGCCAGGTCGGAGGGGTCGTCGTCCTTTCCCGGTCGCGGGTTCGGAAGCTCGTCGGGAAGCGTGCCCGCTCGGGGCTTGGCGCGGGCGGCGACGCGGGTCGCGGCGCGGATGGCGATGCGGAACAGCCACGTGCTCGAGCGGGCCTCGCCCCGAAAGCCATCGATGCCACCCAAAACGTCGACAAAGGTCTCTTGCACGGCATCGTCGGCGAGGTCGGGGTGACCGGTCATTCGCAACGCCAGTCCGTACAGGGAAGCCCTGTTGCTCTCGAAGAGCTCGCGCAGGGCGGCCGCGCGTTCCGACCGGGAACCGCGCAGCTGGGCGATGAGCCGTTGACTCTCGGCGTGCGGAATCACGTGCGGCCCTCCTCGTCGTCGCCTTCGGGGAGCACGAACTTCCAGAAGACGATCCACATGACGGCGAGGGTTCCCGCCGCGACGAGCGGGCGAGTCGGGTCCTCCACGGCGAGGGCCCCGGCGAGCAACACGAGCACGACCAGCGGAGACAGGTACAGGACGAACAGCTGGAACCATCCCACCAGCAGACCGATCGAGAGCGCCAAGGCGGACTCGCCGTCGTCATCGTCGTCATCGTCGTCAGCCTCCTCCTCAGGTTCCTCTCCGTCACCGACGTCCTCCTCGCCCTCGAGTCGTGCCGGAGCCTTCTCGTCACCGTCCTCTTCGACGAGCATGCGTGCCGCCACCCAGGCCACGACGATGGTCCACAGCACGGTCTCGGGCACCCGTAGATCGAGGTCGAACGCCCAGTGCAGGACGCGGGTGGCCAGGCAGGCGGCGACGGACGCCAAGACCAGGATCCCGACGCCTTTTCGTACCGATCTCCTCCAAAGCGGCGCCTCGCGTGTCGTGCCTGCTGCAACCGACGGCGCGGCGGGCAGATCGCGCGCGACCTCGCTCCAGCGCTTGGCCTCGGAGAGCTCCCGCAGCGTGCAGCGCAACCGAACGAAGACGTGGACCGGCAAATACACGACCAAAGCGGCCGCCAGCGTCAGGGGGAGGCGCGGGTCCGGGAGTGCGATGGCGAAGACGAGCAGCACCAGCACCAAGGGCACGCCGAACAAGACCAGCATGACCTGCGCTTGGAAGCGCTTGTCGACCTCACGAGCATGGATCGCGAACAGGTCACGATCGCGCCGGACGAGCGCCCGCCTGCGATTCAGCGCCGCGTGGACCACCGTAGGTACGAAGAGCCCCAGCACGACGAGGGCGGCCACTCCGGCGGACCGCTCCCAGAGCCCCCAGACTCCGAGGCCGATCACGAAGGCCAGGACCATCGCCAGGTCTCGATACGGCTTCCTCAACCGGCGGTGCACCTGCGGCGCGATGTCTTCCCAACGACGCTCGGACGCCAGTCGTTTTCCGACCGCGGCCAGCGCCTCTTCCATGGCTTCCAGCTTGGCTTCACTCATTGCGGGGAGTTCGAGGGACCGAGCGTCCCGATCCTTCACGGCAATCCTGGAAAAGTCGCGTCCTGCATCCGGTGGCGGCGCCGCTGCCGCTTCCTCGCCCACAGTTCTCGAGCACAGGCCTTCGTTCGCGCTCTCGTCGTTGGCGTGGCCCCTCCTTTTTTCATCATCTTTCCTGGTCCGATCGAACAGCGCGACGCCACAATCGGCCCGTGAACCCCATGACTTGTCACCCCATGAATTGGTCCACCGCACAGGGCCAGAGGCCCGGATCGTATCCGCTTCGCAACGGTCGACCTGTACGACGTCGGCACCTCATGGGGTTGTATGCGAACCTGCCCTTCCTGGTTCTCCTAGTCTGCGCCTGTTCGCTCCTGAGCTCGGCCCCGCTCGCCTTCGTCGGGCCGGCTCCCCTCCCCCAGGTGGCCGAAGAAGCCGCGCTCGAGGCCGAAGCGACGGAAGCGCGGACGAGCGTCGTACTCGTCATCTTCGACCAGTTGCCGGTCAGCAGCCTGATGCGGACGACCGACGAGATCGAAGGCGAGCTCTTTCCGAACTTCGCAAAGCTCGCGGCCGAGAGCACGTGGTTTCGCAACGCGAGCGCTTGCTACAAGCGCACGGTGCTCGCGTTGCCTTCGATCTTGACCGGCAACCTGGTGGAGGACCACTCGCTGTTGCCCCGCTTCCAGGATCATCCTCAAAACCTCTTCACCTTGCTCGCTGGCTCCCATCGGATGGTCGTTCACGAACGCATCACGGCCATGTGCCCCACCGAGCTGCTCGAGGGGGGACGTCCGCAGTACGGCCTCGACTCCAAAGGTGCGCCGCGCGCCGACCACTTTCGTCGCTTCGTCGCCAGGTTCGATGGAGGTCCGGGGCCGACCCTCGGCTTTCTGCACGTCATGCTGCCGCACGTCCCCTGGGAGTTCGTTCCCTCCGGCAAGAAGTACGGCACGAAGATGCTCCGCGAGGTGGGCCTCGGCGCCTGGTCGAAGTACGACGCCCTCCTCGATCTCGGCGTCCAGCGTCATCTCCTCCAGCTCGGCTTCGTCGATGCACTTCTGGGCGAGTTGATCGGGCGCATGAAGGAAGTGGGCGCCTACGATGAGACGCTCGTGATCATCACGTCCGATCACGGGTGCAGCCTGCGCGGCCTGGATCGCGACACCCCGACGATCGAACGCGCGCGCGACCTTCTGCACGTCCCCCTGTTCGTCAAGCTGCCCGGGCAGACGGATGGACGCATCGTCGATCGCAACGTCGAGTCGATCGACCTCCTGCCGACGATCGCCGACGTCTTGGGGATCGAGGTGCCCTGGGAGACAGACGGGCGCTCCGCGTTCGATGAAGAGCCCGCTCGAAAGAAGAAGGTGCTGCACAACAAGGGGGGCGGATCCGTGGCCGTGGATGGCACCTTTCCCGAGGCTTGGCCAGCCCTCGACCACAAGCGCACGCTCTTCGGCGAGTCGCCGACGTGGCGCGACGTCTTTCAGCCGGGGCAAGCTTCCGAGGAGCTCGGGCGTCCGGTCGAAGAGTTCGAGCTCGGCGTGCTCGAAGGAGCCCAGGCCAGGATCGCCAACGCCGAGGCGATCCGCGCCTGGGAAGGGACCTCTACCGTCTATCCAGGACTGCTCCTGGGTTCGGTCACCGTCGCGGAGGGCGACCCCGCGCCGCGCGAGGTCGTCTTCGCGATCAACGGCGTGATCCGCGGAGTCAGCCAGACCTATGCACGCGAGGGGTCGAGCGCTTCCTTCGTTGCCTTGATCTCGGACAAGGACTTGCCAGCGCATCCCCAGCTCCGCCTCTACACGCGGGGCCCCGAAGGGCGCCTGCTCGCCCTCGAGTCGAACTGACCGTCAGCCTGCGCGTCACTGCGTCCAGATGACGCTGTCGCGTGGTTGGAATCCGTGTAGCTCCAGTGCGACTCGCGCGCACGCCGCAGAGCTATCGGCGCGAGCTCGCCTCGCTTGCGGCAGACCCGCGCACCACGCCCGGCCGCTCCGCGCCAGGCACCGTCCTCGCCCCCGACCTCCCCTTGTCAGGAGTACGCCAGCCCGCTAACCTCGCTGCGCAGGCTCGCGCTTCCCGCCGCAGTGACCTGTTCCTAGCGTGACGAGTGTCGATGCGAGCCTCCCGAAGTCCCCAGGACGACTCCCCTACCGACCGCGCGCCGTTCGGGTGACTCGTTCGGTCGTCGGCCTCGGCCTCGCCGCGCTGCTCGCAGCGGGCTGTCGTGAGCCCGTCGACGGCGGCCGGCACGAGCTCGCCCGCTTCGACTTCGAAGACAGCGGCTGGCACGGAGATGCGCAGAGGACCCGAGCGGGCGCGCATTCCGGAACGTACGCGACACGGCTCGAAGTCGGCTACCCCTGGACCACGGCCTGGAGTCCGCTGATCCCGCTCACGGGGGAAGGCGCCCTCGAGCTTTCCTGGTGGAGTTCCGCCGACGTCGTCGAGGGCGTCGCCGTCTCGACCCTGGCGAACTTCTACGGGGAGAGCGACCTCGTGCATCCCGCCATCCCCGACTTCCCACGCAAGCTGACGGCGCGCCGCCTGCAACACGTCACGAGCCCGGCGCCGGGCTGGACTTCGAACACGGCCACGGTCGACGCGCAACTGATCCCGGCGAACGCCACGGCTCTGCGCATCGAGGTGCGGCTCTTGCCAAAGGTCCAGGGGCGCTCGCAGCTCGTGCTGGACGACGTCGTCGTCTCTCGCAGTGGCCTGCGATGATCGGTGAGCCGCAAACCACGGTCTGCGAGCGCAAGTGGGTCTTGCCCGCGATCCGCGCCGAAGTGATCCGCTCCTTCCTGGCCGCTCGCCTGCGACCCGACCCGCGTCACCCCGGCGGTTGGGTGGTGAGCCTCTACTTCGACACGCCCGACTGGCGCTTCCTGGACGAGAAGCGCAACAGCGACTACCTGAAGACCAAGGTCCGGCTGCGCTGGTACGAGGACGACGACCGACGATCGCTGGGCGACCACGCCTTCCTCGAAGTGAAGGGCAAGATCGGGGGGCGGCGCGAGAAGCTGCGCGAATCCGTCGCCCTCGATCCGGACCTCGTCTCGGGGGCGCCGCTCTCCGAGGCGCGCGTGCGCGAGCTCCTCGTCCGACTGCGAAGTCGCGGGGTGGACTTGCCTGCACCCCTTCGGCCGGCGTTCACGATCCGCTATCGACGCCAGCGCTTCCTCGAGCCGGTGTGCGGCGCGCGCATCTCCCTGGACGATCGCATCCACGTTCCCTCCGTCAACCCCCTCCAGGTGCCGAGCGCGCGCCGGCCGAGGCTCGACCGCGCTGTCGTCGAGTCCAAGGGCCCCGGCCCTGATCCCCCGCGGAGCCTCGCCGCGCTGGTCGAGCTCGGGTGCCAGCGACAGGCCTTCTCCAAGTACGGGGAATGCCATTCACGACTCCTCGACCCCTTTCCCTGACCAACCCCACGTCTTCCCATGAGCGACCTCTCGGATTGGCTGCAAGCGCTCGTGTCACCTGACGGGAGTCGGGGCGCGACGATCGGCTTCAGCAAGTTCTTCCTCCTGATGAGCATCTCCGCGCTCACGGGTCTCTTCGTCTCCGCGCTTTACCGAGTGTTCTACCGGTCCCGCTCGAGCGGAAGCGAGATCCACCGCGCCTTCCCGCTCATCTCGCTGTCCATCACGGGGATCTTCATCTGCATCCAGTTCTCCCTGCCGCTCTCGCTGGGATTGCTCGGGGCGCTCTCGATCGTCCGCTTCCGGACTCCGGTGAAGGAGCCGGAGGAGATCGGTTTCCTGATGCTGGTCGTCGCCGGGGCGCTCTGCTGCGCGACGTTCAATCTCGTGTTCCTCGGCGCGCTCTTGCTGGTCACCGTGCTGGTCCTGGCCCTCGTGAGCCTGAAGGGCGGCGGCGTCTTCGGTGCCGGTCGTTCGGACGGGATCGTCGTCCTCACGCTGTCCACCGAGGAGTTCCAAGAACAGGGCGACGCCCTCCTGAGGCTTCTGGCCCAGCAGTTCCCGAAGGGCACGCTCGACGCCGTCAGCGAAGGCCCCGCCGAGGCGGTCGTCTCCTACAGCTTTCCGGCCTTGGTCCGCAGCGTGCTCCCCGAGCACCAGGCCCGCTGGCGCGAGCTCTGCGGCTCGCTGCGCTCCGACGTCTACTTCACGCGCAGGGGCGGGAGTTGAAGCGCGCCCCTGCCTGCCTGCTCTTGGCCTTGACGGCCGGAGCGGTCTCGGCAGCGGGGGCCTGGCTCGAGGACCAGCCCTGGAGCGCCGACCTGCGCCAAAACCTGCGCTCGCGCGAGGTGCCCCGGCCGTTGCTGGACATCGGCCGGCTCGGCGCGATCTTGCAGCGCAACGACCTGGTCTCCGACGTGTCCAACGACGAAACCGTGTTCCCGATCTCTGCGCGACACGACCCCGACGACCCGATCGCCTTTCGACGCAAGTCGAAGGTCGACGGACGACTCTACCGCGCGAACCCGTCCCGTACGTCTTCCTTCCCAGTCAGCGCCCTTCCGATCGAGGAGCGCGAGCACGGGGACTGGACCGTCGTCTCCGTCGCGCTCGCAGAGGACGACCTAAATGGCGAAGACGGCCTCCTGACGCGCTACACCGAGCGGATCGAGAAGCGCGCGCACGTGACGCTCTACCGCAAGGGAGTCGAGCAGTTCGCGACCCGAACCGGCCTGAAGTTGCACGGGGGTGGCAGCCGACTTCCGCAGCGCAAGAGCAGCTACCGCCTTCACCTCCGCGATCGCTACGGAAGCACCGCCTTTCCGCCGGGTCTGCTCTTCGAGGGTCGCGTCGATCCGGTCTCCACGGTGATCTTGCGACGCACCCTGGGCTTCACATCGGTGCTCGCCTACGACCTCGCGCGGCTCGTGGGCGGACAGGTCCCGCACTACGAGCCTTGCCTGCTCTACTTGAACGGTGAGTCCCAGGGTGTTCACTTCCTGACGGAGCGCCTGGAGCGTGGGCAGCTGCGCTCACGCTTCGGCCACGACGAATTCCTTGCCTACCGCCTGCGCGGAACGGCGAGTTCCAAGAGCCTGGAGGCCCGCGACCGTCTGCAGCAGTGGTCGCGCGAGCTCGGCGACGGAGCAACCGTCGAACGAGTCGAGCGCTTCATCGATGTCGACGCCATGTCCCGCTACCTCCTGACGGTCGCCTTCTGCGGAACGAACGACTGGGAACAGGGTGCGGCCGTCCTCGACCTGACGGATCCGAAGGATCGCTGGTCGTGGATCCACTGGGACATGGACGGGAGCTTCTTTCCCCTGGTCAAGGACACGACGAACACGCCCGCCTTCGGGGTCATTCTGGACTCCCGCAAGCTGGTGAATTCCCTTCCCCTGGTCCTGTTTCGCAAGCTGCTCCGAAACGACGCGGGCTTTCGAGACGACTTCGCCAAGTTGACGACGGAAGTCTTGAACCACCTGTGGACTCCCGAAACCCTGCGCGCAACCGCAGCGACCTACGGAGACATGGAGCTTTCCCTCGGGATGCCGTCCGCCGTCTATCGCGACCGCATCCCGTTCCTCGAGCGGCGTCCTCGCTACGTGCTCGAGGATCTCCGCCAGCGCCTGGATCTCGGGCCGCTCGTGCAGTGCGAGATCCGTGCCGAGGCATCGGGGTCGATCGTGCTCGAGGTGGATGGCTACAAGGAGCGAACGCCGTATCGCGGGCACTACTACGCCGGGCAGCGCCTGCGCGCACGGGTGACGGACGAGGCGGCGCCCTACTCCGGCTGGAGCGTCGACGGCGTACGGCATCCGGCGGGGCCGCTCGAGCTCGTCCTGCGTGAGGATACGCAGATCGTCGCGCTGCGGGAGTGACGGGGCTCTGGGGCTGTGCCGCGCGTCACGACGCGCTCGATGCAGCCCCTAGTCATTCTGCGCGGGCGCCACGGACTCGCTCGTCTCGTCGGCGAGGACCACGCCGAAGTGCGAGTAGACAGGACGCTCGTACCCAGCGCTGGGGCGGTTGACGAGACCTCCGAGGCGCTGCGCGAACAACGTCGACGAGCCCCCCTCGTCACACGACATGCCCTCGAAGGCGCCCAGCGCCTGCAGGACGTAGGCGCCGTCCATGAGCGACATCCCGACGCTGTACCCGGGCTGCCGACCGTCGACCACCATCAGGTAGAGGGTCTCTCCCCGCTGGTCCAAGGCCATCAAGGTTCGTGGAGCGACCATCCTGTTGCGCTTGCCCCGATGCTGGACGATCTCGCCGTCGACGAGCAGATCGAAGCGTCCCCACAGGGTGTCGTACTTCTCGTCGGTCACCTCCACGTCGACGATCGACGCTGCAAAGTAGCGTCCGTGCCCCTCACGATCGAAGGAGAGAAAGGGCCGCTCGTCGGTGTCGGCCAACAGGATCGGGTTGCCGCGCACGATCCAGTTCCCCTGCCACTGCCCCAGCTCGGCGTGCCGGGTCGGGCTCGTTCCCGCTTCCCCGTTGACGGCGAGCGTCGCACCCTCGGATTTGGCGAAGGTCGACGTCAGGATCTTCGGTCCATGCTCGGGCGTGATCCGGATGGAGAGGCCGGGGTGGGTCAGGTCCACGAGGGCGACGAAGGCGACCACCGGTCCGTCGGGGCCCGTGAACCGCAGCCCTGCCAGATCGCTCGCGGCATCGAGGTTCTGGACGGTGAGCTCGCACGTGCCGAAGCGTTCGTCGAGTTTGCGCAGGGCCCGCTCGAGGGCGAAGAAGCGTGCGCCCCCCTTGCCCCCGGTGCCAGCAGGGCCACCGGTGCCACCGGGGCCCTCAACTCCCGCCGAACTCTTGGCGTCGGCCCTCAGGGCGGCGAAGCGCAGATTCGAGTCCAGCTGCCGCACCTCGTCGCGAAGCTGCGCCAACTTCTGATCCAGCAGGAAGGCGTACGAGAGCGCTCCCACGGCGACGAGCGCGACGAAGACCGGCTTGCGCAGCGGGCGCGCTCGGCCCCGCACTTTGCCGAGCAGCACCCATCCCAGGACGAGCAGCGCAGCCAGGACGATCAGGCCGAGAGCGACGCCCGACGCAGGCAGCTCGAGGAGCCGTTGCAGGACGTCGATGGCCAGGTCCATGGCGTCGGTGAACAGGCGGTTGAGCTTGACCATCGCTTCGAGCCGGACGCGTCGGTCCCGCACGCCACACCCGTTCGTGGAGGCGATTCCACGTGCTTCCGGCCGTTGCGGGACCTTCGATCGTCACGTACGTTACTCGGCGCGTCGCATGGTACCACGAAGCCAAGCTCCCGATCGATGCCGACTCCCGTGAAGCACGTCCCCCGAGCCGCCGGCTTCCTGATCCTCGTCGCGCTCCTGCAGGCGGTCGCCTGCTCGCCGACGAAACAACGACCGCCGAACGTGCTCCTGATCGTGCTCGACACGACCCGCGGCGACGCGGTCTCGGTGCACGGGACCGCGACGGGCGACGGACTCCTCGCTCCCCTCCAGCGCCTGGCGCAGGACGGAGTGGTGTTCAGCGCGGCACGCACGGTCTCCGCTTGGACGCTGCCTTCGCACGGCTCGATGTTCACGGGGCTCTATCCCTCGCGGCACGGAGCGCACCACGAGAGCCATCTGCTCCGAGACGATCTGCAGACCCTGGCCGAGCTCCTGGCGCCCACCCACGCAACCGCGGGCTTCAGCGAAAACCCCCACATCAACGCCCACACCGGCTTTGCCCAGGGCTTCGAGGTTTTCACGGAGGCCTGGAGAAAGAAGCGCTTCGAACCGACCGTCGTGCAAGTGCGCGACTGGCTTGGCACTCGCGAGCGTGAACGCCCCTTCTTCCTGTTCGTCAATCTGATGGACGCCCACCTCCCGTACCGGCCGTCGGACGAACTGCTGCAGGAGTTCCTTCCCCCCGGTACGGACCCCGCGGACGTCCAGCGCATGCGTTCGTTCTCCAAGATCGACTGCATGAAGTTCGAGGCGGGCGAGCTCCGGCTCCCCGAAGCCGACCTCGCCATCCTGCGCGCGCTGTACCGCGCCGCCGTCCGCAAGGTCGAGGCCCACGTGGACCGGCTCGTCGACCTGCTCGAGCAAGAGGGGGAGCTGGACCGGACGCTCGTCATCGTGGTCGGTGACCACGGCGAGAACGTGGGCGAGCACGGACTCATGCAGCACCAGTTCTGCCTGTACGACTCCCTTCTGCGCGTCCCGCTCGTTCTGCGCCTGCCCGGAGTCTTCGACGGCGGAGAGCGGCGCGACGACCCGGTCCAGGTCCTCGATCTCCCGCCCACGGTGCTCGACGTGGTCGGGGTCCCGCGCCATCTCTGGCCGTCGTTCGAAGGCGTCAGCCTGCTCTCCCGGGACTTGCGTCCGGAGCGCCCGATCATCGCCGAGTACATGCGCCCGGAAACCGAGCGTCGCCGCTTCCGGCACGGAGCGCCGGACTTCGACTTCGATCCCCTCGACCGCCGCCTCCAGTCCTATCAGGTCGGCGACTTGAAGTTGATCCGCGACGATCAGGGCCGCGTCGAGCTGTACGACCTCTCCTCCGATCCCCACGAGCGCACCGACGTGTCGACCGAACGTCCCCAGGACGTCGAGCGCCTTTCGAACGCCCTCGACACGTGGCTCCGCTCGCGCGAAACGGCCCGGACGCTGGGCGAGGTCGAGATGGATGAAGAGACGCTCGAAGAGTTGCGGGCGCTCGGCTACCTGTAGCAAGAGCTCGCTCCTCGAAGCACGCTTGGCAACCGGGACCGAATGGCCTGACGATCTTGTGCTGAATGCAGCTCGACTACGAGCTCGACACGACTGCCCGCCATCTCCCAAGCGTGGGAGACAGCGGAACATGAGTCATGCTGCACGGAAGTCGTCGCGCGGCAACCCGAAGGACGCGGGCGTCGCTCCCACCGAACAGGCACGAGAGCTGCTGTCAGGCAGCAGTTCCCACGATCGCATTTGCGGTTCGCGCCCGTCTAGAAATCAATGCGACCGCGGCTCCACCCAAGAGCAGGGCCAACAAGGCAACCCCGAAGCCCGACATCGTCGGGATGCTCATCGGTGCAGGATCGAAATCGAGCAGTAGTGTCCCGTGCAGGTGATTCATATCGATTGGAACGACCTGCGAGTTGCACTGTGCAACGTTCACATTGACCTCATTGCCAAGCTCGTCGTAGGAATACATGACCCCACCTGGAGTCCCGAGCAGCGTTCCACCCAAGTCGACGACGATGCGGCTCCATACGGTCGAACCGATGGAAAAGGTGATCTGGTCGCCCGGCTGCACGACCCCCGGTGCGGTGGCGCTCCACGAGAGCCGCCACTGTGTGCTTGGCACCAACGTCGCGGGTGCAGGCACTGGTATCGTGTTGAAGCTCCGCGAGTCGCCAGGCTGAAGAACTGCCGTAGCGCCCGGGACAGAGATGGTCATCGTCACAGAAGTCGAATTGTTCTGAACCAGAACAACGTCACCGGGCGGATTGAACGTGCCAACGGTGGAATGCTCTGCGCCTCACATGGGGCTCGGGCCCCAGATGACCCACCTTTGGCCGTCATCGATGACATCCCAGTAATCCGTGAGACAAAGAACCTTGTGAATCGACTTGTCTGCATGAGCGACGCCGTACGTCAACATCGAGGCGACAATGGCAAGCACGTACTTGATCATGTTGGCTCTCCCAAAAAAGAGTTGAGGACAAGAGAAAACCCGATCCTAGCGACCTCTCTCTGATCAACGGAAGGATCGGGTCGTCGATCGGCTAATCTTCGAGCTACAGATGCCGGGTTGCCTCACAACTCGTGGTGATGTCACGAGTTGGCCTGTTCTGGAACAGAGACGACTGCTTGCAACATGGTTCGCCGGAAGGCGTTGGCAAGGAGAGAGTGCCGCGACGACCCGGCCTGGGACAAGACTTCCTGACAGGTGTGCACTTCGAGAGGACGCTGCCGAAGGACCCGTGCGGCTGCTGGAAGAACACGAACAGCCTGCCGTGCTCCATCAGAACGACGTCGGCAAAACCGTCTGCCGTGAAGTCTCCCTCCACGGGCCGCCGGGGGTTCGACTCGCTCACGCTCAACGTCGCCGAAGTGAAGGGCGTCTTGGTGAAGAAATCCGCCCGTCGTTGCGCCACAGACGCTCCCGTTCCATGGATCCAGAGGGCCAGGGCCAGCTGCGATGCATGCCTTCCTGGGAGGGACCGGGAAGCGGGACGGGGCGACAGACAATGTGCCCTTTCTTGCCGTAGCCCGTTCTTCCCCTGCCCCTTGCTCGCACGCCAAGCCCGGAGAACCCCTCCTGGAAACGAAAGGGGCCGGTCCCGCGTTGGCGAGACCGGCCCCTTCGGGGTTTCGAGTGGCAGGTCGACTCAGCCGCCGACGCTTCCGCCGTTCAAGGGGCCGGGGCCGAAGGTGTCGGCGCCGGTCGTGCCGGGCGCGGGCGGAGACCCGTTCTGGGGCACGGGGATGTTCGGAATCGTGACCTCGGTCGCGCTTCCGGAGGGCTTGAAGAGGCCCAGGACCGCCGTTGCCGTGGTCGGCGGCTCGGTCGAGTCGTACCAGTAGTTGTAGAGCGTGCCCCAGCGCAGGGCGTTGGCGTTGGAGTTCGTGGCGTAGTCGTCGGTCGCCCACGTCAAGCCGCCGCCGGAGAAGGTCGAGGCCCAATCCGTGCCGTCGAAGGGTTCACCGCTGTGGTAGTCGACGTCGTGGAAACCGATGCTCGACAGGTTCACGAAGCTCCCCATCGGCAAGGTGAAGGAGCGCGCGCTCTGGTTGCTGGTGAGGTTCTGAATGGCGTACTCGTAGTGCCACAGCGGGCCGACCTGCGTGACCGTGTAGCCGATGTAGAAGTAGGTCCTCGGCGCGTTCAGTTCGCCGGACACCGCAACCTCGACGATCGTCACGTTCGGGTCTTGGTCCTGCCAGGCGTAGATCGCGGGCTGCTCGCGCTGGGTGGCGCCGCCCCGGTCGATGTTGGAGACCGAGACGACGTTGACGCGCCGCCAGGAGACGCTGTTGTTGCCGCCGCCGGCGGCTGCATCGTCGGCCGTGACGTACTGGCCTTCGATGAAGTACTCGGCTGTGGGGTTCAGCGCGGGGTCGATCTCAGCGACCTGCACCTGCAAACGCCCGCGCGTCGTGTTGTTCCCGGACGGCGTTCCGCCGCCGTGAGCATGCGTGCCTTGCGCCGCATTGACGACCCACTTGGGACCGCCACTGCGTCCGTCGTTCAAGCTCGCCCAGTAGGTGTCGGCGCAGCCGATGCCCAGGGTGTCGCAGCTGGTCGAACCGCAGGGAGCGCAGCCGGTTTCGAACTCGTTGACGGCACAGAAGCCGTGCTTGAGCCAGCTCTGTCCGATGTGCGTGAAGCGGCCCTCGCCGTACCGAAACATGTTCTGGCCGATGACCGGGTGATTCAGCTGTCCGCCCGAGTCGAACCAATCCAGGAGGGCCGTGCCCGCGTTGCAGGACTGGGTCGCGATCGAGTAGGCCGCGATCCCGTCCGCCGTTCCCCAATAATGGATGTCGTTCGTGTCGGAGCCATCGACTCCGATGTCCCAGATGATCACGTCGGGCGTCCCACCGGCGAACGAACCCCCGCCCGCGGGGGCGGCTTGCGGCTGCACCTGCGAGCGTCCGGGCATGCGCTGAACGGCGTCCGCTTCGACCGTCAGAACCAGACTGGCGGCGTGGGCGCCGATGAGCCCGGAGCGACCCAGGTCCCCGGCCAGCGGTCCCAGGCGCAGTGCAGCGACGAGCAGCACGCTGCCATCGGGGTGCACGTCGACGACGATGTCCGCGAGAGTGAAGAGCTCACGCGCGTCGCTCGAGCGAGCGTGCACGCTTCCCTTGCCACCCTCTTCGAAGGCGAAGACGAGGTCGTTCAAGACCACCGCGTCCCGCGCGTTGGTTCCGCGCACGAGGCGCAGGCCCTCGCCCGCTGCCGCGAGCTGTCCGCCCGCGACCTCGCGGCCGCGCAGCACGAGCTTGCCGTTGACCGCCAGGCTGGCCGTCCCGTGGGCTTCGCTCCCCGCAGGGCTCGCGAGCCGCAGGCCCTGCCACTGGTCTTCGAACACGATGTCCGCCTGGGCAGGCATGACGTCGAACTCGGCTCCTTCACCCGCGGCTGAACCGAGGGCGCCAAAGCCCAACAGCGCGAGAGCGCTCCAAAGAATCGGGACACGATGTCTCATCCAGCTTGCTCCTTGTTCCTTAAGTCATTCCCTGTTCGAACAGGGACCATGCTCGCTGAGAGCCTCCGGGCCGCTGCGGACCGCTGTGACGAGACCCCAAAGTCGCCACCCGTGGTAGCGGCTGGCCCCTGAAGTGTCAAGGTGCGCACGATGTAGTGTGCGCCACAGGGGCTCTCGCTGCATCCGGGGGCGTCCTAAGAACCTGTCAACAACGGATTGACCTGAAAGGCCTTCTCACAGAAGGCCGGCTCCGCGGTTCGACAGCGACGTGAGCCGTCAACCGCGCCAGCACAGCTCTCGGATGTGAAGTCGGCGGCACGCCTTTCGGACGCTCGCAGCGCGTCCATTCGGCGGCGCGTCCCTCGCTTCGACCGTGTCGAGCCCTCCGCGCGCTCGATTTGGCCCGCGGTGCGTCCGATCCTACTTCGGGCTTACACCGGACCGTCCAACGGCATCCAGATGGATGGAAGCCCCGGCCGATAAGGCGCGCTCATGCGCGCGAGCGCTAGAGGAGACGACAGATGCTCGGACGATACGACAGGACACGACAGACCTCCGACACATCGAGTTCGCGCGACCTCTGGATACGCACCGGCACGACCGTCGGGCTCGTCCTGTTGTGCAGTTGCTTCGTTCCAGCCGTCCCGATCTTCCTGGGCGTGCTGATGATCGCGGCCCTCGTCCTGCACGCCGCGTCGCGAGAATTGCGCCCCTTCGTCGACCGGGTCCTGCGCATGCCCGTCGCGCGGGCCAGCACGCGCCACGCACGCCTCACACTGGTCGGTGGCGCCGGAGTGCTCCTCATCATCAGTGGTGCGATCGGTGCAACGACGCGTGGACACCTGCGTAGCGCGTGGGAGCAGCGCGAAGGACGACGCGAGTTCGTCGGCCAAGGTGTCCGGGAACACATGCAGCGCGCCAATGACCTCCTCGCCGTCGGCGACGTCGAAGGCGCCGAGCTCGCCTTGCTGGATGCCGAGGCGATCGCCGACAGCGACTCCGAACGGCGCGAAGAGATCAATGCACTCCTCGAAAGGGTGCACCGGTCCGGTGACACCGACGCGATCCTCGACGTCCTGACGAAGCTCCCGCAGAAGGAGTTCGAGACGTTTCAAGCCGGCACGTCCATCCCGAAGGATCTCGAGTTCGGCGAGCGCGCCCTCACACGTCGAGCGGTCGAACTCGCGGTCACGCAGATCGAAGCAGCACGTCGCTTGCGCGCCACCCGCTGACCCGCCGTCGCCTTCGCTTCGGATGCGGGCAACGCTCCGTCTTCCTCCGTGCGCGCAAGAAAGCGAGCAGGCGCAGTCCCGATCGGGACCACGCCTGCTCGAAGGACGACGTCCGGGGCCGAAGCCGCCGGGCTTCGCAATGGGCTTCTAGAGCGCCATGTCCTTGAGAGCCTTGAGCGGCAGCGCCTTGACGACGTTGTGAGCCGGCTTGGCCTTGAACATCATCTCTTCGCCGGTGAAAGGGTTGGTGCCCTTGCGTGCTTTCTTGGCCGGCTTGTGCACGACCTTCAGCTTGACGAGACCGGGCAGGGAAAAGATCTTCGGGCCGCGCCGGCCCAGGTTCTTCCCGACGACTTCGGTGAGGGCCTCGAAGACCGAGGCGACCTCCTTCTTGCTCATTCCGGTCTTGTCAGCCAGGGCCGTGAAGACTTCCGTCTTCGTCATCGGCTTCTTGGCCGCGGTCGTGCTTTTGCTCTTCGCTTTCTTCTTCGCCATGATCTTGTTCGGGGATTCGAGTCTCGGCGCCTGACCTGGCGCCCGGGGGAAACCTCGGCTGATTCGGAAAGAGGCTCGAGACCCGCCGCGCGCCGCTTCGTTCTGGAACCACGAGAGGGGCCCATCCGCAGCGCGCAGCGACTCGAGCGTTCTCCCGAGGCGCCTTGCCGACAGGGTATCTATTCCAGGTGCCTGGATCGCAAGGGAGCACTTGTCGGAAACGCGACATCGCTCGAATCCGAACGCTGCGCACCGCGCCTCGTCCGACGCCTGCGTCGCTGCAGGACCGAGACGAAGCGTGGCGTTCGTCGGACAGCGCAGCAACGAGCGCGCTCGAACGGCGGTGTCCCACGCGGTCCGGACGCGGAGCCCGCGCGGGCGCCCATCCCGAGTCCTGTCGAGGAAGCCAACCGACTCCGTCCTTCAGCCGTTTTCCGCTCCCAAGGCCTTGTTTTGCAGGAGCCTGGTGGGAAGTCCCATTTGGCAAGCCGCGTCCCGCCGTCCGCTTCTCGGTCGCCGTGTGATCCGAACGGCTGCGTCCGAAGCGGTGTGCGACGTAGCTCGGCACGGTGCGCGTTGGGCCTTTCGTGTTCGCGGCGTTCGACGCTGCGAGCGCTCGTTTCGGCCGGCGGAACGGGACCGTGGCGCGCAGCAACACCCGGCTCAAAACGTGCGAACCGGAAACGCGAAACTTCGGCGAAGAAGCGCAAAAAACACGGCCAGGAAGGGACCAAACGTCCGCTGTGCTCGTCCAGGGCCACCGCCAAAGTCGCTCGAAAGCGGGCTCCCGACACGCGAGAATCGCACGTGGGAGCGTCGCCGAAGGCACGGATCCGTGCCTGCTCGCGAGCCCTGAAACCCTGCGCTCACCGACGCGGCCTTCGATCCGAGACTTGAACGGGCGGGCGGGATGTCGCGCACTCTCGCCCGTGCAGCGCGTCGACTCTCCACCGCCCCTTCCCCCGCCTGCGACCGGGGTCGGGCGATTTGGAATGCGCACGGCGCTCCTCGCGATCGGGCTCTTCGTCCTCGCCTGGAGCTTTCGACAGCTCTACGTCAGCGCGACGCCGGATGCGGGCTGGCCCTACGCTGTCGTCTACAAGGGTGACGCCGCGATCTGGCTCGACCACGTCGAGGCGCTACGGCGCGGGGAGCGCTTCGAGCAAGGGCTCCCGTTGCGGCCGCCGGGGATGGCGTGGTTGCTGCGCCCCTTCTGGAACGGAGAGCTCGAGCGCATCCGTGTCCTCCGCGGACTGATGCTGGTGCTGGGGGCCGCGAGCGTCGCACTCTTCTTCCTCATCGTTCGTGCGCGCTTCGGCGTGCGAGCCGGCCTGATCGCGGGCAGCTTGGCCGCGGCGTCGACGGGTCTCATGTCCCTCTCGGCTGCGCTCAACAACGAGACGCCGTACCTGCTCCTCGTCCTGGCGTCGATCGGACTGGCCCAGACCGTGGCCGTATCGCCACGTCTGGCCGGCCTCGCGGTCTTCGGTGCGTTGCAGGCCACGGCCTGCCTGTTCCGGGTCGAACACGCGCTCTTCGCCTTGCTTCTCACGGGCCATCTCGTCTGGCGCTGGACGCGAATCTCTGCTGCACCCGAGGCTCCGCCGTCGCACGGCGGCGCCACTCCGCGTTCACGAGCGATCGCAACGCGCGCGGCGACAATCGCGCTCGCCTCTTTCGTCGTGCTCGTGCCCTGGCACGTCTCTGCCTGGGGAGCCATCGCCCGCTTCAATGCCGGCGAGGTCCCGAAGGACCCGCGCGCCGAGGCGGCCGTGGCGCGTATCGAACAGAGCGTCGCGGAGCTGCGCTGGGAAGACGGCGCGCGCGAAGCGAGCGCTGCGTTGCCGGCCTTCCTGCGGCGTTCCGCGACCGCCTTCGTCCGCGCGACGCGAGCGCACCGTGGTGAGACGAGCGTGCGCGCAGAGGACTTCGACTCGATCCTGCGCGCGGCCTTCGGTTCCGTGCCACGCGAGCTCGACGCCTGGCCCTTCATCACGTCCTATGGCGCGCTGAACTTCGGTCTGGCGAACCACCCGCTCGCGAGCGGAGGCTTTTCGCGCGCGGCCCTCGACGAGGCACCGCCCTTGACCGGGGGAAGCGAAAGCTATCCGCCCGAGCTGGTACGCGGCCTGCCCCCACCGAACCTGGCCTTCGAGTACATCCCGCACCTCGCGCTGTTCAACCACGGCTACTCTCGTGGCTGGGCCTGGATCCGCTCCTCTCCCGGGTCCTTCTTCGAGCTCGTCGGAGCCAAGCTCGGGCGCTTCCTGGCGGGCGCCACGCTGGGCTTCGGTGGCGACGGTCGCCCGCTGCGCGCATCCGGTGTTCGTAATGCCGTCGATCTGGTCGTGCCCGAGGCGGGAACGGGGACGCTGGTCTGGCGGATCTTCCTGCTCGGCCTGGCCGGGGTCGGGTTCTTCGTCGCTCGGCCGCGCGCGGCGCTCGTTCCCTGGCTGCTCTTCCTCGCGGCCCAGCTCGCGATCTCCGTGCTGTTCTTCGGCTACGCGCGCCAGGGGGCCGGCGTCTCGTACGTCCTCCTGCTCGGAGCGGCCCTGGCCCTCGAACGTCCCTGCCTGCTGGCCGGACGCGCCGGCCGCTTCGTCCTCGGCGGACTCGCGCTGATCCTCGTCTCCCTCTTCGTTCTCGAGCTCGAGCGTGCCCGCACGGGGGTGGAGATCCACATCGACGGCCGCCCGGTCGAGGGCTTCGACCCGCTCCCTCCCGGCGATCACGGCGAGCACCGGATCACGTATCGCCGCCGAGGCGCACCCCGAAGCGTCCCAGGTAGCATCCCTGGGAGCGGCACCGATTCCGGTCGCTGAATCGCCCTGAGGCCCTCGAGGGGGGTCGAAAGCCCCCGTTGAAATGGAGTACTGCGGATCCGGCTCCGGGCCCGTAAGCTCTTCGGAGCGACCCTCTCCGTGCCATGACCCCGCCGTTTCGGGGTTTTTCGGCCCCTCCCGAGGAACTTGGCTTTCCCGGGTCCCGTCCTCTCCCAGGCCCCCTCCACGGGCCGCTGGCACTGTCTCCGACTCCGCTGGAGTCGTTCACGTTTCCCCCACTCCCTCGAGCATGAATCAATCACCCCTCGTCCACGGTCTGTCCGTGGGTCTGGCTGCAGCCACGCTGTGCCTCGTCGCCGAGACTCAAACCCCGAGCCCGCTCCTGGAGAGCGCCTCCGCTCCCCAAGTCGACCTCCGGGCAGCCCTCGAAGAGTGGCGCGTGGACTTCGGTCAAGCCTGGCGCGCGCGGCCGAACTACGAGACCGGTCACGCGAACTTCATCTACGGTTTCAACGCGGCTCCGCGCACGAAGCCCGTCACCGACGCCGAGTATTACCGGACCGCGCGCGACTTCATGATCGAGGCCAACGGCCTCATGGGCATCGAAGACACGACCCTCGTCGAGGATCAGGTCCTCGTCCTGCCGATGGGCCTCTACGGCTCGACCGACAAGGTCACCGTACGCTTCCGCCAGGCCGTCAACGGCGTCCCCGTCGAGCGCGGCTTCGTCAACTCGCTCTTCGAGCTGCAGAGCGGCAAGCTCCTGTCGCTCGACACCACGGGACTCCCGAACGTCGCCGGCTTGGACACGACACCGACCGTCGACGCGGAAACCGCCGTCGGGTTCGCGATCCAGCAATTCCGCCAGGAGACCGGCATCACCGACGTCACGTTCACGAACCCCGAGCTCGTGATCGCCCAGGAGAAGGTCGGCAAGTTCCGCCAGGGCACGCTCACCTGGAAGACGCGCGTCCTCAGCGATGCTCCCGGCCAGGTCGAGGGCTTCGTCTACTACGTCGCGGCCCAGGGCTCGGCCCGCGTCGCGCAGAAGGAAGCCGGCGTTCACTTCTTCGACGTCGGCGGAACCGTCACGTCGCTGGCGACGCCCGGCACCCTTCCGGACACCGCGTCCAACCCCGAGCAAGCTTTCCCGATGGCCTACATGACCGTCACGAGCTCGGCCGGCACGACGACGACGGACGCCAACGGAAACTTCAACTTCCCCGGCGCCACGGGCCCGCTGGCCGTGACGTTCGCCTACAACGGCCTGTACAACAACACGAACGACTCCTCGGGCGCCGAGTACGTCTTGACGCAGAACCTGACGGGGACGGGCAACAACGTGCTCATGAACGCTGCGGCGAACCAGGACGACACGGCGGAAGCCAACGTCTTCCTGAACATCAACCGCCAGCGTGACTGGACGCGCGCTCAGAACGCTGCCGACGGCATGATGGACTTCGTCAACACGTCGAACGTGATGATCAACGACACGTGCAACGCGTTCTACAACGGCAACTCGACGAACTACTACCCGCTGGCCGGTGGCTGCAACAACACGGCCTTCTCGACGGTCATCAGCCACGAACAAGGCCACTGGCAGAACGACCGCTACGGCAGCGGCAACGGCTTCGACGGCTTCGGTGAAGGCAACGCGGACGTCTTCGCGATGTACCTGCACGACGATCCGATCGTCGGGAACGGCTTCACGACCGGCGGCGGCATCATCCGCTCGGGCAACAACACGCGTCAGTACTGTGGCGACGGCAACACCGGCTGCCACGGTGGCGTGCACGCCAACGGCGAGGTCCACATGGGCGCCATGTGGAAGATGCGCGCCAACCTCAACTCGACCCACGGCAACGCCCAGGGCGACATGATCGCGGACATCCTGTTCAGCGGCTTCATGAACGCCTACGACCAGGGGCTCATCGACAGCATCATCGAAACGCAGCTCCTGACGCTGGATGACGACGACGGTCAGATCGAGAACGGCTCGCCCAACTACAGCGACATCGACGCGGCCTTCCGGACCCAGGGCTTCCCGGGCTTCGACCTGTCCTTCATCGTCGCCTCGAACTTCATCCATGTCAGCGACACCCCGGACGAGGCTGGTCCGTACGGTGTGGCCGCGGACCTCTCCCCGCTGTTCTCGCCGACGGTCGCCGTCGCGACGCTCGAGTACCGGGTCAACGGTGCCGGGGGTTTCATCCCGGTCGCGATGACGAACCTCCAGGGCAACACCTGGACCGGGCTCATTCCCGGCGTTCCCTCGCCGGCCAGGATCGACTACCGCATCACGGCCTTCGACGGCTCGGCCAACTCGCAGACCTTCCCCGACGGTGGTCTCTTCGACTTCTCGATCGGTGAGACGCAGCTGTTCTTCACGGACGGCTTCGAGACCGTCGGTGACAACGGCTGGACGCACCAGCAAGTCGCCACCCAGGACGACTGGCAGCACGATGCGCCCAACCCGTCCGGTTCGCCCAACGATCCGGGCGTCGCCGCGAACGGCACGCGCATCTGGGGCAACGACCTCGCTCCTTCCGGCTTCAACGGTGACTATCAGCCGAACGTCAACAACTTCCTGCTCTCACCCCCGATCGATCTGAGCGGGGCCGTTGGCTCGAAGCTGTCGTTCAACCGCTGGTTGACGGTGGAAGAAGGCATCTTCGACCGTGCCACGATCAGCGTGAACGGAACGCAGGTCTTCGCCAACCCGCTGAACGGGCACCTGCTCGACAACGCCTGGACGCCGGTCGAGATCGACATCTCCTCGGTGGCCGACGGCATCGCCAACACGCAGGTCGAGTTCCGGCTCGTTTCCGACGGTGGGCTCGAGTTCGGTGGCTGGAACATCGACGACTTCGAGATCCTGACCAGCGACCCCACGCCGACCGCCTGCCAGCCCACGAACTACGGCGCCGGAACGGCGGGCGTGGCCGGGGTTCCCCTGCTCGACTCGGGCGGCGTTCAATCGCAGCTGGGCACGATGTTCCAGGCCAAGATCAAGAACGGTCCGCCCAACGGCACCGCCATCCTGGGCGTTGGCAACACGCAGATCTCGATCCCCTTCCTGGGCGGCACGTTGCTGACCCTGCCGAACCTGATCCGCACGACGGTTCCGCTGGACATCTTCGGCCAAGGTACCGTTCCGATCTCCCTGATCGGCACCGGCCTGTCGCCGGGAGCGACCTTCTTCATGCAGGGCATCGTCTTCGACGGCGCTGCACCCTCGGGCGTGTCCTTCACGCGCGGCATGCAAGTCGTCCTCTGCAACTGACCGGACCACCCGGTTCGAACTTCGACGGTCCGGCCCCTCGCGCGAGCGGGGGCCGGACCGTTTGCTTGGCGGGAGGCGCCGGGAGTTCAGTCCCCGGCCCCTTCACCAGCCTCGGGATCCTCGAGCGTGAAGACCTCGTCGCCGAGCGTGAGGCCCGCTTCGAAGGTGTCGAAGGTCAGCACGGTCTTGCCCGACGCGGGGTTCGCGACCTCGACGCGCTTCGGGACCCGGATCCCGTTGCGTACCTCGAAGTCGGAGTAGTCGATCGTGACAGGGATGCGCATCGTGCGCTCGAGCGCGGTCATCTTCACGCGCAGGATGTCGCCGTTCTCCGCATCGACCCAGTAGGACCGGCTCGGAAGGTCCCCACTCTCGAGGCGCACGACGTGAACCGGTCGATCGCCGACAGAGTCGTTGCGAAGGACCTCGACCGAGTCGAAGTAGGCTCTCCAATCCCCGTACACCGCGGCGGGATGTTCGAGGAGCACTTGAGCCAACTCGTCTCCCGTCAGGACCTCGAAGCCACGCATCGAGTTGTACCGACAGGCCTCGCCGCCCTTGACGGCGACATCGATCCGGCCGACCCTCCCGAAGTTCATCCGGCTGGCGAAGCGATCGTCCCCGTTCGTCTCATGGATCACGGTGCCGCGGACACCCGCCTGAGCGATCCAGACCTTGCCGGTGGACCGCGTACCGCCCTCGGCCGCCATGGTGGCCAACCGCGCGTCGATGTCCCGCAAGGCAAACAGCTCATCCAGGCTCGGGAGCGCTTCTTCGCGGTCGGTCTTCAAGCGCGTGAAGAGCTTGTCTCCGGAGTCGCCGTGGAACATGAGGGAGTCGACGTTCCCCTCGGGGTCGACGTCGAAGGTCGCCCCGTGCTCCACGTGGGCGCGCAGGGCGGCATGGCCGTCGGGATCGGGCGTGTGGAACGCGAGCATTTGCCCCTTGTCCTCGAGGGTCAGGCGCCCGCGCTGGATCGAGATCGTGATCCGCTTTCCACCCTCGGCGCGCACGAACGTCCCGGTGTACTTCTGGAGCTCCTCGGCCGGGACCTCCGACACGACCGCCGCGCCTTGGCGGGGAACCTCGAAGTCGTAGCCGCTCTGGTGCAGGGTCAGACCGACGACTTCTCCATCGGGACCACGCTGGAAGGACACGGCGATCTCGCTGGTCAGCGTGAAGCTCCACTTGCCGTCCTCGTTCGGGAGAGCAAGGCCGAAGGTCTGCTGGCTGGGGATGTCGAGCGCCAGGCTCGCGTCCTGGATCAACACCTCGAAGGGCTCGTCCCGGAACGACGCGAAGTTGGCGACATACGTGCCCGCATAGTCCTCCAGGTCGAGCTCCGCCGTGATCGGCGCAGTCCCGTCTGCGACGTCGGCAGCCGGCCACGGGTCCAGGAGTGCGTCGAACACGAGCCCCAGGGAAGCTTGCTGAAGCGGGGCCATGTCGAGGTTCATCAGGAGCACGTAGCCGAGCTCTTCCTCGGGCATGAGGCCGATCTGCGCGCTGAAGCCGTCGATGTTGCCGCCGTGCTCGACCACCTTGCGGCCGTCGTGCTCCCGTAGCATCCATCCGAGGCCGTACGACACTCCCCCAGCGATCTCGATCTGCGGCGACCACGTCTCGCGAAGGCGCTCTTTCGAGACCAGCTGCATGCCATCGACCTCGCCTTGGCCCAGTTGAAGGCGCAGCCACTGCGCCATGTCGACGACGTTCGAGTTCACGGATCCCGCCGGACCGATGACGCCGAGGTCGACCATGTCCTCGTGAAGCAGTCGTTCGCTGGTCGCATCCCAACGATACCCCAGGGCCAACCGCGCGTCCTTGCGTGCCTCGCTCGTCGCGACCGTGCTGGAGGTCATTCCGAGCGGCTCGAAAATGCGCTCGACCATCATCTCGTCCCACGTGCTCTCGCCCGCGACTCCAGCCGCCTCGCCCGCCGCAAGGTAGGTCACGTTGCAGTAGTGGAAACCGGCCCGGAAGTCGTCCCAGGGCTCGGCCCCGGCGGCGGTGTGCAGCACTTCCGAGCGCGAGAGCTGGCCCCCGAACCACAGGATCGACATGCGCGAGAAGCCGTGCCGGTGGCTGAGCAGGTCGCGCAAGGTGCAGCTGGCGTTCGCATCCTCGCTGCGCACCTGCAGGTCGAAGTACGGCAAGTACTCGGTCACCGCGTCGTCCCAGCTGGCACGGCCTTCGTCCACCATCATCCCGACCAGGGTCGCGGTGAAGGCCTTCGTCGTCGAGCCCACCGCGTAGATCGTCTGTTCGTCGGCCGGCCGGTCGTCGTCCAGGTCCGCCACACCGAAGCCGCGCGCCAGAACGACCTTGCCGTTCTTGACGATCGCCAGGGACATGCCCGGGATGTGCGCCTCGACGCGCGCGGCCTCGAGGCTCTGGGTCAGCTTCTCGAGGCGTTGCTCGAGCGTCGGTTCATCCGCCGCGGCGACGAGCGTGGACAGTCCCAGGCAGACGGACAACGAAAGGGCCAAAAGCTTGGTGGACATGGTGTCTCCGGAAGGTAGCGGTGAGATCAACCGTCCCCGTTCGGGGCCGGTGTCGATGCGATGAGGTCTTCGACCTCGCTGGACAGTCGGACGAGCTCGGCGCGGTCGCTCGCGCCCGCGAGGGCGGCGCGCAGCTCTCGGAGTTCGGAGCGCGCGAAGTCGACGTCGCCCAGGCGCGCGTGGGCCAGGGCCCGGAAGGCGTGGTCCGCGGGAGCCACGCGTCGCGCCAGCCCACTCTCCATGCTGGACAGGGACCGCGGCTCGACGTCCAGCATCTCCGCCGCCAGGTCGTACTCGCCTTGGCGAACCAGGACGACGCCCAGCACCACCGACATCACCGGGTGGCCCGGCTCCTCTTCCAGGGCACGTTCGGCGGCTTCGCGCGCTCGCTCGTAGATCAACGCCTCCTGTCCCGGCTCGACCGCCACCTGGAACGCCAGCGCCGTCAAGTTGTCGCGCAGATTCTCCCTTTCCTTCAGGGACCGGCCCGCCTCGACGAGCACCCCGTGTGCGTCCAGCATCGCCTCGAGCGCGTCGACATGGCGCCCGCGGTCGTACATCCGACTGGCGTAGTACTTCAGGTTGGTCGCCAGCTCGTCCGCACCCCAGAAGGAGCGCGCGATCGCGATCAGCTCCCGCAACAGCTCGTCCGCCTCCTCCATGCTGGCACGATCCTCGCGCCCACGGATGACTTGGAACAGGGAATCGGCCGCCACGACGAAGTAGACCCCGGGCGAGGTCGGCCAGTCCCGGAAGCGGCGGACCGCCTCACGCAGGTACGGTTCGGCCGCCTCGCGCTCGCCTTCCTGGAAGAGGGACTTGCCGTAGCCCAAGGACGCCATCGCGACGATCGGACTGTCATCCGGATAGAACGCGTGCGCCTCGTCATAGACCTCTCGCAGCGTTGCGCTGATGTTCGGCGAGCCCTGGTTGAGCTGCATGGCGACGCGCTTCTCCAGCGTCTCCAGGATCTTGAAGCGAGGAGGGGTCGGGCTCGCGCGCAAGGACTCCAGCGCATCGACGAGCAGCTCGTCCGCCTCTTGGTAGTCGCCGCGATTGCCGAGCAGATCGGCCAGCTCGAGCCGCGCGCCGTGCCCCGTCAGCCCGGAAGCCTCATGGGCGCCGTCGAGGATCGCCAGGGCCGCGCGCAGCGCCTCCTCGGCCTGGGCGTCGTCTCCCTTGGCGCGCAGGTAAGATCCGAGCCGTGCGAGCGCGATGCCCGTATTCGGGTGCTTGTCGCCGTAGACCTTCTTCCAGACCGTGAGCGATTGACGTCCCAGGTTGACCGCCGCTTCAAAGTCACCCGCGTCGTGCACCTGCATCGCCAACGTCCCCAGAACGGCGGCGTACGTCGCATGGTCTTCTCCGAAGACGTCGCGCACGGTCGCGAGCACGTCTTGGACGTCGCTCCCGTCGGCGCTACGCGTCGGATCGCTCATCGCGAGCACGTCTTGCAAGGAAGCGCTGATGCGGCCCGAGCGGTCCGCCTCGGCGCGGGCACGCAGGAAGCCTGCGGTCGTCCCGGCGAACCCGAGCCCGAGCGCCGCCACCAGCACGAGCGCCGCGGTGACCGCCCTGCGGTTGCGGTGCGTGAACTTCCGTAGCCGGTACATGGCACCGGGCGGCCCCGCTTCGACCGGCCGGTCCTCGAGATGACGCACGACGTCCTCTGCGAAGGCTGCCGCGGTGTCGTAACGCCGGGTGCGGTCCTTCTCGAGCGCCTTCATCACGATCCAGTCCAGGTCGCCACGGAAGTGCCTCGAAAGGGAGAGCACGTCCGTGTTGCGGTGCTTCGCGATCCGCTCGCCCTCCACCCCGAGCTTGCTGATCCGCGTCGAGGGGGCCGGCGCCTCGTCCTCGCGGATCATGCGCGTCATCTCCTCGAAGGCCGCCGTGCGCAGCTCCGTCGGATCGACCGGCGTCGTGCCGGTCAGGAGTTGATAGAGGAGGACACCCAGGGCGTAAATGTCGCTGCGCGTGTCGACGTCGAGCCCGCTCATCTCCGCCTGTTCGGGTGACATGTACTCGGGCGTACCGATGATCTGGTGGAACTCGGTGAAGAGCGTGCGCTCGGTCAGGCTCTGGTTCGTCGCCTTCGCCACACCGAAGTCGATGATCTTCGGGATCGGGGTGCCGTCATGCGACGTGACGAGCACGTTGGTCGGCTTCAGGTCGCGGTGAATGATGCCCTTCTGGTGAGCGTGCTGGACCGCCCGACAGACGTCGACGAACAACCCCAAACGTCGCTCGGTGGACAGCTTGTGCGTATCGCAGTACTCGTTGATGGGCACGCCACGCACGAGCTCCATCACGAAGTAGGGGCGCCCGGTCTCCGTCGCGCCGGCGTCCAGGACGCGCGCGATGTGCGCGTGGTCCATCATCGCGAGGGCCTGTCGCTCGGCCTCGAAGCGTGCGATCACCTGCTTCGTGTCCATGCCCAGCTTGATGACCTTCAACGCCACCTTGCGTCGAACCGGACGCTCTTGCTCGGCCATGTAGACGATGCCCATGCCGCCTTCGCCGATCTCCTGCAGGAGCTTGTACGGACCGATCGAGGTCCCCGGTCCCTCCTGGGGTTCCCCCACCACCGGGCCCTCGAGAAAGCCCGTGGCCTCGTCGTGCGCACTCAGGAGCGCCTCGACGCGCTCGCGGAGCACGGCGTCGTCACCGCACGCGCCATCGAGGTAGGCCTCGCGTTCCGGTCCCGGCTTGCGGTCGCGCGAGGCGTGGAAGAGGGTTTCCAGGCGTTTTCGGGGTTCGTTCTGCATGGCGCCAGCGTACGCGCTGTGCAGTCCCTGGCGCAGGGCGGCCCCCGAAGGCCTCACCCGATCGCGAAAAATTCAGTCCGCGTCGCGGCCTCGGATCTCGTGGAAGAGGAACGCACGCGCAAAGGCCCAGTGACGGTCCGCCGTCGCGGGCGAAATGCCGAGCGTCTTGGCCACCTGGTCGAGCGTCAGGCCCGCGAAAAAGCGCAGCTTGACGAGCTCCGCCTTGCCGGCGTCCTCCCGCATGAGCTTCGCCAGGGCCTCGTCCAGGGCCAGCAGGTCGAGGCTGGTCGCGGAGCGCTCGTCGGACGGTTCCACGAGCTCGACCCGCTCCCGATCGCCACCGCGCTTCAGGCTCGCCTTGCGACGCGCGCTCTCGACCAGAATCCGGCGCATCGCCTCCGCGCAGGCCCCGAAGAAGTAGCGACGGCTCTTCCAGTCCCCGCGCTCGTCCCCGACGAGCCGCATCCAGGCCTCGTGCACCAACGCCGTGGGCTGGAGCGTGTGTCCGGGAGCTTCCTGAGCCAGCTTGGCCTGGGCCAGCTTGCGCAGCTCGGCATAGACCACTTCCAGCAGTTTCTCCGCGGCCTGCTCGTCACCCTCGGACAATCGCTCCAGAAAGATCGTGATGTTCTGCATGGTCGCCCTCCCAGCCTAGCAGCCTGATGAAAAAGTCACCCGGCGCGCTGCACGCGTCCGGAAAGCCCGGCCGGCACACGAAAGCCTCGCCGAATCTACCGATTCGCCTGCGTTCTCGCGCACCCGCCGGGCCT
>JAJDEW010000125.1 GCA_029259595.1 Planctomycetota bacterium | reverse complement strand
GCCGGGGTCGACCGTGCGATCGAGATCGTCGAAAAGGCGCTCGAGCGCTATGGGGCTCCGGTCTACGTGCTGCACGAGATCGTGCACAACCGCCACGTCCTGGAGGGCTTGCGCGAGCGCGGGGTGCACTTCGTCGACTCGCTCGACGAGGTTCCCGAAGGCTCGGTCACGATCTTTAGCGCCCACGGCGTCGCCGACGAGGTCGAACGCGCGGGCAACGCACGACGGCTGCGCGTCATCGACGCGACCTGTCCGCTCGTGACGAAGGTGCACCTGCAGGCCCAGCGCTACGAAACGGCGGGGAGCGAGGTCATCCTGGTCGGCCACCCCGGGCACCCCGAGGTCGAAGGCACCAAGGGCCGCATCGCCGGCAAGGTCCACGTGCTCTCGACCGTCGCCGAGGTCGAGGCGCTCACGGTCGAGGACCCGGAGCGCCTCGCCTACGTCACGCAGACGACCCTCAGCATCGATGACACGCGCGAGGTCATCGAGGCACTCAAGCGGCGCTTTCCCGCCATCCAGGGGCCCGAGCTGCAGGACATCTGCTATGCGACGCAGAACCGCCAGAACGCCGTCAAGACGATGACGGACGAGATCGACGTCCTGCTGGTCGTCGGCTCGCCCAACAGCTCGAATTCGAACCGCCTGCGCGAACTGGGCGAGCGCCGGGGCGTTCCATCGTTTCTCATCGATTGCGCCGACTCCGTCGACCCGGCCTGGTTCGAGCACCGCGCGCGAATCGGCCTGACCGCCGGAGCCTCCGCGCCGGAGACGTTGGTGCGCCGCGTCCTCGAGCGCCTGGAGGAGCTCGGCGTCCGCGAGGTGCGCGAGCTCGACGGTGAACCGGAGAACGTCGTCTTCAACCTGCCGCTCGAGCTGCGCGGCTAGACAGCCTTTCGTGACTCTCGATGGAGCTTCTCCTCTGGTGCGTCGGTGGGGTCGTGTTGCTCGTGGTGCTGGCGTCGTCGCCCCTCGCGCGCGGGTTCCGGCGCCGGGTGATGGCCGTGGTCTACACGCGCGCCATGCGGGACTACGAGGACTGGATCGCCGCCCGCAAGCGGGAGCTCCTCGCCAGACTCTCCGGCACCGTTCTCGAGCTGGGACCGGGGCCGGGCTCCAACTTCGCCAGCCTGCCGCCCGGCGTGACACGCTGGGTCGGGGTCGAACCGAACCAGCACATGCACGCCGAGTTGCGACGCAAGGCGGCGGAGCACGGCGTCGACGCCGACTTGCGGACCGTCGCCGCCGAGGGGATGGAAGTCGCTGACGCGAGCGTCGATGCGGTCCTCTGCACGCTCGTCCTGTGCTCGGTCGAGGACCCCGCCAGGGTGCTGCGCGACGTCCTGCGCGTTCTGAAGCCGGGCGGCCGTTTCGTCTTCATCGAGCACGTCGGCGCCCCGCACGGCTCGGCGCTGAGACGAGGCCAACGGCTCGTCCGCCCGCTCTGGCGACTCTTGTTCGATGGCTGCAGACCCGATCGCGACACGGCCGAGTGCCTGCGCACGGCGGGCTTCGCCGAGCTCGAACTGGAAGCGTTCCGGGTGCCCGAGCCGCCGTTGCCGCGCTTCGTCTCGCCGCACGTTGCCGGCGTCGGGACGAAGGCGACCGGAGAACCCGCATCGATCCCGGGCTCGCGCGACCTCTCGGCCTGAGCAAGAAGACGGTCAGTCGGCGCTGAACTCGGTGGGTGCGATCGCTATCCTCGGGACCTGCGTGCGTCGTCTCGTCCTCTCCCTCCTCGGTCTCGCGCTGCAGGCCTGCGCCGCGCGGCGGCTCGAGCTGCCCGCCCCCGTTTCCGCTCGTCCGAGCGAGGCAGCGGCGGTCGTTCAGCTCGCGGGCCAGGACGACGCGCACGAGCCGGCGCTGGTCGAGACCGCGGACGGTTCCGACTGGTTGCGCCTGGTCTCCGGCGAGTGGGTCAAGGGTGAGGTCGTGACGCTCGTCGGGGAGACACTCGAGTTCGACAGCGCCGAGCTGGGTGATCTCGCGATCGACTGGGACGACGTCGCGGAGTTGCGGACCTCACGCGTCTTCACGCTCGTCCTGGAGGGCCAGGTCGAGGTCGTGGGCGTCGTGTACATGCTCGATCAAGAGGTCCGGGTCCGCCAGGAAGGCGGGACCCACGAGCTCGCGCGGGCAGACGTCTTCCGCCTGGTCCCGGGCGAGCCGCGCGAGGCCAACTTCTGGTCCGGCAAGGTGGCTTTGGGCGGCACGGCGCGTAGCGGCAACACGGATCAGCTCGACTACACGACGCAGGTTTCCCTGTTGCGCCGCACGGCACGCAGCCGGATCCCGATCGTGTACGAGGCGGCCTACGGCGAGCTCGAAGGCGACAAGAACACGGACCACCAGCGCCTCACGACGCGCGTCGACCGCTTCCTCGGGGCCGACCTCTTCGTGACGCCCTTCGGGATCGAGCTCTACCGCGACCGCTTCCAGAACCTCGACCTGCGCGTCGCGCCCTTCGCGGCCCTGGGCTACCGGCTGATGAACCGGCGCGGCTTCGAGTGGAACGCGACCGCCGGCCTGGGCTACCGCTACACGCGCTTCGACTCCGTGACCGCCGGCGCCGACGACACGGACGAGAGCGCGACCGGGATCCTCGGCACCGGCCTGCAATGGGATGCGACGTCCTCGATCGACGTCGACTTCATCTACACGGCCCAGATCGGACTCGAGGACGCCTCGGACACGAACCAAGGTGCCACGCTCGAGCTCAACGCCGATCTCTGGTGGGACTTCGACCTGAACGTTCGCCTGCGCTGGGACCGCGTCGGTCTGCCCCAAGCCGAGGCCGACGGCGGAGTGCCGGAGAAGGACGACCTGCAGCTCTCGCTCGGCTTGAGCTGGGAGTTCTAGGAGCCCGTGGCCAGCTCGAACAGCGCGTCGTCGTCCGCGATCTCCGCGCCGTCGGTGACGAGCACGCGGGCGAGCCGCCCCGCGGGAGGCAGGCCGTCCTTGGCTTCGTAGTGCAGGTGCGTGAAGGTCTTCATGACCTCGATCAAGGCCAGCGTCGTACCGGCCGTGAGCTCGTCGCCGGGCTGCACGAACGGTGCGGCGTCGGGCGAAGGGCGCAGCCAGATCCGTCCCGAGTAGGGGGCGCGCACGGCCAGAGCGCTGTTCGAGGCGGTGGCGGTCGCGTCGTCCGCGCCGGCCTCGACGTCGCCGAGTGCGGTGAGCTCGTAGAGCACGGTTTTGAAGCCGACCGGGGCGTGCACGAGCTCGGGACGCGCGTTCGCCACGCGGCCCGTGACGGCAGCGGGGACGACGAGTTCGGTCGCCTGGCCGAGGGTTTCGAGCACGCCGACGACCGTGCCGGGCGTCAGGACGCGACCCTTGTCGAACGAACACGTGAAGCGGCCGACCGCGGGACACGCGAGGTGCACGGCGGCTCCGTCCCTGTGGACGAGGAGTTCGAGTCGTTTCGCCATGGTCAGCCTCGCGGACGGGAGAGGGCCGCGATGTCGTGGAGGGACCAGATGCGCGGGTTCTTGACGCGTCGGCTGCCGATCGATTGGTAGGCCATTTCCGCCAGCGCGACGAGCCACGGCCGCAGCTCGCCGAAGCGCACGATCTCGTCCGTGTCCATCTGGCTGGCGGCCTGATAGGGGTCCATGTCGCGCTCGATGCGGTCTTCGACCGCGCGCATGCCCGCTTCGATCTCGGCGCGCTCGGCGGGGTCGGTCGTCACGATCTCGAAGTCGTCGTCGAGCTTCGTGTTGTAGGTCGCGATCGCGAGCGTGCGCCCCTCCATCACGCTGAGGCGCGTGATCGGCGTGGAGAGCTGGACGACCGGTTCGTAAGGCATCCCCGCCATGGCGTAGTAGCCCGCTCCGGAAGCCTTGCGCAGGAGCACCGTGAACATCGGCACCGTGTTCGTGCTGTTCGTGTAGATCAGGCTCGAGCCGTAGCCCAAGAGGCCCTGCGCCTCGGCCTCGAGGCCGATGTCGAAGCCCGAGATGTCCTGCAGCCACACGATCGGGATTCCGTCGGCGTCGCAGGCGCGCGAGAAGGCCGAGACCTTGGCGATGCCCTCCTTGTAGAGGATGCCGGCCGGCTTCTTCGCGCCGTGGTGATCGGGATCGTCGATGAGCCCCTGACGGTTGGCGACGAAGCCCAGGTAGAGCCCGCCGACGCGTCCCACGCCTACGATCATTTCGCGACCGCGGTCGGGCAGGATCTCCCAGAACAGGCTCTCGTCGACGAGCCGCGCGAGGAGCTCGTCCGCCTCGTAGGCCATGCGATGGTCGCCGGGGATCAGGCCTTCGATCTCACTCGCGGAGAAGTGCGGCGGCGCGCTCTCGCCGCCGAAGCGGTAGAACTCGGTCGCGCTCGTCGGCAAGCGCTCGAGCTCGGCCCGGATCTTCGCGATCGCGGCACGGTCGTCGGGCACGCGCTCGTCGGCACAGGCGGATTGCGCGACGTGCACCTCGGGTCCACCGATGTCGAGGCTGGACAGGTGCTGGCTCTTGGCGCCTTTGATCAGGGCGGCGCCGGCGATCACCATGTAGGCCTGCTCCGTCATGTAGACGCGGTCGGAGATGATCGGCATGTAGCCGCCGCCCGCGATGCAGTCGCCGAAGACGCCGGCGATTTGCGGCACGCCCTGGGCGGACAGGAGGCTGTTCTTCTGGAAGATGTGGCCCGCACCCGTGCGTCCAGGGAACGAGCGCGACTGTTCCGGCAGATAGAGCCCCGAGCAGTCGACCAGGTAGACGACGGGCAACCGCAGGCGCAGAGCCATCTGCTGCGCGCGCTCGATCTTCTCCGGCGTCTGTGGCCACCACGACCCGGACGCGACGGTGTTGTCGTTCGCGATCACCATCGTCCAGCGCCCGTGGACGCGTCCGAAGGCCGTCACGACGCCGGCCGCGGGGCTTTCGACCTTGCCGAAGCTCTTGCCCCAGTTCACGAACGTGCCGACCTCGAAGAGCTCCGAGCCCTCGTCGCAGAGCAGCGCCAGCCGCTCGCGCGTCGTCAGTTTGTCCTTCTGGTGCACGCGATCCGCGTACTTCGTGCCCCAGCCCGCGTGGACCTTCGCGCGGTTGGCCTGCAGGGTCGCGTCGCGCTCGGCGCGCTCCTGCCGGACATGAGCGAACGACTCGAGGTCGAGGAAGGCGTCGACCGGACGGCCGATCGGGGTCAAGGGAACCTTGGCCATGGGGTCAGGACCAGCCGGGGATCGTGGAGGTGTCGTACTCGCCGCTCTGGAAGGCCTCGCTGGCCAACACCGCGAGGTGCAGCGGGATGGTCGTTTCGACGCCGCGAACGTCGGACTTCTCGAGCGCGGCGACCAGCGTGGCGATCGCCTGCTCGCGCGTCGGCGCGTGCGCGATGACCTTGGCGAGCAAGGAGTCGTAGTGTGGCGACACGCGGTCGCCCGCGCGCAGGTGGGTGTCCACGCGCACGGTCCCGGGCCCGACGTCGGTCGCGAGCTCGAAGCGCTCGAGCGTCCCGGGCGTGGGGCGGAAGTCGTCGCTCGGATCTTCGGCGTTGATGCGGCACTCGATCGCGGCTCCGGAGAGCCGCACGTCGTCCTGCACAAGCCCCAGCGGACGCCCTGCGGCGATCTCGATCTGGCGCGCGGCGATGTCGAGACCGGTGACACACTCGCTCACCGGGTGCTCGACCTGGAGCCGGGTGTTCATCTCCATGAAGTACATCTCGCCGCTCGCCGCGCGCAGGAACTCGATCGTGCCGGCGTTCTCGTAGCCGACTTCGAGCGCGGCGCGTACCGAGCGGAGTCCCAGTTCATGGCGCGCGTCGTCAGTCAAGGCGGGGGAAGGGCTCTCCTCGATCAGCTTCTGATGCTTGCGCTGGATCGAGCACTCGCGGTCGTAGAGGTGCACACCGTTGCCGTAGCTGTCGCACAGGAGCTGCACCTCGACGTGGCGGCCGGCCGCGAGGTAGCGCTCGAGGTAGACGGCGTCTCGGCCGAAGGCGGCCAGCGCCTCGGCGCGCGCGGCGGCATAGCCCGTGCGCAGCTCGGCGTCGTTTGCCGCCAACCGCATTCCCCGACCGCCGCCGCCGGAATCCGCTTTCAGGAGCACCGGATAGCCCGCATCGCGCGCGACGGCCAGCGCCGCCTCGACGTCGGGGAGCGGACCATCCGAGCCGGGTACGACGTCCAGCCCCGCAGCGGCCATGGCCTGCTTGGCCGGCGACTTCAACGCCATCCGTCGCATCACGGCGGCCGACGGCCCGATGAAGCGCACGCCATGCTGGCGGCACAGCGTCGCGAAGCGCGGGTTCTCGGCCAGAAAGCCCCAGCCCGGATGCACGGCGCTGGCGCGCATCTGCAAGGCGGCTTGGACGAGCTTGGCGGGGTCGAGGTAGCTCGCCGACGCCGCGGCCGGCCCGAGCACGGTGACCTCGTCCATGACGTCGACCCAGCTCGCGTCCCGGTCCGCCTCGGACACGACGCCGAGCGGGCTCACGCCGAGCGCGCGGCAGGCCCGCGCGATGCGCACGGCGACCTCGCCCCGGTTCGCGATCAGGAGCCGCTGGAACATGCCGAGGAGGGTAGCGGAGGGACCCCGACCATGCCCGTTTCTTTCGCTGGACGAGGGCCTCGAACCGCGTGTGCGCCGGACCCTGGCGGTGCTCGCGTGGGCGGCCCGGATCAAGGCCTGCGCGGTTGCCGGAGCCCGCCATCGAGGTGCTATGGTGGCGCGCCCCATGACGCGCTTCCTTTCGTTGATCGTGCCGTTCGTCCTCGCCGTCGGAGCCTACGGGTCACCCCTCCTGCCCGACGATCTCGCCACCCAACTCGCACGCCTCGCCGGGCCGGACGGCCTCGAACGCGCGCGGGCCGAGCGCTGGCTCGGACGCAACCTCGAGACCCGCGATTTCGACGAGCTCGTCGCCGGGCTGACGCGCGGCGCGGCGGGAACAGAGACGCGTCTGCGTCTCGCGCGGGCGATCGGTTCGGACCCCGGACACCTCGGACTCGCCGTGGCCTTCTTGGCGGAGTCGGACGCCGAGCTGTCCACGGTCGGGCGTTTGGCGGTCGAGCGCTTGAGCCACCGCTGGAACGACGCTCTCGAGCGCGAGGTCGTCGGAAGCGAGCTGCGCGAGTTCCTGCGGGGCCTGGGCGAGAAGCGCGACGTGACGCTCGTGTTCGCCGATCCGACCCTGCCCCTGGAAGCGAACCTCGCCGCGCTGGGACGTCTCGGACATCTGGCGATCGGCTGGGCGCTGGCCGACGAGGAGGCCCGAGCTCCGCAGCCGTCCGGTGACGTCGGCCCGGTCTCGAATGCCTGGAGCGAGCTGCTCTTCGAGCTCGCGGCCCGACGCGAGCTCTCCGTGCGCGGCTTCGGGATGAAGACCGACCAGGGTGAGCTGCGTCGCGCAACCGGCTTCCTGGTCTTCGAGCCACGTCGCGCCGTGCACGGCTCGGGCATCGAATGGATCGTCGACTGGTGTCTGGCCTTCGTGAACGGCGGGAGCTTGGCGGTGCGCACGCGCGCCGCGAAAAACCTCGCGCGGATTCGTTGGCCGGCAGCCCTGGCCTGGCTGGAGGAGGCCTGGCGCGAGAACGGCGATACCGCTGCGCTCGAGGGCTTGCTGTGCGCGGCAGGGGAAGGGCGCGTGGCATCGGTGCTCTTGCATGGAAGTACCGTCACGGAATGGTTGCGTCGAGCGGAGGTGGCGCAACAGGCCGGGGATGGCGAGCTGGCGCATCGCTTGGTCGCCGGCGTCTCGGCACTCGGTGCCCTCGGGCCCGGTGGGGAAGAGCTCACACCCGCGGTGCTCGAGGGCTTCGCGGCTTCCTCGCTCGTCGGCCGCTGGCAACGGCTCGTCGTGCTCACGGCCTGGGGAGTCTGGCGGCCCGAGATCGAGGAGGTCGTGGTGAGCGCGCTGACGGCGGATACGCCGCCGGCGCTCGCGCTGCAGGCCCTGCGGACCCGTGCCGGACTCCTCCCGCTGCTTCCGATCGGACACGCTCCGTTGGCGCCGGAGTCGATCGCTGTCGAAGCCTGGTGGCGTGGGCTCGCTGACGCCGACGAAGCGCGCGAGTGGACACGGCTCTTGGTGCGCAACGGCTTCGCGCCTGATCCCGCCTGGAGCGATCCGGGGCGCGCGCCCCTGGGCAACGAGCTCGCGCGCGGAGCGCTCTTCGGATGGCTGCTCGGCCGCGGGGAGGTCGAGGCGGCGTCCGCCTGGCTCGTGGCGCTCCTGGCCGGCGGTCGAGATTCCACGGCCTTGGCCTTCGCCGTGGACGAACTGCGAGCCCGCCACGAGCGCGACGAACGGCAGCTCGTGCTCGCCGTCTACCAGGGGGCGCTCGCCCGCGTCCAGGACGATCGCGCCGCGACCCATGCTGTCGAACGCGCGGGGGCCCTCGTGGGCTGCCTCCCGGCCCTGCGGCTGCCGCGCTTCGTCGACGATGCGAAGTCCCGGGGCAACCTGGCGAGCGACGACGCCCTCCTGGCCGCTCTCGGGCGGGTCGACGACGTCCTTGGACGGGACGCGCGCGCAACCTTGCTGGCTCGGTCCGGTTCTGGGGAGGTCGATGGCGATCCCCCTGCAATCTGGCTGGAAGCCTGTGAGGACGTGCTCGCGGGCCTCTTCGGAGCGGGCTCTGACGAGGCCGCCTACGGCTTTCTGGGAGACCTCACGCGCCTCGCGCGGGGTGGGCGGAGCTCCTGGGCACGCGCTCTCCAACTCGGCAGGTGGCCGCATCCCCCCCGCGTGGATGCCCGCTTGCTCCAGGATCGCGAGCGCCGATTGGATCCCGAGGCCTTCTGACCCACAATCGCAGCGCGGGGCGCCGCAACGAAGTCCTACGGTTTCCCGCTTTGCGGGCCGATGAGCTTTTCGTGCACGAGCCCCTGAGAACGAACCTGATCGACGGCCGGACGGATTCCGGTCGCCCCTCGCCCATGGCTCTCTTTCGACGGCGCCCGTCCACCCGACCCCTGATTCCCGCTCCGCCGGGAGAAGGCGTCGAACTCCCCGTCACGCACGAGGAGCTCGTCGTTTTGAAGCGCCCGAACGGCCAGATCGCCGAGCAGTTCCGGCGCCTGCGCAACTCGCTGCAGGCCCTGAATCCGGACGGCGCCGCCCGCGCGATCCTGATGACGAGCGCCATCACCGGCGAAGGCAAGACGGTCGCGACTCTGAACCTCGCGATGGCCCTGGCCGAGCTGCCCAGCGTGCGCGTGCTCGTGCTCGACGGAGACACCGTCGACCCGTCGGTGGAGGAGCTCCTGGGTCAACCCCGTCGCCAGGGTCTGACCGAAGTGCTGCAAGGCCGCCTCGCCCTCGAGCAAGCCGTTCGCCAAACCGGCGTCGAGCGCCTCGACATCATCGGCCCCGGCGAACCCCCGCCGAATCCGGCCGAGCTCTTGAACATCGATCGACTGCGGGCCGTGCTCAACAACTTGAAGCGCGGCTACGACTACGTCCTGATCGACGCCCCGGCCGTGCTGACGATGAACCATCCGAGCGTCATGGGAACGATCGCCGACGGGATCCTCCTGGTCGTTCGCATGAACAAGACCTCGAAGCACCTCGTCGAGGAAGCCTACAACCTGCTCGAGAACCTGGGCGGCAACGTGCTCGGAACCTGTGTGACCGGTTCGCACGACCCCGAGCAGGGTTGACGAGGGGAACGGGCTGCGGAGGCCGCCCTAGGCGGGCCGTAGCCTCGGAGCCGAAGGCTCCGTGCTTGTGCCGTTTCGCGGCGCAGCCGCGCAATCAGGCACAGGCGCACGACGCAGTGTGCGCCGCGTCCTGAGGGGTTGGGGTTCGCGACTCCCCGAGCGCTCGGCCCTCGGGTTGCGTCCCCCGCGGCCGTGCCCGCTTCGTGCCGGCGGAATCCCGTTCAGAGCGCGCAGCGATTGCGAGCGAATCGAGCGAGGCGTCCAAGGGAGTCCCGAGACCGTTTCCGGGTATGGCAAGGACGACGGCGACGGCAACGGCAACGGACTCGCTCGCTTCGCTCGCAATCGCTGTGCGCGGTGACACGGGCCTCGCCGGGGCGAGACGATCCCTGCCGCGAGGGGCGCAACCCGGGGGCCGGGCATTCCGATGGCCGCGGGCCGACACCTCCATTTGGACGCGGCGCCCACTGCGTCGCGCGCCTGTGCCTGATTG
>JAJDEW010000124.1 GCA_029259595.1 Planctomycetota bacterium | reverse complement strand
CAGGCCGTTCTCGACTCAACAAACAAACGTGCTCGGCGGCGTGCGGAACGCCACGCGATCCTGCACACCCTCGAGCAATTCAATCTGATCCGATGGAACCGAGGCACGGAGCATCCCAAGGCGCAATTGCTGGAAGTAGTTTCCTGAGCACCACACGGAAGGAGGCGTGGCCGGCTTGTCGTCACAAGGGCAGGCTGGGACCGGCGCGAGTGGTGGGTTCATCGGTTGTGGCGACACCTTTTATGATTTTAGGAGGCATAACGGACCAGCAAACTTGGGTTGCGGGAATACGGAGCAAGAAGCAATAGCAGACGCCAAAGCCAGATGTGAATCAAGAGCGGGCATGGCGTTGGGACCGGTGCACGCTCCGGGATGCGCCAAGGATATTGAGTGCGAGGGCGGGGAAGGTTGTACTCCGAGTACCAGTGTAGTCTTTCTACATTTTGAGAAGGTGACCACGACATCGCTGTTTCACCCTGATTGCTGGGTTCTTGCTCGTGTCAAGTGTAGAGTTGAAAGAAGAGCTACTACGAGCTGTAGCGAGTGCAACGAGTAGGCAACTGAGCATGATCAAGTGGCTAGTATTCGCGACCATCGCATGCCAGAGTGCAGTTCTCAACCATAGCGCATCAGCTTCAGCGCATGGAAACGGGAGCATAGCTATCTCGATATCCTCTAGCGGGGACGGAAGCCCGGTTCTAGGCGCAAACGTTCGTCTGTTGGCTGCCAAGGGCAAGAGAAGGATGCTTGTGGGGGATTTCTATTCCTCTCGCGTGGGGAGGGTGGGGAGGAGTGATGGCAAGGGGTTAGTTCAGTTTGAGGGCCTTGTGCCCGGGGCGTACGCAATTCTGATAGAAAACCGACTGGATAGCCGAATCCTAAGGGGCGTTTCTATTCGGGGCGGGGAGGGCCTTCGCTATGATGTGGAGTTGCGTACTCGCAGCGATAGGAAGCTTGAGGGGACTATCATAGATGACCAAGGACTTCCGGTCATTGGTGCAATTATCAGGACAGTTGACGTAGATGTCCTAGCTGGAGTTTCAAAGTCTCACTTCGATCCAGCTCCGCTCTCTCATTCAGCCGCAGACGATTCGGGGAGGTTCAGGCTTAGCTGGCCATCCTGGAGGTCTATCTTGGCTGTCGTCGAGGCTCCGGGATTCTCGACTCGGGTTGTTAGATTGGTTGATGAGGCCTCACATGTTTCCGTTGTTCTGCCAAGAGTCAGCACACTTTCATTTTCATTGCCTGGCATGTTGGGCGACAAGTGGAGGGGTGGTGTTTCCGTAGTGGTTCGTGTCGATCAGTTCTACCGGCATGACGTACACCCGGGCCTTGAGGTTGACCTAGAGTGGCATACTTATAGCTTGGAGGAAGAAGAAGTCTCAATCGGAGGCCTGCCATCGCGGACTCCCCTCGAAATCGTGTTCTCAGGAGGTGGGCACTTTCTTGGGGTAATGCGTGATGTCGTGCTTCTACCAGGAGAAGATCGCGAAATAAGTGCCCCCAGGTTTCGCTACGGTAGCTTGAAGGTTGAGGTCCGTGACCTTGAGGGGAACCTCTTGCCCGGCATCAACGTTCGTTGTAGTTACGTACCGGATGGCAGGCAGCGGACTCCTGGTGGGCGGCGGGTGCTTTCGAGTCGAACGTGCAAAGTTAGTGGCGAGACCGAACAGGATGGAGTGGCCCGCTTTGGGATCTTACCGCTTGGAACCTGGGAGGTTCAGGTTGCTTCTGACCGCCAAGGCTGGGATCCGTTTTCGTCCGAGGACTTCGTATCAAGGCGGACAGAGCTTGAGCTTGGGGTTCCGTCGGCTATGGCCTCAATGACGCTTGTTGCCCATAAGGGGCTGTCTGTATCCGGAACCGTGTTGAGGGAAGATGGTACGCCGGTGCGAGGGGCGATGATCATTGGTGCGCTAGGGGACAATGGATTTGGTGCCAAAACCGAATCTGATGAATCAGGTAATTTCCGGCTTGGACCGCTTGTGCCTGGTGATTACGAGGTGCGTGCTTTTGGACTAGGGTTGGGGTTTGGTTCAGCCTCTGACCCGGTGAATTGCGACCCTTCGGGCAAGGTTACGCTTGTTTTGCCATCCAGGAGTGGTATGCGAGTATGGTTGTCGCTTAACGGCCAAGAACCCAGCGGCCGGTCAGAAATCATCGTCTCCCGTTCAGGGGATTTTGTTTCTCGGAGTGTGCACCCCATCCGTGGTCGATTTATAGTTGGGGGTCTTGAAGATGGTCACTATGGATTCTTCGCGCGACACGATGCATTCGTTGGCGGCGTAGCGGAAGTCAAAGTCAACAAGCCTTCAGCTATCGGGGAAGTTGCTATTCCCCTTGTTGCGTCGGGTACGTTAAGTGTCTTCATGTCAATGGAGTGTCCGCCGACACTAATGATTGTAAAGGACGACCTTGGTTGTGTTGTTGAGCAGGCTTTTGTTCTTGGTGGGATGCTCGTTGATGTTTCGGTGGTGCCCGGGCTTGGGATAGTTGAGTTCTGGTCTGTCGACGGTGATGTCTTGCACGAGTCGTTGGAGTTCCGTGTTAGCGCAAAGAAGACCACAAGACTACAGCCGAGATTCTAGTGTGCTCGGCATGGCGTCCCGCACAAGCGGTGGTCGATGGACTCCGTGAGGGTTATCCTGACCAGATCTCGGGTGCCAAGGCAGACCTTGGAACAGGCTCAAGGGAGCTGGGTCGCTCAATGGGGCCGGTTGGGACCGGGTCTTGGCTAAGCCGAGGACAGGCTCGAGGCACGGGGACTGGTTGTTCGCCCCGTGCGTGTTTGGTGGAATCGCGGCCCCATGTCCGCTGTGCGACCTCTCCGGACTCGACGTGCCGTGCCGGCGGATCTCGTGGCTTGGCGGGAGTTGTGCCGTCGGGTGGGGGCGCCGGATCCTCCGAGCTCGGCTTGGCTCCATCGGCGTCCGGGGGGCGTCGTGGTTCACGTGGCGGAGGATGCGAGCGGGGGGCTGGGGCAGGCCCAGGCGGCGTATCCGCGGCGGATGTGCCTCGACGGTGAGTTCCAGGAGTGGCTGCACCTCGCGGATGGGCTGGCGGCGCCGGGCGTCCGGGGTGGGTTGCACCGGGTCGAGCACTTCGTCGCGGCGACGCGGAGTCTGCTCGAGGAGCGGGGGGGCTTTCCGCCCGAGCGCGTGCCCGTGGCCTATTGCATGCCGCCGCGCGCGGCCCATCGCCTGGCGCTCGCGCGCCTGGGGTTCGACACGGTCACGAACGCGAAGATCCTGACCATGGATCCTGCCTGGCTGCCGCAGGAGCCGGTGCGGGGGCTCGACGTGACGGAGGTGCGGCGCTTTCCCGCGGAGACCGACGAGCTCTTCGAGCGGGGCCGCGTGGGCAAGGGCGCGGTCGACGCGCGCACGGCGGAGGCTCTGAACTGGCGCTTCGTCGATCGGCCCGGTCGGACGCAGACGCACCTCTTCCTGGCGGAGCGCGCGGGCGAGCTGGTCGGTTACGCGGTGCTACGCGAGCAGGTCTTCGACGGGCACGACTTCGCCTGGATCGTCGATTGGTGGAACCCGGGCGACGATCCGGAAGTGGGCCGCGGCCTGCGGGCTTCGTTGGCGTCCGCGGCCGTCGTCGCGGGTCGCGGGCCGCTCGCGATCCTCCTGCCGGAGACCTCGGCCTCGTGGCTCGAATTCCAGAGCATCGGCTTTCACGTGCAGCCGACGTCGTTCTACATCGCCGCCCGCACCTGGCACCGCCGGCGCGACGTGAACTGGATGTTCTGGAACTGGTACTTCACCCTGGCGGACTTCGACGCCTGAGGTCCGACCAGCGCCGGCGACCGGGCCCTCCGAGGGACACGTGGAACGGGAAACGCCACGCTGGCAAACTGCCTTGCATGAGCGACTACGAGTTTCGTCCCTACCGGCCCGGTGACGAGCACGCCATCCTCGCGACCTACAACGTCGTCTTCGGGGAGGGCAAGGACGACTTCACGCCGCGCACGCTGGAGGACTGGACCTGGGCCTACGGGAACAATCCGGCCGGGACGCGCATCTGGGTCGCGGTGCAAGGGGACGAGGTCGCGGCGCACTACGCTTCCCAGCCGAATCGCGTTCGGATCGAGGGCCAGAAGCGGATCTTCGCGCAGATCACCGACTCGATGGTGCACCCGGCGCACCGTCAGGGTCTGAAGCGGCAGGGCCTGTTCGCGACGCTGGCGCGGAAGATGCTGGCGGCGACCTGCGGGCCCGAGCGGGACCTCGCGATCTTCGGGTGGCCCGTCCCGGCGGCCTGGCGGATGAGCAAGGCCTTCATCGGTTCCGAAGTCGTGCGCATGCAGACCTTGCTGGCGGCCGAACCCGGGAGCGGGTCGAGCGAGTTGCCGGACGGCGTGCGACGCCTCGAACGCTTTCCCGACGACATCCGCGGGCTCTACGAACGTGCCGGAACCGAACACGGCGCCAGCGTCATTCGCGATGCCGCCTGGCTGAACTGGCGGCTGATCGACAACCCGCGCGCGTCCTACGAAGTCCTGGCGGTTGGCGACGCGACGCTCGCGGGCTACGCCGTCTTCCGCGCGGCCGATTGGCCCGTGCCGGGGTCGGGGCTGCTCGTCGACTGGTTGGTCGACCCGGCCGAGCCCGAGGCGGCGGAGCTGTTGCGGCTGGCCGTCATGGCCGCGGGCCGGGCGTCCGGCGTCCAGCGCCTGCTCGCGATGTTTCCCGAGTGGGCCCGCGCCTTCGCCTACTTCCAGTCGTTCGGTTGGCGCGTCGTCCCCAGCAACTACCTGACGGCCTGCGTTCCCTACCACCGGCGCTACGACACCTACTGGCTGCGCGACAACTGGTGGTACACCTTTGCCGAGATGGACCTCGTATGACGCCCGCCTTCGAACCCCGTGACCCCGACTTCGAAGCCAAGGTGCGCGCGAGCTTCGCGAAGCAGACCGTGATGGAGCTGCTCGGTGCGCGCCTGACGCGCGTCGAGCCGGGCCTGTGCGAGATCGAGCTCGCTTACCGTCACGACCTCACGCAGCAGCACGACTACCTGCACGCCGGCATCACGACGACGATCGGCGACAGCGCGGGGGGCTACGCCGCCTTCACCCTGATGCCGCCGGGCTCCTCGATCGTGTCGGTCGAGTTCAAGGTGAACCTCCTGGCGCCGGCGGACGGCGAGCTGTTCATCGCCCAGGGGCGCGTCCTCAAACCCGGACGGCGGCTGGTCATCAGCGAGTTCGACGTGCACGCGCGGCGCGGAACGCGAAACATTTGCTGCCTGCACGGCGTGCAGACGACGATGTGCCTGGCCGATACGCCGGACGGACCGCCCGGCTGATCGCCGACGGCGGGCGCGCAGAGCGCGTTCCTGGCGTGTTCGCGACTCGCGCGCGACGCCAGGTGCGTGTCGAGCCGGATTCCTCGAGCGGGAGCCGGCTCGTCCGCCCCTTCTCCGAGTTGCACGTCCGGGTGAATCGAGCGGCGCCTCGCCCCGCGGCACTGGCGACCGTCTGCTAGGATCGAAGGTCCCTCCCATGGCCTCCCTTCGCCGCATTGCGAGCCTCCTGCGGCCCGCGTTCGTCCTCGCCCTCACCGCTCTCCTGACCCACGGGCACGGCGAGTTGGACGAGCGCATTGCTGCTCTGGACGCCCGGATCGAGCGTGCCCCGCGTGACGCGACGCTCGTGCTCGAGCGCGCCGAGCTGCACCGGCTGCATCGCGCCTGGGCCGCGACCTTCCGCGACCTCGAGCGCTGCGCGTCCCTCGACGCCGGACTCGACGGCCTGGCGCTGGCGCGGGCGCGGCTCTTCCACGACATGGAGTGGTACGACTCCGCGCTGCGCGAGCTCGGACGTCACCGCGGGACCGAGGGCGACGAGGTGCGCGAGCTGCGGGCGGGTGTCCTCGACGGCCTGGCGCGCGAGCGCGACGGCAAGCACGACGGCCTGGCGCGCGCGCGCGACGCCGCGCGCGCCTGGGAACGCTTCTTCGAGGCCGCCGAGCGCCCTGAACCCGACCATGTCGTGCGCTGGTCCGCCGCGCTCGTCCGGCGCGACGGCGGCGACGTCGACGCCGCGCTCGCGGCCCTCGAGCAAGGCATGCAGCGCCTTGGACGCGTCGTCGCGCTCGAGCTCGCCGCCCTCGCGCTGGAAGAGCGCTCCGGCCGCATCGAGGCCGCCTGTGCACGGATCGACGCGGCCCGCGCGCGCGCGCCGCGCTCGAGCGTGTGGCTCGTGCGCAAGGGCGAGCTCCTGGCCCGCGCCGGCAGCGCCGCGCCCGCGCGGGCCGTGCTGCGCTCGGCCCTCGACGAGCTCGAGGGGCGCGCGACGCGCCGCGACTCCGCTCTGCGCCGCGAGCTGGCCGAGCGCGCGCATCGCGCCCTGGCTGCCCTGGAATGACCCGCCCGTCCGAACCTCTCACCATGATGCTCTCCGTGCTTCGACCGACTCTCATCACGCTGTTCGCGGCGGTCCTGTCCGCGCCCGCGGCGGCGAACGACGTGCTCGTTCCGTCCGGTTCGAGCTGGAGCTTCCTGGACGACGGCTCGCTCTTGCCCGCGACGTGGTCGGATCCGGGCTTTCCCGACGGGGCCTGGGCCAGCGGCTCCGCCCAGCTGGGCTACGGCGACGGGGACGAAGCGACGGTCGTCGACTTCGGTCCCAATCCGAACGACAAGCACCTGACGACCTACTTCCGCCAAGCCTTCACGGTCGCGAACCCGGGGCTCTACCTCGGGCTCGAGGTGCGGCTCCTGCGCGACGACGGAGCCCTCGTCTGGCTGAACGGCGTCGAGCTCGTGCGCGACAACCTGCCGTCGGGGACGATCGACGGGAACAGCACGGCGACCCAGGCGATCGGCGGCGACGACGAGGACCGCTTCTACCGCCATTACGTGCCGGCGAGCGCCCTCCAGAGCGGCTCGAACGTGCTCGCGGTCGAGATCCACCAGAGTTCTTCCACCAGCTCCGACATCTCCTTCGATCTCGAGCTGGTCGGCTTGAGCGAGGTCTCCGTCGTGCGCGGGCCGTACCTGCAACGCGGCTCCCACGAGGAGGTCACGGTGAAGTGGCGCACCGACGTGGCCGTTCAGGGGCGGGTCTTCTTCGGTGCGGCGCCCGGTGCGCTCACGGACGTCGCCGACGCTCCGGCTCCGGCTCTCGAACACGTCGTGACGCTGCCCGTCGAGGCCGACACGGCCTACGCCTACGCCGTGGGCACACCGGCCGGCGTGCTCGTCGGCGACGACGCGGAGCATGTCTTCGTGACCAGCCCCGAACCGGGCACCGAGAAACCCACGCGCATCTGGGTGCTGGGGGACAGCGGCACGGCGGACTCCCTGGCGCGCGGGGTGCGCGACGCCTACTACGCCTACACCGGGACGCGCGCGACGGACCTGTGGCTGATGTTGGGCGACAATGCCTACGACGACGGCACGGACTTCGAGTACCAGGACGCCGTCTTCGACACGTATCCGGACATGCTGCGCAAGAGCGTGCTGTGGTCGACGCGCGGCAACCACGAGCGTACCGACGACGTCTACTACGACGTCTTCGAGCTGCCGACCGACGGACGCGCCGGCGGCATGCCGTCGGGAACGGAGGCGTACTACGCCTTCGACTACGCCAACATCCACTTCGTCTGCCTCGACTCCTACGGCTCGGACCGCTCGATCGGCGGGCCGATGTGGCTGTGGCTGCGCGAGGACCTCGCGGCGCACGAGCAGGATTGGCTGATCGCCTTCTGGCACCATCCGCCCTATTCGAAGGGCTCGCACGACTCCGATGTCGAGCTCGAGCTGCGCGAGATGCGCACGAACTTCCTGCCCCTGCTCGAGGACGGCGGCGTCGACCTCGTCCTGGGGGGACACAGCCACAGCTACGAGCGCTCGTTCCTGATCGACGGTCACTACACGGGCTCGGCCGGCTTCGAGGTCGGACACCTGAAGAACCCGGGCGACGGTCGCACGGGCGGGGACGGGCCCTACGCCAAGGTGCCGCAGGCCCACGCCGGCACGGTCTACTGCGTGGCCGGGAGCTCGGGCAAGTTCACGAACGCGATCCTGAACCACCCGGCGATGTTCTATTCGATGCCGAACCTGGGTTCGCTCGTCATCGACGTCGACGGCGGCCGCATGGACGTCAAGTTCCTGCGCGAGACCGGGGCGATCGACGACGAGTTCACGCTCCTGACCTTCCCCGACGAGGGGCTCGGTGTCGACCGCACGACGATCGCCGCGAACGGCGTTCACCGCCAGCGCCTCTTCCTCGACGCCGGCCCCGAGCACTCCAACGAGACCTACGTCATGGTCGGGTCGGCGACCGGCCCGGCCGACGTTCCGTTCGGCAGCTACGGCCTGCCGCTCGTGCCCGATCGCTACACGTCCTACGTCCTCGCACGGCTCAACTCGCCGATGTACACGGGCTTCTTCGGCATCCTCGACGCCGAGGGGCGGGCGCGTGCGACGCTCGACCTTCCGCTGCCCCGTATTCTGTCGGTGACGGGGCGGACGCTCTACCACTCTTACGTGTCCTTCGGCGGGCCCGGCCTCGCCGGGCCAGGCTTCGTCAGCAACGCCGTGCCGGTCACCTTCGTCTTCGCCGAGCTCGAGCCCGAGGACGTTCCGAAAGAGCTGCGCTGAGACGAAGGCGAGCCCGGGATCCTGCCGCTGTCGTGGACCCGTCCAGGGTCGCCTGCGGGGTCGATGTCCAGAAAGCTCCGTCGGACCGTGGTTGGACCGAACGGACAGAGACCTTGGGATCGAGGCGAGCTAGACTCCGCCCCGCGCGCCGCGGGGCGCGCGCAACGACATGAAGGACCGACGGAAACTGGCGGCGCTGATCGTCAACTTCAACTCGGGCGAGTTCGCCCTCGGGTGCGTTCGATCGCTGGTGCACGCCTGGGAGGGCGAGGGGCGTGCGCGCGCGGCGCTCGAGATCGTCGTCGTGGACAACGCTTCACCGCAGGACCAGACCGACGCGCTGGCGCGGATCGAGGCCCTCGGCGCCCGGGTGATCCGCAGCGAGGTGAACGGCGGCTACGCGGGTGGGATCAACACGGCCTACGCCGCGACCACCGGTGGCCCCGACGACGTGGTCGCGATCCTGAATCCGGACCTGTGCTTCTTGCCCGGAACGGTGGGGCCGCTGCTCGACTACCTGGCGGAGCACGAGGACTGCGGCATCATCGCGCCGCGCACGACGATCGACCTCACGGGCGAGCTGCACCTCTCGCGCGACCTCTTGCCGACGCCGACCGAGCAGCTGCGCACGACGCTGGCACGCATGAGCCCGCACTGGTGCCGGCGCTACGGCGACCGGCGCCTCGGTCTCGCGCAGGAGTGGTGGTTGTCCGAGCGCCCGCTCGAGACGGACATGATCACGGGTTGCTGTCTCTTCCTGCGCCGCGGTGTCGCCGACGAGCTGGCGCCGTTGATGGACGAGGGCTTTCCGCTCTACTTCGAGGACACCGACCTCTACATGCGGCTGCGCGCCACCGGGCGCAAGCTGGTGCGTCATGGCGGCGTGCGGATCCTGCACCACTGGTCACGCTCGGCCGGCGTCGGCACGGGCTTCGGCGGCGAGCCGCTGCGCCGCTACTGGATCAGCTTCGAGCACTACTTCCGCAAGCACCACGGCGAGCTCGGCCTCTCCTTCGTGCAATCGCTCGGGCGCATGGAGGCGGCCTGGCCGCCTGAGATGCTGCACCGCGCGATGCACGACATCACGCCGCTCGGCGTCTTCGACCGCCCGCTCGAGCTAGTTCTGCCGCGCGCCTGTCCGTTCGTGCTCGAGCTCGGCCTCGCGCCGACCTTCGTCGTCACCGTCGGCATCGTCGGTGAAGGTGACCGCTGGGTCTGTCCGGCCGAATCCTGGCAGTGGTTCTTCGAGGCCGACTACTTCCTGCGCGCCTTCGACCGCTCGACCGGCGACTTCCTGGGCGCCTGGCACTTCCAGAAGCGCGGCGCCGGCCGCATGGGACCCCTCGAGCTCGCGGAGATCGAAGCCGCCGGCGGGTCGCCGTCCGCGGCCGAGCCGCGTCAGTCGTCCCAGCCCTCGCCGTAGTCGAACGTGATCTCCTCGCCGGGCCGGATGCGGCGCAGCGCGAAGAGGTCGCGGGCGTCGAACTCCGAGTTGGGTGGAGTGCGGTGGTTCAGGTAGCGCAGGCGCCCCGTTCCCTCGTAGCCGCGCTGATGGTCGTCGTAGTGCACCCAGAGCGTGTGATCGGTCAGCTTGTCCGTACGCCGACCCTGATAGCGCCCGATGAACTCACCGCGCTCGATCGTCTGACGTGCAAAGACACCCTTGCCGTGAATGACGCTCTCTCGGACTTCGATCTTCGGCATGCCGCGTCCCCCGTGGGGTGCGGGAGAATAGCCGCAAGCGCGGTCGCTGCAAGCGTCGTTTCGTCGGGATTCGCGCGCTACGACTTGGAGCGCAGGCGCATCAGGGGCACGTGGATCCAGGTGCTCAGGATCGACAGGAAGATCGCGAGCCCGGCGAACCCCATCGTCGCCTCCTTCGCCTCCTCGCCCGCCTGGAAGCCCCGGATGCCGGCCGCGACGATCAAGAGCGCGATCCCGACGGCCACCGCGGCGCCCGCGATCCTGGGCAGTCCTTTGGGAAGCGTGACGGCGGACGAGGCCGGGATGGCGAGGACGAAGGCCGCGACGAGTACGATGCTGCCCTGGGCCCAGAGGCCGGACAGCGCCGCGGCGGCAAAGAAGCCGAGGCCCAGGGCATACGAGGCGCCGATCAAGGCGCCGCTGAGCCGCTCCTCGCGCGACATGACCCGTCGCCCGCGCGGATCCAGGAACAGGAGCAGGTTGAAGAGCCCGTCGCCGACCCACGTGAGGTAGACGAAGCCCATGTACGCGAGCGCGAGGACCGCGGCGAACGGGGTCAGCGCCTCGTACTCGCGCATCAGCCGCGTCGACACGCGGACGAACAGGTACAGGCCGATGATCATCCCGAAGCGCGCACGCCCCGAGAAGCGGCCGGCGAAGAGGTACCAGGACAGGATCCAGCGGTAGACGAAGTTGCGGGCCTTGAGCGCCTCGACCAGTCCGCCGCGGGCCCATTCGTTGTTCGGATCGATCCGCAGGGCTTCGGTGAAGGCGGTCAGGGCGCCGCCGGTCTCCTGCTTGTGCAGATGCGTCCAGCCGCGGTTCGCGTGCGACCAGGAGTTGTCGGGATCCTGCTCGAGCGCCGCGTCGACGCCGCGGGCCGCCTCGTCGTGTCGTCCGAGGCGCGTCAAGGCCATCGCGCGGACGTTCAGGCTCGCGACGTGATCGGGCTCGAGCTCGAGGCCGCGATCGGCGGCGGCGACGGCTTCCTGGAAGCGCTCGAGCGCGAGCAGGAGCGAGCCTTCGAAGGCCGTGTATTCCGGCTTGTCCGGCTGGAGTCGGATCGCGACGCGCAGGGCTTCGAGCGCTTCCTCGTCGAGATCGCGGTCGGACAGGACGCGCGCGAGGACGAAGTGGGGGAGCCCGGACTCGGGCTCGAGCGCGATCGCGCGTCGGGCGACCGTCGTGGCTTCCTCGCCGCGGCCGAGCCCGGTCAAGCACAACGCCATCAGGGTGTGGGCCTCGCCGTACTCGGGGTCCTCCCCGAGGGCGCGCTGGGTCTCGCGCAAGGCCTCTTCTTCACGGTCCTTGCGGTAGAGGAGCCAGGCTCGATCCAGTCGCCCCCTCATTCGAGCCCGAGGTACTTCGCGACGTCGTCGTAGAGGCCGCCTTCGTTGGCGTACAGCACGTGGTTGCGCGCGGTCGAGAACCACTCGCGCGTCGACGGCTTCACCAGCTTCGCGGCGCGCATGAGGTCCTTCTCGGTCAGTGGCGAAGGCGCGCCCTGCTTCAGGGCTGCGCGCAGCTTGGCCTCGACCGCGCGCTCGACCAAGCCGTGCAGGTCGGCGCCCGAGAAGCCGTCGAGTTTCTTCACGATCTTCGCGGCCGAGAGCGCCTCGAGCGGCTTGCCGGCCAGGTGCACCTCGAGGATCGCGGCGCGCGCCGTCTCGTCGGGCGGCGGGACGAACAGCATGCGGTCGAAGCGCCCCGGACGGCGGAAGGCCGGGTCCACGAACCAGGGCGAGTTGGTGGCCGCCAGGATCAGGACGCCCTCGTTCGAGGCGCTGACGCCGTCGAGCTCGGACAGGAACTGGTTGATGACGTGGCGGCCGGCGCTGCCGCGCATGTCCGAGCGCTTGGAGGCCAGGGCGTCGACCTCGTCGAAGAACAGGACGCAAGGCGCGTTGCGCCGCGCGTGTTCGAAGATGGCGTGCAGCTGCTTCTCGCTGTTGCCGAGCCACATGTCGAGCACGTCGTGGATGCCGACCGCGAGAAAGCGCGCCTGCGCTTCGCCGGCCGTCGCGCGCGCGATGTGGGTCTTGCCGCAGCCGGGCGGTCCGTACAGAAGCAGACCCCCGCCGACGGACTTGCCGTAGGCCTTGAACAGCTCGGGGTGCTTTTGCGGCTGAATGAGCTTGATCGAGATCTCTTCCTTGAGCGCGTCCATGCCGCCGACGTCCGCGAAGGCGATGCGCGGGCGCTCGAGCTCGAGTCCGGCGAGCTCGTTCGGGCCCTCGTCGGCCAGGGAACGCACGCGGCCGTCGACGACCTCCGGAACTCCGGCGTCGTCTTCGTCTCGGTCGTCCCCGGAGCGTCCAGCGAGATCCGCAGCGCTCAGGCCGAGCCGTCGCGCCAGCTCGGACTCGGCCTGCTTCGGATCGTCCTCCACGGCGCGGTGAAAGGCGTGCACGGCCCGTCGCACGTCGCCCTCGGCCAGGAGGATCCGCGCGTGCAGCACGAACGTGCCCGCGACCGGCGGATCACGCTGCAGGAGCAAGTCGACGATGACGCCGGCGTGGTTGTGCTTGTTCTGATCCAGATAGCACTCGGCCAGCGCGAGCCGCAGCGTGTCGTCGTCGGAGGCGAGCTGGAGCGCGCGGCGATACCAGCGCTCGGCGTCCTCGAAGCGGCGCTGCTGACCCAGGGTCCGGGCCAGATGGCGGATCAAGGGCACGTTGTCGGGCGATTGCGCCAGCGCGGCTTCGAGCGCTCGGATCGTCTCGTCCGCCGCGGGATCGGGTTCGTCGGCACGACTCATGGCCCCAGTTAACCGTGGCGCCCAGCGTACGGCAAGACCGACTCAGACTTCGGTCAGGTCGCTCGAGAGCAGACGATGGAAGTGGTGCATGGCGATCTCGAGCGCCGGCGCGTAGCGGCCCGTGTTGTACGAGCGCGAGCGGAGTCCGCGCTGCACGGACTCGGAGATCGCGATGTCTTCTTGCTGGACGCGGTCGCTGGCCGCCAGGCTCTGCTCGATGAAGCGCTCGGCCTCCGCGCCTTCCTTGGCGGGGAACCAGTAGTCGAACACGACCTCGCAGTGCGTCGCGTCGATTGGAAGGACCCAGTTCGTGTCCATGATCGGTCCGTAGCGGTTGATCATGAAGTTGGGGTAGAGGAAGGCGTAGATCGAGCCACGGCCGATGCGCTCCTTGAAGTCGTGGCCTTCGGAGTTCTTCGGCGTGGCGTTGGACGCGCACGTCTGCACGGAGTGCATGTCGAAGACCTGCGTCGCATACGAGTCCATGCTCAGCTGAGAAGCGAGCCCGCGGTGCAGGTGCGCGATGTGGTAGCCGCCGTCGAGGTAGTTGTCGACGAACACCTTCCAGTTGCAGTTCATCGGATACCTGCGCCGCGTCACGTGCATGAGCGCGGCGCTGCCGAAGGCGTTCAGGCGCGGACCGAGGTCGGCGAAGCTCTCGGCGAAGGGGCGCTCGGGTGTGCCGGGATGAAAGAAGACCAACGGCCCCCAGACCTCGACCTCCACGGGCGGCAGGGCGAAGCGCATCCGCTTGAAGCCTTTCATCGCGCCCATCTGCGGGGCCGACTTCAGGACACCGTCGAGACCGTACGTCCAGCCGTGGTAGGGACACACGAGCTCCTCCGCACAGCCTTCGCCCACGACCAGCTGGGCGGCGTGGTGGCGGCAGACGTTGTGGAAGCCGCGCATGTCGCCGTTCTCGTCGCGCAGGATCACGTAGGTCTCGCCCTGGACGTCGACGCGCACGTACTGACCGTTCTCGCGCACCTTGTCCAGCGGGCAAGCGAACTGCCAGTTCTGCGCGAAGACCGTCTCGCGCTCGCGCTCGAAGAAATCGGGCCACGTGTACCAGGAAGCCGGCGGGGTCATGGCCTCGTCGATCGCGAGGCGGGGCTGAAAGTGGGTGACTTCCCGGCGCAGAGAGCTCGACATCGTCATGGCGGGATTGAACCAGAAGTCGCGGCCGGCTCCCAGCCCCCTGGGGCCGCGTCAGGAAGCCGGATTCGGGCTCCGGGTCGGTCGGGTCAGGTCGTCGAGCCGGCGAGACGACGCTCGGCCAAGAGGAGTGCGAGCGCGCTGGGCGCGTCCTGGATCTCGCCCGCGTGAACCATGCGCAGCGCTGCTTCGAAGGGGACGAAGAAGGTCTCGATCTGCTCGGTCGCTTCGCGCTCGTGGCGGCCCAGGTCGCGTAGGTCGCGCGCGAGGAAGGCGTGGAAGCGTTCGTCGCTGATGCCCTTGCTGCCATAGAAGGAGCCGAGCGGCAGCAGGGTGTCGGCGGTCCAGCCCGTCTCCTCCTCGAGCTCGCGCTTGGCGGCCACCGCCGGCGCGTCGCCGTCGACGCCGCCGCATGGCAGCTCGATCAGGGTCTCTTGGACCGTGTAGCGGTAGACGCGCTCGAGCAGCACCCTGCCGTCGTCGGTCACCGGCACCGTCATCGCGTAGCCGGGGTGCTCGACTTGCGTGTAGGTGATCTCCTCGCCGTCGGGGAGCGCGACGCGATCCTGGCGGACGTTGTACCAGCCGCTCTCGAAGAGATAGCGCGAGGACAGGCGCTTCCAACCGCCGTCGTGCTTGGCGGCGCTCATCCCGACAGGCTCGTCGCGCAACCGGTGAGCGGCACGCTCGCCATCGTGTGCAGCCCCGGTTCGGCGGTCAAGAGCGGCCGGATCGCGTTCAGGACGATGGCGCACGTCGCCGTGTCACCGTGGACGCCGCCCGCGATGCGCAGTTCGAGCGGCGGGTCGCCCTCGATCCGGATCGAGTCGTGCGGCTCGGGCTCGCCCAGCGCGGCCTGGAAGACCAGCTCGAGCACGGTCTCGCCCGCGACGTCACCGCGCGCGACCTGGCGGACGCCGCGCACGTGGCCGGCGGGGACCGGGCCCAGGTCGCTCGCGAGCTCGCGCTCGGCCAGAACGGGCTCGATCGACTCGTCCCAGCGCTCGAGGTTCCAGCCCAGGTAGTGCGCGACGAAGTGCAGCGACTCCCCCAGACCGACGTGGCGCAGGCTGCCGTCGGCGACGCGCTGTTCGAACTCTCGAAGGCTCTTACCGGCGCCGATCTTGCGCTGGAACGGAAGGCGGCGCACGGCGGCGTCCTGCACGCGCTCGATCCGCACACGATCGACGCGCTTGCAGGCGGTCGACAGGGCGACGGGCAGCGCGTCCATCAGAAAGCCCGGGTTGACGCCCGTCCCCAGGATCCGCGCGCGCCCGCGGACGGCCCGTTCCTGAAGCTCGGCTGCCAGGATCGGGTGCCGCAGCCAGGGCCACGAGAGCTCCTCGCACGTGCTGACGACGTTGCAGCCGCGGTCCAGGAGCACGCGGAAGGTCTCCATGCACAGCTCGAGGTCGGACGTGGTCGTGACGAGCGCGCAGCGCACGCGCTCCCAGCCGTCGAACTCGCCCGGCACCGTGGCGATGCGCACGTCGGGGTCCGCGCCGGGAACCAGCTCGGCCAGCGGACGGCCGACCAGTTCGGGACCGGGGTCGAAGGCGGCGACGATGCGACCGAGCCGGCGTTGCTCGAGCTCGAGGGCGACGCGCTGGCCCAGCGGGCCGAGCCCGAACATGGCGACGGGGAGCAGCATGGGCGCATCCTAACGGGAAGCGCCGCGCCGATCCTCACTTCAGGACGCGCCCGTCCAAGCCGTCCGGGACAGGCAGTCCCGCGCGGGACAGCAGCGTGGGCACGACGTCGATCGACGCGCACGAGTCGAAGCGCTCGGAGTGCGGACTGCCCGGGCCCAGGAAGGCGACGGGGACCGCGCGGTCGTAGGGCCAGGGCGTCCCATGGCTCGTACCCGACGAATAGACCATCGTCCAGGGCTTGGGAACGAGCTGGACGTCGTGCGAGCGACCGACCAGCGTCGAGTTCCGCAGAAGATCCAGGAGCGGGTCGTCGCCCGGCTTCGAGGACAGGATCTCGTCGAGCGTCACCGCCCGTTCGATCCAGTCGAGTCGCGCCTCGAGCTCGTCCGCCCAGGCCGCGGCCACCTCGTCCACCTCGATGCCCGCGGCCTCGATCGCGGCGACGTCGAGCCGCACGCCGCTCGGATCGTGGGACAGGTAGAAGCCGTCGACCAGGTCGTGCTCGATCGTGCGACAGGCTTCCGCCAGCTCGACGAGCGAGACGCGGCGCGCGGGAATGCCGTCGGCCCGCAGACTCTCGACCAGCGGCAAAACGCCGTGGTCCGACGACAGCGCCGCGATCCAACGCCCTTCGCCGACGTCCGCGTCGAGCTTCTCGAAGAAGCGTCCGAGCGCACGGTCGGCGCGCACGAGCGTGTCCGTCACCTCGACGCTGTAGGGGCCGTAGGAATGGCCGACCATGTCGCACGAGGACAGACCGATGAAGAGCGCGTCGCAGGCCTCGTCGGCGCCCAGCTGCATGTTGTCGAGGGCCGCCTCCGCCAGCTCGAGGACGAACGCGTCACCGACCGGCGAACCGTAGACGAAGCCTGCCAAGCGGTTGAGCTCGGCCGGGACGGGCGCGGCGGCGGCGCGCGGCGCCGAATAGGGCAGCGAACGCGACGACCGGCCCTGCGATTCGCCATCGCGCTCGTCCGGCCCGGTCCCGATCGGACCCAGGTCGCCCGTCACCAGGCGCTCCCAGCGAAACGGCTCGCCGCCCGCGCCCAGCTTCTCGGGCCACGTCGCGTTCCAGGCGCCGACCCAGGCCGGCAGCGCGTCGCCGTAGTACGTCGAACTCGCGAAGCCGCCCGGCCCGCGGTCCCAGTACAAGGCCCAATCGGGCTCGCGCCCGATCCCGAGCACGGCCGAACGGTCCTTGATGCTGATGCCGATCGCGAGCGCGCGCTCATCGGCGCGCTTCACGTAGTCGCCCAGCCCCGGCACCAGGAGGTTGGCCGGCGAGCGTCCCGTCCCGGGCGCCTGCGCTCCGTCGACGCGCAGCAAGCCGGCTTGCGGGTCGCCCACGCAATACACCGACGCGGACGAGTCCGTGGCCGGCCACACGTTGCCGATGATGCCGTTGTGCGCGGGTTGCATACCGGTCGCGAGCGTCGCGTGTCCTGGACCCGTGGCGGTCATCGCGTGCTGCAAGAACGCGCGTCGCCAGACTTCGCCTTCGTCGAGGAAGCGTCGAAAGCCCCCTTCGAAGACGGAGGCGAGGCGTTCGAGCTGATCGGGGATCATCTGATCGACGGAGATCAGCACGATGAGTCGGACGTCGTCGGGCACATCCGCGCCACCCTCGTTCGATGCATGTAAGGCCGGCCCGTGGGCGGGAAGCAGCAGCGCGAGGGGAACGGGTTGGCAGAACAGGAGGGCGAGGAGCGGGATCATGGACGCATCATGCCGTCCTGGACGGTCGCGCAGCGGCACGTCGAGCAGAATTCACCGAGGAGCTACCTGGTCCTCGGCCGCCGGCACACGCGGGCCGCGCCGCAGGCACCGATTCGCCGGCGTTCTCGCGCACCGACCTGGCCGTCCCACGTTGAATGCGCGCTAGAATGCCGAGCCGCACTTCAGCGCCCGGCTCCCTTCACCCCTCTCCTGCACCCCTCTCCTGCACCCCGGCCGATGCTCCTTCCGGCAGGCCTTCTGGCCGCCCTCTCCGTCCTCGTCACGACGGCTTCGTCGCCGTTGCGCTCCGGGACCGTCCCCGCGGACGGAGCGTCGGAGGTCGGTCCGAACGTGGTCGTGATCTTCACCGACGACCAGGGCTACCGCGACGTCGGCTGCTACGGCGCGGTCGGGTTCGAGACGCCGCACCTCGACCGGCTGGCGGCCGAGGGTCTGCGCTTCACGAGCTTCTACGTGAGCCAGGCGGTGTGCAGCGCTTCACGCGCCTCGCTCCTGACCGGCTGCTACGCGAATCGAATCGGCATCCTCGGCGCGCTCGGCCCGTGGTCCGAGCACGGACTGCACACCGACGAGACGACGATCGCCGAGCTCCTGAAGGCGCGGGGCTACGCGACCGGGATCTTCGGCAAGTGGCACCTCGGCCATCTCGAGCCCTTTCTGCCGCTGCAGCACGGCTTCGACGAGTTCTTCGGCCTGCCGTACTCCAACGACATGTGGCCGGTCGACTTCGACGGCCAAGCCGTGCCCGAAGACCACCGCAAGCGCGTCTATCCGCCGCTCGCCCTGCTCGAGGGCAACGCGCGCGCGGACGAGGTGGCGACGCTCGCGGATCAGGCCACGCTGACGCGGCGCATCACCGAGCGCGCGGTCGGCTTCATCGACGCGCACGCGCACGAGCCCTTCTTCCTGTACGTGCCGCATCCGATGCCGCACGTACCGCTGGGCGTCTCGCCCGACTTCCGCGGCAGCGCGACGACGCCCTATGGCGACGTCATCCAGGAGCTCGACGCCTCCGTGGGGGAGCTGGTGGCGGCGCTCGAGCGCCATGAGCTGCGCGAGCGGACGCTGGTCGTGTTCACGAGCGACAACGGCCCCTGGCTCAACTTCGGTGAGCACGCCGGCTCGGCGCTGCCGCTGCGCGAAGGCAAGGGCAACATGTGGGAGGGCGGCGTGCGCGTGCCTTGCATCATGAACTGGCCCGGGACGATTCCCGCGGGCGGCGTGCACACGGGCATCGCGGCGACGATCGACATCCTGCCGACGCTCGCGGAGCTATGCGGTGCACGGCTGCCCGAGCATGCGATCGACGGGCTGAGCCTGGCGGGGATCTTGCGCGGAGACACGGACGTCTCGCCGCGCGCGTCTTACCTCTATTACTACGGCCGCGAGCTCCAGGCGGTCCGCGTCGGGGACTGGAAACTCTTTCTGCCCCACGAGTACCGCTCCTACGAACGGGTCCCGATCGGTCAGGACGGTCACCCGGGGCCCTATGCACGCGGCCGGACCGCAACCGAGCTCTTCGAGCTCGGGACCGACGTCGAAGAACGCAAGAACGTCGCCGATCTGCACCCCGAGGTGGTCGACCGGCTGCTCGCCTTCGCAGCGCGGGCGCGAGACGAGCTCGGGGATCGGAAACACGAAGGGAACGGTTGCCGGGAACCGGGACGGTTAGACTGAGACATTCCATGGCGAAGAAGAGATCCTCCACCATCTGGCTCCTCGTGATCGGCGCGAGCCTCGTCGGCGCTGCCGTCTGGGGTCGCGACTATGTCACGGGCGGCTCCGAGATCAGCCGCCAGATCGAAGGCGCGAAGGTCGAGCGCGGCGACGTGCGCATCAGCGTGATCGAGCGCGGCAATCTGAAGGCGGCCGAGAGCGTCACGCTGAAGAGCGAGCTCGAGGGGCAGTCGACGGTCCTCTGGCTGATCGAGGAGGGCAAACTGGTCCAGCCGGGTGACCTCTTGTGCGAGCTCGACACGTCGGGGCTCGTCGACCGTCAGGTCCAGCAGGAGATCCGGGTCCAGAACGCGCATGCGGCCTTCGTCAAGGCCCAGCAGAACCACGCCATCCAGCAGAGCCAGAACCGCAGCGACATCCGGCGCGCCGAGCGCGAGCTGCGCTTCTCGAAGCTGGACCTGGAGAAATTCAAGGACGGCGACCTGCCGCAGGAGCTGCAGCGTCTCGACGAGGACATCTTGATCGCGGACGAGGAACTCTCGCGCGCCACCCAGGACCTGAAGTGGTCGGAGGAGCTCGCCTCGCGCGGCTTCCTCGAGCAGACCCAACTCGAAACGGACCGCTTGTCGAAGACGCGCACAGAAGTGCGCCACAGGCAAGCCCAGCGCGCGAAGGAGCTCTACGAGAGCTACGAGGTCCCGCGCCGCACGGAAGAGCTCGAGGCGGAGGTCGACGAGAAGATGTCGGAGCTCAAGCGCGTGAAGCTCCAGGCCACGGCTCGCATCGCCGACTACGAGGCCGACCTGCGCTCGTCCGAGGCAACGTACAACCTCGAGAAGTCGGACCTCGCCAAGCTCGAGAAGCAGATCGACGGCGCGCGCCTCATCGCGCCCGTCGCCGGCATGGTGGTCTACGCGGTCGAGAACGAAGGTCGTTGGGGTGGCGGTGAGCCCATGCAGGAAGGCCGCTCCGTTCGCGAGCGCCAGGACATCATCACGATCCCCTCGGCCGAGGGCTACGTGGCCGAGGTCAGCCTGCATGAATCGGTGCTCGAGAAGGTCACGACCGGCATGCCGTGTCTCGTTACGGTCGACGCTCTGAAAGAAGCTTTCGCGGGCGAGGTGTCCTTCAAGGCGGTCCTGCCCGATCAACAGTCGCGCTGGTCCAACCCCGATCTGCGTGTCTACCGCACGGTGGTCCGCGTTCACGAGCGCGACCCGCGCGTGCGTCCCGGCATGTCGTGCAGTGTCGAGATCCTGGTCGACGAGCTCGACGACGCGCTCTATGTCCCCGTGCAGTGTGTGTTCTTCGATGCCGCCGGGGCGGTCTGCTTCGTGGCCGGTGGTGGAGAAGTCGAGAAGCGTCCGGTCACCGTCGGCGCGAACAACGGCCGCCAGGTCGTGATCGAGTCGGGGCTCGAAGAGGGCGAGGTCGTCCTGCTCTCGGCGCCGGCCGGGCGCCTGATGCCGGCCGAGGCCGGCGACGACGAGGACGCGGGTTCCTGGGACCGCGCGCGCAGCGAAGCTGGACAGTCGGCGCCGGAGCCGACCAAACAGCGACGCTCGAGCGGTCGCGAGGAACGCAGCTACCCGACCGGCGCGCCGGGAGCGAGCCCGACGGGTCGGCGCCCGAGCTCTTTCGGTTCCGCGCGGACCGAGGAGAGGTCCAAGGGCGTGAGCGCGCACAAGGGCGGCGAGCCGCCCGCGGGTGTGGAGGCTGCGGCTCGCACCGGCGGAGAACCGGGGGGCCTTCCTCCCGGCGAAGGCTCGGAACACGAGCCCAACGCTGAGAAAGCGCCTCCCGCCCGCGAGAACTGACACGACCCACGCGAGCCGCGCGCCATGGCCTTAGCTTCCTTCTCCCGCACCGTGCGGACGGGCATCAACAGCCTGCTCCTGCACAAGCTGCGCAGCCTCTTGACGACGCTCGGCGTCCTGTTCGGGACGAGCAGCGTCATCTCGATGCTGGCGATCGGCGAAGGCGCCAGCCACGAGGCTCAGGAGCAGATCAAGCAGCTCGGCAGCCAGAACGTCATCGTTCGCAGCATCAAGCCGCAAGACGATCCGAACCAAGGCTCGCAGCAGTCCCGCGTCGTGAGCTACGGGATCACGGACGCCGACCTCCTGCGCGTGTCGACGACCTTCCCGGGCGTGAGCCGCGTGGTGCCGATCCGCCAGATCCAACAAGAGGTGCGCTATGGCGAGCGTGCGCTCCAGCCGCGCGTGCTCGCGACGCGACCGATCTACCAGGATGTGACGGGGCGGATGGTCTGGGAGGGGCGCTTCATCACGGACGAGGACGAGCGCCAGAAGAACAATGTCTGCGTCCTCGGAACCGAAGTCGCGCGCTACCTCTTCCCGTTCGAGTCGCCGCTTTCGAAGCGGGTTCGGGTGGGTGGGGACTACTTCACGGTCGTGGGGACGCTCGCACCACGCGTGCCGACGTCGGACGACCCGGCGCAGCCCAGTGTCGAGGTCACGGGCGAAGTCTTCCTGCCGTTCGAGACCGCGCGCGCGCGCTACGGCAAGCTGCAGGTCAAGCTGCGAGCCGGTAGCCGCGACATGGAGGAGGTCGACCTGCACGAGGTCATCGTCGAGGTCGAGTATCCCGAGAACGTCTCGCTCATCGCGAACGCCACGCGCGAGATGCTGAGCCGCTTCCATACGAAGCGCGATTACGAGGTGGTCGTCCCGCTCGAGCTGCTCGCCAGGGCCGAGGAGACCAAGCGCATCTTCAACATCGTGCTGGGTTCGATCGCCGGCATCAGCCTCCTGGTGGGCGGCATCGGCATCATGAACGTGATGCTCGCGACCGTGACCGAGCGCACGCGCGAGATCGGCATCCGTCGCGCGCTCGGCGCGAAGCGCTTCCACATCGTCTCCCAGTTCCTGGTCGAGACGATCTGCTTGTCGGTCGGCGGCGGCCTGATGGGGGTCGTGCTGGGGCTCGCGATTCCCCTGGCGGTCGAGTACTGGGCCGACATGGTCACGATCGTGACCCCGGGAGCGCCGCTGCTCGCCTTCGGCATTTCGGCCGGCATCGGCGTCGTCTTCGGCATCTATCCGGCCTGGCGCGCGGCGGGCATGGACCCCGTCGAGGCGCTACGGCACGAGTAAGCGGCGCCGCTACAGGCCCGGCGCGAGCACCGTGACGTGGGTCGGGGCCGCGAAGAAGATCCGGCCGACCGCGGGCGCCAGGAAGACCGACTGCAGCGCGATCCGCTGGGCCAGGACGCCGGGGGGCAGCTGGATCGTCGCCGGGAGGTCGAGCGTGCCGCCGGCCGGGATCAGCCCCGCGAACACGACCGAGGCGGGTTGTTGAAGGAGG
>JAJDEW010000123.1 GCA_029259595.1 Planctomycetota bacterium | reverse complement strand
CGCGTTTCAGGACGAGGTCGAGCTGCTCTCCGGCGACTTCCTGACGCCGACCAACGGGGCTTGCGCGCTCGACGAGCTCGATCTCGAACTGCCGGACTTCGATCTGATCTTCGCCTATCCGTGGCCGGGCGAGGAAGACTGGTTGGGCGAGCTGATGCGGCGCCACGCGCGCTCGGGGTCGTTGCTCTTGACCTACGACGTCGCCGAAGGGTTTCGCCTGCGGGAAACCGAGTGACGCGCGGGACTCAACCGTCCGAGCGGTAGACGGCTCCGCCCTTCATCACGAAGCGCACGTCTTGCAGCACCGCGACGTCCGCGAGCGGGTCGCCTCGCACGGCGATGACGTCGGCGGCCTTGCCGGGCTCGAGCGTGCCGACCTCGTCGAGGATGCCGCACAGGTCGGCGGCGTGGATCGTGGCGCTGATCAGGCAGTCCGTCGGGCTCATGCCGGCCTCGTGCATGTAGACGAACTCGAGCGCGTTCGTGCCGTGGTCGCCGACGCCGACGTCGGTGCCGAAGGCGATCTTGACGCCGCGGGCGTGGGCGCGTCCGAAGGCGCCCTGGATGACGGGGCCGACGGAGGCGGCCTTGGCGCGGATGGCGGGGGGGTAGTAGTCGGGCAGCTTGGCCTGCTCCTCGACGTACTTGCCGGCGTGGATGGTGGGGACGAGGTAGGCGCCGGTCGCGAGGAACAGGTCGATGGCCTCGTCGTCGAGGTAGGTGCCGTGCTCGATCGAAGCGACGCCGGCGCGCAACGCGGCCTTGATGCCGTCGGCGCCGTGTGCGTGGGCTGCGACCTTGCGTCCCATGCGGTTCGCGGCCTCGACGATGGCATCGAGCTCGTCCTGGAAGAACTGCTGGCTGATGCCCGCGGCGGTCATGCTGAGCACGCCGCCCGTGGCCGTGATCTTGATCAGGTCGACGCCTTCGCGGATGCGCGCGCGCACGGCCTTGCGCACCTCGGACGGCCCGTCGGCGGTCGCGGTCTCGGGCCCCTGCTCGGGACGCAACACGGGCGAGATCGAGTTCGTCCAGTCGCCGTGCCCGCCCGTGACCGTGACCGCGGGCCCGGAGACGACCATACGCGGTCCCGGGATCATGCCCGAGGCGATGCGATCGCGCAGGGCGATGCCGGTCGAGCCGTGCGAGCCGACGTTGCGCACGGTCGTGAACCCGGCCAGCAGCGTGCGCTCGGCGTAGACGACGCCGTCGATCGCCGCGTGGGCCTGCGTTTCGCTCAAGGTCCGGCGAATACGCTCGGCGACGGGCACCGACTGACCGGTCAGGTGCGTGTGGCAATCGATCAGACCCGGCAGGACGAAGCGCTCGCGCAGGTCGACGATGTCGATCTGCTCGGCGCCCTCGATCTGTTCGACGAACCCGTCCACGATCTCGACGATCTTTCCGTTCGCGACGACCACCGACACCTGCGCGCGCGGCGCTTCCCCGGGGACGGCCAGGAGCTTCCCGCAGTGCAGCACCTGCGTCTGCGCGGGCGGAGCGGCGGCTCGAGTCGAAGGGAGCGTGGCAGCCGGTGTGGCGCAGCTGGCCAGGAGGGAGAGCAGGCTCGTCGCGATCGCGGGGGTCATCATGATTCTGGAGGGGGCTGAGGTCGTGGGCCGCAGTCTAGCGTCCGCGGGAATCGAGCGGAGGCGGAGGGCGAGGAGCTCAGGCTCGGAGGCGCTGGGCGGTGGCCGTGAAGGTGACGGTGGCAGGGGACGCGGCCGTCGCAGGCCACAGGTCCGCGGGCGAGGTCTCCGCGCCGTGTGGAGCCTGATCACGGTCTCCGACAACGGTCGCTGGCGAAGGCCGCGAAGGTCCGCCGCAGGCGGACCGCAGCCTCGGAGCCGCAGGCTCCGTGCTGGTGCCGTTTCGCGGCGCCAGCCGCGAAATCAGGCACAGGCGCGCGACGGAGTGCGCGCCGCGTCCTGAGGAGGTGCCGGCCCGCAAGTGTCGGACGGCCCGGCCCCCGGGTTGCGACCCTCGCGGCCGTGACCGTTCGACTCCCCGAATCCCGAATCAACGCGCACAGCGATTGCGAGCGAAGCGAGCGAGTCCGCTGCCCCGCGCCACGGCCGAGTTCGCCGACCCTGGCCAACCGCCACACCGGCGGAAACCACCGTGGGCTTCACCTGATCTCCTCGCTCGCTTCGCTCGCAATCGACTCGCGCGGTGAACGGGATTGCGCGAGGGCGAACCGGCACGCCCGCGCGGACGCAACCCGAAGGCCGACGCTCGGTCACTCGCGAGCCCCAACGCCTCAGGACGCGGCGCACACTTCGTCGTGCGCCTGTGCCTGATTTCGCCGCTGCGCGGCGAAACGGCACAAGCACGGAGCCCTTGGCTCCGAGGCTACGGCCCGCCTGCGGCGGGCCTGCGCTGGGCCTGCGCTGCCTTCGTCGTCGTACTTCGCTCCCGCCACCGACCTCCACCACCGCCCCCCGCGGCCACTTCGTGTAGCATGCGCGCCCGTGCTCGGGCGGGAACCACGCCCATGCCGGACTTTCGCTTCCTCCAGGTCTTCAACGACGCGCGCTGGGCGGGGTATGCCGGGTCGAAGACGCGGATCGGACGGGCGAGCTTGCCGTTGTTCCCGTCGGAGACGTTGAGCGATCGGTTCATCCGCGAGCTGGCGCGGGAGCGGGCCTTGCCGATCAAGGAGATCGTCGAGGCCTTCGAGTTCTTTGCGGTGGTGCGCAAGTACGTGCGAACGCGGGTCGTCGTGGACCTGTGTGCGGGGCACGGGTTGGCGGGGCTCCTGTGGCTCATGCTCCAGCGCGAGACCGAGCAGGTGGTTCTGTGCGACCGTCGCAAGCCGGCGAACTTCGAGGCGGTGCTGCGGGCGGCGGAGCGGGTGGCGCCGTGGGTCAGGGAGCGGATGCGGTATCTCGAGACGAGCCTGGCGAAGGCGCGCCCGGGGCTCGAGCCGGCCAGCGGGGTCATCGGGGTGCATTCGTGTGGCAGCTTGACCGAGACGTGTCTCGACATCGCGGCCGAGCTGCGCGGGCCGGTGGCGGTCTTGCCGTGCTGTCGCGACCACTCGAGCAGCGGGGCGCCCACGGCCTTGCGGCGTGCGCTCGGGGAGGACGTGGCCTATGACGTGCACCGGACGTATGCGATGGAGGCGCGCGGGTACCGCATGCTGTGGCGCGAAATTCCGGTCGAGATCACGCCCATGAACCGCGTTCTGATCGGGCTGCCGCGCAAGGCGGGCAAGCCGGCGCCCGAGCGCGACGTCGTGAGCGCGGCGCGCGAGGCGTAAGTCGGCGCGCGCGGGCGGAAAGCGGGCCTGCGGAGGGGCGCGCGGAGGACGGACTTCCTATCCTCTCCGCCCTCATGATCGCGCTCCTGGGAGTTTCCAAGCACTACGGCCGTCAGGCGCTTTTGGCCGAGGCCTCGTTCCAGCTCAATCCGGGGGAACGGGTGGGGCTCGTCGGGCCGAACGGGTCGGGCAAGTCGACGATCTTTCGGATGCTGGTCGGGGAGGAGGAGCCGGACCGGGGCGAGGTGCAGGTGCCCAAGCGGCTCGCGGTCGGGTACTTCCGGCAGGACGCGGGCGAGTCGAGCGAGCGTTCGGTGCTCGACGAGGCGATCGCCGGTTGCGGTCGGCTCGGGTCGTTGCACATCGAGCTGGAAGAGCTCGAGGCGGCCATGGGCGATCCGGCGCGGGTCGACGAGCTCGACGCGGTGCTCGCGCGCTTCGGCGAGGTGCAGGGCGAGTACCAGGCGGGCGGCGGGTACGAGCTGGCGGCGCGCTCGCGCGAGGTGCTGCACGGGTTGGGCTTCGACGACGAGCGCATCGACGGTCCGATGGCGGCCCTGTCCGGTGGTTGGCGGATGCGCGTGGCGATCGCGCAGGTCTTGATCGGCCAGCCGGAGGTGCTCCTGCTCGACGAGCCCACGAACCACCTCGACATCGAGTCGATCCTGTGGCTCGAGGGTTACCTGAGGTCGACGACGGCGGCGATCCTGATGACGTCGCACGACCGCGACTTCATGGACCGGATCGTGTCACGGATCGTGGAGATCGACGAGGGCACGCTGGTCAGCCACACCGGCAACTATGCGGCCTACGAGGCGTCGCGCGCCATGCGCGCGGTCCAGAGCGCGGCCGCCTTCGCGCGCCAGAAGGCGATGCTGAAGAAGGAAGAGCGCTTCATCGAGCGCTTCGAGAAGAACGCGGCGAAGGCGTCCCAGGTGCAGTCGCGCGTCAAGAAGCTGGAGAAGATCGAGAAGCTCGAGCCGCCCAGGAAGCGCATCCTCGTGCCGTTCGAGTTCCGCCAGCCGCCGCGCTCGGGCAACGACGTGGCGGCGCTGACGAACGTGTCGAAGCGCTACGGCAACCGCACGATCTACGAGAACTTCGACTTCGAGGTGAAGCGGGGCGAGCGCTGGTGCGTCATGGGGATGAACGGCGCGGGGAAGTCGACGCTGTTGAAGCTCGTGGCGGGCGTGACCGAGGCCGATGAGGGCGAGGTGCGGCTCGGTGCGAGCCTGAAGCTCGGTTACTTCGCGCAGTCCGCGCTCGAGATCCTCGATCCGAACGTGACGGTCTGGGAGCAGATCGATCACGCCTTTCCGACCGCGACGATCTCCTCCAAGCGCACCTTGCTGGGTTCCTTCGACTTTCCCGGCGACGAGATCGAGAAGCCGATCCGCGTCCTGTCGGGTGGCGAGCGCTCGCGCTTGGTGTTGGCCCAGATGCTCTTCGATCCGCCCAACTTCCTGGTGCTGGACGAGCCCACGAACCACCTGGATCTCGTCACGAAGGAGATGCTGGTGAAGACGCTCGCGGGCTTCGACGGGACGATGCTCTTCGTCTCCCACGACCGCACGTTCCTGCGCGGGATGGCGAACCGGGTCCTCGACCTCTCCGGAGGCGGCGAGGACCTGTCGGGCACGCCGCTCGTCTTCGGGGGCAGCTACGAGGACTGGGTCGAGCGGACCGGGCACGAGGCGCCCGGCGTCTGGCACTGAAGCGCGGACGGGTTTGCCTCGGCGCGGCGAGCCGCTACGATCCCCGGGGCGAGGGAGCGCTCCTTCGCCGTCCCCCGACCGCTTCTTCCCGACAACCTGTCCGCGACCGCTCACGGAGCCCATCGCCATGACCAAAGCACGCGCCCGCCACATCCTCGTCGACTCCGAAGCTGCCTGTGCCGAGCTCAAGGCCAAGATCGAAGCCGGCGCGCACTTCGAAGACATCGCGGCCCAGCATTCGACCTGCCCTTCGGGCCGCTCCGGCGGCGACCTGGGCGAGTTCTCGCCCGGTCAGATGGTGAAGGAGTTCGACACGATCGTCTTCAACGAGGCGACCGGCATGGTCCACGGTCCGGTGAAGACGCAGTTCGGCTACCACCTGATCGAGATCACGAGCCGCAGCTGAAGCGGAGGTTCCCGCCGGCCGAATCCGACTCCCGAGGTTTGCAGGAGTCGAGCGGCAGGCCAGACTGAGCGGCGTCGATGAGCCACGCAGCAGATTCTGACGCCGCGCCGCGGTCCGAACCCGGAGCCGTGCCGCCCGGCGGTGCGCGCGGGTCGACCGCGGGCATCGTGATGCTGTTGGTCGCGGTCGTGTTCGGCGTCTTCGGCCGGACGTTGTCGCACGGGTTCTTGAACTACGACGACGACGAGTACGTCTACGAGAACGAGCTCGTCCGCGGGGGGCTGAGCCTCGAAGGCGTGGCGGAGGCCTTCCAGGGGGCGCACTCCTTCACGTGGCACCCGCTGACGACGCTCTCGCACATGCTCGACTGCGAGCTCTTCGGGCTCGAGCCTTCGTGGCACCACCTCGTCAACATCCTGCTGCACGCGTTGAATGCGGTGCTGGTCTTCCTGGTTCTGCGCTCTTTGACGGGCTCGTTCGGCGTGAGCGCGGTCGTGGCCTTCGTCTTCGCCATCCACCCGCTGCGGGTCGAATCGGTGGCCTGGATCTCCGAGCGCAAGGACCTCACGAGCGGGCTCTTCTTCCTTTTGACCCTCGGCGCCTACGGGGCCTTTGCGCGCGCGCGCCAGGGGGGCGCGGGCTTTCCCGTGGGGCGCTATGCGACCGTCCTCATCTGCTTCGTCCTGGCGCTGTTGTCGAAGCCGATGGTCGTGACGTTGCCGTTCGTGCTCCTGCTGCTGGACGCGTGGCCGCTCGGGCGCTGGCGCGCGAGCGAGCGGATGTCGGTCGTGCGCCAGGCCGGCCCGTTGTTGCTCGAGAAGCTGCCGCTCTTCGCCTTGGCCGCCGCCGCGAGCGCGATCACGCTGGCGACGCAGAAGGGCGCCATGACCTCGACCGCGACGCTCGGCCTCGCGGAGCGGATTGCAAACGCGGTCGTGACCTACGGCGTCCACCTGCGCCAGCTGGTCTGGCCGGCCGACCTCGCGCTGGTCGTACCCTACGCCGCGCCCACGACGGCGGCCATCGTCGTGTCCACGCTGGTGCTCGTCGCGCTCAGCGTGCTCGCCGTTGCGCTGCGCAAGCGCTACCCGTCGCTGTTGGTCGGATGGCTGTGGTACCTGGGCATGCTCGTGCCGGTGATCGGGCTGGTTCAGGTGGGCATCCAGGCCCACGCCGACCGCTACACGTACCTGCCGCACATCGGCTTGCTCCTCGGCGTGGTTCAGGCGCTGTCCGTGGCGCTGCGAGCCAAGCCGGCGCGGCTGCGGTTCGCTCCGCTCGCGGCCCTGGGAGCAGTGCTCGCCCTGGGAGTCACCGCGTGGTTCCAGGTCGCGCACTGGCGCACGAACGAGACGCTCTGGCGCCACGTGCTGGCGCACACCGAGAACAACAGCGTGGCGCACGGCCAGCTCGGCGTGGTCCTCGAGCGCAGCGGCCGCGCCGCGGAGGCGGTCGAGCACTACCGGGAGGCCATCGCGATCCAACCGGACGCGGCCACGCCGCACTACAACCTCGGCAACGTCCTGGCGGGCAGCGGCGACCTGGACGGCGCCATCGAACACTATCGGGCGGCGCTCGCGGCGCGCCCGGGCTACGTCATCGCGGCCAACAACCTCGGCGCGGTTCTCACCCAGAGCGGTCGGACGGAGGAGGCGCTCTTGGCCTTCGCCCTAGCCGTCGAGGCCGACCCCCTGCACGTGAAGGCGCGCTTGAACCAGGCCGCGGCACTCACGGCGGCCGGTCGCTCAGACGAGGCGCTCGCGACGCTGCGCGCTGCCTTGGTCCTCACCCCCGAGGTGGCCGAGCTGCATGAGAACCTCGGGATCGAGCTCGGCAAGCGCGAGCGGCTCGACGAGGCGCTCGTGCACCTGCGCCGGGCGATCGAGCTCGAGCCGAACTCGGCCTACCGCCACGGAAACCTGGCGCTGGCGTTGAGTCAGACGGGTGACCTCACCGGGGCGCGCGCGGCGTACGAGCGAGCGATCGCCCTGGCCGACGAGGGCGGCGACACGCGTCTGGCCCGCAACCTGCGCACGCGCGTCGAGAACCTCGAGGGCGCGGGCGTCGGGCGCTAGCAGCTAGCAGCCTGATGAAGAAGTCGTCCGGCGCGCTGCATGCGTCCGGAAAGCCCGGCCGGCACACGAGGTCCTCGCCGAATCTACCGATTCGCCTGCGTTCCCGCGCACCTGCCGGGCCTCCCGGTCGCATGCATCGCATCCGAAGCACTTCTTCATCAGGCTGCTAGGCCGACTGGCTCACAAGCAAAGAGGCGGACGCGAGCCCGTGCCCGCCTCCGCCCCGCTTCGAACGTGAGTCCGCTGCTCAGGCGCCGAGGATGTCCTCGATCGCGCGAACCACCTTGGCCTGTCGGACCGGCTTCTGGAAGATCCGTTCCGCGCCCCATTTGGAAACCTTGCGCGCGATGTCCGGATCCGGATTCCCGGTCATGATGACGACGGGAACGCGCGCGATGGTCGTGTCGGCTTGGTAGGTCTGAAGCAGCTTGAAGCCGCTCATCCTCGGCAAGCAGAGATCGAGCAGGACCAGGTCGGGCTCGAGCGTGCGACACTTCTCGAGGCCGCTCAGGCCATCGAAGGCCGCCTCGACGTCGAAGCCCGACTTGCGCAGGCGAATCTCCAAGGCGTGACTCAAACTGCGCTCGTCTTCGATGATCAGGACCGTGAGCAAACGCTGGTAGTTCGGACTCGAGTTGAAGGTCTCCAGGCCGCCGCGCGGCGGAGCTTCGTTCAAGATGGCGTCCAGTTGCATGTAATCTTCCCTCCCGGATGTCTACGAATCTAGATGGACCTGTCCATGGACAGGTTGCTCGATAGGGCTTCGGGGAAGGGGGGTCAGGGGAACTTCGACGTGCAGGGCTGTCGTCGCACTCGGGCCGTGCACGATCCTGAGGCAACCGCCGAGTGAGGAGACGAGCTCTCGACAGAGCTCGACGAACACGTTGTCGTCCAGCTCGAGCAGCGATGCGTTCGCGAGCCCGATGAGGACGTGCAGCTCGCCGTCGCAGACGAGGGGCTCGATCGTCATGCGACCGGCGTGGGGCAGGCCGCGGACGATCCAGGCGACGAGGTGGGACAGCAGGCGCTCGAGGCGGCGCCCGTCGAGCAGGAACGGCTCGGGGGGCGAGCTGCCGACGACCAGCTCGCCACCCTGTTCGCGCCAGGTCGGACCGAAGGTGTCGGCCACCCGGTCCAGGACCTCGCCGATCACGACCGGGTAGGGACAGGACGTCAGCTCACCGGAGTCGGCTTCGACAAGTTCGTAGAAGGTCTGAGCCAGGTGGTCGAGCAGCTTCAGGTTGCGGAGGATGCAAGCGACGCTGTCGGCCTGTTGCTCGTCGAGTTCACCGAGAACGCCGTCCGCGAGGAGCTCGGCGTGGCCATGGATGGCAGCAATCGGACGGCGCAGGTCGTGACACACCTTGCCCGCGCTGGCGAGCGACAACAAGTGCGTTCGCGTCCCTCCGCAACGATCCCCGTAATCCGTCGA
>JAJDEW010000122.1 GCA_029259595.1 Planctomycetota bacterium | reverse complement strand
AACGACGGCTTCAACGGGCTCTCAGGAGCTTCGCCGCAGTTGAATGGTGGGCGTCGAGGCCAACGTGAAGTCGATGAGCGCCATGAGTTCCTTGGGATCGTAGGGCTTCTCGAGGAACCCGATCGCGCCGACGCGTTCGGCCCGCTCGCGGAGCTCGGGGCGCTTGGAGGCGGTCATGAAGATCATCGGCGTGCGCGCAAAGTAGGGCTTTTCCCGCAGCTTCCGGGCCGCTTCGATTCCGCTCGTCCCGGGCATCGAGATGTCGAGGATGATCAGCGCCGGCTTCGTGCGTTCGGCTTCGGTGATCGCGAGCACTCCGTCCGCAGCCGTCTCGACGCTGTAGCCCGCACTCGTCAGGCGCAACTTCAAGGCCCGGGAAATGTCCTCATCGTCCTCGACGATCAGGATGGTCTGCCACTTCTTCTGGTCATTCATGGTGAGCTTCGTCTCGTGTGAAGAGTCACGCTTCGTCGTGCAAGATGCGGGCCGCGTTGCGATGAGGGGCGGTGAGCGCGACTTCGACGATGGAACGGACCCTGTCCGGATCGAGCTCGTCCTTGCCGAGGAAGGCATCGGCGCCGTAGCGAAGGCAATTCTCGACCAGGGCCTCACCTTCGTCCGCCGCCAGAATGACGACCGGCTCGTCGTGCTCGCGATCGCGCAGGTACTTGAGGACATCGAGTCCCGTCCGCCCGACCCCCAGGTCGTGGGCGATCACGACGACGTCGAAGCTTCCTCCCTGGAGCCGCACGAGAGCCTGTTCCAGCCGCTGGACATGCTCGAACGTGAATTCGAATCCAGCGGCGTGCAGGCTCGCTTCCAAGGTCCGCGCCAAGGAGTCCTCGCTCTCCAAGCAGAGCAAGGCAAGCGGCGCTGCAGCATCGTCCATCGTGGCCATCGTTGTTTCCTCGAATTCCCCCGCCTGCTCTTCGACCCCACCCAACAAGATCCTGAGCCAAGAGCGAAGCCCGACGACTTCAGGGCGCGATTCCCACGCTCGGGAAGAACCTCCGTGCCCGAGCGCAGGGGCTGTCGTCGGTGACAGGAGCGCGACGCCTGCCGCTTGTGCGGGTGAGAGCAAACGAGGAGGAGCTGAAAGCCAGGGGTCACCGCTCGAGCGGTTCGCGGCCGCAATCCAGGATCGCTGGCTGCGCGCCGACGACAACCGCCCGCGTCCGCACACGTCGCTCGGCCACCTGACGCCCGAGCCAGGCGAGGTCAGCTGCTCTTCTGCCAGCTGGACCGGGACTCGAGTCTTCCTGTAGTGCACCCTCGGCCGACCGTGCTACCCCGACACCACCCGGCGTCTCTCCGCCCGCCGCAACGATGCGTACCACTCTTTTGATCCTTCTGCTGGCGAGCTGCGCGACCATCCCTGGCGCACCGCCGCTCTCGTACGAAACGGACGCGGGATTGACGTACGCGCACGACGCCGAGACGGCCGAGCACTACGGCCGCGAAGCCACCGAACTGACGCGGCGAGTCGGCGACCTCCTCGGACTGGAAGAGCTGACGCCCTTCGAGCTTCGCGTCCTCGACACGCCCCTGCCCCGGGGCAATGGCGCGGGCACGGTCAACTGGTACGACGCGGACGGTCTCCGCACACGCTACATCCAGCTCGGCGTCGAGGGCCGCAGGGAGTCGTACCGGCTCATCGCTCACGAGCTGGTCCACTGGCATGTCGAGCACGAATGGGGCCTGCCGCTCGTCATCGAAGAGGGACTGGCGGAACTGGTCAGCGCTTCGTTCCTTCCCCGGGGGGCCGAGTTGCTCGACGACCGCCGCATGGACGCCCTGGAAGCCCTCGTGCGCGACGAACCGATCCTACGCAACGGTCGCCCCCTCCAGATCGACCGTGCGTCCTGGCGCCAGCTGAGCGCGCAGGAGAAGCACGTGCTCTACGGCTACGGCTTCCTGCTCGCCGAAGGCATTGGAATCGACGGCCTGCGCGAGCTCGCGACCGACGAGATCGAGCAACGTGCGGCGTCGATCCTGGGTTCGATCGCGCTCCCGACTCCGAACACTCGCCCGGGACCTTGACGACCTTGCTCTGGGGCGCTTCCTCGCCCCCTGGTCGGGATGGACGCCGAGGAATCGAGGGAGTGGTTGATAGAGTCGGGAGCTCTGATCCGCGCCCGACCACGAGGTCACCCCAGCCAACCCATGAAGAAGTACGCCAACGTCGACGCGTTCCTTGCGAGCACCACGCGCTGGCACGACGAGTCCGCGCAGCTCCGAGCCACCCTGCTCGCTTGCGGGCTCGGCGAGGCCATCAAGTGGGGCAAACCTTGCTACACCCACGACGGCGCGAACATCGCGATCTTGCAGCCGATGAAGAACTTCCTGTCCCTGATGTTCTTCAAAGGCGCCCTGCTCGAGGGCCCGGCGGGCGTGCTCCAGGAGCAGGGAGCGAACAGCCGTTCGGCACGGCGCGTGTGCTTCACCAGCGTCGCGCAAGTGGCCGAGCTGGACTCGACGGTGCGGGACCTCGTCCGCAAGGCCATCGCCGTCGAGCGGGCGGGGTCGAAGGTCCCGGGACCGCCCGCACTGGTGCTGGTCGAGGAACTGCGGAAGCGACTCGCCGAAGATCCCGCCCTCGAGGCGGCCTTCGAGCGGCTGACCCCAGGACGGCAGCGCGAGTACAACCTGTACATCTCGGGCGCGAAACAAGCCAAGACGCGAACGGCTCGCGTGGAACAACACGTCGACCGCATCCTCGCCGGCAAGGGATTCAGGGACCGCTAGTCGACAATCGGGAACGCCAGCGCAGCGGTGCATTCGACGAAGCTCGCGGCTGCTGCACCACTGCGGAGGACGTCGTCATGGCGACGATTGACTCTTCCAAGGGGCTCCCAAGACCCAACGCGGTCCCTACAATCCTGACATGACCCAGAAGCCGCCGGCCTATGAGCTCGATGGTCGTGAACTCGTCGCCGAGGCGCCCGGTCTGCGCGTCCAGGTGCTCACGGTCGGGCCTGAACAGTGTGTACCCTGGCACCATCACACGCAGATCAGCGACTCGTTCTTTTGCATCGAGGGCCAGATGGTCTTGGAGACACGGGAGCCGTCGAGCGTTCTGCACCTACGCGTCGGACAGCGCGCCATCGTCCCTCCCCTGCAGCCCCACCGCGTCACCGCTGCCGGTGGCGTCCGGTGCCGCTTCGTCATCGTGCAAGGCGTCGGCACCTACGACTACCTGCCAGAGGAGTGAGCCCGCTGGCTGCAAGCGTAGCGGCTTGATCGAGCGCCGGCCGGGAGCCCCGGGGGGGGTCAGCTTGCGTCCTGATCAAGCGGGAAGATCGGCCTGCGCACGTTCCGGTAGGGCAGGCGTTCATAGTGCGGAGTGCACAGCGCGCCGCTATCGCAGACGATGACCTTCGCGGCGATGGGCTCGAAGGCCGCGCGAAAGTGCTGCATCGACTTGAGCGCGATCACTTGCTGAAGCTCGGGTTGGATACCGAACGCCTTGAACTGCTGCAGGTCGAGCATTTGCTTGGCGATCGTGACGATCAGGATCTCGATGCCCTCCACGCGCAGCACGGCGGTCGGACCATACGAGCGCGCCAGTCCACCGAGGATCGGTCCGACGCCCTCGTAGTTGCCGTCGCTGACGGAGACCAGCTCACCTTCGAGAGTGAGCGGGCCGCCACCGAACGCCGCGTCGATCTTGCCACCGAGAACCACCTTGATCCGTTCGCCGACTTCGGCCCGGTGCAGCGCCCGTGCAACCTCGCCGTCCACCAGCGGTCCGAAGCAGGCGCTCTTCACGCCGGCCTCGAGGAGCGCTCCGAGCAGGGCGGTGGAGTCGCCGTAGGCGCCTGCGCCAGGATTGTCGGCGTAGTCGGCGATCACGAGTGGACCGTTCCGTGGATCGAAGACGGCGGCCGCCGCCGCCGCTGCTTCGACGGTGAGGTAGTCGTTCAGCACCTCATGGCGCCGCGACCAGATGTCGTCGGCCAGGGTTTCGGCGAAGGCCGTGTGACGGTCGAGATCGCCCTGGCAGGTGACCAGCACGGTCGGTCCGACTTCGGCGATATCGGTGCTCGCGAAGCCGGCGTTGATGCTGACCGCGAACACGTCGGCGTGCTGCTCGTACTTCGCCGCGGCCGCCAGACGTTCGATCATCGGCCCAGCATCGGTGCGCCCACCGTTCGCTTCCTCGAGCATTGGCCTGCTGACGCGGACCGTTCGCGGAGTGATCTCGCCTGCCATGGTCCGCTGCAGGATTGCCCCCGCCCGGCGACCCGTCTCACGCATGTCCACATGCGGGTAGGTCCGGAAGGCTACGAGGATGTCGGCCAGCGAACACATCTCTCGACTGACGTTCGCGTGCGGATCGAGGGTGACGGCGATCGGAATCTCGTCGCGCAGCGCGGCTCGAAGGCGGCGCAGCAGCTCGCCTTCGCCGTCCTCGGAGAAATCGAGGACCGAGGCGCCGTGCAGGCCGAGCAGGATGCCGTCGAACGACCCACGCTCGAGTGCGGCGACAATCGGATCGCAAAGCCAGTCGAACGCCGCGCGCTCGACCTTGCCGCCAGGCCCGGCCGCGGCGCTAAGGACATGTTCGACCTGCCAGCCGTACTGGCGTCCCGTGTCGAGAAAACCGGCCAGCTCGGTATTGGCCTCGCCGCGCGCGGTGATGGCCTCGTCGCCGATCAAGGCGTACTGGGCCCTGAAGGCCTGCTTGCCGGTGATCAGGCGACTGAAAGTGTTGGTCTCGTGAGCGAATTCGGCGGTGAGGACCCGGAATGTCATGGAAGGGCTGCGCGATGGTCGGCGTTCGGGCCAGCGCCGTCATGCCATCGTCCAGGAGGAAGCCTCTCCGGCCGGGAACCATGAATGCGTCGCGCGCGGGGTGGAGCATACGCTGTTCCAGGTGCTCGTTGATCAAGTGCCTCGGATGCGGACGTCGGGCTCGTGGGACAAGGCGCTTCAGAGCAACAAGGTACGCAGAAGGGCGGCCGCGGCCAGCGTCCAGGCGTACGCAGCTACTGCAGCAACAGGCTGCCGATCTCGTCCAGCAAGGTCGAAGAGTGTCCCTCGGTGCGATTGCTCAGCACGATGATCGTCAAGCGGTCCTCGAGCAGGCGGGCGATGATCGTGCTGAAGCCTGGTTTGCCGCCAGGGTGAAGGACAAAGCGCTTGCCATCGGGGCCACGCGTCAGCTTCCAGCCCAGACCGAAGCCCGTGGGTTGGCCACCGGCCTGCTGCGGCGCCCAGAGCACGGCCTGGGCCTTGGCATCCAGGAGTTGGTTGCCGTCCACGGCGGCGTCCCACTTGGCCATGTCCTCGATGCTCGCCACGATGCCACCCGCAGCAAAGGCCCAAGTGGGACTGTTGTAGGTGCTGTGCCGGAGCTCTTGGCCATCGAGGTCATGGCCGATGGCGCGCAGGGGGTCCTCGTTCTGCACTGGCTCGAGGCGCGCGTTCTTCATCCCCAGGACGGAGAAGATGCGCTGCTCGAGAAACTCGGCGTAGTCCATGCCCGAGACGCTCTCGACGATGCAGCCCAGCAGCGTGTAGCCGCAGTTGCTATAGGAGAACTTCGAGCCGGGTTCGAATTCGAGCGGATGGCCATAGATCAGCTCGAGCATGTCCGCTCGACCAATGTCCAGCTGGTAGTCCGCTCGGATGTTCTCGAATGTGGTGTAGTCCTTGACGCCAGCCGTGTGGGCCATCAGCTGGCGAATGGTGATCGGGCTCCAGGTGTCGGGGACGCCGCTCAGGTGCTTCGAGATATCATCGTCGAGGTCGATCTTGCCATCGACGGCCAGAAGCATGATGCACGTGGCGGCGAACTGCTTGGAGATCGACGCCAACTGGAACGGCGTGTCCGTGCGCAGCTCGCGCTTGGTCACGCAGTCCGCATAGCCAAAGCTCTCGCAGTAGATCGGTCGGCCTCGCTTGACCACGCACACGGCAACTCCGGCAAGATGGCTGGTCTCCATGCGAGACTCGACGATGGCCGCAATGTCCTCGATCTGTTGATCGGAGAGCTCTTGGGCCAGGGGCGCTGCACAGAGGCATGCGAGCGACAAGGGGACAAGGCAGATCGACGCGAACCAGGAGCGCTTGCCGTTGCGTGTGGTCGTGGATGCATTCATGCGAATTGACGGTCTCGGGGTTGACAGAGCCCCCCGTTCGCCTCACTGTTCAAATATTGCCAGAATTTTAACAGTTGCGAGCCATCCCCAAGAAGACGCCGTCCAAGCCCCCCCGGGCCCTGGTCCTCAGCGCTGCCCAGCTGGAGTGCCTCAGCTCTCCGGCCCGGGTGCAGCTCTTCGAGGCCCTGCAGCACCTGGATGGTGCCAGCGCCGCAGAGCTGGCGGCAGAGCTCGGGAGAAGCGTCCACTCGCTGTACTATCACCTCAAGGGACTGCAGGCGGTCGAGCTGATTCGCGTGCGCGAGTTGCGCCGTGTGGCCAAGCGCGACGAGGCCATCTACGAGGTCAGCTCCAAGCGGCTGCGGCTCGATCGCACTCAGTCCGATCAGGCCTACAACAACGGCTTGATCAAGACCGTGCGCGCCATGCTGCGCAAGGCGGAGGCCGAGCACCGCAGCGCCCGCGAAGCCTGCTCCCCCAGCGAGCTCTTCTCCGTCCTGCGCTTGCAGGCCAACCTCTCCTCTGCCGATTTCCTCGAGCTGCGCAAGCGCGTGGAGAGCCTCGGCCGCTGGATTCGCAAGCGCGACCAGGCGCCGCAAGGGAGAGCGGCTCGACGGGTCTCGGTTACCTGCCTGGGCACGCCGCTCGTCGATCCAAAGGCGTAGGAGCCCGTCGAACAGGGATCACCATCGGGTCGACAGCGAACTTCGCCATCCATTCTTGCCGGCAAACCGGACACTCCAGCCACCCGAGGTTGGAAATACTCCGCGGAGCCCGACTAAGGGGTGCGGATGACAACGAGGGCACGCATCGGCCTCCGGATTGGCACGGCGATCGTCGTCGGGGCCTCGGCGCATGGTCAGTGGACGCAGTTCGGCGGTCCCGACCGCAACTTCCACTGCCCGGTCGGGGAGCTTGCGCCCGAGTGGCCCAACGACGGGCCGCCCATGACCTGGCGCCGGGTTCTGGGCGACGGTTACGCGCAGACCCTGGTGGATGGCGAGCGCCTTTACTCGCTCTACCGTCGCGACGGACGGGAGGTCATCGTCTGCCTGGCGCGCGACACCGGGGCCACGCTCTGGGAGCAAGAGTATCCGGTCGTCACACACAGCTCGGCCCAAGACTTCGGAGACGGTCCCTCGGCGACGCCCGTGATCGAAGGTGAGCGCCTGCTCACCGTCGGCGTCGGGATCGACATCCACTGCCTCGGCAAGGCATCGGGGGAGGTCCTCTGGAGCCGTGACATCATGGAGGAATTCGAGATCCCGATGCCGGGGCGAGGATACGCATCGAGTCCGCTCGTGTGGGAGGACTTCGTCATTCTCGCGATCGGTGGAACGGACGAGAGCCTCGCGATCAACGACACCCCCAACCTGGGCATCGAGGACAGGGCGGTCATGGCTTTCGACATCGAGACCGGGGAGATCGTCTGGGCCAGCCAGAACTATCCTGGATCGAAGGCCTCTCCCTTGCTGATCGAGTTCGATGGCAAGCCGCAGGTGGTCGTCTTCATGGGGAACGAGCTGGCCGGGCTCGATCCTGAGTACGGTGACGTTCTCTGGCGCCATCCGCACCCGACCGACTACGGCTTCAACTGCTCGACTCCCGTCTTCGACGGCAAGGACACGCTCGTTTGCAGCTCGGCCTACAGCAGCCAGGCCGAAGCGCTCCGGCTGATCGCGACGGAAGACGGGATCGAGGTGGAGACGAGGTGGTCCAGTCGACGCTTGTGCCTGCACTTCACGAACATGCTGCTCGTCGATGGGCGGGTCTACGGTGTGAGCGGGATGACGCGGCCGGGAATGCTGACGTGCCTCGACCTCGAGACCGGTTCGATGGTCTGGCGCTCGCGCGAGTTCGCGCGGGCCAGCCTGCTCTACGCCGGCGGGCCATTCGTGATCTTCGACGAGGACGGCCGTCTGGCCTTGACGACGTTCAGCGACGAGGGTCCCGAGATCCATGGGAGCCTGGTGGTCACGGACTCCCACGGCTTCACGGCGCCGACGCTGGTCGGAAGCGAGCTCTACGTACGCGATCGCCGGTACCTGACTAGGTTCGATCTCTCGCCGGGAGCCACCGGATCCCCTTTCCAGCCCGACGAGCCCGAGCTTCCCGGCAAGTTCACGGACCTCGTGGGTGCCTTCACGACCGACTCCGAAGGCAGCGAGCCCCAGCACCTGCGCATTCTCGTCGCCGACGGCGGGCTCGTCCTCGAGCTTGCGGACAAGGAGCGCCTGCGCCTTGCCTACCGGGTGAGGGACGAGCGCTGGGAGTTTGTCCCGGACCGAACCAGTGGCTCCGAGCCGCGCACCCTGGCGTTCCAGCGAGGCACGGGGGGGGTCACCGGCTTCACCCTGCACTCGCCCAGGCAACGACCACGCGCCTATCGAATGACGGGCCCGTGACGCGCCCCCGTGGCGGAGGCTCGAGTCCCCCCCGTCGTGATCCTGAGGCGAGGTACGTTCGGTCTCTATCGATGAGCGCACGGGGGAGCGCACGGAGCGGCGCCTCGACCTCGACGACGCCCCGGGCCGAACACGATCGGAAATCGGCGCGCTCGAGAACGCGCGAGGGGTAGTGAACGTGAAAAAATGGGGCGGGCGAAAGGACATGGTTGGTCAAGACTCCCTCACACGTCGTGAGGCTGGCACTTCGCCCATGGGGAACTTCGAGGCTTGGTCCAGCAGACGCCAGCGATGAAGCGCGAACCGCCCGAGGATCTGAAACAGACGAACAGGTCTGTCGTCACCTCCCTGCTCTTGTACTGGGTCGGATACGTGACGATCGTGCTTGTCGCAGGCTTCCTCACGTCCCTCACGATCGGTTCCGAGGTTTGGCAACTCACCGCGTGGGGTCTGGTCAGCAGCCTGGGACTGATCTTCCTCGCTCGGCTCTTGATGCGATCTGAAGGAGGGTCCAGCGCAAGTCTCAGCCTGGCGGTCCGCTCCTCGAGCCTGAGACGCTTCGCGTTCGGCGTCCTGCTCGGAGCAGCTTCCTTCGGAGTCCACGTGCTTGTCATGGCGACTCTTGCGGGACCCATTCGCTTCGAGCTGGTGCCAGGGATCGGAACCCTGGTCGCCTTGACCTACTTCGCCCGTTTCCTGTCCACGTCCTGCATGGAGGAGCTGGGCTTTCGCGGCTACCCCCTGCATCGACTCACAGCCAAGATCGGACCCTGGCCGGCCGTCTTCCTCACCGCCTTGGCGTTCGGGCTCAGCCACCTCCTCTACGGCTGGGACCTGCGAACCATCGCCATCGGCGTCGTGCCGCCCGGCCTGCTCTGGGGCATGAGCGCGGTCGCCACCCGAGGCCTGGCCGTACCTGTCGGATTGCACGCGGCCTGGAACTTCGCCAGCTGGTCGGCCGGGAGCAGAGCTGAAACCGGTCCACTGCGCATGATCCTCGAGGACGACGCTCTGGAGCGGACTCAGGCAGTGGGCACGGTGAGCTACCTGGCGATCTTCGGAGCACTCACGGCTGCCTTCTGGTTCGTCCATCGACGCGGCGTCCAGCAAGACGCCCACTCGACAGCGACCGAGGGGTGAGCTGCGCTCGAAGAGGGTCGCGCGGGTCGGACGGATCTCTGATCAGAACCAGAAGAGCGGAGACTCGGCATCCATTCGGCGAACGGACTCCTGGGTCGGGCGCTGTAGAGTGCCCGCACGATGGCCCACTGGAACAAGTCCTTGCCCCACGGGGAGCCTCCGCCGACGCCAAGCTCTCCAGCCTCAGGCCCTGCAGATGCGTTGCGCGTGGTGCGCGCCTACCACGAGCAGACCAAGCACGCTTTCCAACGCTATGCCGCGGGGCCCATGGAGCTCGACTGGGCCACCCAACCGGATCCGTTCCGACGCTTCGCCGGGGCGCCGACCTCGCGCCTGACGCTTCCACAGGGCGATGCGGGACCCGACTACGGGGAGGCGCTGGTCGAGGGACGCGTGCCGCCGGCCCCGCTCGACCCCACCGGGCTCTCGCGCTTGCTCTACGACAGCCTGGCGATCTCCGCGTGGAAGGAAGCCGGGGAGTCGCGCTGGGCTCTGCGCGTGAATCCATCGAGCGGGAACCTGCACCCGACCGAGGGCTACCTGTTGCTGCCGCCCCTGGACGAGTTTGGCGGCAGCGCCGGCGTCTACCACTACGCGCCGCGTGAGCACGTGCTCGAGCGTCGCGCCGCACTCCCCCCGGAGCTCTGGCAAGCGCTGGGGCTGCCGGCGGGCAACTTCCTCGTCGCCCTGAGCTCGATCCACTGGCGTGAGGCCTGGAAGTACGGCGAGCGCGCCTTCCGTTACTGCCAGCACGACGTCGGACATGCCCTCGCGGCGCTCGCGATCGGCGCGGCCGGACTCGGTTGGCGGGCGCGCCTCGTGCAGGACATCGGCACGCGCGACATCGGCCGATTGATCGGGCTCCCGGATACGGCCGACCATCCGAACCCCGAGGCCGAGTACCCCGACTGCCTCGTGAGCCTTGGCCCTGCAGACGACGAGCCGCGGCTCGGGGACGCTCCGTTCGCGCGCTTCGACGAGTTGCCCTGGTCGGGAACCCCCAACGACCTCTCGCCGGCTCACGTCGAATGGAATGCGATCGAGGTCACGGCCGAGGCCGTGCGCAAGCCGGCGGACGCACCGCTCCTGCCGCCCTGGCCGCGCGACGGCACGGCCGAACCGGTGGAGAGCGGTCGGAACGGCCTGCGTGAGGTCGTTCGCCGGCGCCGCAGCGGCCTCGCCTTCGACGGCCAGACGGGCCTGCCCGCGGCGGCCTTCTTCCGCATCCTCGAAAGCTGCATGCCACGCGCCGGGCGCGTGCCCTTCACCCAGTTTCCGTGGAGTCCGCGCCTGCACCTCGCCGTGTTCGTGCACCGCGTCGAGGGACTGACCCCGGGGCTGTATTGGTTGCAACGCGACCCCGCCAGCGCGGAGGCCGTGCGTGCCGGCTGCCGCGAAGCGTTCCTGTGGGCACCCGCCGAAGGAAAGCCGGATCCGCTGCCGCTCTCGCTGCTGCTCCCCATGGACCTGCGCGGTCATGCGGCCTCGATCTCTTGCGGCCAGGCGATCGCTGGCGATGGCGCCTTCAGCCTCGGCATGATCGCCGAGTTCGATCGCTCGCTCGACGAGCACGGCGCGTGGTTCTACCCCCGGCTCTACTGGGAAGCGGGCGCCCTCGGCCAAGCGCTCTACCTGGAGGCCGAGGCGGTCGGGCTTCGCTCCACGGGCATCGGTTGCTACTTCGACGACCCCATGCACTCGATCCTCGGACTCCGCTCGAGCGCCCTGCAGAGCCTCTACCACTTCACGGTCGGTCGGCAAGTCGATGACCCGCGCCTGACGGACCGGCCCGCGTACCCCGCACCCTGAATGTCGTCAGCGGCGATCCGGGAGCCCTCGGTCCGACCTGCTCCGTTCCTTGGCTCGGAGAGGTGACGGGCTGACCTGCTAGTGGGGTGATTCAAGAATTCGTGTCAGATGTTTCGTGGCGCTTGTGTTCGTGGCAAGGAGCAGTGACGACGCGTCTTTGTGGAGACTCGGAGGAGCTGCAACGCAGCCACGGGCGCAAGGATGCGAAAGATATGACACGAACTCTTGCATCACCCCACTAGGCTTGGGCGATGCAACTCCTCGGCATCGCGGTCTACCTTGGAATCCTGCTGCTGATCGGTGTTGCAGCGTCGCGCAAGATGAACGACCTGCGCGACTACTACGCGGGGGGCAAGCGCTTCGGATTCTGGGCCGCGGCGTTCTCTTCGCGCGCGACCGGCGAGTCGGCCTGGCTGTTGATGGGTTTGACCGGCATGGGCGCGGCGGTAGGCGCGCAGGCCTTGTGGGTGGTGCTCGGCGAGGTCCTGGGCGTGGCGGCGGCCTGGATTCTGTTGTGTCGACGCTTCAAGAACCTGACGAATCGCTACGACTCGATCACGATCCCCGACTACCTGGAGTCGCGCTTGCGCGACGGCGGGCATCGCATCCGGCTCGTGGCGGCCTTCACGCTGGTCGTGTTCGTCACGATCTACGTCAGCGCCCAGATCGATGCCATCGGCACGGCCTTCGAGGGCTTCTTGGGCTGGAACTACTTCGTCGGGGCCATCGTCGGCTTCGCGGTGGTGCTGGTCTACATCGTCAGCGGCGGCTTCGTGGCCGTGGTCTGGTCGGACGTGTTCCAGGGCACTCTGATGCTGGTCGGACTGATCGCGCTACCCCTGTTCGGAATGGCCGCGGCCGGCGGGCTCGACCCGGTACTGCAAGGCCTGCAAGAGCAGGATCCGCAGCTGCTCTCGCTGTGGGGCCCCGAGGGACAAAGCTGGACCTCGGGGTTCACGATCCTGAGCTTTCTGGCCATCGGCCTGGGCTTCATGGGCTCGCCACAGATCTTCGTGCGCTTCCTTTCCCTGCGTTCGGTGGACGAGGTGCGGCCGGGAGCGATCGTCGCGGTGCTGTGGACGCTGCTGGCCACGACCGGGGCGGTGCTGGTCGGCATGGTCGGGCGCGCCTTCCTGATGAAGCCTGATCAAGGCCTCACGGAGCAGCTCGGACAGGGCGGTCAGCAGGTGCTGCCGATGCTGGTGGCAGGGAGCGTGCCCGCTTGGGCGGTTGGCCTGTACATCGCCATCGTGCTGGCGGCGATCATGTCCACCGTCGATTCGCTCCTGGTCCTGGCCTCGAGCGCCTTCGTGCGCGACTACTTCCAGAAGGTGCGCCATCCCGAGATGAGCGACCAGCAGTTGCTGGGGCGCAGCCGCATCGTGACGTTCGGTCTCGCCGCAGCGGCGCTGGCCATCGCCTTCTCGGTCGCCACGCTGATCCCGGGCCGGACGGTGTTCTGGTTCGCGATCTTCGGCTGGTCGGGCATCTCGGCCACTTTCTGCCCGACCATGATCCTGTCGCTGTTCTGGTCGCGCCTGACCGCGCGCGGCGCGCTGGCCGCCATGCTCGCGGGCTTCGTCAGCGTGCCGGCGTTCAAGTTCCTGGCGCCGCAGTTGCCGATCGTCGGCGACAGCTTCGCGGCCCTGTCCGAGCTGCCGCCCGCCTTCGTCGTCTCCGGCCTCGTGGCGGTGATCGTCAGCCTGTGCGATCCGGCCGGTCAGCGCGCGCTCGCGGGCGTGCGCGAGGAACTCGCCGACGCGCGCTAGTGTCCTGGATCCTGCGGACCAGAGAGAGAGCCGGCTCCCAACGAGGCGGAGCATGACCTTGCCAACTCGAACGATAACGGTAGTATCGTTCTCTATGGCGAAGGACTCGACCTCCCTGCGGGCGCCCCTGCAAGCACGCAGCCAGCGGACGCTCGAGGCGCTGCTGGATGCGGCGGAGCGGCTCCTGAAGAGGCGTTCCTACCCGTCGCTCTCGCTGAGTGAGCTCACGCGCGAGGCCGGAGTGACGACGGGAGCGTTCTACAGGCGCTTCGCGACGAAGGACGACCTCCTGCCGTGTCTGTACGAGCGCTACCTGCGCTGGCTGGAGGGAGTGGTCGAGCGTGAGCTTCCCGCCGGCGCCTGGCGTCGGCTCGCGCCGGGGACCCGTGCAAAGCGTGCCGCGGACCTCTTGTGTCGCCTGTACGAGACGCGCGCGGGGCTGCTGCGCGCCATGGTCGTCTACTCGCGACTGCAGCCGTCCGCCGCGCAGCGGACCGGCGCCCGAGCCATGGCGCCCCCTCCCCAGCTCTTGCTGCTGCACGCCCTCTGCGACCGGCTGCAGGAGAGCCTCGCGACGCCGCCCGCGCGCGAGAGGCTGGAATTCGCCGTCTACAACGCGATCACGATCGCCCGCGAAGTGAGCCTTTACCCCGGACTCCCGATGGCGCGCTCGCTGGGGCTGGACCGCAACCTCCTGCGAGCCCGGCTCGCGGCGTTGCTCCAGACCGCGGTCACGGCCGAGTCGTAACGAGGAAGGATGATGTTGCAGCTCTGGATCACGCTCGCCCTCTTTGGAAGCCCGCTGGCACAGGACGAGCCGCCGCCGCGGACGGCCGACGCCGTGGCGGCTCTGCGCGCCGAGCGGTGGGGAGAGGCAAGGGACACGCTCGAGGCCGTCGTCGGTGCGAACCCCCACGACGGTCTCGCGCGCTACTACCTCGGGATCGCCCGGGAAGCGTTGGACCTCCACGCCGAGGCGCTCCCGGAGCTCCGGGCTGCACTGGCCCTGGGTGTCGACGGCTCCCGGCGTGGCCTGCGGGGCGCGCACCTGGCCTTGGCGCGCACCTTGGCCGCGACCGGCGACGTGGATGGCGCGCTCACTCACGTGGAGGAGGCCTGGTCGAGTTGGGGGTTCGACGACATCCCAGGCCTCCTCACGGACGAGGCGTACGCGCCGTTGCACGCGGCTCCGCGCCTGCGCGCCCTGGCGCGGCTCGACGACACGGCCGACCGCAGCGAGCGCTGGCGGGCCGACCTGCGCTACTTCCAGCGCCTCGTCAGCGAGGCGCACCCCGACCCCTTCCGGACGACGAGCGCCGAGACCTGGAACGCCCGGGTGGAGGCGCTCGCCGCGGCCGCTGACGAGGCCAGCGACCTGGAGATCACCGGCGAGCTCATGCGGCTCGCCGCTCTGATCGGCGACGGGCACACGGCGGTCTACCCTCCGACCGAGGGCGCGGGCGCCTGGCACCTCCTGCCGTTCGTCCCGGTCTGTCTGTCCGACGGGTGGTTCGTCGCTGCCGCGCCCGCGGAGCTGGCCGACATCGTCGGCGCGCAGCTCGTCGGCGCCGGCGGCTCCAGCTGGGACGCGCTCGTGCGCTTCGCGACCGAACGCGTTGCCGCGGACAACGACTTCACCCACCGCTGGCTGGCCGGCGTCGCTCTGCAGTTCGCCGAGCTGTACGCCCTGGCCGGTGCGACGGAGGACGCGACGCGGGTGAGCTTCGACCTGGTCTTGCCGAACGGACGGCGCACGACCCGCACCCTCGAGGCGGGCCCCATCCTGCGCGACCCGAACGCCCGCGCGGTTCCGGAGGGGTGGGCGACCGCCTATGCGGAGGCGCCCCTGTGGCTCGAGGGCGCCGGACGGCCCTTCCACCACCGCATCCTGGACGGCGTACCGGGCGCGGTCTACGCCCAGATCAACCAGACGGCCGACGCGCGCAACCAGACGCTCGCCGGCTACGGTCGCGAGCTGCGGGAGTTCTTCGAGCAGGATCCCAGCCGCGCGCTGGTCCTCGACCTGCGGCTGAACAACGGGGGGAACGCCTATGAGGCGCGTCGTCTGGTCAACGAGCTCCTCCGCATCCCCGCACTGGAGGAACCCGGCCGGCTCCTCGTGCTGATCGGCCCGCGGACCTTCTCGGCGACGGGCTACCTGCTTGGCATGCTCGAGCAGCACTTGGCGCCCGTTCGACTCGGCTGGCCGAGCGGCTGTCGTCCCGTCGGCCCCAGCTCGGAGCGGACCTTTCGGCTGCCGCATTCCAGGCTCAGCGGGAGCGTGTCCTGGGAGCTGCGTGTCGACGGCTACGGAACGGATGACCGACGGCCGTTCTTCGTGCCCGACTGGGTCGTCTGGCCGTCCGGAGCGGACCTGCGCGCAGGGCGGGACCCCGTTCTCGAAGCCGCACGTGCCTGTCTGCGCTGACCCTCGTCTCCGCACCTACACGGAGGAGCACCGGACCGTAGGGCTGCCGCTCCGTCCCAAGTCGATCGCCAGGGGCTCCGGCGATCGCCGCATGGACGCTCCCAATCGTCCGCCCGTAGAATAAGGATCGTTCGAAAGGCACCGCAGCGCACTCGCAGAGAGCGCGCGTCGCCTAGGAACGACGGAGGAGAAGGACATGACACGCTTGCGTTTCGCAATGCTCGCAGTTCTTTCGCTCGCCATCCCCTCGTCCGGGTGCAAGACCCTGGCCAGGATGCAGGCCGAGCCCCTCGAGGGCTCGCCGGAAACGACCGGTCTCGTGCTCGTCGAGCCCGACATCACCGTCTTCGCCGCCATCCTCGGCATCAAGTCGAGCGCAACCCCCGTCGGTGGCCTGCTCGCGAGCGTGGATGGCACGCTGCAGACCGCCAAGGGTGACTCGACGCGGGGCTACGTGGTCTTCTCCAACCTGCCTCCCGGCAAGTGGCAACTCGTGGCCATCGAAGCCGACTGGCATCAGGGAAACTATGTCGTTCGCAAGCTCTACGGCGTGCCGCCGGGGAGCGCCGACTCGTTCACCTTCGACGTGCGCGCCGGCCAGACGGTGTACGTGGCCGCTCAGATCGACGACGACACTCGCTCCGACACGCGCGGCATCCGCTTCAGCCAACGCGAAGACACGAATGCTGAGCGAAGGGCCTGGGAATGGATGGCCGACATCTACGGGAAGTCGAGTTGGGAACCCGTCTTTCGCGACAACCTCGGACTTCCCGAGGCCAAGTCCAAGACGGCCTCCGCTCCGAAGGGCGGCGACTGACCGCACCACGCCGGGAGGCCTGGGACCCGTCACAGCCTGCCGAGCTGGAACCAACGGGAGTGGACTGCGAGCGGACTCGCTTCGCTGGTCGGCGGCGGAGCGCTGCTACCCGTTGTCCTCGCGCGTGAAATCGAAGGTCTGGGGGCGACCGCCCTTCATGAACCCGATCGAGGCCCTCAGCGCCCCCTCGGCAGAGAGTTCGTACACGATGCGTTGCGGGGAGTCATGGCGGGGGTTTTCGAACACGGCGCGCGTGGTGCTCAGCTCGGTGAGCACGAATTCGGTCGGCGGATGGCCGCCGGGCTGTGCGACATAGACCAACCCGCCGTCGCGCTCGACGATACGCAGGAACTCGAACGCGACCATCGAGCCGCCCTTGACCGTGCGCGATACTCCCAGCAGCGCGCCGCCCAGCGCCGGGCCCCAACGCTCTTCGATGGACGCGGAGCCCCTCGTTCCGACCCACGCGCCGGTCAGCCAATCCATGTCGGCGATCGCAGCCTGGGCCGGCGCGGGCAGCGCGATGTCCTCCGGATGGCGGTAGAGCGCCAACGAGTCCAGGACCGGAGGCTCACCGACGACGACGCGCACCAGCAGTCCGTCGGGCGTGCTTCGAAATTCCCTGCGGATCAGCGAGACGCGCTCGTCGTCCGACAGACGATAGACCTCCACGTCGTACTCGAGCGTCCCGTTCTTCCACTCGCCGCGATAGATCCCCATCGAGCTCGACTCGGGGACCTCGATCGTCGAGCCGTCGAGCGGGATGCGCTCTTCGCGCCGCCTCGTACCCTTGCCGCGCTCCATGACGACGGCATCCTCTTCGACGCGCAGCGCGAACGTCACGCTCATGGGAGGCTGCTGGTCCTCGATGGCGCGGCCCTCGGTCCGGTCCTCGACGTAGAGCCACTCCCCGCCCAACGCGCGCAAGTCGCCGGCCTGCGCCGCGTGCGCGGTCGGGGCCAAGAAGGCCATGGCCGTGCCGAAGGCTGCGAGGAGTGGGAGCGCTGTTTCGTGCCAGGTGCGCAGGTGCATTGCGGAGTCCCCTTTCGGTTTGCGATCCACGTCGAGTCGCGGCGTTGCGCATGTCACCAGCGGAGCGCCTCACTCCATGGTACAGCGGGGGCGACCCCGCCGCCGCGCTCGGAGACGCCCTCGATACGGCACAGGCCTTTGGCGAAGGTTCTCGCCGAACGGGGTGCCCGGAATATGGGGCCGTGGGCGGAACACGGAAGGGTGCGAAGGCGCTCGACGAGTTCGAGTCGGAGTCCAGCCTCGGGCTCGCCTCCTGATCGGTTATTCTGCGACCCCCCAGACCGAGTCGCCGCTGTGGCTCGACAGGTTCGGCTCGCACGCACTGCAATGCCGGGCCTCCGAAGCCCAGTCGATGACGAAACCGCCGTCTCGGACGTGCTCGACGCAACATGTGACGGGCTCGTTCCGATTCCAGAGGTGAAACCATGGCCATGACCGCTTCCACGTTCCGCTCCGCTCTCCTGTGGCTCCTGCCGGCGATGGCCGTGTGCACGCGCAGCAACACCGAACCCATGGTCCGTCAGGAGGAGTCCGCGCCAGAGATGAAGGGAACCAAGAACGCCAAGGCCATCGAGGTGCAGTACCTCGAGATCGTCACGCCCGACGTGGACGCCATGTGCGCCACCCTGGAGAAACTGCACGGCGTGAGGTTCGGCGAGCCCGTGGCCGTCTTCGGCAACGCCCGCACGGCGGCGCTCGAGGGAGGCGGTCTGCTCGGCGTGCGCGCCCCGATGCGCGCCGACGAAGACCCGGTCGTGCGGCCCTACGTCCTGGTCGACGACATCGAGTCAGCGGTCGAGGCGGCCCGAGCGTCCGGCAGCGAGATCGCCATGCCTCCCACGGAGATCCCCGAGCGCGGCAAGTTCGCCATCTACATTCAGGGCGGCATCCAACACGGCCTTTGGCAGATCTGACCGGGGGGAGCGGTTCGTTCTCGGTTCTACGTACGTCCTCAAGGCTGGCCCGAATCAGGAGATCTTCGTGAGTTCCGTACCCCGCCCCGACCTTTCCACGCGACCCCTGCAAGTGACGTGCGAGTCCACGGTCCATGCGAAACCGAGCAAGGTCTATGCCGCCTGGACGAAGCGCTTCGACACCTGGTTCGCCCAGGCCGGAACGCTTGCGATGGTGCCGGAGCCGGGGCGGCCCTACTTCTTCTACAACCGCAACGAATGGGGCAGGCATCCCCACTACGGCCGGTTCCTCGACGTGACCGAGAACGAGCTCATCGAGATGACGTGGATGACGGGGAACGGCGCCGCCGAGGGAACGGAGGGAGCCGAGACCATCCTTCGGATCGAGCTCGTTCCCAGCGGAGCGGCCACGAAGGTCCGCTTGACCCATTCGGGCTTCGTCTCCGAGACGTCCCGGTGCGGGCACGAGGAGAACTGGCCCTTGGCGCTCGAGTTGCTGGACGAAGCTCTCGGGGATCCGACCGAGACCGGCCGGTCCTGATCGGATCCGGCCAGGGGTCCAGGCTGATCCGACGGCGAAACGGCGCCTCCTCCAGGTTCCGAGCTCGAACTCAGAGGCCGAACGACCGGAATGCATCACGCCTCGGCACTCGGCGCTGCCTGCGCGGCGCTCGAACCGCGCGGACGGACCGACGAGACCGCGCGGCTCGATCCGGCTAAGCTCGGGCTCGCAGTTTCCCCCGACCTCGACGCTCTCATGCGAAGCTTCCACCTCGCCCTTCTGCTGCTCGCCCTCCCGCTTGCCACGACCCTCGGCTGCGCGGTCCCCGCGAGCGCTCCCGACAGCGTGAACGAACGCGGAGCGGTCGCCTTCCGGACGAAGCGCGATGGCAACGACGAGATCTATCTGTGGCGCGACGGCGAGCCCGCGACGAACCTGACACGTCACCCTTCGAGTGACTACGGTTTCGCGTGGTCGCCCGACGGCGAACAGCTGGTGTTCGACACCGACCGCGACGGCAACCGCGACCTGTGGGTGATGCGCAGCGACGGCTCGGACCCGCGCCCTCTGACCTTTCACGACGCGAAGGACGCGCAGCCCTGCTGGTCACCCGACGGCGCTGCGCTGCTCTTCGTCTCCGACCGCGACCACGCTCGCGGCGAGATCTACGTCATGCGTCCGCTCGACTCGGAGCCCGTCCGCCTGACGTTCAACGAGGCCTACGAAGAGCTCCCGTGCTGGTCTCCCGACGGCACACGGATCGCCTTCAGCCGCCTCGTCTCCGGCTCGCACGGCGAGCAGCCCAACGGCGAAATCTTCCTCATGAACGCCGACGGCTCCGGCGCGCGCCGCCTCACGTCGAAGCCAGGCTTCGACTCGAGCCCCGCCTGGTCCCCCGACGGCAGACGCATCGCCTTCCACGGCAGCAACGGCGACAGCTTCGACATCTTCGTCATCGACGTCGCGGACGGAGCGCTCGCGAAGCTGACGGACGAGCCGATGGAGTTCTGGCAGCCTTCCTGGACGAGCGACGGCCAGGCCGTCGTCTGCTGCGCGGGCTACGGCCCGGACGAGTACGACATCTGGATCCTCCCTGCCGACGGCTCGAACGACCCCGCGACGCGCAAGCGCTTGACCGACCACCCGGGGCGCGACGAGGCGCCGAAGCCTCGTCCCTGAGGCAAGCCTTGTCCCGCACGCGCGGACTCCCCGATGGCGCCGGACGCGTCCGCGCGGGCTCCCCCCGAACTCGGATCGCGCATCGCGCCCCTGGAACCGCCGTAACCGCACCGATCTTCAGGCGGTTGCGTTCGCCAGTGGAGGCGGAAGAGGAGATGGTGA